>DAIUFT010000063.1:0-17653 GCA_036844425.1 Prevotella sp. | reverse complement strand
TACGCTTTGAACCGAAAAGAACCCGAAAGATGACAAAACGTCATTACTTTAATTTCGTTTTACATAACGGTGGTAATTTATAGAACCACCCTATAAATTAAAAGTTAATAATTAAAAATTATGATTACTATACTATGACTAAGAATTCCTTGTGCATCGATGTTTATACGTCGATGATGTCAATGAGAGAAAGTAGTTGCTACGTTGTTGGCGGCAAAGGAAGTCCCCTTTCCGGTAATCATAATTTTTAATTATTAATTTTTAATTATTAATTTAATTGCTTTCGTAATGAAAAAGTTTTTCTATTCACGCAAGAGTTGGACGCTGCCCTACGTCATCTTTTCCGCCATATTTGTAGTATTGCCGTTGTTACTAATCGTTCTCTATTCCTTTACAGACGAGAACGGCAGTTTTACATTGAGTAACTTTACGAAGTTCATGAGTCGTTCTGAGGACGTGAACACCTTTGTCTATTCCATAGGTATTGCCGTGCTTACCACGCTTATCTGCATCCTTTTGGGCTATCCTGCTGCGTATATCCTCGCAAGAAGCAAGATGAAGTACGCTAATGCAGTGGTGATGCTGTTCATACTCCCTATGTGGGTGAACATCCTTGTGCGCACACTCGCCACCGTAGCGTTGTTCGATTTCGCTGGTATCGCCCTCGGAGAAGGTGCGTTACTCTTCGGTATGGTCTATAACTTCATACCGTTTATGGTATATCCCATATACAACACGCTTCAGAAGATGGACAACAGTTACGTTGAGGCGGCAGAAGATCTCGGCGCATCACCATGGCAAGTATTCATAAAAACGATACTACCACTATCCATGCCGGGCATATCCAGTGGCGTGTTGATGGTCTTTATGCCAACAATCTCTACCTTCGCTATATCTGAATTGCTGACCATGAACAACATAAAACTATTCGGAACGACCATTCAGGAGAATGTAAACAACTCTATGTGGAACTATGGTGCAGCACTGTCACTCATTATGTTGCTACTCATAGGCGCCTCTACCATCTTTGCTTCTGATGATAATGACCAAGAGAAAGGAGGTATATTGTGAAAACATTGTATCGTGTTCTGTGTCAAGGGTACCTGTGGTTGCTCCTGTTATTGCTCTATTCGCCAATCATAATCATCGTCATCTTCTCTTTCACGGAATCAAAGGTGATGGGAAACTGGACAGGTTTCTCACTCCAACTATATAAGAACCTCTTTATTTCGGGTACACACCACTCCTTGACCGATGCCTTGGTGAATACCATAAGCATTGCTTTGATAACGGCAACAGTATCAACTCTGCTCGGTTCACTTACCGCAATAGGCATTTACAACATGAAGAATAGAGCACGAAAGGCTATCATGTTCGTCAACAACATACCTATACTTAATGGAGATATCATCATAGGTATATCCCTCTTCTTGCTCTTCGTCTCCGTAGGCGTAAAGCAAGGCTACCTCACCGTGACCCTTGCCCACATCGCTTTCTGTACACCTTACGTGGTACTTAGTGTCCTTCCGCGACTGAAGCAGATGAACCCTAACCTCTATGAAGCAGCCCTCGACCTCGGAGCGTCACCCTTCCAGGCACTGCGTAAGGTGATTGTGCCAGAGATTCTGCCCGGTATGGTGGCAGGTTTCATGCTCGCCATAACGCTATCCATTGACGATTTCGCCATAACCATCTTCACCATAGGCAACGAAGGACTTGAGACTCTCTCTACCTTCATTTACGCTGACGCACGAAAAGGCGGACTGACACCAGAGTTACGACCGCTCAGTACTATCATCTTCGTGCTCGTGCTGGTGTTACTGTTTATAATAAACCGACGTTCTTCAAAAGCAAAATGATAAAGAATCCATTACATCTCCTAACAGTCTTTGCACTGATGCTCACGCTGTTGATAACCTCTATCAGTTGCAGTCGGCAGGAATCACGTGAGGAAGTGCTGAAAGTATATAACTGGGGCGACTATATCAATGAAGAAAAGTTAGCGGAGTTCCCAGCATGGTATAAGCAACAGACAGGGCGTAATATCAGGGTTATCTATCAAACCTTTGATATCAACGAGATAATGTTAACCAAGATAGAGCGCGGTCATGAGGATTTTGACGTGGTATGTCCATCAGAATACATCATCGAAAGGATGCTTCGCAAGAACCTTCTCCTTCCTATAGACACCTGTTTCGGTAAGACACCTAACTACATAAAGAACCTTTCGCCTTATATAGTCAGCCAGATTGATGCGGTCAGCGTGCCTGGTCGCAAGGCGCACGACTATGCTGTGGGCTATATGTGGGGCACGGCAGGAATACTGTATAATGCCGACCAGGTGCCAGAAGAAGACTCCTACACATGGGGCACGCTGTGGAACCCACGCTATAAGGGTAAACTACTGATGAAAGACTCGTACCGCGACAGTTACGGTACAGCCCTTATCTATGCTCGTCGCAGGGAGATAGCGCAGGGTACACTCACCGTAAAAGGCCTCATGAACGATTACTCTCCAGAGAATATCTGCACGGTAGAGGAGTACTTAAAGAAACTAAAGCCTAACATCGAGGGCTGGGAAGCCGACTTTGGCAAGGAGACAATGACTAAAGGCAAGGCACTCCTTAACATGACTTGGAGCGGAGATGCCGTGTGGGCGATAGAAGAGGCAGAGAAAAACAATGTACATCTCAATTACAACGTGCCTCGTGAGGGTAGTAATGTTTGGTTTGACGGATGGGTAATACCTAAATATGCCGGTAACCCTAAGGCGGCAGCCTATTTCATTAACTACCTTTGTCAGGGTGATGTAGCACTTGCTAATATGGATGCCACGGGTTACGTCAGTAGCATTGCCACAGACAATATACTGCAAACCATGAGCGATTCTGTGGCTTATCCATCAACAGTAAACCTTGCTTACTTCTTTGGCGAGAAGGCACGATGCGCACATCTCAACCCAATTATGTACCCTGACAGTAGCGTAGTGGCACGTTGCGCCATGATTCACGACGCCGGAGAGAGCACACCAGCAGTTGTTGACATGTGGTCGAGGGTCAAGGGCGACAACCTTGGCGGTGGTATCGTGCTCTTCCTGCTTGGCACTGTCGGTGCGATAGCGACATACGTGGGCTATAAGAAGTATGTCAGGCGCAAGCATCGCCTGTTGGCTAAGAACCACAGAAGGAAACATGTGATAAAGGTAGGGTAGATAAAGTATTGCAGAATAGTTACATTTATTTTTCAGTAGGTAAATAACAACAAAAGAGGGCAACCAATAACTGGTTGCCCTCTTTTGTTATTATGCGTGTGGTACGTTGTAATTTACCACCATTATGTTATTGTATATTACTCATTGTTCAGTGGTACAGCGAAGTAACCCTTCTTGCCTGTAGGATAAATGCCCTGAATGTAGAGCACAGGGTCTTTAGAAGTAGAAGCCTCCTTCACCGCCTTCTGCAGGTCGTCGATAGTTTTAATAGTGCTATCATTAGCCTTCTGTATGATGAAGCCCTTAGAAATACCCGCTGTAGAGAGTACGCCCTTGTTAACTTTTATAACCTCAATGCCGTTAGCAATCTTCAATTGCTCCTTCTGAGCATCAGTAACTTCGCGGAAGTTTGCTCCCAATACGTCGAGGTCAGCCTGCTTGATAACGCCTACGTTGCCCTGAGCATTCTTAAGAGTAACGCTGTTGGTCTTAGATTTCTTCTTGTGTACGAAGGTAATAGACACCTTATCGCCAGGACGTTTCGTAGCCATAATTTCCTGAAGCATAGCCATTGTCGTAACCTTCTTACCATCGATGGCAGTGATAACGTCGCCTTCCTCCAGTCCGGCAGCAGCGCCAGCACCGTCAGCGTCAACACTATTTACATAAACGCCATCGTTAACGCCAAGGTCAACCTCTTTATCTTGTGCCTTCTGAGCGTCAATCCACTTACGAGCATCAGAGCCTGTAATGCCGAGGAACGCACGCTGCACCTGTCCATACTTCTTAATGTCAGCCACCACTTTGTTCATTATGGTAGTTGGGATGGCAAAGCCATATCCGCTGTATGAACCTGTCTGGCTATAGAGCATGGCGTTGATACCTACAAGTTCGCCCTTCGTGTTTACGAGCGCACCACCCGAATTACCTGCATTGATAGCAGCGTCAGTTTGTATAAATGACTCCACACCGTTAGCACCCAGTGAGCGTGCTTTCGCACTAACGATGCCAGCCGTTACGGTAGAGTTAAGGTTGAATGGGTTGCCAACTGCCAATACCCATTCGCCAACCTTCAGTTTGTCAGAATCGCCGATGGGCAATGTAGGCAGATTCTTTGCATTTACCTTAATGAGTGCAAGGTCTGTGGTCTTGTCGGTACCAACAATTGTTGCAGAGAACTCACGGTTGTCGTTAAGAGTTACGGTAAGTTCGTCAGCGCCCTCAACCACGTGGTTGTTAGTTACGATGTAACCGTCCTCTGATATGATAACGCCAGAGCCAGTAGCCTCCTTCTTTGGTGTCTGCACCTGCTGCTGACGTTTGCCGCCACGTCCGTTAGGATTGCCAAAGAACCCGAATGGATCGAAGAAGTCTCCGAATGGGTCACTCTCTACCTCTACGGTTTTAACCTTAGAGTTCTGTACATACCTGATGTGTACCACAGCAGGCAGAGCCTTATCAGCTGCGTATGTCAGGTCAACAGGTTGTCCTGCTACTGCTACAGCAGGCTGTGCTGCCTGTACGGAAATGAATGTTCCCGCGGAGAAAGCGAGAGACATCACGCACAGTGATGATAACAAATACTTTGATACTTTCTTCATCTTTCTTTTATTATTTAATTATTAAATTATCAAGTTTGAATTACATTTTATGTACACAAGTCATGCTTTTTTTGTTAATTTCCTGTGTTTCGTTTGCAAATTTATAAGCAAAAAATGTTATAAGGAAATTTTTGTGCCCTCTTTTTATCTTTTTTATAAATTGAAAAGCGCATCTTAACGTCAATTTATTATTTCGTGTTGTGGTTTAATGGTTTTTTACGCTCACCTGTTGTGAGTGTGGTACATAATAAAAGCGCCCAAACTACCGTTGTAATCACTTTCTGGTTACACGATAATTTGGGTGCTTTCATGTTGTAAGTCGTACTTATATCACAGGCTTGTACTTTGACATAAGTTCTTTAACCTCTTTAGTTCGCTCCACGCTTAGTGGCTCCACGCCATCAAGAGGGTAGGGAATGCCGAGTTCTTTGTATTTGAACGTGCCGAGAGTGTGATAGGGTAGTATCTCTATTTGCTTCACTACGTCATACTTTGCCACGTGTTCGCCAAGGTGTTGCAGCCATTCATCGTTGTCAGTAAGTCCAGGTACCACCACGTGTCTTACCCATGTGTCGATGCTGCGCTCCTGAAGTATGTCGAGAAAGCGTAGGTTGTTCTCTTGCTTAACGCCCGTAAGGCGAGGGTAGAGGTCGGGGTCCATGCTCTTGATGTCGAGCAATACGAGGTCGGTATGGTCGAGAACCTGCATGGCTTTAGTAGTGCAGAAGTATCCACTCGTATCAAGAGTAGTGTGGAGTCCGTTGTCGTGACACAACTTAAAGTATTCAGCCACGAAGTCGGCTTGCATCAGAGGTTCGCCGCCAGAGACCGTAACGCCACCGTTCTTAATGTAGTTATAGTAGCGCATAGCCTCATCGCACAGTTCTTGTGCAGTCATGTCGTATTGGTGTTTGCCGTTGATGTCCCATGTATCGGGGTTGTGGCAGAACTGGCAACGTAGCGGACAGCCCATCATAAAGGTAACGAACCTGATGCCAGGACCGTCAACGGTGCCGAAGGATTCAATGGAGTGTATCTTGCCTTTTGTCATATTTCTTCTGAAGTCTTAATGTTTTTGTGTGGAATAAAAACAAAAAAGCATGATTACTCCAATGCTTTCCCATGGTGTAATCATGCTCTGTCGTATCTGAATGCACAACAATCCTAATTATGCATTATGCATTATAAATTATGAATTATGCATTGTGCATTATGAATTATTCTTACATGCTGTGGTTAATGGTACGTGACAGCACGTCGAGTTGCTGCTCGCGAGTCAACTTCACGAAGTTAACGGCATATCCGCTGACACGTATTGTGAGTTGAGGATACTTCTCTGGGTGCTCCATAGCGTCAACAAGCAGTTCGCGATCGAAGATGTTGACGTTAAGATGCTGACCACCGTCTGGTGCGAAGTAACCGTCCATGAGTCCTACAAGGTTTGCGGCACGTGTGTCACGGTCCTTGCCAAGTGCAGAAGGAGAGATGGCGAAGGTGTATGAAATACCATCCTTAGCGTGGTGGAAAGGCAACTTAGCCACAGAAGAGAGGGCAGCAATAGCACCCTTCACGTCGCGAGCGTTCATTGGGTTGGCACCAGGTGCGAACGGAACACCAGCCTTACGACCGTCAGGTGTGGCACCAGTGTTACGACCATATACCACGTTAGATGTGATAGTCAGCAGACTCTGTGTCGGAACAGCGTCGCGATATGTGCGGTGCTGACGCAGATACTCCATGAACTTCTCGGTAAGCATTACGGCAATCTGGTCTGTCTCATCGCAGTTGTTGCCGAATGGTACGTACTCACCTTCCTCAATCTTGTAGTCAACAGCAAGACCTGTCTCATCGCGAATGATGCGAATCTTGCAGTGCTTCATGGCTGCTATAGAGTCGGCAACGATAGAGATACCAGCGATACCTGTAGCACGTGTGCGCTGAACGTCACCGTCGTGCAGCGACATCTCGAATGCCTCGTAGTCGTACTTGTCGTGCATGTAGTGGATAATCTTCAGTGCATTGACGTAAGTCTTGGCCAACCAGCGCATCATAGCCTCGAAACGTGGCCAGAATTCCTCGAATGTGAGGTATTCACTCTCGATAGGTGCGAAGCAAGGAGCAACCTGTTTGCCGCTCATTTCGTCGCGACCACCGTTGATAGCGTAGAGCATACACTTGGCGAGGTTGGCGCGAGCACCGAAGAACTGCATCTGCTTACCAATCTTCATTGGGCTTACGCAGCAAGCGATACCGTAGTCATCACCGAGTTCTGGGCGCATAAGGTCATCGTTCTCATACTGTATTGCGCTGGTGTCCATAGATACTTTAGCGCAGTACTTCTTCCATGCCTCAGGTAGGCGTGGGCTCCAAAGAATAGTAAGGTTTGGCTCTGGAGAAGGTCCCATGTTGTAGAGTGTGTGGAGGAAACGGTAGTCTGTCTTAGTAACCATAGAGCGACCATCGATGCCCATACCACCGATAGAAGTGGTAGCCCAGATAGGATCGCCACTGAACAAGTCGTTATACTCAGGTGTACGGAGGAAGCGAACGATACGAAGTTTCATTACCATCTGGTCAATCATCTCCTGAGCCTCAGCCTCTGTGATGACACCGTTCTTCAAGTCGCGCTGAATGTAGATGTCAAGGAATGCAGAAACTCTGCCGAGTGACATTGCTGCACCGTCCTGATCCTTTACGGCACCGAGGTAACCGAAGTATGTCCACTGCACAGCCTCGCGTGCGTTGGTGGCTGGTTTACTTACGTCGAAACCGTAAGAGGCACACATACGCTCGAAAGCCTTGAGTGCATTGATTTGTTCTGAAATTTCTTCGCGACAGCGAACAATCTCTTCTGTGAACTCCTGTATGTCGATGCGCTTGTGGAAACGCTTCTTTTCCTCAATGAGGTTCTTGGTTCCGTAGAGTGCGATACGGCGGTAGTCACCGATGATACGACCACGACCGTAAGCGTCAGGCAGACCTGTGATGATGTGAGCGTGGCGTGCTGCTCTGATGTCCTCGTTGTATGCAGAGAACACTCCCTCGTTGTGTGTCTTGCGATACTTGGTGAATATCTCCCTCGTTGCAGGGTCAAGGTCGTAGCCGTAAGCCATGAGCGCAGCCTGAACCATGCGTATTCCGCCCTTAGGGAAGATGGCTCTCTTCAGCGGCATATCGGTTTGGAGACCTACAATAACTTCGTTCTCTTTGTCAATGTAGCCTGCTCCGTATGTGTCGAGGCTCTGAGGAAGTTTCGTTTCAACAGCGTAAACGCCCTTTTCGCGCTCTACTTCAAACATCTCCGAGAGTTTGTTCCACAGTTTTGTGGTCTTCTCCGAGGCACCAGCGAGGAAACTTTCGTCTCCGTTGTAGGGTTCGTAGTTGTGCTGAATGAAGTCACGCACATCGATTTCGTGCTTCCATGCAGTTCCCTTAAAGTCGTTCTGTAGGTTCTGTAATTCCATAAATGTATTTATATCTTTGTTTGGTGTTGTTAAAAAACTGTTGCAAAGGTACTATAATTCCGTGAATTGTGCAACGTTTATCGGATTGCATTTCGTCACTAACGGTAAATTACTTATTTATTGTTATGTACATGTTACAAAACAAAGGAGTGAAGAACGTTGTTTGTTCCTCACTCCTTTGTATCAGTATTTTTTTATTGTGTGGTGCTATCTTAGAATCTGTAGCCTAAAGTTACGTTTATTTGGTGGCGGTTGTTCCTAATCTTTGTAGGTGTACCATATATGCTTTCTGCAACGGCCCCTGTTGTTTCTCCGTTTGATTTTACGCTATATGTGTTCAGACCATCGATAGACTGGAATGGATGGTAGTCGCCTTTCTGCGTAGAATACTGGTAAGCCATGTCGAGATTAAGTTTCTCTGTCAGGGCGAAACCTACACCGAAGGTTACGCGGTGGGTATCTTTCCAGTTGATATAGTCATACGTAGAGTAGTAACTGCCGTTGCTTCCGTAGTCAGGGTCAGGCGATACGTTGATGTCCTTAGAAGCATAATCCTTGTACATAGGGCTGACATAGTTGTAGCCTAAGCGCAGGGCAACCTCAGGAACAGGCTTTACCTCTACACCGATTTTTGCGGTGCTGACACCACGAAGAGACGCTTCTGTGTTGGCGTCCATTCCGTAGTCTTTCTCGTAGATGCTATGGTCGTCATTGAAAACAATCTTGTTCTTGATGTAAGAGTAGTCAGCATACTCGTAAGTTGCTCCGATAGCGACCATGTTGTTGATAGTATGTCCGAAGGAAAGACCGAACTTCCACGGTGTAGATATCTTGTACTTGTACTCTATACCGTATGGATTTGAGGAAGTATTGCTATATGTCTGACCATCGTAAGTAAAGTCAGCACCAACTGCCATTGATGTTGCGCAGGTGAGGTCATACCATGTTGGTGTGTGAATGTATGCGCCAATGCGGAACGGAGAGTCCTCTACAGGGCGGAAGATGATGCCGAACTTAATATCGAAACCTGTGCCCGTAACCTCTCGGTTGTCTGACATGGCGTAGGTACCACGGTGCAGTCCGTCTGCGTCAATAAGGTTTTCCGCATATCCAGTCTCTGACTTGTAATGCACATCCTTCAGTCCTAATGACACGCCAAGATATACTTTGTCGTAGATATTGCCGCTGAAGTTGATGTCATACTCGCCAATATATCCGCTGTTCTTGTTGTAACCCCAGTACTGGTCAGCACCGCTGTAACCCTCTTGGTGTATCGTATTGCCATCATCATCGCTCTCAATGCCAACGAAGTACTCGTTAAGAGCGTTGTAATTCATCTGGTCAAGGTAACTCAATTCGTTCCAACGAGAGTCGTAACTGCTCCTGTTCATAGTTGTAGGGTCGTAGTTTCTCTGCCAGTATTGTGCGTCAGGAGCAAGGCTTGCCAGTCGCATTACACTCAGTTTGTTGAGTGATGACGCACCGTTAAGGCTGTTAACAGCGTTAGCAACCATATTAAAGTTGCGGCTTTTGTGGAAGTTTACGCCGAGGTTAAACCACGACTGCGAGCCTACTTGCGTAGCATAAACGAAGCCAGCCTGGTTAACATCAGCATTGGTAACACCGTTTTTGTCGTTTATTATGTTAGTGCCCATGTTGCTGTAGCCCTGCTTTTGGAATGTTACACCGCCAGAGATGCCAGCCCATGACCTTCTGAACAGACCGATACCAGCAGGGTTTGTGCCCATGGTCGAGATGTCTGCACCCAGTGCTTCCATTGCTCCGCCCATACCAACATATCTCGCTGTACCGTTAAGGTCTTCCGTTGCCAGTTGCGCACTCTCGTAAGTCTCCTGTGCGTTTGCCGCTAATGAGGTTAGAATCATAGCGGCCATAAGTGTTTTTTTCTTCATTATTTTATAAGGTTTATATTCTTAATTAAGCACCTTCTCTCTTTCCTCTTTGGCGTATTCAGCGTTATCTCCTTCCGATGCCTCTGCTACCGCCTCCACCGGTGGAGCGTCCACCGCCAGAGAAACTACCTCCTCCAGAGAAACCGCCTCCTCCTCTTGAGAAACTGCTACTGCTTCTGCTCGGCGTAGAGAAGGAGTTGCTGCGTGATGGCTGCGTAGGTGTATATTGTCGGGTAGTGTTACGCTGCGTGGTAGTATTGTCTTGCCCGTTGTAGTTGCGTACGCTGTTCATTATTCTTCCCACGTTTCGTGTGGCTCTGTTGTCGCCATAGATGCGTGTTCCTGGGCGGTTCGTGGTGTAGTTGTTGTTGGGTCGTTGCCAGTTGCCACCAGAAGGACGTCCTGGAGCGGGATGGAATCCACCGCCATGCCACCCTCCGTATATAGGGGTAGGTCTGTGCCAGTAGTAGGAATGATCCCAATAGTAGTGTGAATAGCCCCAATATCCGTGCCAACCGAAGTCGAATCCCCATGGGTCATAGTATGAATAGTACCATGGATCGTACCAACGGCTGCGCCAATACCATGAGCCATTGTACCATGGGTCGTATGCCCATGAGTCGTAATACCATGGGTCTCCAACGATAAGCGTTACGTTGTTGTAGCCGTCAAAACGCTTCATTCTGCGGCTATTCTCGTAATCCTCCCTTGAAACGAGAATGGAATCGTTAGCATAATATGTCGTGTCGCGCCATGACTGTTGTGCGCCATAGCGTCCACGGCGGTTATATTCGTCCACGTTCCTTATCGAACCAGAGTGGTATGTGCCGTTGCCAGTGCTGTAATCGCTATTGTAATTGTCGTTATAGTCATACGCATCGGTCACTTCGCTGCGTGGAGTGCGCACCGTAGTGTTGTACTTTTGATGTTTCGGTGTGAAGTACATGTCATCGTCTTGCGCTGCAACAGTCATGGCGATGAATAAAGATAGTACTGTAAAGATGAAATGTCGTGTCATAATAAGTTGGCTTTTAGTCATTTTTGTCGATGCCTTGGTGATGGGCATATAAACCTTTCTGACCCTAATTCCTGTCAGATATTGCAAAATTATCTGTTTTTTCACTGCAAATATACGGAAAAACCCTAACACTATATAGGTTTTTCCCTATTTTTTTCTAACTTTGCGCAGTATTTAACATTTATAACATGAAATATCTACTTACACGATTTGATATTGCTTGCCCTACCGAAGAACTCCTTCAACCCTGTCGAGAACTGCTGGCGGATGCCTGCGGTGAGTGTGGATATGAGAGTTTTGAGGATACAGACAAGGGCATAAACGGCTACATACAACAGGACGTTTATGATGAGGAAGCGGTAAAAAAGGCTATAGAAGAATTCCCTATAAAAGATGCAACGATAATATACGAGACGGAAGAGATACCCGACCAGGACTGGAACGAAGCGTGGGAGCAGGAAGGTTTCGCACCAATCGTGGTGGATGGTAAGGTTACTATCTATGATGCCCGCAACAACCCAGAGGGGGAAAACGACTTTTCTACACCTATTAATATAGGTATTCACGCCAGCAACGCGTTCGGAACGGGCACGCATGAGACCACTCGAATGATTGTTTCCACACTTCTCAACCTCCCGCTTCATGGCAAACGCATTCTCGACTGTGGTTGCGGAACGGGTATTCTCGCCATAACAGCGTTGAAATGTGGTGCCGATAGTGCCGTGGGGTATGATATTGATGAGTGGAGTGCTGACAACGCCATGCATAATGCACGCCTTAATGGGGTAGATGGCCGTATGGAAGTGCTACTGGGTAACAGTAGTGTGCTGTCGCATGTAGATGGTCTCTTTGATGTAGTTGTGGCAAACATCAACCGTAACATTCTCCTTGCCGACCTTGAACACTTCAAGAGCGTGATGGCAAGTGGCGCTACCTTTATCCTCAGTGGCTTCTATGAGGCAGACGTCCCGCTGCTCCTTGAGGCGGCAGAGAAACTCGGTCTGCACGAGAAAGACCGTAAAACGGATAACGATTGGTGTTGTTTGGAATTGAAGCCCCACCACTAACCCCCAGCCCCCCACCTAACCTCCCCCCATAGGGGAGGAAGAAATACCACAACAGTTTGTAAAAACAACTAATATATTGTAATCAAAACATAGTATCTCTTCCCCTCCTGTGGGAGGGGTTAGGGGTGGGGCTATGGGGCTACTTCTTCGGCTTTTGTGTTAACTTATATGCCATGCTGAACATCACGTAGCGTGGTATGTTGTTGTACCAACTTTCCGTTCTGCCTTGCGCATTGACCCAATAGCGTTTTGAATTGATTTGTTTCAGAACGTCAAACGCTTGAATCTTCGTTGTCAATGCGCCTTTTATGAAGGAGCGAGACAGCGCGATGTTCCATATAAGTTCATCATCATTCATCATACTACTGGTGTAACCGCGACGTGACCACATTGTTATGTCACTCGCAACAGTCACCTTCACCTTTGGCACAGTGTACGTTACCGTTGCGCCATAGTCAAAATCGTTAGCGTCGATGGACGAAACTATGTCCAGTTTTCCCCTTGTATGCCTTGACTTTATTTCGCCAAAGAGAGACGCGGAGAGGTCGCCCTTGTTGTAATTGAATTTCAAATAGCCGTTGAGGTTAACGTTATCCACCTTTGAAATGGGCGCCTTCATGATGTCATCGTCACCACTTTCGGTGTAAGTATAGTTTGCGAAGTCAACGCTTCTGTTGTAATCCACGCCACCTCTTAGGTACATTCGCAATGTCTTCTCCTTGTTCAGCGGTCTGTTCCAGCCGCCATAGAGATTCGCGTTCCAGTTACCGTCAATGTTGTCGCGCATCGTTGTGTAAGCACCTGTTACGGCATTATACGCTGTTCTGTTACCCTGTGCGTTAACAGTAAAGCTTCCGTCCAGTCCGATGAAGACGTTACTCGTTAGCGTATCATTTTTGAAATTGATGTAAACAGAGTAGTTATGTGTTGTCGCATCCTTCACATTAGGGTTGTTAATCCTTGTGTACAGAGGGTTAGACGTATCCTTTTTCGGCAACAAAGAGTAGAAACTTGTGACAGACGTGTTCATATTGTACGACAAGTTTACCTCAGGGTTATGCTTACCGTATGAATAATAGTATATTCTTGGGTTAAACCTATTGTATGTTCTGCGTGCTATGGTGTCAAGTCCGTTGCCTACGTAGTCCATTCTCTCAGTAGTGTGAGTGTATGGTAACTTTATTTGCATCCAACTGTCGTTCCCGCCTTTGGATAGAGATAGTGACCCTTGATAGTCTCGTCTCAAGTCTTTGTATGAGTAACTGTTCTCGTTATCATACGCTCTCGCCATGTCTTCCCTCGCAGATGGCAGCCAGTCTATAGCCTGATTTCGTGCTTCTTCCAGTCGTTCCAGGTCATATTTTTGGTAATAAATGTCCTGTTTCTGTTGTGTGAATTCTGTACTTGCGGTCAGCGATAGCGACGCTGGCAACTGGTATTGGAATGATAATTCTGGTGAAAAACTGTAAGAAGTGTTGTGTGAATCATTATATCTCGCCCTCAAGTCTGTATTGCCTGTGTTGGCGTAATAGGTCATTTCTCTGCTGAAATTGTCCGTAGGTTTGTTGGTATTATAATAGGCGTTCATGATGAACAATATCATATCGTCCTGCGCAAAGCGATGACCAGCATACATAGAGCCGTTAATATCGAAGCGTCTTGTCTTGCTAAAGCCTTTGCTACTGTTTCTGTTCGTAAGAGTGGTGGTGTATGTAGAGTCGCTGTTCTCGCTCCAATTCTTGTTGTTAGAGAAGTTCACTCTCGAATAGATTTGCATGAAGCTCGTCTTCTCTTCGTTGTAAGTAGCGAATCTGTGGTTCATGCTTGCAGCGAAATTCTTGTTGTTACTCCACGAACTGTTATTTCTGAAGATGCTGCCCACGTCGCTATATGTCTCTGTGAACGACCTTGACTCGTTCTCAGCGTCGTTCCATTTTACGGTGGCAGCGGCATCATATTGCACCGTTTTGTCCTTCGACTCCGTGTTAATGTTGACACCAGCCTGCTTGGTTGTTACCAGACCGTTGTCCTTGTTGCTGTTCCAGTTGCCATCGCTGCCCGGCTGTCGTGTCTCGTTCACGTTGTTGGCGTTGAAGAAAGTAGATACCCTCGTGTGGTCATCATAATACAAGCCAAAGAGTCTTCCCATCCAACGGTTCTCTGAACCCACGCCAGCCTCAGCGTTAGCGATGTAGCCTCGTGCATATTCTCGTTTCAGAGTGACGTCCATTACATAGTCCTTTTTCTCCATCATTTTTCCCGTCAGTTGGCTCTTCTCAGAGTCTTTGTTGAACACCTTGATGTCCTTCACGGTGAAGTAGGGCAGGTTTTCCAGCATCACTTTGTTGTCACCTTTATAGAAGTCCTTACCGTTCAGCGTCAGATAGTCAATTTTCTTTCCGTTGATGTAAATGTCGCCATTGTCCTTCAGTTCCGCTCCCGGCAACTGTTTGATAAGTCCGTCGAGCATAGAACCCTCTGGCATCTTGAACGCTGAGGCGTCATACACTATAGTGTCGCCCTTGTACGCCACCCTAATCTTCGTGCCTTTAACCACCACACCGTCCAAGTCCACATCCTTATATATGTCCTCCTGTTTCTTTTTCATGAGGATATCAGGAATAGGGTAGAACTTCCTGCGCTTGTTATAGTCAACGTTAAACTGCATATACGTGTCCTCATACCCCTCGGCAGTAGCCTTGAATATGTAAGAGGCAGACTGCTTAGGCAGTTCAATGTCATAGTAAGAGTAGGAGCGTGTCTCCGATGTCTCACACGTACATGTGTCCACCACGGTAGAGTCTTGCGTCATAACGGTGACGAAAGCCTTCACCTTGCCGCGCGTAAAACTGTCGAATACCTGTCCCCATAGTTCCAGTTTCTGTTCCTTTTTCTCCTTCTCAGCAGCGGAAACCGTCAGCGACAGCGTGCAGAGTAAGGTCAGTAGAAATAATAATCTCTTCATGATTTAAGTTTATGTAGTTGCTTGTGTATTACTTTTCCGGTATTATCAGTGCCAGAAGAACATAGAGAATAACTCCTGTTATGAATGCCGTGAACACCGTGATGCATGCATACAGCACTCTGATGAGTGTTGGGTCGATGTCGAAATACTCCGCAATGCCGGCGCATACGCCAAGAAGTTTGCGGTTGTTTGAGCGTGTCAGTTTTTTGTTCATTATTTAAGTTGGTTTGTTATTTCGTCACTTAGTTGTTTTGTTGTGTGGGTTGTATAACATAATTATGAATTATGCATTGTGAATTATGAATTACTCTGCCACCCCACGGTGTCCACCTTCATCTCCTCTTCGTCTATATTGGTAGAATCATTAGAGGCATCCTGTTGTTCAATTTTTTGTTGGTTGTCCCAGAAGTCCGCCCGCTCTTTATCGTAGTTCATGCCGAGACTTATGCCGATGGTTATTGCCGTAATGAGGCACACCAACCATACGATAACACTCGTGACGAGAGTTCTTGTAGATACACCATTGCTGTTGCGTCGTAATGCCTTAACGACAAAGAACAAAGGAATAATAAACAGCAGTATGGCGCATATCGCCACTGTGATGATGCTGCCGTTGTTGTGTGCAAGGAACAGCATAATCCATCCGTCATGTCCCGTTGCCCAGTCAGGATACATATCCGCAGACAGGTTGGTTATGGCAAACATTGAAATGATGAAGAGGAACAAACACAGTCCGAAGACAAAGACAAAAGGCAACAGTATTATTACCAATATAGTCTTTAGCAATAAAGACAGACAGCCGTTGCCGCTATTCTTGCGCTGCACTTTATTCTCAGTCTGACAGTCAGACTCGCTGAGTATCTCCTCGTTAATGCTCTCAATGGTCACCTTCTTACCCTTCATCTTCACGCGGTCTTCTGCTGATTGCGCCACTGGGACAATGAGCCACATGATAAGATAGGCTATCGGAGCAATGAAGATAAGCGGAGAGTTAAACCAGTTGCTAAGAGGGAACAAAAGGAATGTCAGTATAATAGTAGCTATGCGCACCAAGGTAGGGCTGTCGCTACCCATAAACCTCGCCACGCCAGAGCATACACCGCCCAGTATTTTATTCGTAGGGTCACGATAAAGGTAACGTCCTCGCAATGCGTTCAGCAACCCTTTGCTCTTCGGTGTTTCCTCTTCCGTTGTGGTATTCGGTTCTTCTTTCGCTTCATAATCGCTATTGTTGTCCTTGGAGGTGTTATCAATCTCAGCAGGATCACCAATCTTGCTGATAATCTCTTTTACCGTTTCAATGCTAACAGCCTCTGCTCCCTGCTCTTTTTTCTGCCACAGCAGTTCTGCCACACGGTGCTCAATGTCGTCGGCAATCTCCTCACCGCCTTCCCTTTTAGCGAAATAACTCTTAATATTGTCAAGGTATTTCTTGAGCAATTCGTATGCGTCTTCATCAATGGCGTACAGTTGTCCGAAGAGGTTTATGGTGATGTTACGTTTCATAATGACAGGTTGTTTAGTCGTTTGGTTGTTAAGTTGTTTGGTTTATGGTGGTATGTCGTTTGGCAGTAGGTTTATTGTTTTGCTTAGAAAGTTTACGCAAATAACTAAACCACTAAACAACAAAAACACCAAATAACAATTATGACATTGTTCAATACGTTCACCGTATGAGCCAGTTCTTCCCAAGCCTTGCTCAGTTCGTTGAGGCATTGCTCTCCCTCTGCGGTGAGAATGTAGTACTTTCGAGGTGGTCCCTGAGTAGATTCTCGCCATTCATACGCCAAGAGTTTATCGTTTTTCAGTCGGGTAAGCAGTGGGTAGAGCGTTCCCTCCATCACAATCAGCTTCGCCTCCTTCAGTTGCTGAATGATGTCAGCGGCGTAAGACGACTGCTTATGCAGCAAGAGCATGATGCAATATTCCAGCATCCCTTTCCTCATCTGTGATTTGGCATTGTCTATGTTCATTGGTTACATCTCTGAATGATTATGCAGCAAAGGTATATAAAATATTAGTACTTTGCAATACAAGGTAGTAGATATTACAAAATAATTATGCTTTGTTAACTAAAATAGGGCACAGTTGCATTTCAGTCCCCCTCCCTTACCTCCCCAATAGGGTAGGAGAGAATACGTGAAGCCGGTAAAGCAAGAATTTACCAATTTCCAAAATTTACCATTTTGGTGATGTTTTGTTGTTAATTTTGTAATATACTGATAATCACACAATTAAGTAGTTGAAAAGTGGTTGATGCCCAATTACGTTGTGATTAGGCCTTGATTGCATTGTAATTAGGCCCAAATTACAATGTAATTAGGTAGTGATTACAATGTAATTAGATAGTGATTACACGATTTCCAAATTTACCATTTTTGCGAATAGGATAATACCCCCTTCAGAATAAGAAA
>DAIUFT010000062.1:0-18139 GCA_036844425.1 Prevotella sp. | reverse complement strand
ACGACCCCCTGATTAACAGTCAGGTGCTCTAACCAACTGAGCTATTGAAGCAGTTGCAATTTCAGAGGAATAATGGAAGCTTATTCGTTGTTTCTGAATTGCGATGCAAAGGTACTTACTTTTTTTGAAACTACCAAATTTTTCTGCGTTCTTTTTTGCGATTTCGTTAAAATAATATGATTTTTGGGTATTTTAAGCCTGCGAACGATGTATTTCTGTGGAAAATATGTACTTTTGCAGTATGATGTATATACATAGACTATGAAGAAACTTTTATACCTTATATTCGTTATGTGTGCCGTTGTACCCGGCATGGCGCAGAATGCGCAGACAAAGAATACCGCTTCAGACCATAATTATAATGTAGAAAGGGAACTGGAAACCTTTACCGCTATATATAAGCAGTTGGACATGATGTACGTGGACACGCTCGACCCAGCGATAACCGTTGGCAATGGCATCCGCGCCATGCTCAATTCGCTCGACCCCTACACCACGTATTATCCGTCGGACAAGGTGAAGGAACTCCGCACCATGCTGACTGGCAAGTATGCGGGCATCGGTGCTATGATAAGAAAGGACATGAGAAACGGCAATGTCGTTATAGACGAACCCTACGAAAACATGCCAGCAGCGGAGGTGGGACTGCGCAAGGGCGATGTTATAGTATCCATTAATGACTCTACTATGCTCGGTAAGGACGTGGCATACGTATCAAGTCATCTGAGGGGAGAGCCAGGAACGACCTTTATGTTGAAGATACGTCGCGACGATGGACAGGAGTTAACAGGTAAGAAAAATAAAAAGAATAAGGACATAACGCTGAAGATTACGCGTAGAGCAATACAGTTGCCGTCCGTACCTTATTATGGTATGTTAGGCGATGGGGTAGGTTACCTGCTCCTTACGCAGTTTACTGACGAGTGCTCACGCGACATACGCCGAGCCCTTGTTGACCTTCGTCAGCAGGGAATGACCCGCTTGGTCTTCGATCTTCGTAACAATGGCGGTGGCGCCTTGGCTGAGGCGATAAAGATAGTGAACATGTTCGTGCCGAAGGGTATTACGCTTGTTACAACCAAGGGTAAGATTAAACGTTCGAACAGCGAGTATAAGACAGAGCAGGAGCCACTCGATACCATTATGCCTACGGTGATATTGACCAATGGTAACACCGCCTCGGCAAGTGAGATAACGGCTGGCTCACTACAGGATTTGGATCGTGCCGTGGTCATGGGCACACGTACTTACGGCAAGGGATTGGTACAGTTGCCGGTGGATATGCCCCATGGTGGAAACTTAAAACTTACAACTTCAAAGTATTACATACCTTCAGGACGCTGCATTCAGGCTATAAACTATAAGCATACGGGTGGTGGCTACCGTGAACACATACCAGACTCGTTGACGCATGAGTTTAAGACGCGTGGCGGAAGAATAGTGCGCGATGGCGGAGGCATAAAGCCTGATGTGGAGGTGAAGGCCGATTCTCTGCCGAACATAGCCTTTTATCTGCGCGAGAGTGGACTCGATTCTACAGAGGTTATGTATGCCTATGTCCTTAACTACATACGCAATCACAAGACAATAGCACCCGCCAAGGAGTTTAAGTTGACCGATGCCGACTATGCAGAGTTTAAGAAAATGGTCCTGGAGAGTGGCTTTAAGTATGACCGCGAGACCAGTAAATCGTATGACGAACTCGTGAAGATAGCCAAGTTCGAAGGCTATTATGATGATGCCAAGGCGGAGTTTGAGGCACTGAAGGACAAACTGAAGCATAACCTTGGACGTGACCTCGACAACAACCGTAAGGTATTGCAACAGATATTGGAGTCAGAGATAGTAACAGCGTATTACTATCAGAAGGGAGCCATTGCCAACTCGCTTGCCTCTGATACGCAGGTGAATGAGGCAAAGAAACTGCTCCTCGATGCAGAGCGATACAACAAAATACTGCGACCATAACAACTTACAATCTGAAAGCATCCTTTTTACCGTGTAATCACTACCTTTTTACCGAGTAATCACTACCTGATTACCGTGTAATTTGGGCCTAATTACGATGTAAGAAAGAGCTAATAAAAACTGTAAGCAAACGCACCCTGTTTACTTACAAATTGTAACAAAAATGTGTGTACACCCGTATTAATATATTGCGGTGTAAGCATGAATGCTAACCCAACTTAAAATTATACGACTATGGGAAACAAAAAGGACAAGAAGAAAGGCGGAAAGCGCATGAGCAAGGCTCAACTTGCCGAAAAGATAGAAGCGTTCTTCTCTACGCAACCAGGGGAAACGTTCTCCATGAAGCAGATATTTAAGGCACTAAAACTTAATACTCACCCGCTGAAGATGCTCGCTATCGACATCATGGAGGAGATGGCATGGGATGATTTCCTTGTTCAGGTGACCGATTCCTCATACCGTTTGGCGGACAATACACAAGTGATGGAAGGCATCTTCCACGCAAAGCCTAACGGAAAGAACTCCGTAGTGCCCGACGGTAGCGACAAACCGATATTCGTGGCAGAGCGTAACTCACTGTCGGCACTTGAAGGCGACCGCGTGAAGTTCAGTCTCATGGCGCGTCGTCGCAACCATATACGTGAGGCACAGGTCATAGAGATACTGCAAAGGAAGAAAGACCAGTTCGTGGGCAGACTGCGTGTGGACAGCGATTTCGCCTTCCTCATACCGCAAGAACCACTGTCAACCAATATCATCATACCTAAGGACAAACTGAAAGAGGGGCAGACCGACGACCGTGCAGTAGTGAAAGTAACACAATGGCCTGACGGAGAACGCCGCAATATAGTTGCAGAGGTAGTGGACATACTTGGTAAGAAGGGTGACAACGATGCCGAGATGAACACCATTCTCGCCCAGTACGGATTGCCATACAAGTATCCTAAGGAGGTAGAAGAGGCTGCGGATAAGATAACAGGCGAGATAACGCCAGAGGATTACGCCGAGCGCGAGGACTTCCGCGATGTCTTTACCTGCACCATAGACCCTCACGATGCCAAGGACTTCGATGATGCCCTGTCAATACAGCGACTGGAAAGCGGACTGTGGCAGGTGGGCGTGCACATAGCAGACGTCTCACACTACGTAACCGAAGGCTCTATTATTGATAAGGAGGCGGTAAAACGTGCTACGAGTATATACCTCGTTGATCGCACCATACCAATGTTGCCAGAGCGATTGTGTAACTTTGTCTGCTCGCTTCGCCCCGATGAAGAGAAACTTACGTACAGTGTCATCTTCGACATGGACGACAATGCCGAGGTGAAAAAGTACCGCATAGTGCACACTGTCATAAAGAGTAACCGACGCTATGCCTATGAAGAGGTGCAGAAGATAATAGAAGACAACCGCGCCGACACCACAAAACCATTTGTAGAAGGTGTGGCTCTCACGGCTGACGACATAGAAAAGCGTAAGGATACCTTCACAGGCGATTACGCATACCAACTCCTTACACTCGACCGTTTGGCAAAATTGCTGCGTGCCAAGAGGTTCGCTAATGGCTCAGTGAAGTTCGACCGCGAGGAGATGCGCTTCGATATAGACGAGACAGGAAAGCCTATCAGGTGTTACTTCAAACGTTCTAAGGACGCAAACAAACTCATTGAGGAGTTCATGTTGCTGGCAAACAAAACCGTGGCGGAAAGTGTTGGTAAGGTGCCTAAGGGCAAGAAGGCGAAGACATTACCTTACCGTGTGCACGATAACCCAGACCCTCAGAAGTTAGAGACGTTGCGTTCGTTCGTGGTCAAGTTTGGCTATAAGATGAAATCTACCAGCACTAAGGGAGCAACAGCACGTGCCTTGAACGCCCTTATGGACGAATGTCAGGACAAACCAGAAGGCAACGCCATACAGTTAGTGGCTCTGCGTGCCATGATGAAGGCAAAGTACAGCACGCATAACATAGGTCACTTCGGCTTGGCGTTTGACTATTACACGCACTTCACCTCGCCAATACGTCGCTATCCCGACACGATGGTACATCGACTGCTGACACGTTACGCCAATGGCGGACGCTCTGCCAACCAAGACCACTACGAGGAACTGTGCGAACACAGCAGCGATATGGAACTCGTAGCGGCAAGTGCAGAGCGCGATTCAATAAAGTATAAGATGGTAGAGTACATGGGACAGTTCGTAGGCGAGGAGTTCGACGCCCATATCTCAGGCATAACGAGTTACGGTATCTATGCCGAGATAGACGAAAACCACTGTGAGGGCATGGTGCCGATGCGCGACTTGAAGGACGACTACTATGAGTTTGACGAGCGAAACTTCTGCCTTGTAGGTCGTCGTCGCCACAACCGCTATCAGTTGGGCGACAAGATACGCATCAAGGTAGCAAGGGCCAACCTCGACAAGAAGCAACTTGACTTCACCATAGTGGAGGAGTAGGGAAGAGAATATAAATAAATGACGAGGGGCTATATGCGATATTTGCATATAGCCCCTCGCTTGATTTTATATAAAAGAGCACTAAATATGAAAAGTAATGAATTTATTACCAGAAATGTTTGGTGGTTATCATTCTTTTTTTTACTTTTGCATCATGAAGAAAGAAGGTGTTATAAGGGAAATAATCTTCTCAGATGAATTTTAGGAGTATTATAGTACGTTGTCTTCTAAGTTATTAGATAAGTACCGTTATGCGTTAAATATAATATCGACTCAGTTGGTAGTTAGTCAGAAGTTTGTAAAACATTTGGCTAATACAGACTTTTATGAATTGCGAATATCGATAAGCAAAGACGAGTATAGAACTGTCTTGTTTACAGTAGATACAAGAAGTTTCATGGAAAGTAGACGCATATTGGTATTGAATTCTTTTATGAAGAAAGGAACAAAACAATATAAGTCGGAGACAAAGTTAGCCGAAAGAATACTAAAGAAATATTTGGAGGAATAGCATATGTTGAAGTTTAATGAGGAGAAGTTAGCGAAGTTGAAAACTTTTGAGGACCATCTTCAAAAGGAAATAGGTGAGCATGGAAGCCAGGCTCGCGATGAATTCAACGCAAGAGCGAAGGCATGGTATTATGCCGAATTACTGAAAGATGAACGTAAGAAGCAAAAAATGACACAGAAGGCTTTGGCTGAGAAGATAGGAAAGAAAAGAGAATACGTATCATCATTAGAAAAAGGGCAGACGGATATGCAACTTTCTACGTTCTTACGCATAGCAAATGCTTTAGGATTACAGTTTTCTTTAGTGATAGGCTAATGCAAAGAACTGTTTCTTACTCATCTTGTGAGAGACAATATGTAGAATGACCTCAAGCAATATGTAATGAAAACGTGGTTTCATGACAGTTAAGAATGTCATGAAACCACGTTTCTGTTTATAGTTATGCGTAACTTGCATATAGTCCCTCGTCGTTTTTGCAGTGTAATGCTTTTTATAAATCTTTGATAATGCGTTGTATTGTTTCTAACATACCTGGAAGTTTGTTCTTGACTACATCAAAAACGATAGCCTCGTCCAAGTCAAAGTAATGATGAGCAATAATGTCTCTTATTCCCATCGCTCCTTTCCAGTCAACTTCTGGGTACATACAGAGCAATTGTTTCTTGGTCATTTTGTCAATACCTTTTATGCTTTCCCCTATTGCAAGCAGTAACATACAGGTGCTTTCCAAACGTTCCATTCCTGCAGGTGAAAGCAGATAATATTGAGAATCATTGATATTCTTTGAATTATCTATGATTCTTTCTATAGTAGTTGCTATTTGTTGCAGTGCATAGTAGAGTAATTTTTTATCACGCATAGACGCCATCCCTTTCTATTTGGTTGAGAAGCATAGGGTTCATATTCTTTCTTAATCTGACAATATCAACGTTTCTGCCAAACAGTTTCTGTAAGTCTTCCTTTATATGAACCATGTTAAATAGGTCTGGGGCGTTCATTTCTATGCAGATGTCAACGTCACTCTCTTCTGTCTGTTCATTTCTTGCAACAGAACCAAAGATACCTATCCTTTTAATACCGTAGATGCCAGACTTAGCAGCAAGGTATTTGCGGAGTAATGATATGTATTTGTCTATGGTATTCATATTTAATAGTTTTTCTGTTGCAAAAATACAATTTTTTGTTTATATTATCATCATGTTTGGATATTTTTTTGTTGTTAACATGATAATTCTCGTATTTCCTCCTTTACGCATAACTATGCATCCCCGAAAGGAAGTAGTTTACGCCGAAATATGTCATAAGAACAGTGAGGAAAGCGATGACAGTGAATACGTGGAACGCCTTGTCTGATGCGAAGAAACGCATAAAACGCGTGTGGAACGCCATGCCATAGACCATCATTGTTATCAATGCCCACACCTCTTTAGGGTCCCAACTCCAGTAACTTCCCCACGAAACGTTGGCCCAAATGGAACCAAGGAAGATGCCAACGCCAAGCAATAGTGTGGCGGGATAAAGCATAATACGACTCACTACAGCCAAGGTCTCAACCTGATCGTCGTGATTTTTTTTCGCTATCAGTATCAAAGCGAGGATGCCGTTCATAGCCATGAAGGTGTAAAGGGAATATGATACCATGATAACCGATACGTGCGCACTAAGCCAAGGCGAGTGAAGCACGGGCATAAGGGGCGTTATCTGTGGGTTCATCTGCCCTAAATGACTCACCAAAAGGGTGAAACCTGATAGCAGGAAGGCAAAAGGCACAGCGAAAGGAAGTCGTCTGCACAGTGCGCAGCCAATGAGAAGCAGTGCCAAAGCTACGAAAATCATGGTCTCATAGCCATTAGATAGCGGTATGCTCTCTGCCACATACCAGCGCAAGCAGAAGTAAGCAGCAAGCAATATGGTGTCGATGACAAGGACAATGGGTGCGTATCGCCATGCCAGGTGCATTGACTTCCATGCTAAACCCTTCTTCGTAGTAGTGTTATTACTAAGCAATCGACTCATGAAAACGACCAAAAGCAGCAGACCTAACGTCAGATTAACCTTGAAGAGAATGTTGGTCATGTCGCATTTGTTGTACAACACCTCCGCCTTTATCTTTGCGTCAGGGCGTCGTGCGGCAGCCGGGACAGACTTAAAGAGTTGTCCCTTGGTGACCATAAGGATGATACCCACGTTCTCGTCGGCAGCATCTACAGCCTTATTGAAGGCAGATGACTGCCTACCGCGTGAGGATAGCAGCGCGTTCAGTTTGTAACTGCCGTCCGAATTGAAGAAATCCACAAAGCGGGCACAGTCGCCTTCCACACCGAGTTGCTCGCGCAGGGCGGCGTTTTTAATGCGTATCATGGGCACATACTGCCACTCTTCGGGATAAAGCATCCAACTAAGCAACACCTGTTCGGGCGTCAATGAGCGGAAAGAACGACTGCCTGTCGTCTTCTCCACAAAGTCTATGGCAACCGTATTCATCGGTACCACGCGGTCGTTGTATAGCACTTGTTTCTCCGTAAAGCCGTCAGCCTGCCCACGTTCTACCACCGACGTGCCTCCGTTGCTGCCAGTGGCTGAGGCAAAAGCGGTAATAGCGAATAGTAATAGCATTGACATAGCCCCACGCTTCAGTGCCGGACTGTTAAGCAAAGCCTTCAATCTGCCACTGCGACGCAGCAACATCAGCAACGAGAAGAGGGCGAAAAGTGCGTAGCCAGTATAGACGATAGAGGTGCCGTAAGGGTCGTAGTTGACCATAAGCCAACTGCCTTTCATGTCAGGATCAAAAGAAGACTGGTAGAGGCGGAACCCATCGCTGTGAAAAATGTTGTTCATTGATATCGTGTATTCGCCTATTTCGTTATGTGCCATGCAATTATACGTAACATGACTTTCATAATCCTGTGGCGCCTGTGTGCCAGGATAGCATACCACCTTGAACGAGGTGAGATGCAAGATGAAAGGCAACTGCGCCATAGTCCCATCGCTTTTACTGTAAACAGAGACACTCTCCCCTTGGCGAAGGTGCAGTGTTCCCTTTGCACTCGTAAGCATAGTGACGAGTGCTCCGGCAAGAATGAGGAGCATAGAGAGGTGCAGCCCCATAGTCACCCATTTGCTTTTGGACCATGATCGGGCTATAACCCATAGTGAAGTGAGGCATAGTATGCCCCATAAAGCGGCAAACCACCATGAGCCGTAGATGTGTTGGCTGACGAAAGGTGTACCGTTAGAAGCCTCAATAAACGTAGAAGCCGCCATAACCACAACGGTAATGGCAGCAACTACGAAAGGTATTGTTTCTATATAAATTTTTTTCATTATCAGTAGAATGGCGTTATGCCGTATGTAGAGTGCTGTCGTGGCTTAGAACTCCTTGTACTCCTGGTAGGCATTAGGGGTCACAGCGATGCACTCCATCTCTATCAACCAAGCCGGACGGCATACGGGGGCGAGGGTAATCACATAAGGAGTGTCAGGGAACTTCTCCTTGAACATACGACTGACAGTAAGGTAATCGGCACTGTCACGAAGGTAAACGACAATCTGCATCACATCGTTGAACGTTGCACCACCTTCTTCCAGCAGTTTCTCCACGTTCTCCCACATACGTCTGGTCTGGTTCACGATATCACCAACGTAAAGAACATTGCCTTTATTGTCTATGGATGCTGTACCTGATATGAAAATTTGTCCACGGTCGCCATATTTAACTAATGTTCCGCGTTCAAACGTTACGCCATACTCGTAAGTAGGGTTCAGGTGAGTAGGTGCGTAAAGGTACTGCTGTTGTGATGGCTTCATGCCAGTAAGAGCGTAGGTGCCAAGTTGCAGAAGTGCCTTAGTGTCGGCAGGCGAACCGCCAATGCCTGTGCTGGAGATGTAGTGAGTCTTCTCCGTAAGTCCCTGTTCTCTGAAGAAATCCTTACGTGCAGTCACCATGCCCGCATACTGAGTGTCCACGTCTCTTACGAAGAACCAAGTGCGAATACAGTTGTCTGCCAGTGTTGCACCATAGTTCTGAAGCATCTCAGCGTAAGAAATCAGTAGACTTTCCGTTTGCCATGCGGAGTCACCCTTATGCTCATGCATCCCCATCTTCCACAGATGGCGGTAGCCGTTGTGCTCAGCCACGATTACACCGTCTTCGTTGTACACCTTCGTCCCCTTTTGTAGGTATAGCCATACAGCCACTTTGCTGCCGTCGAGCGGTGCCTGCTGTATGATAGAAACAGAACTATCCTTCTCATATTTCATCAAAGGAGCCTGGTTAGCAGAGTCACTTAGGAAGTAACGTTTCATCACTACCGTTGAGCCCTTAATGTCTTCCTGCTCCATGATGAGGCGTTCAGCCTTGTAGATACGTTCCAATTGACCAGCAAATAGCTCGTCGCGAGGATCTACGTGCAGCATGACGTGGAACTCGGCAACCTTATCTTGCGGTGCGAAAGCGGCAATCTCCGCCTTTACTCCAATCTCTTCAAATGTTATCTTTGTCTTTTTCATGAATGCAATCTTTATGTGTTTTACTTCTTTGCTCCACCGTCTATCCACGCTTTCAGTATCTCAAGCATGGTCTGGTGGTCTGCCATCAGCGCGCCATGTGAGTAATGTACCTCGGCAGGCTCTTCCGTCAGCACCTTATATAGGTAACTTTCGTCAGCGTTTCCTGGTTTAACCCTCATGTAATCTTCGTTCTTATGTGCCGTGACGCCAACGAGAGAGTTGTAAGCATTGTCACTTGTCATGTCGAGATTAGCAGCGGCATGAGCGGATGAGTGGCATTGAGCGCAGTTCACTGTAGTATTCTGGAAGAGTCCATTATTAATGGCAGAGAACATACTAAGGTCAGTATTACCCACCTCTATCTTAATGGTGTCGTTCTTACTCTGTCCCTCGGGTATGGTGAAAGAATGGATAGTGGCGATGCGTTTGCGCAGACTGTTGACCACAGCCAGTTCCACCGTCTTCACGGTAGAGGGCACATTGCTGAGCACTATGGTGTCTTGTTCGCCCTCAGCGGATGCAGGTATGACCCTTTGCGATATTGAGTACTCCGCGTTTTCCTCATAACAAGCGGCAGCAACGGAGTATTTTCCTGACCATGTATTAACGCCATTGAATGTGCCTATAATCTTAATGTTATAGCCATCACCCATGTTCTGTATTACCTTTTCGTTAACAGCACCGTCGTCACACGCCGTAAGGGCGGTGACGAGGGCTGCGAAAAGCATAATACCTGTTATGTTCCTGAATTTCATTATAGTCGTGTTATGCCAAAAGGTTCATTAAAAAGTGTACTGAAGTGTGGCGAGTGCGCTGTGCTTTGCAATGCCAAGGTCGTCGTTATCACGGTCAAGTTGCGTCTCGTGACCTGTGCGACCGATGTACTGATACATAGCAGACAGCTTCAGACCTGTATTCTTTATGAAGTAGTTAACGCCCACTGCTGGCATATTCAGTATGCCGTCCTTGCCCGAACCGTTACGGTCCATGAAGTCATAGCGTGCTGCAACCTGCACCTGTGGGTGAACAAAGTAGCCTGCCTGAGCGTAACCACCGAAGTAGTCGAACCCTTCGTCAATCTTCTGACGCTTTGTAAAGCCCACGTGCATCCAGTAAGCCTCACCACCGAAGTACCACTTTCCGTAGAGATAGTTAACCTCCAGTCCCATGCGTGAGTCGTTAGTGCTCTCGCTTTCGCTCTCAACGTTGATGCCACCAGATAGTGCTACCTCCAGTTTGTTTTCATTCAGCATCTTGCTGTTGCCCTGAGTGCGTGGCATTGCACCAAAAGGAGTCCAAGCAATACGTCCTGCATAGAGCAGAGAAGGAATGTGCCAGTCGTCAGAGAACGTCTTGGTAGCCTTGTTAGTGCCAGAGCCTGTACCGTTGAAGAGACCAGCCATATAGTTCCACTTGGTACCGATGTTACCGTGAACCATAACACCGAGGTCGAAGCCTGTGCCGATAGTAGGGCATTGAGCGTTAAGAACGTAAGGCATGATGACCGTAGATGTCAGTGAAGTAGGGAGGCTTGGCATCAATGTCTCGCCGAGGGTAGTAAGGTAAGCAGAAGAGAATGGAGTTTTGAACTTACCCACCTTAACCTGGAATCCGTTAGTGAGACGAACGTCAAACCATGCCTGTTGCAGTATCTGTGAGCCTGTAGCGGCGGCGTTAACAGAGAGGTTATAGGTCACTTTGTTCCATGCCTTACCTGTGAAACCAAGCACAGCGTAAGGAATGCTGAAGCCAGAGTTAGCCACATTGTCCTGATTATACGCCTTGTCCAGTCCCTCATCATCATAGTAATTGAAGTTAGCCGTAGTCTGAATGAGCAGATATGGCTTGAAAGAGAACTGTCCGTCCTTTGACTCTATTTGGAACATACGGTCGGAACCGATTGTTACGATACCGTTTTCTGCGTCATATTGTTCTTCGTTCTTCTCTGTCTGAGCGAATGTTATCATTGGAAAAGCAGCGACAGCAAGTGCTGCAAGTAACTTTTTCATTATATTTTAAGAGTGTTAAGTTTATGAATATTGTGATTATGTGACGATAAAAAAATAATTTGGTACAATTTAACGGAATAAATAATATATATAGTATTGTTGCCTTGTCATATCTTTTTGGATATTTTGAAGCCATTCATCAGTCACAATGCGTGGCATTGCTCTTTCTTCATGTCTCCAAACTATCTCAAAAATCTATGACATAAATTATACCAATTTATTTTTTCATCGTCACTATAAAATGCTTTTTACAGCGACTGCAAGAAGTAAATGAGAGCGTCTCTCTTGCTGCGGTCCATCTTCTTAAATAAGTTTTTAGACGCCTCTCCTTCGCCACCGTGCCAGAGAATCGCCTCCTTTAGGTTGCGTGCTCGTGCATCATGCAGGAAGTAGGTATGACCGTTAACCTTCTGCTGAAGACCAATTCCCCACAGTGGTGTGGTGCGCCACTCGTTGCCGCGGGCTGTGCCTGAGCAGTAGTTGTCGTTAAGACCCACGCCCATTATCTCGCTTCCCATGTCGTGTAGCAGGTAGTCGCTGTATGGATGAATGGTCTGGCTGCCGAGCCAAGGCAGTTCTGTGCCGTTGAGCAGGGTCGCTCCACGTGGGCGTGTGTGCAGGGTCGTTACGTGGCAGAGATGACATTTAGCCTCGTAAAACGCCTGTTCACCCATCTGGTTCACCTCGCGCTCGCTCATAGTGATAGTCTCGCCGTTAGATTTCTTAAGCGTTACCTGGCGTGTTGTGCTACCACGACGGCGTGCAGGAACACCAAGTGAGTGCAGATATAGGTCCACATCCTCCATGTCGGCGGTAGAGACATCGAGTTTATCGTATGTCAGTCCCATCATGCTTCCTTCCGTCATCTGGCTCTGTCCTTCACATATCTCCTCTGGATAACGAGAGTTTGTGGCACCCATGTCAGAAGAGAAACCAAGTTCCACGGTAAGGTCCAGGTGCTGAGCCTTATTGCCTGACAGTCCCACACCTGTTACACCGCGCTCCGTTACGTAGTTAACACGACCTGAGATGCCGTATTCAGGGTAGTTACTCTGTGCAGCGAGGCGTTCAATCTCGCTGCGGTCAAGAGCCATCATCTGTCCCATACCCACGTGGCGCAATGGCTGACGGACGCTACAGAAGAGGTCTTCGGGCTTAATCTCAACAGAGTCGTGCTTCACATCGTCCCACATCTTCTTGTACCACTTTGTGATTGTGTACTGAGGACGTGCCAACTCATACTCTTCTCCATCAGGGAACGAGCCTTTCTCGTAGTACCAACGGCACTGCAACTTACCTTCAGCGGTCACACCGTATATGCTTTGGTCGTGCAACACACGTCCGTAGCCTTGGAAGAAAACACCGTTCTTGCGGTTAACATATACGAGCATAGCCGACATACCGTTGGTTCCAGAGCCATATATGGGCGTTCCGTCGGGGTCGGTGCCTACCTGTGTCCATACGGCAGGTGTTGTTCGTCCTGCGTTCATGTGGCAAGAGCCGCATGAGTAACCAGCATATACCGGTCCGTGACCCTCCGTAACGTTATCGTAAAGGCGGTTACCAGTCTGGAAACGCGTAGCGTAAGTGCCGCTAAGCCATTCCGCGTCGATGTCGTAAGCCTTTGAAGAGTTATAGAAAATTGTTGACGTTCCAGCCGAGAGAATGTAAGTCTCCAGGTCCTTCGCGTGCTTTTCTGTAAAGTTATCCACCCCTTCCGTGTCCTCTTGACACGCTGTCAGCGAAGCGGCAAGCAGTGGAAGGAGCATAAAAGTCTTGTAGTTCATGCTTTACTTGTTTCGTTATTTGGTTGTTTAGTTATTTTGTTGTTTGGTGGTTTTGTTGTTTAGTCGTTTTGTTGAATGTGAATATGTTATAGTGTAGAAATAACTAAGTCACCAAACAACGAAACAACTAAACAACAAAATCCCCAAACCACTAAACAACCAATCTCGCTATTATACCACAATAGTGAAGGAGAGAAATCGTTACATTTCCCGCCTTCACCTTTATTAAATCGCAAAATCTTCTTTTATCTTACTTCACAGTACGTGGATTTCCGTTCTTGTAGAGAAGGAACTCCAGTGTGTGGAAACCACGGAGAGACTGTGCTGCGCCGATTTCATTGCTCTCTTCGTCGAAGTCGCCACTCCATTCCATCTCGCTCCAGTTCTGAGACTTCAAGAGGTTTGAGATACCAACAGCGTCGAGAGGCCATGAGTCCATGTTAGGGTCAAGACCAAGTTCTGCAACAGGACCGAAGAGGAACGCCTCTGATGTCTCCCAAGGCTTACGTGCTTCCATCCATGCATCGCAAGCGTCTTCAAATGCTTTGTTTGTTGGATTAGCCTGAAGTTTAACGACAGCAGCCTGGAGTGCAACGTTCTTTGCTGCGAGGTCAGAGTATGTAGGCAGTACAACTACGTCAACGAACTGCTTTGCAATGCTCTCAGCAACGGCGTCGTTGTCTAAGAAAGAATTATGAAGGTCAGTCTTGATACCTTCAAGACTACCGTTCAATGTAGCGCAAGCCTGCATAGCGATAGTAGTCTGGTAAGAACCGATGTTGTTACGGAAAGGCTGTGGAATGTTGTAGATAGCGTTCCAAGCTGCCTTAGTATTTTCCCAAACTTCTTCGCCTTTAACCTTCAGTGAAGGAGTATTGTAGCAGTGACCAAGGATAGAATTCGCTACTATGCTACCGTCAGCGACAGCCTGTGCCAATGTCTTGTTGATGAAGTCATTCTCTACACGAGTGCCAGCCAGTGAACGAGCGATAGAGAGGATGTTGTTACAGTAGTCCTCACGAGAGTGGTATGAGTACCAAGACTCAACGGCATAGAGGGCTTGGTTCTTCTTATCAGCATTGAAAAGGTTGTATGGTTCACCGATTTTTGATGTGCCTACCTCGTTTGCAATGTCGCACATACCGTCAATCATCTGGTCAACGCAGTCAGCACCTGAGCGGAAACCTGACTCTCCGGTGTGGTTCTTGAAGGCCTCTGCATAAGTGTTTACCCACTCACTGTTCAGTTTTTGGGCGTCGCTCACTAACAAGTTAGCCACGTGAATAGCATAGTTCCCCCATGCTGCAGCGTTCTCAGATGTGTAGTCAAGGTTCTGAGCCTTCTCTTCTTCAGTCTGTTCTGTGGTCTGACCACCCTTGTTACCGTCGTCTACTGGGTCGTCATCACCGCATGAAGCTACTGACAAACCGAGTCCCAACGCGAGGAGACCGATAAGGAAATAATTCTTTTTCATTTCTTTTTACCTTTTTATTTTTATTTGTTATTATTCTTTTCTTTTTTCTGAATGTTACTTCTTGCTGAACCAACCAGTCCATGCTACGCCAACGGCAAACTCGTTTTCGCTGTTATATGCACCGCTACCAATGCTACGTGTGGTAGCGTCTGCCTTAACGACGAGCTCTGGCAGTGGATGCTAGTTGATGCCTGCGGTCCACATACTAACCTTACAACGGTTGTCAGCAACGTAAGGTGCTGTTACGTCTTCCTGTGAATTATAGTACTCGTAGCGCACGAAAGGCAGAATCTTAGGGAACTTCTCGCAGCCGAAGATGTTGCGAAGGTCGAATCCTACCTCACCAGCGTAAGACACTGCCTTATGCGCTACTGGAGTGATACGGCTATAAGGAGACTTGTTAGACAACTGACCGTTGTTGGCAGAAAGCACGTTAGAGTTTGTTAGGTTGCCCCAAAGGAAGTTGGCGCGAGCCACAACGTAAGGGTTAACATACTGTCCGTCTATGCTATATATGCGTACTGGCATCTTGCCCTTGTTCTTATAAGTCTGTGACTTGTCAGCGTTTCCGCCCACATTAGCGCAATAATACATTGAACCACCAAGGCGAAGACCCTGTATTCCGCGCCAGTCTATGCGTGCAGTGTATGCAGGATTAGAGAAGTTCTCTTCCTCAAAGATGCCCTGTTTGCCGCCCTGCGCCCAGTTGTTACGGTCGAAGCCGTTGCCGTTAAGACCCGTAGTGATGAAAGCGTAGTAGTCAAACGTAGCCTTACCCTTGCCAAATGTGCCGAAGAACTCAAGACCTGTCTCGTGCCATGTGTTAGGGATGATGCTCGTCTCGCCCTCAGGACGCACCGTGCCAAAGAAGTTAAGAGGCTCGTGGTGACCGTTGTTCATGCCTACAGGCAGTATCACGTGACCTGCTCTTACGTTGAAGGCACGGTCGATAAGGCGTGTGATGTGGAACTGCTCAATGGCAACTTCGCCGCCGCGCTCTACCTCTGTCTCGTATTCTCCGTTCTCCGTGTTCTCTAATTCGTATGCGGTACCAACGCCACCGCTTTCAAACTCTATCTCAACACCGAGAATCCACTTCTTGTTAAACTTGTAATCGCCGGCTATAACGAAACGAGGAATACTGATAGTGCTTCTGTTTTCCTTAGCGTTGCCTTCCTTGTGACCATAGAAACGGTTAGTTCCGTAGTCCTTAAAAGCGGCAACCATCTCACCGTAACCGCCAATACGATACTTGTCCCAACCACCGTACTGGATGCTGTCTTGTGACTCTTGCGCACTAACCATGGTTGCTACGCCAAGCAGAGCGGCAGTCATCAAAGTCTTAAGATTCTTCATTTTTCTTTTTACCTTTTTTAGTTTATTTTTCGAGTGCAAAGGTACTGCTTTTTGGAAACGTTCACAATACTCAAAATATGTGAAAATATTTCTTCGGAGTGTTTTCTAAAATGTGTTACTACTCAAAGTAACATTGTGTTGGTAAGTAATGCGTTAATACCTTAAATTGGGCATAGGAAGTTGTATGTTTGTATTCAAAATTATTTTTAAGTGAGCTTCTTTTAAGGGTGGTAATTTATAGAACCGCACTAAAATAATTTTGAACACTTACTTATAAGGAGACGAACGGTGCCAGCATTGTTCCGCTATTGGAATATTGCTGGCACCGTTCGCTTATTGGGGGTGGTCCGACCGGGAATCGAACCCGGATCTAATCTTTAGGAGAGACTTGTTCTATCCATTGAACTATCAGACCATCATAAGATAGTGGCATAGGTGAAGCCCTATGTCATGCACATGCAAAGGTACAACGTTTTTCTGAAATATGCAAGAAAAATGCATTTTTCCTGTAATTGCGCCTAAAAAGATGTCTCTTAATCTAAGAAAATAATGTAACTTTGTGACGAAAACTTTCTTAGTGACGGTGAAAAAATAAAATGGTATAATTTATGTTATAGATTTTTGAGATAGTTTGGAGACATGAAGATGGAGCAATGCCACGCATTGTGACTGATGAATGGCTTCAAAATATCCAAAAAGATATGACAAGGAAACCATATTTGTTGTGTAATTTACTCCGTTAAATTGTACCAAGTTATTTTTTTACCGTCACTTACCTTATTAATATTATGAGACACGACCACCTAAAACGAGAAATGGAACTGCTGCTACTGTTGACGCAGAACAGACAATACACCGTAGAAGAGATATGCGAGAATGTCGGAATATCACGCCGCAGTTTCTATTATTATATAGAGTTCTTTGAACAGGCAGGCTTCATAGTAGAGAGGCAAGGTAGATTTTATTCCCTCAGCCGAACCAGTTGGTTCTTTAAGCGACTGTATGACCTGGTGCAACTGACGGAGGACGAGGTCGTGCTGATGCGCCAACTGATAGAGAATGCCGGCATGGAGAGCGGCAGACTGAAGTCGCTCCACAAGAAACTGGACCGCTTCTACGACTTTAAGATACTTGAGGACGAGATGCTGCAGCGCAAGACGTCGGAGATGCGCGGCATAATATACGAGGCGATAAAACAGGGGATGATGGTGAGAATTAAAGGATATTCCTCGCCCAGTAGCCATTCGGTGAGCGACCGCATAGTAGAGCCATTCCTATTCCTTAATAATAATAAGGACGTAAGGTGTTACGAATTGTCGAGCGAGATGAACAAAACGTTCCGCCTATCGCGCATGGGCGATGTGGAGATGCTTGACCGTCCGTGGGAGCACGAGTCGCACCACCGACGGGTTTATATAGACCTCTTCTCCTTTTCAGGAGAGAAAACCATGCACGTAACGCTGCTCATGGGGCAGTTGTCGCACAACGTGATGCTTGAGGAATATCCAGAATCAGCAGCATGCTTTACTCGTCAGGAGGATGGCAGGTGGCTCTTCGAGGCAGACGTATGCAGTTATCTCGGTATAGGACGCTTCATCCTCGGACTGTATGACGATATGGAAGTAGTAGGAGACGAGGGACTTCGCGAGTATCTCATGGAGAAAATAAAAAGGTGGGGAGAAGAAAACAAAGTGGAAGCAAATATGGAGAAATAGTGACACATTGATTTTTCGTAGTGCTCCATGGTTGGCGTAGAAATCAAGAAACATGATTCTTGCTCTGAATATGCAAATTATGAGAGAAATGCTATATTGTTGATAGATAGCGCATTAGAAAATGTGCGCCCTGCACAATAGGTGGGAATATGCTTCAAAAGGGTAAAAAAAGGTGTTTTTGCACTATCGGAAAGAGAAGTAAAAGCATAGAGATTACATTGTAATCAGGTGCTAATCACCTTGTAAACACTACCTGATTACAATGTAAAAGCATAGAGATAGCATTCTATTGTCTTTACCTGAAATAAGTCTACAAAATTACTTAGTTTTTACTGACTTTATAC
>DAIUFT010000061.1:0-18178 GCA_036844425.1 Prevotella sp. | reverse complement strand
TTTGACCTCGAAAATAACCTCGAAATATAACAAAGGTAATTTATAGAACCACCCTGTATTGTTTTGATACGAAATCGCGTCAATGGAAGACTATCCTTGCAATTGTCGTTTTGTTCTGGAAAAATATGTAAGGTGATAGTCTTTTCGGATAGTTACGAAAAAAAACAGCGCATTGATCCTTGATCCAATGTGCTGTTTTTCTTGTATAACACTTACAATTAGGAAGCAGTCCAATACAAGATGGTATTTTTCGGATGGTTATGTAGATAGATGCGCTTTGAAAATTTTTTACTGTTAGTTACTCAGAATTCAAAGTGCTGGTAGTCTTTAAGTGTGCGCCATGCGCCTCCCCATCGGAAGCCGTGCTTAGTGAATAAGGAATGACACAGGTCGCCGCGCTGTATCGCCATGGGTACCGTGGCGCGGTTCTTTATATATTTGCGTCCCTCTGCAGGCTGTACACGGTTGCCCTTCACGTAGGGATTATACAGCGGATTGATGTCTATCGCCATGCCCATGCCGTGCTTCGACACGCGGGTGCGTGATCCGGTCATAAAGCGGAAGTTGAAACACGTGGTGTTGTTAGCCGCCATGGAGCGTTCGTCGTCGGCATCATAGTCATCGATAAGCACCATGCGCCCTATGCGGTAGTCTGCCTCGTACAGTTCACGGAAGATGGTGAGCAGCCGCGAGGCGATACGTTTGTTACACACCATCTCGCCCACCTGCGTCTTGCCCTCAGCGTTGCGGTGCAAGACGAGGAGGTAACGCAGTTCGGAGCGCTTCATGGTGCAGTCCTTGCTGAACGACCGTCCCTTCATGCGGTGGAACACATGGTCGGGAATAGGCTGGGCGGTAAAGTACTGCGTCATGCGCTGCTGCCTCTCTGCTGTGTTGTGACATTCTGGTAGTACATCGCCAGGACGCTGTGCCTGCGTGTGGCAAACTACGACAAGCATTATGATAAAGAGAAGATATCTCATCTTACGGTGGTAATTTCACCCTATATTGGGGTGTATTATTGTTTCAGCAAATTTACGTTTTTTATTTCGAACTACAAAGAAATTGTGCTGAAAAGAAACGAGGTAAGAAAATTATTTGTAATTTCGCTTTTAACTTTTTCCCTCTTTCTGGGTCTTATATAATGAAGGCAGCCTAAAAGCAATGCTACAGTAACATTTGTTTTTAACAATATTGGTAAATGACCGGACAGGATATCATAGACATACTGAACGATGACTTAGAGAAAGGCTTTCGCGTTCTCATGAAGAAGTACCGTGAGCCAGTATATTGGCACATACGGCGCATCGTGGTGAGCCATGAGGATGCGGCGGACGCTACGCAGGAAACATTCGTGAGAGTGTTTCGTAACATCCACAACTATAATCCCGACAAGTCGCTCGACGCGTGGATCTACCGCATCGCCACCAATGAGGCTCTGCGTGCCAAGGAGCGTATGAAGGACTCTATGCCGCTCGATAAGTACATCAGCCTATGGCAGATAAACGGTGATTCGTATATGGATTTGACAAATGAGGCTACCGTGAGACTGCAACAGGCAATACAGACACTACCCGAGAAACAGCAGTTGACGTTCTGCATGAGATACTACGACAACATGAGTTTTGAGGACATTGCTGAGGTGATAGACTCTACATGGGCATCCGTGAAGGTGGCATATCATCTGGCAACAAAGAAAATAAAGAACTTTATTAAAAACACTCAGTAACATGACAGACTACATAAACGACATAAATGGTGACACGAAGCAGATGCCTTACACCGTGCCCGACGGCTTCTTCGACGAGATGCAACAGAGGGTGTGGGAACAGGTTAAGCAGCCGGAGCAGCCCACGCTGCACGTAGCGGTACGTAAACGCGCGCATTGGCAATTATGGACCGCTGCGGCGTCGGTAGCGATACTGCTCACCTTGGGCTTTATTCACTATAACCAGCCCACGGACATGGACGACGTGCAGGAGGCCTTCGCCGAACTATCGCAGGAGGATCAGGCGTTTATGCTTGAAGCATATAACGACAATGCCTTTATAGAAGATTACTAATTCCTAAAAAAAATACTATCATGAGATATCTATATATTATAATGATAACCCTCTGCCTCACGCTTACAGGCAGCGTGACATCGCAGGCACAGCAACACTCCAGAAGCGAAAGAACCATTACGCGCGAGGAACTGGCAGAGAAACAGGCACGTTACATTGCCCACACCATAGCCCTCGACACCAAGACCACGGAGAGGTTCGTGAAGACCTATGGTGACTATCAGAAAGAGATATGGGCACTCGGACCACGACTCTCACACCGAAAACAGTCGGGAGGAGAAACTGACTCTAACATGCGGCAACGCTTTGAGCGCAGCAAGCAGATTCTCGCCATTAGGGAAAAATACTACAACATCTACAGGCAGTTCCTTACACCGAAACAGATTGACAGGGTCTATGAACTGGAACGCCAGATGATGCGCCAACTGGAGCATAGGCATTCGCAGAGAAGGGGTAGATAAACCCTTGCGAAAAAATGGTAAATTTCGGAAATAGAGTAAAAGGGGCTTAATTACGCTGTAATCTCTGTGCTTTTACCATGTAAAAGGATAGATATTACACAGTAAAAGCATAGTGATTACAGCGCAAAAGGGCGTGGAGCATGACACGATGTCGTTAATGCTTGATAATGAGGTATATACCTGAGGGATGTGCGCCGTAGGCGAAAATGGTAAATTTGGGAAAATGATGTAAATCGAAACGAGTAAATATATCACACTAAAAAGTCATAAGAAGTTATGAAGACAAATCACCTAATCACTACAACACTGCTGCTGCTTGTCCTGACAGCGGTAGTGCATGCCGCCAATGTTGTGACGGTGAAGTATAACGGCACTGAAGCCGTGACGACTGTTTCTGCCGAGGCACAGCCCTACACCATGGTAGAGACCAACGGTGCCAACGTCACCGTGACGCAGACGGAGGAGGCCGACGCGGACATCGCTGTTACGCTGGAGGGCGAGACCGCTAACGGTTCGTTCACGCTCAATGCCGAACGTGATGCCACCGTGACGCTCAACGGACTGACGCTGACCTCGCAAGAGGGCTACGCCATGAAGACGAAAAACAAGAAGACGGTACGCTTCATCATTGCCGATGGCACGGTGAACACGCTTACCGACGCCTCGCTGGGCACACACAAGGCGTGTCTGCTCAACAAAGGCAATGGCATCATCAGCGGTGCAGGAACGCTTAACATTAACGGTAATACCAAACAGGCATACAAGGGCGAGGGGACGCTGACCATTGACGGGGGCGACATCAACGTGAAGGCTACCGTAAAAGATGGCTTCAACCTCGACAGTTGCTTCGTGATGAACAATGGGAAACTTGATGTCACCACCACAGGAGGCGGCTTCTGGGACGAGGAAGACATGAAGACCAAGGCCCCATCGTGCATCAACACCGCTGGCAACGTGACCATAAACAATGGAACACTGACGCTGCTAAGCACTGGCGAAGGCGGAAAGGGCATCAACTGCGACAGTATCTTTACCATGAAGGGAGGCAACATCAACGTTACCACCACGGGCAGACGATACATCGACCCGTCATGCGAGAACCTGCGCGACACGCCTGACGACATACCCGACAACATGAGTAACTCGCCAAAGGCGGTGAAGGCTGAGAAGGATATGCTGATTGCCAACGGCACCATACGCATACATACCACCGAAGACGGCGGAGAGGGACTGGAAAGCAAAGCCGCCATGACCCTGACGGGAGGCGACTATAACATTACTACTTATGACGACTGCATCAACGCAGCCGGCAATGTTACCATCAGTGGGGGCACGTACTACCTCTCGTCACTCGACAACGACGGCATTGACACCAACAGCAGCCTCTATGTAAAAGGTGGCGACATCGTCACCATGGGCAACTACCTGCACGAGTTGGGCATCGACGTGAACGACCGCTCACCTTACAAGAAACTCTACATCACGGGAGGAAGCATAGTCTGCATAGGCGGCGACAGCAAGCAGGTGCCTAAACCCGTCATTACGGAAGGTGCGCAGCCCACAATGTTCTTCACCGGGCTGCTGCCTATGGGCACCATGACGCTGAAAGACGCTGAAGGAAACAACGTGATGGCGTTTGACCTGCAACGTGACTACACCACGGAGGCAGGCGGAACGGCACCAGTGATGAATCTTATGCTGACATCACCACAACTGAAGACGGGTGCCGCATACACCCTATATCACTCTGCAGAGGCTCGCAACATAGCGCAGGTGGAGGCACTGCGCACACCATACACCACTATGACAGCAGTGGAGAAATTCGCACGCGAGTCGTTCACCCTCGCGACAACGACATTGCCATACCGCAAAGCCGTCATAAACTCTAACGGAGAGAAGATGGCACTCGTCATCTATCTGCACGGAGGGTCAAGCAAGGGCAACGACAACGAGAAGCAACTGCTGGAGCCAGGCATCGACTCCATATATAATTACATAGCCGACAAGGGCATGAGCGCGGTGATGCTCGTTCCGCAGTGCTCATCAACAATGTCGTGGGGAGGCAAGATGAACCCTGTGCTCGCCGGACTTATTAATAAACAAGTGGCGATAGGCAACATCGACCCCGACCGCATTTACCTCCTCGGAGGTTCAATGGGCGGCACCGGCACATGGAGTATGCTCAATGCTTACACCGACCTCTTCGCTGCGGCAATGCCAGTAGCGGGCAATACCTCAGGGCTTATTGCCGAAAATGTGGCTAAGACACCAGTATGCGTGGTCATGGGAACGGCAGACAACATAATGGATGCAGACGCTGCTTGCACCTTCGCCAACAGCCTGAAGACACTGGGCGACGACGTGAACGTTTCTACCGAAGAGGGCTGGACACACGAGATGACCTGCATACAGAGTTACAACACGGAAAGGCTCAACTGGCTCTTCTCTCACACCAAGGGCGACACACCAACGGCGGTCAACGCCATAGAGACAAACGCAGAGCCTGTATCTCTGAAGTATTACACCGTCAGCGGCACAGAACTGACAGTTCCGCCAACAGAGGGCATATACGTAACACGTGCCACATACAGCGACGGAACAGTGAAAACATGGAGTAGAGTGCGTAAATAATTTTTCATCATAGGTCAAAAATCCTCCTTCGATTTGTGTAAAAGGGCGAAGAACCATAACGGTATCTTCGCCCTTATTGTCTTCTAAAGGGGGTAAGAAGGGGCAAAATGATACTTCGTTTACCATTTTTGATACGCAAGAATGCTCCCGAAACAATTATTATTGCTAACTTTGCAAGCGTTTACTAACATTAACAAAACATACGAAAAATGAGATTTCTCCTCTCCTTTATGTTGCTCATCGCAACAGTTGTCGCCTCTGCTGGCGACGTCACCTACACCACAAACGACCGCACCGGTGCACTGAACAGCATTGCCATAACAGGCCAGACGGACAACACTATGAACTGGCTGATGAAGACAGACGGTTCGCAGTATGTGTGGGTAAAAGACAACTACGGATGGGGACTGGGCTACATGACCGTCAACGGCAAACGCACAGCATGGGCAACGCCATACGCCACCTCGGCAAAGGGCACCGTGCGATATAAGGCTGGCGATATAGACATCACCGTGGTGAGAACTCTGAAGAAAGGAGAACTGACCGAGACATATACCTTTACCAATACGGGCAAGACACAGGCACGCCTGACCAATATAGGCATCTACACCCCCTTCAACGACAACTACCCCGACAGCAAAACCTGCATGACAGCGCGTTGCAACACGCATATATGGGCAGGAGGTAGTGCTGCCTACGTGGAAGCACAGCGCATGGACGGACACGGAGAGGGCATAGCACTGATGACAGTGAGGGGAAGCGTCTCCGACTATGACATCTGGGAACGCGACAGAACAAAGGGAGGCTCTAACTCACGTGGCGTGATAGCCCTGGCACCAGCCGACACCGTGCTGAAGCAGGGTGCAAAGATGGTCTTAGAGTGGCGCATCTTTACATACAGTGACCACGAGGACTTTGTCAACAAGATGCTCAGCAATGGCGGAGCAATGGCAGTGGCAGACAAATACGTCTATGAAAAAGGAGAAACGGCTATCGTAAGACTGGTGTCGGCAAAGGGAACCATACAGACAAAGCACGTCAGTATGCAGAAGCCTGGCGAGCAGCGAGTGACGCTGAACTACGCAAAGGGCAAGCAGACGTGGGCAGACCTGCTCTGCGTTAGTTCTGTAGAGAACCTGATAAGCAAGCGCATCGACTTCATCATGGACCACCAACAGATGAACAACCCCAGTGACCCACGCTACGGTGCCTACATGGTATATGACTGCGATGGCGACAGCATATACCTCAACACCGACGCGCGACGCAGCAGCGACACTAACGACGGAAGGGAAAGACTGGGCATGGGCGTGCTGTTGGCAGAATGGCAGAAAACACACCCGAGCCAGAAAATAATGCGTTCACTCGAAAAATACGCCGACTTCGTAAGGACCCGCCTACAGGATACCGACTTTACCACGTTCTCTTCTTATAAGAGAGAGAAGAAGATACGCGGCTACAACTACCCCTGGGTGGCTGACTTCTACTTCCGTATGTACGACATCACCCGTGACAAGAAATACGCCGAGTACGGCTACCGCACCATGAGGGCGTTCTTCCGCCGCTTCGGGTACGGCTTCTATGCCATCGGTATGCCCGTGACGCAGAGCCTCAGAGTACTGCAAGAGACTAACATGACGGAGCAGCGCGACACACTGTTGGCAGACTACTGCAAGACTGCCGACGTGTTTGTAAAGAATGGGCTGAACTTCCCAGGCCATGAAGTGAACTACGAGCAGAGCATCATCGCGCCAGCGGTGCAGTTCCTTTGCGAGGCATACCTCGCCACAAAGCAACAGCGATACCTTGAAGGCGTGCGAACAATGCTGCCAGCACTCGAAGGCTTCGCGGGACACCAGCCGAGCCATCACCTTAACGGCATTGCGATAAGGCACTGGGACGGTTACTGGTTTGGAAAGAAACAAACCTTCGGAGACACCTTCCCACACTACTGGAGCACCGAAAACGCTTCTACATACTATTATTATGCACTGTGCACGGGTGATACCTCGTACCGCAAGCGAGCCATGGAAACCGTGATGGGCAACCTCAGCCTGTTTGCGGAAGACGGCAAGGCAAGTTGCGCCTTCCTCTATCCACGCATGATAAATGGAGAGAAAGCACACTACTATGATGCCTTTGCCAACGACCAAGACTGGGCTTTAGTACAACTGCTGTTGGTAAACGGAGAATAGCATAGTTCAAAAAAAAGGTTCGTACTTTCTTAAAAATACCAAAAGGGCATGTTGCGGCATGACTTTTTGGTATTTTTCGTTTCATTATTTTGCCATTACATTTCTTTTAAGTAAATTTGCAACATGAAAGATGTTATAGCAACTATATTTATATTAGTAGTCTGTCTCACCCTTAACGCACAGACGGCACTGGACGATTTTAAGAAGGACATAACGCTGGCAGGCGATAACTACGTGGCCTACCGCGGTCCGCAGAAGCAACTAACAGCCGCACCAAAGGGATACGAGGCGTGCTACATAAGCCACTACGGACGCCACGGCTCACGCAACCTCATAGGCAGTTGGACATACACCAAGGCTTACGATATACTAAAGAAAGCCAACGATGACGGTATGCTGACACCGAAAGGCAGGGAACTCATGGAGAAGGTACGCATAATACGCGATGACGCCATGGGCCATATCGAGGAACTAACCTTGCGCGGTGCGCAACAGCACGACCAGATAGCATCACGTATGTACGAACGATTCCCATCTGTATTCAGGGGAAAGACGAACATTAAGGCTAACAGTTCGACAATAGTGCGCTGCATACTCTCTATGAGCAACGCACTCCTCGCCCTGCAACGCCACAACCCAGAGTTGACGTTCCGACTGGACGCCTCCGCTGGCGACATGAACTACATTATTTTCGACGATAAACCGCTCTTCAGACAGCGCATGCCCGAAGGCTCAGAGGCACAAAAGGCATATCGTGAGTACGAGAAGAAATACGTAGATTGGGTGCCGTTCATGAACCGCATCTTCAAGACCGAGGAGTACTGGAAGGAAAATGTGAAGAAACCAAAGGAATTCTACGTGGACCAGATATGGAAAATGTGCTCTAACCTGCAGAGCACCGAACTGCGTCACAGCCTCTCGCTCTACGACTTCTTTACCTTCGATGAACTCTACAACATCTGGTTGGCACGCAACGCCAACTGGTATATCACCTACGGACCATCACCACTCAACGGCGGAACGCAGCCATACTCACAGCGTGTGCTGCTGCGTAAGATAATAGCCGAGGCAGACTCTTCACTGGCTCTGCCTAAGCCTGGAGCCACCCTGCGCTACGGCCATGAGGTATGTGTGCTGCCATTAGTATGCCTGCTCGACCTCAACGGCTATGGAACACAGTACCGCGACCTTGACGACGTAGAGAAAAACGGCTGGCGCGACTACAACATCTTCATGATGGGCAGCAACGTGCAGTTCATCTTCTACCGCAAGCCGAAGGGCAATGGTGACACCCTCGTAAAAGTGTTGCTGAACGAAGACGAGACAACGCTGCCTAAAGACATCACTCCCGTCAGCGGACCATACTATAAGTGGGACGACGTGAAGGCGTATTACCTCACGAAACTCAATAACTATAAGGAATAAAGAACATTAGGGCTTTCCTTGTGCGTTGGCGTTTCAACACCAACGTACCATCAATAACGACCAATGAAGAAACTATATATAGAAACATACGGCTGCCAGATGAACGTGGCAGACTCAGAAGTAGTAGCGAGCATCATGCAGATGGCAGGCTACGAACAGTGCGAAACAATAGACGACGCTGATGCCGTCTTCCTTAACACTTGCTCCGTTCGTGAGAACGCAGAGAACAAGATATATCACCGCTTAGAGGCACTTCACGCCGAGAACGTAAAGCGTGGCGAAGGGCGTAAGCGCATCATCGGTGTGCTGGGCTGCATGGCAGAACGCGTGAAGGACGACCTGTTGCAGAACCATTACACCGACCTCGTAGCAGGACCAGACTCATACCTCTCTCTGCCCGACCTCATAGCGCAATGCGAACTCGGTCAGAAGGCTATCGACACCAACCTCTCCACTACGGAGACCTACCGCGACGTATTGCCACAGCGCAGCCACGGTATGCACCTGTCGGGCTTTGTCAGCATCATGCGCGGTTGCAACAACTTCTGCCACTACTGCATAGTGCCTTACACCAGAGGTAGAGAACGCTCACGCGACGTAGAGAGCATACTGCGCGAGGTGCGTGACCTTGCAGAGCGTAACTACAAGGAGGTGACGCTACTCGGACAGAACGTCAACAGTTATCGCTGTGAGAAAGAGGACGGAACGGTAGTAACCTTCCCCGAACTGTTGCGTCTTGTGGCAGAGGCAGTACCGCAGATGCGTGTGCGCTTCACCACGTCACACCCTAAGGACATGAGCGACGAGACGCTACACGTCATTGCCGACTATCCTAACGTGTGCAAGCACATCCACCTGCCAGTGCAGTCAGGGTCCGACAGAATACTGAAGTTGATGAACCGTAAGTACACCCGTGAGTGGTACATGGAGCGTGTCGCTGCCATCAAGCGCATCATACCCGAGTGTGCCATCACGACAGACATCTTCGTGGGCTACCACTCAGAAACGGAAGAAGACCACCAGCAGTCGCTCTCGCTGATGAAGGAGGTGGGCTATGCCAGTGCCTTCATGTTCAAATACAGTGAGCGTCCTGGTACCTATGCCTCAAAGCATTTGCCTGACGATGTGCCAGAGGACGTGAAGATACGTCGCCTTAACGAGATGATAAAACTGCAGACAGAACTCTCTGCAGCCAACTACAAGCAGGACGAAGGCAAAGAGTTCGAGGTGCTTGTAGAGAACTACAGCAAGCGAAGCCGCGAACAACTGTGCGGCAGAACCTCGCAGAACAAGATGGTGGTGTTCGATAAAGGCAACCACCACATTGGCGAGACGGTAAAGGTGCGCATAACAGGCAGCACCTCAGCAACACTATTAGGAGAACTTGTATAAAGAAAAGTCCTAGAACCCCTAGAACCCCTAGAAATCCTAGGAACTCTAGAAACCCTAGAAATCCTAGGAATTCCTAGCCCTCCTAGGAACATCTAGCCCCCTTAGAAAAACCTATAAAAAAAATAAAAAGCAATGGCTAATCTATTCAACATCAAAGACTACGTGGTAGTCATCACAGGCGGAACAGGCATCCTCGGCAGATGCATCGCAAAGTATCTCGCACTCGAAGGCGCAAAAGTAGTAATCGGCGGACGTAAGGAAGACGTCGGTGCGAAGATTGTGGCAGACATCAAGGCAGCAGGCGGCGAGTGTGAGTTCGTGAAGATGGACGTAATGAACATTGAGGCAATGCAGAAGGCTTGCGACTACATAGTAGAGAAATACGGCCGTGTAGATACTCTGCTCAACGCTGCGGGCGGTAATATGCCTGGCGCAACCATAGCACCAGACCAAACCTTCTTCGACCTTGCGCCAGAGCAGTTCCAGACCGTCCTCAACCTCAACCTTACCGGTACCGTTATCCCTACACAGATATTCCTCAAGCCTATGGTAAAGCAGGGTAAGGGCAGCATAATCAACTTCTCTTCCATGTCAGCATTCCGTCCTATCACACGTGTTTGCGGTTACAGCGCGGCAAAGTCTGGCATCAACTCCTTTACTGGCTGGATGGCACAGGAGGCAGCACGCAAGTTTGGCGAGGGCATTCGTGTCAACGCCATTGCTCCAGGCTTCTTCATTACCGAGCAGAACCGCACGTTGCTGACTAACCCTGACGGTTCATTCACCGCACGTGGCGAGGCAGTAATACGCCAGACACCATTCTCTCGCATGGGCGAGCCAGAAGAACTCTGCGGAACGATACACTACCTGATGTCTGACGCAGCAAAGTTCGTAACAGGCACCGTGGCTGTAGTAGATGGAGGATTTAACGTAACAGCAATGTAAGTTCTAGAAATCCTAGAAGTCCTAGAAACCCTAGAAGTCCTAGAAATCCTAGACCCCCTAGACCCCCTAGAACTCCTAGAACTCCTAGGAACTCTAGCCCCCCTAGGAACCCTAGGACCCCCTAGTTTAACTACCGAAAAAAACAAAATCATGGAAAGAACCTGGAGATGGTTTGGCAAGAACGATAAGATAACTCTTGCCATGCTGAAACAGATAGGCGTTGAGGGCATAGTAACGGCGCTGCACGACGTTCCCCTCGGTGAGGTATGGACACGCGAGAAGATTCGTGACCTAAAGGAATATATAGAGTCGTACGGCATGCGCTGGTCGGTGGTAGAGTCACTGCCGGTGACAGAGACTATCAAGTATGGTGGTCCTGACCGTCAGCAGCAGATTGAGGTGTACAAGGAATCCCTCGCTAACCTCGGTAAGGAGGGCATACACTGCGTATGCTACAACTTCATGCCAGTGTTAGACTGGGCACGCACCGACCTGCTACACGATAACCCTAACGGCTCAAGCAACCTCTACTTCAACTGGGGCGAGTTTGCTTACTTCGACATCCACATCCTCAAGCGCGAGGGTGCTGAGGAGCAATGGAAGAAGTTTAACGAGGCTCACAAGGCGTGGAACCGCGACATCCTTGAAGAGGTGCGCCAGATAAAGGAGAAGGCAACGCCTGAGTATGACCATGACCTCGTGGAGACTATCGTCATAAAGACTCAGGGCTTCGTTAGCGGCAACTTCAAGGAGGGTGATGACAAACCAGTAGAACTGTTCCGCCAACTCCTTGCACTCTACGACGGTGTGACCAAGGAGCAGTTGCAGGACAACATGAAGACATGGCTGGAGGCCATCATGCCAATCTGCGATGAGTACGACATTGATATGTGCGTACACCCTGACGACCCACCGTTCCCTATCCTCGGACTGCCACGCATAGTGAACTGCGATGAAGACATACAGAAGTTCCTCGACGCTGTGCCTAACATTCACAACGGTCTGACCTTCTGCGCCGGCTCACTCTCTGCTGTAGGTCATAACGACATCACCGCACTGGCAAAGAAGTATCACGACCGCACGCACTTCGTGCATCTGCGTTCTTGCTACATCTTCCCTAACGGCGACTTCACAGAGGCTTCACACCTCGGCGGACGTGCTGACATCGTGGAACTGGCTCACATCTTCGAGAAGGAAGAGCAGCACCGCATGGCTACACGCAAGCCCGAGACGCAGAAGTTACCAATGCGCGTTGACCACGGCATGACAATGTTGGGCGACGAGACGAAGGGCTACAACGCTGGTTACTCATTCCTCGGTCGTATGTTCGCTCTCGGACAGGTGCAGGGTATCATTGCAGCCGTAGATAAGGAGTTGGGCATAAAGTACCAGCAGCCTGGATTCTTTGATTAAGAGATGACATAACTTACAATGAATACTGTCAAAAGACAAACAGACCATGTCTCTGCTATAGCAAGACATGGTCTGTTTGTCTTTTTTCGTAATGTAGAGAAAATTTACTTCTTCTTACTGTTGTCTGACTGGCGGAGTGTTGCATAGATTACCTCAGCCATGCGTGCCGCCCCCTTCTCGTTAGGGTGTATGCCGTCAGAGAGCATCATGCCCGTCATGTCAGCGCACTCCGTGTGGAGGTCTATCACCTGCAACTTGTTCTTCTTTGCCAGTTTCTTGATGGCAGGGATGAGTAGGCTCACCGTCACGCTGTCGCTGATGCCCCACGTCTGCTTAAACGCAGGTATAGGTGTGCAGAGGTATATCTTTGGTTTTGACGGAAGCGCCTTCAGGGTGTCAATCATTGACTGATAGTCCTTCAAGTAGTCACGCTCTGCCACGTCACGATTGCCTGGTTTGGTGTCGTTAGTCCCGAGTTTAATGATGGCGATGTTAGGCTGGTATGCCTTGGCGTCCTGCCATGCCAACTCCTTCATGTAAGGTATGTCGCCCCCGTTGCAGAGCGTGCGGCTACTCACACCGAAGTTGCGCACCTCGTAGCCTTTACCCAATTTCTTGCGCAAGATGGCAGGGTAAGCAAACTGTTCCTGCATGTCGATGCCGTGACCGTCAGTAATGCTGTTGCCTATGCACGCCACCTTTACGTCGCTCTCCGTAGGCATCTTGAGGTCGTCAAGCCACTGTGAGAGGTCACCTAACATACGGTCGTGGTACTTGTACGTACTGCGGAAACCAAATCCGTGACCGCCAGTGGGGTATATGTGCATCTCACATACGTTGCCAGCACGGCGCATAGCACTGTAGTATGCCACACCGTTCGTTACAGGTGGCACGGCACGGTCATCGTTAGCCAGGAGAATGATGGCAGGAGGCGTGAGGTGTCTATGTACGGCATTGAAGTTAGACCATTCCTTTTGCAGCGCCTTATCGCCACGCTTGTCGCCCAGGAAGCCTACGACGGAGCCTTTGTGTGTATCGCGTTCCACCATAGAGACCACGGGGTAGAAGAGTATGCTGAAGTCGGGGCGCACCTCAAACGGAGCGTGCGTTGACACGCTGGAGGCAAGGTGTCCACCAGCCGAGAAGCCCATAATGCCCACGTTGCGAGGGTTTACATGCCACACGGTGGCAGAGTCGCGCACGGTGCGGATGGCATTGTAGGCGTCAGAGAGCGGTATGTTACGGTCGCCATTAGGCATACGGTACTGTAACACCACGTAGGCTATGCCCTTGGCATTAAAATACTCAGCCCAGTCGTGTCCCTCGTTTTGCATGGAGAGATGGGAATATCCACCGCCGGGACAATCTACCACGGCTCGTCCGTTAGCCTTCTTCGCAGCATCAGCGGATGGAAGATATACCGTTACTTCGGACTTGCCGTCTGCGGAATTTTTTAGAACGAACTTGCGCACAGTGCTCTGTGCCATGGCTGTCACTGTAAGGGCGGACAGGAGAATGATAGAAAACAGTCTATTCATTTGTTTTTGTTGTTTTGTTGTTTGGTTGTTTGGTGGTTTGGTTGTTTAGTTGTTTTGTTGTTTGGTTGTTTGTTTTGTGGTTTAGTCATTCCTCTGTTATGCTAAGCCGTTGCTAAGTTACGAAGAATTCTCCGAATACGGAAATTTTATGGTCTCTATATCTCTTTTTCAGTGTAATTCCAAAGAATTTGCCCTCTCCGTTTTCTGTAGATTCACATCTACAAGAGAACCGAGAGGGCAATAACGTGCTAAATATCCACTAATTTATAGTTTCATTTTGTGTAACAGAGAAAAAGAAAAACATACTAACATTTATTCCTTAAGATATTTAGCGCTACTTTACATGACTGAAAAAGCGTGAGTATTAACAACTCTGATGCAAAGGTAGTGCCTACTGCCGCGATAGGCAAAAATGTGGGTGCGGTGATGTGAATGTCAGTAAACTTTTACTATTGTTAACATTAAAGATTACCTCAATTTACGTTTTTTTACAAAAACAAGCCTTTTCTTTGTATATTTGACAAATAATCAGTAACTTTGTAGCAGTTTTACAATAACCAAACCACCAAACCACAAAACCACAAAACAACTAAACCACAAAACCACCAAACGACCAAACCACCAAACAACAAAACCACTAAACCACCAAACAACCAAACCACCAAACGACCAAACAACAAAACAACCAAACAACTAACATAATGACAAAAAGATTACTAACACTTGCCGTGACGCTCGTCATGACATTCTCCGCATGGGCGCAGAACGTTGTCGCCACATGGGGACTCAGTGATAAGGACAACCTTGCTGCCTGTGATATTACGGGTAGTGGAGCGCCATTCGTCACTAACAGTTTAGCCCTTGGTGCTAAACTGACCGCTACAAGACTGCTGACAGCGAGTACGGCTGATGCTGGCTATACCGCTGTGACTTACGACCCAGCATTCATCGCGTTGCAACCAGCCGCACAGGTGTCATCGGCAACGTCGGGACATAACGTGGCGGTAGGCATAACACCAACAGACGGACATAAGTTCAAGCCAACAAAGATATCGTTCGATGCCTGCAAGGTGGGCACCGACGGTGGCGGCATCGTGGTAAAGGTAAAGGAAAGCGGTGGCACCGAGGTGGAGTTAGGCTCCGCTACGCCACTGCGCAACAAGATACAGAGTGGCAATAGCACAGGTTACAGCCACCACGAGTTCTACGTCAACGACTATAACGTGGAGGGCAAGGGCTTCATTGTAGTGCTCTACATTACCGGTGTAGGAACAAACAAGGAACTGGCCCTGCGCAACATCCGTGTGGAGGGCGACACCGACTCTAAGGTATGGAGCGCGTCAGACTTCATCTCTACGCTGACCTGCAACGCTAAGACGGGCACCGATGAGGCGAAGGAAGTGTCATTATACGACATTGTGAAAGACCTAAAGAACGGTGAGACCGCCCGCTACGCTACCAAACTCTATGCACAGCCATCCGACTTCAAGGCTACCGCAGCAGAGGGGATGACAGGCGTTACAACCGCCTTTGAATATAAGGACAACATTCTTAACGTGACCCTCAATGGTAAGGACGCCAGTGGCAATGACGCCAGCCTCACGTTTGGCGTAGTGTTCAGCGTGACGTCACGCCCAGCAAAGCCAGCAGCCCTGCCACTGAAGCGCGGACTCATGGCACTGCATAAGTCTGACGGCAACCTCGTATCATGGCGAGCACGTGCTACGGACGACCGCAACCTGAAGTTCCGCCTATGGCGCGGAGTTACGGCAGTTGCACAGACAACGAAGGTGAATAGCGGAAACTTCATCACTGGCAAGACAAACTTCCTTGACAAGGGTGCTACGGCATCGTCTTACTACCGTCTTGAGGTGATAGACAAGGACGGTAACATCATAGAGACCGAGGTGAGCAAGAAGACTTGGGATAACCAGACGTTCTACATTCCACTGAAGGACGGCGCACCTACCGACCCATCAGGACTCGGTGCTACATACACCCCTAACGACGCTTCTTACTGCGATATGGACGGCGACGGTGAGTATGAGATAATCCTTAAGTGGTCACCTTCTAACGAGAAGGACGCTGCCAGTAGCGGTGCAACATCAAACGTGTTCTTCGACTGCTACAAACTCGATGGCACACGCCTCTGGCGCATCGACATGGGACAAAACTTCTTTGCCTCTGCCCACACCATGCAGTTCATAGCATGGGACCTTGATGGCGACGGCTACGGTGAGTTTATGGCAAAGACTGCCCCTGGCACCATCGACGGACAGGGCAACTACGTGCTCCTTGGCAACGACGACCCAACGGCTAACCTCAAGAGCAGTCGTGGCAAACAGGACCACGGATCGGAGTATATCACCGTGTTCGACGGCATGACGGGTGCGGAACTGGCTACTATTCCTTATCATACAGACTATGCGGCAGGACTAAACTACTGGGGCGACAGCAACCAGAACCGCTCAGAGCGTTATCTCGCTGCCATAGCATGGCTCGACGGTAAGGACCATAACCCATCGCCAATCTTTGCGCGCGGATATTATAGTGGTGCCTTTGTAGGTGCATACGACTGGGACGGCACAACGCTGAAGGAACGCTGGGTGAGCCGTAACACAACATCAGGACAAGGACTGTGGGGCGAGGGAGCACACTGGATTAGCGTGGGCGACTGCACAGGCGATGGCAAACAAGACATCGTCTATGGCTCTGCTGCACTGAAGAGTGACGGCACGCTGCTCTATCGCACCGGATTGGGACATGGCGACGCCTTGCACCTCGGCGATTTCGACCCAGAGAACCCAGGACTTGAGGTCTTCATGTCGCACGAGCACAAACCTTACGGAGCCGACCTGCGCGACGCAAAGACGGGCAAGATACTCGTAAGACAGACCGCTACGAGCGATACTGGTCGCGGACTGATGGCTCACTTCGACCCAGAGTCGGAAGGCTCTTACTTCCAGCACAGCGCATCTGCAAGCCTCTACGACTGGAAGGGCAACACCGTGGCAGAGACAGTGTCACACGGTGGTGGCGCTTCACTCAACAACCGCATATACTGGAACGGAACACTGGCAGACGACTTCTACGACAAGTCTGTCCTGGAATACTACAACACCGACGCTAAGGCGTTCTGGCGTATGCAGGTGAACGGTGGCAACTATACCATCGGCACACTCAACAATAGCACGAAATTTAACCCTTGCGTGCTGGGCGACCTGCTGGGCGACTGGCGCGAGGAGATAGTAACATGGACACAGGTTGACGGTGTGTACAACCTTGTTATCAACGCTACCGACTACGAGACACCTTACACCGTGCCTCACCTCATGGACGACCTTAACTATCGTGCGCAGGTTATAAACCAGAACTGCTGCTATAACCAGCCACCACACCTCAGTTACGACCTGCGTAACTCGAAGAAGATAACCCGTAAGTGCTTCGAAGTAGAGCCAGCAGCGAATGCAAGCCGTTTGGGCAAATATTGGGACGCATTCTATACCACCTACCCTGTAATCATACCAGAAGGCGTAAAGGCATGGAAGGTAACGACACGCACCACTACAAACGCTGTGGACACCATCAAGACTGTAGCCATAACATCGAATGTAATTCCTGCCAACACAGGTATTATCTATAACTCTACCACGCCAGAGGTAACGTTCGTGCCAACGGCAAAGACTGCTTCTGCGCTTAGCGCTTCTTCGCTGAGGGGCGACTACTGCGACTCTACCCTTGTGGCTCACACTACGACAAAGGGGTACTATGAGTTCCGCAACGGCAACCGTGGTTTGGGCTTCTACCTTGCTGACGGCAAGACGATAGAGGGCGGTACAGCCTTCGCACAACTTACTGGCACGTCAGCCATTCCGCTGGCAGACTCTTACGTATTAGGCGCATTCCTCAATCCTAACTACACCGGCATCACCACCGTAGGCGCTGACGATGCAGAGGGCGCTGACGATGATGCCATCTACAGTCTGCAGGGCATACGTCTGAACAGCGTTCCTGCCCACGGAGTATATATTAAGGGTAACAAGGTGTACACAAAGTAATAAGGGTGGTTCTATAAATTACCACCGTTATATAAAACTTAAATGATGTAATGACGT
>DAIUFT010000060.1:0-18233 GCA_036844425.1 Prevotella sp. | reverse complement strand
CATCTGGCTTAACGAAAACGTTCATTTACTTACACTTTGACCTCGAAAATAACCTCGAAAAATAACAAAGGTAATTTATAGAACCACCCATTAGTGGTTCTATTTGAATGATTGAAATCGTAGTGGGCGCGGTGTCTCGCCACACAATGTGTTAGGTTTTGCATGACCAGAATTAACAAATCCGCCGTCCCTGGCGACATCACATCGTGGGGACGGCGGAACAAGGAAGGCAAAGCTTCCTAATTACTTAACCTACATCATTATTATATAACTAACTTTTAATCTTTCTTTATGTACTTGTGAGCATTCAACACATAGATGCCTGCCGGCAGTTTGTCGAAGTCCGATGCAGGGCACACATATGCTCCCATCACGGTGTAGATATGGTCTGTCGTGGCAAGTTGCTTTGCGTTCTTCACATGCTCTACTGGTGTTGAACCATCTGAAAGGTATGTCTCCTTAGCCACGCCAGCCTGTGCATTGAGCGTCTTTGTCAGGCGGATATCTTCGCTGCTGGCTGCTAATTCGAGCGTGATTGCTCCGCCGGCAACCTTATAATTATGCGCCATTTCATCGAAGTAAGCCAACTGTTCGTAGTCCACTGGGATTTCAATAGTAGCGGTTTCACCGGCTTTCACATCTACACGAGCAAAGCCTACCAACTTATGGCGCATGTTACCGTTATTGCCGTAATGGCTATCCCCGTTGAAGTTAGCATACAACTGCACCACTTCTGCTCCGTCACGCTTCCCTGTATTCTTTACGTTTGCCTTTACAATGACCTTGCCATCTTTCGCTATGCTACCGCTGCTTAGACTCATGTCCGCATATTCAAAGGTCGTATAAGAGAGTCCATAGCCAAATGGGAATTGCGGTTTCTGCGCTTGGCATGGGTTCTTCGCGCCACGTCCGTAATACATATAGGTATAACCCCAATCGTCAATGTTATACTCCATCATTCCTTTACGTCCGAAGGTGGAGTAATTCTTGGCACTGGTGGCCTCCGAAGGTAGTTCCTCTATGCCGTTATACCATGTGGATGTGAGTTTGCCTGACGGATTGATGTCGCCATAGATAGCGTCGCAGATGGCCTGTCCCTGTGCCTGTCCGCCATACCATGCCTCCATTATTGCAGGAACGTTCTGCTTTGCCCATGTCACGTCGAGCGATGAACCACTCTCAAGCACGAGCACTACGTTCTTGTTTACGCCATATATTGCCTTGAGGACCTCCTCCTGATTTCCTGGCAAGGTAAGGCTCCAACGGTCGTGACTCTCCGTTCCTGTGGCGTGGTCTGCGGGCTTACTATAGTCGGTTCCACCGAGGAAAACGACTACATCAGCACGCTTTGCCACCTCTACGGCTCGTGCTATCATGGCGTCCGAGGCTTTCTCGTTTACTGATGGCGACGTGGTGCACACGTAGAGCGGTCCTTGTGTTTCTTCTGTTGGTATCTGCGGACTCTCTGGATTGGTGAAGTTGAAGTACTGGTAGTTACCTACGTAACTGTTGCTGCCGCCAAACTTCACGTATAGGTCGTGCGTTCCTTTTACTATCGTGGGGTCAATGTCTGCCGTAACGGTCTGCCACTTGGTCCAAGCGCCCGTGTTAAGGTTGCTAACTGTAAGGAAAGGTGCATTGTCTTTGCTATCGAGTATGAAACTAACGGTGCCTACTCCCGATGATTTCGCACCACACGACATCTGGAACTTCGTACAGCCCACCTCGCCAAAGTTCACCTTCTCATAGAGAAAGATGTCGCCAGGAGCGGTGTTTTCGAGGTTTCCTGCACCTTTGTTGTTCTGTCCTTCGCCTCGTTTTGAGACTACTGCCTTATCGAATGGCACTGCTGCTATCTCTCCATTGCGTGAGTTCTCCAACTGGAAATTTAGTTTCTTGGCAAACGCTTGGTATGGAGTGGTAGTATATGTTGGCGTACCGCTGTAGTCTCCGAGCATTATAGCATTGGCGTATGGTCCTACGAGTGCCACTTTTTTATCCATAGCCAACGGTAAAATCGGCATTTTTTCTCCTTCTGGAGCATCGTTCTTCAGCAGCGTCATGCTCTGTTGGGCTGCCTGTAGTGCCAATTCCTGGTTGGCTTTACTCTCTAAAGTATTATTTACAGGATACACAAAATTATCGAATTCACCGAGGGCAAAGCGTGTTGCGAGTACTCTTACCACGGCTGTATCTATGTCTGCCTCGGTCAAATCGATGTATCTTCTGCCGTTAGGTGCTGGTTTTTCCTTTGCCTGGAACTCCGAATTCACCGCATTCATCGCAGCACGCTGTATGACAGATGACTGGTTCATGAACTCGCAATTGGTCTCGCAACCTGCCTTTATCGCCAGCGTTGCGGAACGGGCTTCCATTATCTGCTCCTCCTCTGTTGATGAAGCGTAGGGGGAATGGATGGAGTTGAAGTCCTTGCCTGTATTCACCGTGCCTGCGGTGTAGGGACCGAAGTAGAGGTGTTTTGACGCACGGTGTATGCAACTGAGTCCTGCGCAGTCTGACGTTACGTAGCCATTGAAGCCCCAGTCACGTCTAAGTATGTCGGTAAGGAGCATCCTGTTGCCGGCACACGGCAGTCCTCCGTGGGCTTTCGCCATGCCGAGATTGTTGGCATCAGTCTCTGTAGGGTCGATGGAAAGGGCATTATATGCTGCCATAATGCTCTTAACGCCTGCTTGGCGCACGCACATTTCGAAGGCAGGAAGATAGTATTCCCTCATATTCTTTTCGCTAACGAAGGAGGTTGTTGACTGGCGTCCCTGTTCATAGTTATTGGCTGCGAAATGCTTGGCACAGGCTATGAGTTTATAGTAAGGTGTACTCTCGGTTATTTCGCCCTGAAAACCTTTCACAAACTGCACTGCAAGGGTACCCGCAAGGAATGGGTCTTCACCGTAGTTCTCTTCTTCTCTGCCCCAGCGTGGGTCTCGCGACATGTTGATTGTGGGCGACCAGTAGTTCAGTCCCTTTCCTGTTTGCACGTGGTAGATGCGGGCTTCATCGGATATTGCATTAGCGCACTCGAAGACAAGTCGTGGATTCCACGTGGCTGACATGCCTTTTGACTCTGGGAAACTGGTGGCTGCACCAGAGCGTGCTACGCCGTGCAGCGCTTCGTTCCAATATTGATACGAGGGGAGTATGGTTACACCATCACGCTGTATGGGTTCGCTGACATTGTTGCCGAGCTGGTCTATCTTCTCGCGCAGAGTCAGGACATTACACAGGAGGCGTGCTCTTTCATAGAAACTCTTGCTTGTATCGAGCCACGGATACTTGTTAAGGTCTTGGGCAAACGCTGTGACCGTGGTCATAGACAACATTGCCAGCAACATGTTTTAATCATAATATAGTGCATTTCGTAGTTAGTAAATTAGCGTTTTTAGTTATTACTCCTTCAAAAAGGAAATTGTTCTGGGTGCAAAATTACTTGATTTCCACAACATGTATGACGTAAAATCGTAGCAAAAAGGTGGTATAAATGGGTCATATAAACAAAAATCTCCGGAAATGTGATGCTCTCCTCACGGAGAAACAGTACACTTCTCGGAGTGAATAGTAAAAAATTACTACCAACTATACTACGTACTAACTAACTACTTGTTAACATCAGCATGTACAAACAATGTACTTCTGATTTCTGATGCAAAGTTAACGATTTCCTTACTAATATAGCATTAGAAAGAAAAGTTTTGTGTGATTTGTGCGTTTTTTTTGTTATAAATCAATAGTTTTACCCTGTCAAGGGCTACTTTTCTGCTAAAATAGTGTAACTTTGCATAACTATTCTGCGACACTTAAAGGTTAATTATGTGCAATGTAAGGACCAAATTAGCCTTCCAGCCAAAGAAAGTCTATTTGCCATGGCTGGAAGACAAACTCCTGAGTTAAAAGTTATGTTGACCTAACCTTCGCGGAATCCTTATACCTTTACATCTAATTATCAATATAAATAAATTCTATATGGTCAAAATAGAAGAATCATGGCGCGAAGCATTGGCTGGGGAGTTCGACAAGGATTACTTCAAACAGCTCACCGCTTTTGTACATGAAGAGTACACCAACCACGTTTGTTACCCTCCAGGCAGAGAGATTTTCAATGCTTTTAATCTCTGTCCGCTGCCCAACGTGAAGGTGGTGATACTGGGCCAAGACCCTTATCACGGTCCTGGACAGGCTGAGGGACTGTGTTTCTCGGTAAAGACGGGCGTACCCTTGCCACCGTCTCTCGTCAATATATTCAAGGAAATAAAGGACGACATGGGTACTGTGCCCGAGGTCGTAACGGGCGATAATGGCAAGAAGATGTACGACGGAAGCCTAAGACGGTGGGCGAAACAGGGCGTTTTCCTGCTTAACGCCACTCTTACCGTGCGCGAACATCAGGCTGCTTCGCACCAAAGGCATGGTTGGGAGACGTTCACTGACGCTGTGATTAAGACCATTTCAGACCAATGCCCACACGTGGTATTTCTGCTATGGGGTGGTCCGGCGCGTTCTAAGAAGAGGCTTATTGACACTCAAAAGCACCTGGTGCTCGAATCGGTACACCCTTCACCACTCTCTGCCAACCGCGGTGGATGGTTCGGCAACCATCATTTCTCGCTTTGTAACGCATGGCTTGAGGAGCACGGAATGGCGAAAATAGAGTGGTAAGGAGTACTAAGGGGGAAAATGGCAATTTCCCAAATTTACCATTTTTGCCTTCAGCAAGGAGACTTTTTATATCTTACTAATAATAAGGACGTTACACTTCCTAAAAACTATATATATCTAATTACGTTGTAATTAGCACCTGATTACCCTGTAATTAGGTACTGATTACAATGTAAAAAGGGCCTAATTACAATGTAATTAAGCCCTTTTTACTGCATTTTCGAAATTTACCATTTCCGGCATATCATTCTAAGTAAGAAAATACTACATTTTCATACCTGCTACATTGTACTGCTCACCGTTCTTCACGATGACTATCTTGCCGTTTACTACATACTTCTTTACGCCTTCCTCGGCACTTTGTTCCTCTGCTGCATCTGCCACTCCCTGTATGCCAGTCACCAATGAACCAGCCTCAAGTTTTAAGCAATCGTACATGAAACCACCGTTTTTACCGTTGCCCGACATAGTGAGCGTTACGGTATTGGTGCCTTTCCTCAACGCTATGGCAGAGAAGGTGCATGTCATAAGGGCATGACGACCGCTCTGAATGGCACTTCTGTAGGTTGCTGCATCATTATATCCAGTTTTCCACGTGCCTCTCTGAGTACCGTTAACCTTTACCGTCACGGTTGAACCTGCATTTGTAGTACCAGCAAGTGAGGCTGTAAGACATGCCTTGCCCGTGTAAGTCTTATCAAGATTAAAACTTATTGTCCATGTGCCTGCCTTTGTCTGAGCATAATACCAGTCGGTCTTCGGGTCGCTCTGACCTATCTTGTATGTCAAGGAAGCGGGTGACTTCTCCCACTCTCCGTATTGACGCATGTCGTCACTGCAATTAAACTCGCTTGAACGGCGATTGTTCTCGCCTATCATCCAGATGAGATTATCGTAGCAGGTTGGTGTCCAGTCTATGGTACCAAGACTCTGTTCGCCTTCTTTCACTTCGATTTCATCGGTTTCGAGCATGTCGGTAACGTCGCCTTTCAATGCGTAGGCATACATATAATACTTGCCTGGACGTACGTTTTTAACGGTGAAATCGCCATTTTTGTCCGTTACCGTCCAAAACTGGTAGCCTCTTGTCTGTGCTATCGGCTCCACGCCCTTCTCTTGTGCCAGTACTATGCGCACACTATCGTTATGCTGTCCGGTTGTAACGTTCAGGTGACCGCTGACTGTTCCGCGCACCTTCGGATAGAGAGCGTTGTCAAACCACTGGTATGGCCACTCCTCCTTTTGTGTTGCCGCCATTCCCATGGCATTGTCAATAGGACCTGTTATTTTCGGAAAGTTCATGTTAGTGTAAATAAGGAACGGACCGTAGAGCTTCTTCTCGCCATCGTTCAATACCATGGCAGAGCCTCCGAGATGCTCGCCTTGCAACATTTGTATGGTGATAGGCGACTTGCTTGTAGCATGCACCATGAGTTCCTGACGATCTACACCACCGTTGAGCCATTCGTAAGATACTGGTATATTCCATACACCATAGTAGTTATCAGAGAGTCCGTGGATTGTATCACGCTCTATATAGTTTGCCCAATTATACTTAGTGTATATGCTACCATCAGCCAACTTATACGTGGCATCCTGCACAGTGTTCTCTTCTTTCTCGGCTACTGCCATCTCTGCATTCGAAGGAATGGTTCCATTCATGCGGCAGTCAACATAGCCCTGGAGGAGAGTTCCGGCAAGACGGGTGCAAACACGTGCTTCTTTTATAGGCTCACTGGCGGAGGTTGACGTGCCTGTTGCTATGACATAGGTATATATTCCTGCTACTCCCTTACGCATTATGTAACCTTGTTCAAAGACGGTATTGCCTGAAGTGGAACTGTAAAGCACCTCGCACATCTCTGGCGTGTTCTTTATAACGGTGACTTTTGATGGCGAAAGCCCTTTGTTACCCTGAGCCGTAGTGTAGTCAAAATATATACCGCTCGATGCAAGGAGTTCCTTGGTCTGGTTATACTTCAAACTGCTTACTCTTCCGTTGGAACCTATGGTGGCGACGATTTTACCGTTATTCATCTTTACGGTCATGCCACTAACGGTCATACTGACATCGGTAAAATCCGTAGCATGAACCATAAGGCTCGCTAACGACATTAGTACTGTCGTGAGAATTTTGTTAATCTTCATTTCTTCTATATTTTTTTTAAATACAATCATTTATAATACACAAGCAGGCAACTTCGTCTTTCGCGCTACTACGTGTTTTTTTCGCATATAATTGTTTTATAAGTAAGTGTTCAAAATTATTTTAATATTTAATATAGGCTATTTGGGAGCAGATGTTTTCACTGTTTGATGGAACAATGTGAACATTGTGACTGAAAACGGGGGAAACAGATGCCCCAAAGAGACTGTATTAAATATTCTCAATAATCGAGAGATGACGCTTACTCATTATATAAAATAATTTTGAATACTTACTTAATATACAACTAAGCAACTTCCGTTACACCATTAAAATACCCCGTGGACAGACGCCCACGGGGTAGAATGTTTAATATCTTAGTAAGACATTGATCGCGTCTTTACTTTACTCTTGCACCTGCAACGTTGTAAACCTTTTCACCGTTTACAAGGACAACACGACCATTTACAACGTACTTAACAACTGCTGGTACAGCCTCCTCAGCTGAAGTAATCTCATTGATACCTGTGTAAGCATCTTCTTCTGCTGCTGACTTCTCACCATGGTTGAAGACATAGATGTCATGAACGCTCTGAGATGACAAGTTGATAGAAGCAAGACGTACATATACTGAAGCCTCACCATTGTATGACACCTCAAACTTCTTATAGTTACGCATTACTGACGCTGTAGTGAGCTCGCCACCAACTGTCTGCCAGTTTGTTCCGTCTTCAGAAATCTGAACGGCTACCTTACCTGGCTTACCTTCACCAGTAGTCTTGTTACCGTTAACGTTAGCTACAATTGCTACTACATTGAATGGAGCATCAAACTTCTTTGTTGACTCTATAGCGGCTGTATATGTATCATTTGATGCTATACCACCGAACTGAACACATGAAGTTGTAGCAAGTTTCTCCAAATAGTCCTCTGCACGCTCTGGGTTGTAACCGTTAAAGTCACCTACCTGAGTTGTAAGAGTGTTGCTCTGGAATATCATTACCTGACCAGCAGAAACGAGTTTCCAATCAGGATCTGCACTGTTTGTTGTTACAGATGCTGCCTTCGGAGTCTTGTTATATACCAGATTTCCTGACTCGTCAATTAAAGGATCGCCATTTTCATCCAACACTGGATCACCTTGCTCATAACTTGCAGAGGCTGACTTACCCCATGAGAAGTAATAGTTGCTTGATGCCCACTTCTCCATTTGTGTGCCATCGAGAGAGAGGTTGGCAAGAGTGTTCCAGCCAGCAGCAGTGAAGTGTGCTACTTCATCACGGCGTACATTCAGCATGTTTGCCTTAACTTCTGCCTCTACAGCCTCTGACTGTACGAGCTTCTCTTCTGCATCAGCCTTACCTATAGCAAAGGCTGTGATAGTACCAGCATGCTTGAGCACGATAGGCTCTACATACTTGCTTGAGTAGAGAGTGTCGGTAGAACCTATGAAGTTATACCAAATATCTACGTTGTCGCCCTCTTCACTTGCGAGAGTGATAGTAGCGTCTTCCTTAGCCTCATCGCCTGCAACAGAAACTGTTGGCTTCTTGGCCTGATTATAAGTCTTAACATCGAATGAGTTAACCTCACTTACGGTATAACCATCTGCAACTGCAATCGCCTTGATTGTTGCCTCTGAAGTAAATTCCAATGGCTCTGTATAAACAGGACTATCTGTTGTTGGCTCAGTACCGTCCGTTGTGTAATAGATTACAGCATTCTTGTTGATGTTATAAAGTTCTACTGAGGTCTTCTTGTCGCTGTAAACTGGCTTGAACGCAGTCTTTGGACAAACGGAAATATCAGCCTTTGATGCTGCTGCCTCTGCTATTACGTTCTTCAGAATCAAATTGCTTGACTCACTATAATTGCCTGACAAACCATAATAAGTGTATGAATTGTGACCTGCATTGTAAACATATGCAATGACAGAATCTGGAGTTGCATATTCTTCTGTACCTGCAACAACATACTTTGTTACGTTTGCATGACCAGTAAGTTTGAGTGGTACTGGCATAATCTCACCGTCAGATATTGCAAAAATATTATTATCTGCCCACTCCTCAAAACCTGAGTACCATGTATCCTTTGCATCAACAGCCCATACAAGTTCATTTTCTACACTAAGAGGCTGACCATATCCTAATGCTTCAGCAAGCACTGGGTTGAAGTTTACGACAGGCTGCCAGTACATATTTGGCTTGATTGCTGAGATGAAGTCTGCGTCATTAGGCAGTGAACCATCAAGTACTACTACGTCATATGCCATCAACTCGTCCTTTGTAGGTGTCTTTGTGTTGATGTTTATGCCCTCGAAGGTGTAGTTTTCAGCATCGCTGATTGCGCTATAAAGTGGTAATGACTCGAAGCCATCGCCTGCAGCGTCGTAGTAAAGGTAACCTACCTTGACAGACTTTGGCGCATCACCATCACCAATAATGATGTAGTGGATGTGTGAACCGCTAGTTGCTGTCAACTTAAGTTTAGCCTCTCCAGCATTGCTATTAATGAGCTCTATCTCCTTAATGGTACCATCATCCATGCTTGTGAATTGTGTTGCGCCATTAGCATCAGCGAAACCTCCGCTCACTTTGAAACCACGAGCCTGTGAACCAGAGTGTGAACTGTAACCGAACTTAACGTTCTCGCCTGCTGGTACTGTAAACTCTATGTAGTCACCAGATTTACCTCCGTTAATCCAAAGGCAAGGACCTTTTGACGATGTAGGGTCGTCTGTAGAACCAAGTTTAATGTTTACGTGCTTAGCAGTAGCCAAACCACCGAGACTAAGTCCCTCAAGCTCAGGGATGTTCATTGGCTCTCCGTTATAATCCATAACGGCTGTCTTTCCACCAGTGTACTTCTGGCTTTCGAAGTTGGTTGTTTGGTTGGTCCAATACTTAGTGTCTCCCTCAAGAATAGAGAGCGTAGAAGCACTGAAACCACCACGGAAATCCCACGTACGACGGTAATCATCCGCCGCATTCACTGATAATACACAAAGCATTATCAATGATAAAAGAGTAAAGATTTTCTTCATAGATTGATAGTTTGTTAGTTATATGTTATGTTATTTATTTGTTTTATCCTTATTTCAAGCTGTTTACGCCTTATGCTTATGCCATGATTAATATGCTTTTATATAGAGAGCAATGTGCAATTACATCATGAGCAATATGCTTTTATATATAGAGCAATGGCTTTTACACATATATTACGAGACTATTGATATTATAGTCTCAGGATGTTCTAAACACCCTTCTATGCTAATCTTACCATTTGCAATACGTATCTTTTCCGTTTCCGATACGCTTCTTTCCACTGTTATTTCACTTCTTGTTATCGTAAGAAATAAGATTATAGTCGGTGCAAAGGTATAAAAAAAAGAATTAACTGCAAAACATTTTTACAATTAATTCTCTATATTTCTGTTTTATGATACGATTTAACTTTTCATATCGGCAGTAACGTTACCTGATATGTGTAACACTTTCACCTATTATCGGCAGTAACGTTACCTGATATGTGTAATACTTTCACCTGATATGGGTAACACTTTTACCCTATCCCTTGCTTCTTTATCTCCTCTGCTGCCTCGCATAGGTACTGATACCATTGCTCTCCGAAGCGTCTGATGAGCGGTTCACGAAGGAATTTATAGATGGGGAGGTTGAGTTCCTTGCCTTTTACGACAGCATCCTTGCAGACATCCCAGCGATTATACGTCAGGGCTACCATGCCATTCTTTAGTGTTTTCTCTCTTATTGGATATAATGCACACGAGATTGGCTTGCACCATTTTATCTTTCCCGCCCTGAACGCTCTTTCATAAGCGCACAAACAGCAATTTTTCACGGTTTCATCGGGTAATTCCAGGTCTTGATAACAGGTAAAGACGCAGTCCTTTCCGTTCACTATAGAAGTCACAAGGTCACCTTCCTCGTCGGTATAGGCTACTCCTTGCTTGTCTATCACACTTTGAGCGGAGGCAGAAAGTTCGTTCCACACGGTGTCAAGGTTATCTTCTATTTCCGCCATTTCATCGAGAGTAACCGGTGCTCCTGCATCTCCTTCTATGCAACATTGTCCTTTACACTTCGCTAAATCGCAGCAGAAGCATTCCGTAAAGATCTCCATCGAGACCAGGACATTTTCTATTTCTATTATCATCTTTTCTGAATTGAGGGTTCATCTATCTTTTTAAATGGACTTTTTTGTATATGTTTATAGTAAGACTACAATGCATAACAATGGGTAAAAAGCGATAAACTCCGCATCATGCGGGTCATTGCAACAACAGTTTACTACTTCTCTAACCTATAAACGTCTTCATAGGCACTGTTACTCTGTCGCATAACAACTGTCGTTTACTACTTCTCCAGCCCGTTTCTGTAATCTGATGGGCTCACTCCTACGTTGTCCTTAAAGTACTTTCCGAAGAAAGACTGTGTAGGAAAGTTCATCTCTGCAGCTATCTCGCTGATGCGTTTGTTGGTGTGACGCAACTGGTTTCTTATCTCAGTAGTTACGAATTTGTCTATCCATTCATTAGGCGAACGTCGGCTTACGGAGGTTATCGCTTCACAAAGGTACTTCGGCGACAGTTCCATTTGGTTGGCATACCACTGCACTTGGCGTTGCTTTCGGAAGTTATGCTCTACGAGTTGTATGTATTGCACGAATATTCGCTCTCCTCGTGAGCGTTTATCCTCTGATGAAGTCACAGCCATCGTGCGCTCAAATGTGCCGCGTATATCGTAAATCATTGTAAGAATAAGCAGTCGTGCAACGTCAATACGGTACGGATGCTGCTCGTTTGCCACGCATTTTGACATCTGTGTCATGTAATTACGAAGCGATTCCAACTCTGACTCGCCTATTTCAAACTGTGGATGATTATGCGTCAAGAGGAAGAGGTTACTCATATTGGTAAGATCCTTTAGTATCTCCTGCAGCATTCTGTATGACAAGAAAAAGCCGAATCCATCGAAGTCTGGGCTAAAGTTTATGCTATCGACCACAGATTCGTCCGTTATCACCATAATATTATTACGACATATGACGCGTTTTTTCTCATTAACCGACAGCGAAGCGACCCCATCCGTACAGACACCCATGAACATACACAGCGAGAAACGCCTTGCCGCGGCTATTGCCGGAAGTTTTTCAAACGTGTCAACAATCACCAATTCATTTTCGATATGTGGCAACTTATACTCGTTAACGAGTCGTTCCATGGTAATTGTTGTTATATCCTTTGTTCTCATATTGGTGTTATACTAATACATAATGATGGAGACTTCTGCCTCTGGTAGTATCATTCATTTTACCAAAATGCGGAAGTCTCCATTTATTATCGATGAAATCGTTATTTTATGCGTCAATATTAGCGTATGTAGCGTTCTCTTCTATGAACACTCTTCGTGGCTCTACATCGTCTCCCATGAGCATAGAGAACACCTCATCGGCATCTGCCGCGTTCTGAATTGTTACCTGTTTCAGCAGACGTGTCTCTGGGTTCATGGTGGTATCCCACAGTTGTTCTGGGTTCATCTCACCCAAACCTTTGTATCGCTGTGTATGTATTGCGTCTGGATTACCTGCTCCGTACTTGTCAATGAAGTTCTGTCTCTGCTGGTCTGTGTAGCAATACTCCTTTACTTTGTTCTTATACGAGCACTGGTAGAGCGGTGGCGTTGCGATATAGAGATGTCCTTCCTGTATCACCTTTGGCATAAAGCGATAGAAAAGTGTCATTATCAGCGTGTCGATGTGTGATCCATCGACATCGGCATCGGTCATAATGATAATCTTATCATAACGCAGTTTGTCGATATTTGCCTCCTTTGAATCTTCTCCATCTACGCCAAAACGCACGCCTATACTCTGGATAATGTTCATAACAGACTCTGCCTCGAACACTCTGTGCCACTGAACCTTCTCTACGTTAAGGATTTTACCGCGCAATGGCAATATAGCCTGCGAGTAACGGTCACGTCCTTGTTTTGCTGAGCCACCTGCCGAGTCACCCTCGACGAGGAATATCTCTGAGGTCTTTGGGTCTTTATTCGAGCAGTCAGCGAGTTTTCCTGGCAGTCCTCCGCCTGTCATCACGTTCTTTCGCTGTACGCTTTCGCGTGCTTTTCGTGCGGCAATACGTGCTGTTGCTGCAAGTACGACCTTCTCACATATCTGGTGTGCCTCCTTAGGATGCTCTTCCAAGTATGCTCCCATCGCCTCGCCTACTGCCTGTTGTACGGCACCGCTGACTTCGCTGTTACCCAGTTTTGTCTTTGTCTGTCCCTCAAACTGTGGCTCTGCTACCTTTACAGATATGATTGCCGTCAAGCCTTCGCGGAAGTCATCCTGCGCGATTTCCAACTTAGCCTTTTCTATTTGCTTGCGAAGTTGGTCGTCATTATCTGCGTATTTTTTCAGAGAGCGCGACAATGCTATACGGAAACCCGTCAGGTGTGTACCACCTTCGATGGTGTTGATATTGTTAACGTATGAGTGTATGTTCTCCGAATAGTCGTTATTATAAAGCAACGCTATCTCAATTGGCACATTATTCTTCTCTGTCTTGAGATAGATAGGCTCACCGATGATAGAGGTGCGGTGACGATCTACATAGCGCACGAATTCCTTCAGTCCTTCTTTGGCATGGAACACCTCTGGAGTACGCAACTTTCCTTCATCGTCTGGGCGCAAATCTGTCAGGGTTATGGTTATACCTGCGTTAAGGAAAGCCAGTTCGCGCATACGACTTGCAATGATGTCGTACTTATATACCGTTGTGGTAAAGATGCTTCCGTCGGGCCAAAACTGCTGTCTTGTACCGCGTTTGTCGGTCTCTCCTACTACTTTTACATCGTAAAGAGGTTTACCCTTAGCATATTCCTGCTGATAAATCTTGCCATCGCGGAATACCTGTGAGAGCATTCTGGTTGACAGAGCGTTCACACAACTCACACCTACACCGTGCAATCCGCCAGAGACCTTATATGATCCTTTATCAAACTTACCGCCGGCATGCAGCACTGTCATTACTACTTCGAGTGCGGACTTATGTAGTTTCGGGTGTTCATCAACTGGAATACCGCGTCCGTTATCCTGCACCGTAATAGAATTATCCTCGTTTATTGTAACTTCTATGTGCGTACAATATCCCGCCATCGCCTCATCGATAGAGTTATCCACCGTCTCATTTACGAGATGATGCAAGCCCTTCTCTGATATATCACCAATATACATGGCAGGTCTTTTACGCACAGCCTCCAAGCCCTCAAGCACCTGAATGCTACTACCTGTATAATTCGCAGCGTTGTTCTGATTTTCTTCCATTAGATTGTTGTTTAGTTTTCCATGCAAAGTTAATAAATTTCCATGAATTATACAAGTATTTCCTATTGATTTTTCGTCATTTTGACGCACCCTACAATACGCAAAAAAAAGGCTGTTACCCCTCTCGGGCTGCAGCCTTTTAATAAAAATTATTATGGAAACAATCTTGTGTCTTTTCTATTTACGCAAGCTTCTGAATGTAAGCAGAGAGCTTAGACTTGATATTCGCAGCCTTATTAGCGTGAATAACATTCTTCTTAGCGAGTTTGTCGAGCATCTTCTGTACTGTTGGATAAAGCTTTACAGCCTCTTCCTTGTTCTCGATAGTACGAAGTTTACGAACTGCGTTACGCATAGTCTTTGCGTAGTACTTGTTGTGAAGAGTCTTCTTCTTGTCCTGACGGATTCTCTTCTCACATGACTTGTGATTTGCCATTGTTGTAATTTGTTTTTGTTTTGTCTGCTACAGTCAGCAAACAGATTAATAATGTTAGCTTATGGGTCTTGCGCACTTTTTGCTGCCCTGGGCGAGTTAGACGGATTTTCAATTAAAAACCTCGCTTTCACTCTCCATCACCTTATCGCTTTCGTTAGCACATCCCTGTGCGATGATGGATAATCTTTTTGTTTGGTAGCGTGTAGGGGAGTCGAACCCCTCTTGCAAGAATGAAAATCTTGAGTACTAACCGATATACGAACACGCCAAACCGGATTCAAATTCATAAACTATTACGCTTCATAGCGCAACTCCGAATTTGCGAGTGCAAAGGTAGTTATTATTTTCCTATTGTGCAAATTTTATTCGTTTTTTTTTACATTACGATATATTTTTCGTACTTTTGCATTCTAAAAACCGTAAAATAGAATTATAATGGACAAGAAAAGCCGTGGCATAGTACTTAGAACCGTAAAGGTTGGCGACAACAGAATTATTGCTGATCTGCTCTGTCGGGAGTGTGGCAGATTGTCAATAGCCCTGCCTGTTGGGCGTCGTTCTACCAGTCGCAGTCTGTTCCAACCGCTTACTGTGCTCGACGTTGATGTCATCACCAGTGCTCGCAGCCCTATAGCGAGGCTCAGCGAGGCACGCATTGCCACGACTTACGTTTCTATTCCTTTCGATGGCGTTAAGTTATCGCTCTCTTTTTTCGTGGCGGAGTTTCTTTTGTTTGCCACGCGTGACCTTCATTGCGACCCCACCTTATATGATTTTGTAGAGCGCAGTTTGGCGTGGCTCGACATCGCTGAGGATGGTATTGCTAATTTCCACCTTATGTTTATGATACGCCTGGCCCGCTTTCTCGGTTTCTATCCTGACACGGGCAGTTACTTCCGCGGTGCATTCTTCGACCTTCGCGAGGGTGTCTTCTGCCACCATGTGCCCTGCCACAGCGATTTTTTGAATCAAGAGGATGCTGAGCACATGATGCTCCTTATGCGCATGCGTCCGGGTAACATGGGGTTATTCCGCCTTTCTCGCCAAGAGCGTAACCGTATTACGGACTTCTGCCTGCACTTTTACCGCCTGCACATCCCTGCCTTTGGTGAGATGAAGACGTTGGAGGTACTAAGAGAGTTATAGTCTCTAACGCAAGAACTCCCTGCGAATGATTCATTCACAGGGAGTTCTTATGTTAAAGATTATTCTCTTTACGTATTCTTGTCACAATCTTGTTGGCACCGCTTGTCAGCGCCAATGCCTCTGGATGTTCTTTTACGAACGACTCTATATGGCGAACGTACTTACTCTCCAGTATCTCGTTCACGGCAATGAGTATTCCTGTTTCCTCCACATCGCCGAAGCCATCGTTTATGGCTGTGCCAAAGAGTTTCATCGTTGGCGAGAGGTTCATGTATGCATTCACCAGTGGTGGTATATTAAATCCTAACGCACGTATGCCTCCGTTCAGTATGCGATAATCCTCTTTAAAGTCGCGTCCACAGAACACCTGCGCCAGTTCTTCCTCTGGTGTATCGAGTTTCAATGGTTTCATAGGATAGATCAGCCCCTCCTTGTCATCGAAATGTTTCTTAAGGAAGTAGAGTATCATGTCGCGACCAAAGCGTATGTAACTTGGGTACATCGTCATCTTGCCGAAGTAATATTTCATATTCGGGTTGATAACGGTCAGTGCTCCCAGTCCGTCCCACAGGTTATCGAGGGCAAAAAGGCTTTTCGCTCCCATCTTTGAACTTTGGTACTCTGGCGTAACGAAGGAACGTCCCAACTCTATTGTGTATGGAGCATATTCCTTTATGAACTTCTCAGAGAAGCGGAACATGTGGCTTGTGGCAAGTATTGGCTGTCCTTCTTCATCGTATTCCCACTTGTCACCCATGATATATCTGTAGCCACCTATTATCTCCTGTGCCTCGGGATTCCACACGATGAGTTGTTTATAGCAGTTTTCGCATGTATCAAACTCGTCTATATCTACCTCTTTACCCGTTCCTCCTCCTGCAAGGCGGAATGCTATCTCGCGCAGGCGACCTATCTCACGCATCACGTTTGGTGAGTCGTGTGCCGTAACGATGTATATCTCGTTATGGCTTTTGTTTGTCATGCGCAACTTCTTCTCTGGTGTCAACTCCTTCAAGAGTAAGTCCAGTGGTACTGGTTGTATGATTTCTGCTTCCATCGACGGATATGATTGTTTTATATTCTTAAGTAAGTATTCAAAATTATTTTTATATAATGAGTAAGCGTCATTTCGCGATTATTGAGAATATTTAATACAGTCTCTTTGGGGCATCTGTTGCCCCTGTTTTCAGTCACAATGTTCACATTGTTCCATCAAACAGTGAAAACATCTGTTCCCAAATAGCCTATATTAAATATTTAAATAATTTTGAACACTTACTTATTCTACTTCTGTGCTTCATCTCTCAGTTGATAAACTTTCTCTTGCACCCACTGTGCCCATTGCTTCGGTGTTCTGCTACTGTCAAACGTCTGCCACGGTATGGGTTTACCTATATAGAGGTCAAAAGTCTTACCTTCATTACGAAACATCTCGTCCGACAGGAACAGCATAGCGACGTTAAACTTCAGTCCGAGCCTCTTACACAGGTTGGCTATACGGTAGAAGCGTGGCGAGTTCTGTCCGCTAAAGTACATTGGCACCACGTCTCTCTGCGTCTGCACACTCTTCACTATGAATGTCTTCGTCCACGGCAAGTCGTGTATCTCGCCCTTAATTTTTCTCGAACAGAGTCCTGCTGGGAAGAGTACCATGTGGTGATCAGAGGCAAATCCCGCCTCCACCATCTTAGGGAAGTCCCTACTCTGGCGGCCTGTTTTGTTGATCGGTATGCAGAGCGGTGCCAGTCCGGGAAGATTCATCAGCAGGTCGTTGACCAAGTAACGAAAGTTATCGTTATAGTGTTCGCCTATCACTGAACCTATCGCCACGCCGTCAATGCCGCCCATGGGATGATTGCTGACGAAGGTATATCTGCGTGGATCGCTTGCCGAGGGCAGATTCTCTGCGCCATGCACCCTTACCTCGTTATTCAATCGTCGCAAGGCACTCTTTAGCCATGGCGTACCCGTTTCCTCACGAGCATTCCATAGAAACTCGTTCAGTTCGTCCTGATGCAGTATTTTCTTAAGCCACCGCACCACGAAGCGTGGTACGCTCGCTGCCCTCTCACCCATCTTCGAGCGCAATATTCTATCTACGTCTATTGTATTTTCAGTAAGTTGCATCGTTACCTTTTAGCACCTTATTTATATATAGAGTTCCTTTTTCTTCTCTCTCCTTGTTATTACGCACGCTATTAACGAACACAATAGTTTTGGCAAAATTACTATTATTTTTTCAATTTATAGCATTTTTCAACGATAATTTCGCTTTCTCCTTATTGCTTTTATCATTTTTTAAGTAAGGTGTGGCCCTTCCCGCTTTTTATCACAATGCTACAAAACACCTTATTTTTGTAGCATTGTGATTTTTGGCGACCCTCTTCCTGCAAACGCGAAATAGAGTTCTGAGGGGGCTAAAAGTACCCATATGCTTAAAAAGGCTCTCCAATACTCCGAATTGCGCAACGAGGCACTAAACGA
>DAIUFT010000059.1:6745-18254 GCA_036844425.1 Prevotella sp. | reverse complement strand
ACAACTTTATCTTAGATATTATATGTATCGTTAAATTGTACCAAGTTATTTTTTTTACCGTCACTTAATCGTAACTATTCCGCGGTAATCCAATCACCCTTAAATTATTGCAGAGTAGTTACAAGTCAATCATTATCGGTTAAAAAATATTAAATAAATAAGCGATATACATCTATAAAATGATAATTTATTAACTTTGCTATACAAAGCCTAACAGAGAAGAGAAAAAGCAAACCTTAGCAATAAATGATAACAGATACTATCATATCAGCACTGACAAACCTGTTTGCCCTGTTCTGTAGTAGAGGAGGGGTGGACAAGAAAGTATCTGCTAAGATGTTAGAAACTTACTTTGGTAGTCATTTCGGCATACGTGACCGTGAACAATACGTAAAACTGTACAGCGACCTGCGCGACCTGTATGAAGAAATGCCCGACCTCGACATTGAGGGGATAGTAGATGGAATTTGTTCCGGTCTGAAATCAGAGATAAGGCAGGAAGAAGGTGCCATGGTGTTGCTCCGATTGCTTGAGTTCTGTGCCAAGACCCCAGAAAGTTTTGATGGCGAAGACCCTATATTTACCCGTGCTGCACGTAAGTTAGGGGTCAGCAAATTGCTGATGAAAGAGTTTGTCAATTTCGTCTTGGGCTATGAAAGCCGTGCCGTTCGCCTGTGCCAGTTTGATGGCTTCAAGGCACCAGTCAAGACGCTATGGCTCTCAGGCATGAAACTCCTCGTGTTCTCTTATGACGGTAGTGATATAAGGAACGTACAGTTCAATGACGTCCCGTTGGCGAGAGGCATGTATCAAGTGTGGGACACCAGCGGAGTGCTGAAGAATAGACTCGGAAAACCTGTGTACTATTCCATGGTCATGGCGCTGTATAATTCTGCCAACAAGAAGGGTAGGGTACTGCTGTCAGGCAGAAACATAGATTTCCACTATCCTAACAGTGAGAACGGCATCCATGGTTTCTCCTTCGATATACACAATGGCGAACTGATAGCCATCATGGGAGGTAGCGGTTCGGGCAAGACAACGCTGATATCAATACTCAACGGTAATATCATACCGCAGCAGGGAGAGATAAGAATAAACGGATACACGCTCGACGCCCCTAAGGCGAAGGCGCTGATAGGATTCGTGCCACAGGACGACCTGCTTATAGAAGAGTTGACTGTATATCAGAACCTATATTATACAGCCAAGTTGTGCTTTGCAGGCATGACGGAAGAAGAAATAGACCATCGTGTGTGTGCCACGCTAAAAGAACTCGGACTGTATCAGGTGCGCGACCTAAAGGTAGGTTCGCCCATAAAGAAAATAATATCAGGCGGCCAGCGTAAGCGACTGAACATAGCCTTAGAACTGTTGCGCGAGCCAGCCGTACTATTGCTCGACGAGCCAACGTCGGGATTATCCTCTGCCGATACAGAGAATGTCATCTCCCTGCTTAAGGAGCAATCGTTGCGTGGGAAACTAATAGTAACGAACATACACCAGCCATCGTCGGACGTGTATAAACTCTTCGACCGACTGTGGATACTCGACAAAGGAGGCTATCCTGTATATGACGGCAATCCGATAGAGGCGATAACGTACTTCAAGCGCGCTGCAAATTACGCAGATGCCGATGCCAGTACATGCCCCGTTTGTGGCAACGTTAACCCCGAAGTGTTGTTGAACATCATAGAAGAAAAAACGCTCGACAGTAAGGGACAGGTGACCGACGAAAGAAAAGTATCGCCCTTACGTTGGCACCAGATGTATCTTGAAGGACGTGAGACCTTCGCTGCTCCTCAGAAAATAGACATTCCGCAAACGGAACAACGCAAGCCCGGAGTCCTTTCGCAGTGGTGGATATTCATAAAGCGCAGTGTCCGCACCAAGATATCTAACGTGCAATATCTGGCGATAACGCTCCTCTCACCACCGTTGTTGGCATTGGTCTGTGCCTTACTGACGCGTTACACGCCACCAGATGGTGACTATACGCTGATGGACAACAAGAACTACGTGTCATATATCTTCATGGCTATAATCGTGGCAACGTTCGTAGGCATGAGCGGGTCGGCAGAAGAGATAATAAGAGACCGTGCGTTACAGAAGCGAGAGAAGTTCCTGCGCCTGTCATACCATAGTTATATATGGTCAAAGGTAGCATTGGTGGCGGCAACATCATTGTTACAGACACTACTGTTCATCATCGTTGGCAATAGTGTGATGGGGGTATTGGACATGACAATGGTATGGTGGGGCATACTGTTTATGACGGCCATGCTGGCAAGCCTTACAGGACTGCTGCTCTCTCAGTGCCTCAGTTCGGTGGTCTCCATATACATCACCATACCAGTTTTGCTCATACCGCAAATACTGTTATGCGGACTTGTGGTAAACTTCAGCGACCTTACACCCCATAGCACCACGGGCAACGTCCCAGTTATAGGCAATGTGATACCCTCACGATGGGCGTACGAAGCATTGGCGGTAGAAAACTACAGAGATAACGCATACGAGCGAGACTTCTTTGACCTCGACAAGGTGAAGTATGAAACGCAGTATTACCGCTATGGACCTATCTATGAGTTACAGTCGGCAAACGAACACCTGAAGGTGGACAAGGCGAACGGACAGAAGGCAGACCCCGAGATGCTCACACTGCTGCGTAACGAACTGCCCCATATCGCCGAGGTGTGCGGAATGAAGGAATACACGGGCAACTTCGATTATAGGTCACTGTATGACTATCTATACGCAGCCGAGCAAAAGATGATAAGTGTAGGCAACACGGCAACGCTTGCAGCCGACGCCCACATGGTGGATAAAGATAAGGCACTGGGTAGAGACGGACTGTTGCAATTGAAGCGAAAGAGTTTCAACGTACAGTTACAGACGCAACTCGCAGGTTACGACGCAGAGAAACTCTGTGAGGTAGTAGATGGTTACGTAGTGCCGCGTGCAGGCTTTGTTTACCTAACACCACGCACAACGAACGGCAATGCACCGTTCTATAGCAGTGAGAAGCGTTTAGGCGGTCTGACAATCTCCACACTGTGGTATAACATGGGCGTAATGCTCCTAATGAGCATTGTAGTAACATTAATGTTGCTTTACGACATGCCAGGGCGTTATGTACGAAAATAAAAAAAAGAGAAAACCTAAAAAAAATATTATTCAACAATTTAAACAAGAAAGACTATGAAGAAACTAACATTCGTTGTTGCTGCCGCAGCAGCACTGGTACTCGCTTCATGCGGAGGTAAGAAGGCACAGCCGGACCAGGCTCAGAAGGACTCAGTATCGTTTGAGCAGTCACAGATAGAAGAAAAGATAATGGTAGAACTTGACTCAATTGCCAACATCTACACCAATCTTCCTGCCGTGGAGGGCGTGCTCTCTAACGGTAAGATAGCCCTCTCAGACGATGAGATAAAGGCTAAGCCAACATACCTCATGGACGTAAAGACCATTGATGACCTCAGCCTCCTCTCACAGAAGTATCGCGCACTGGGTGTACTCACCGTTGATGCCAAGGTAGCCGAACTCTACAAGATGGACGTAGATGCCTACAAGGCTGCTGTAGCCAAGATTGCTACAGATGTTAACGACCCAAGCATCAAGTTCAGTGACAAGTTTACTGCAGAGGACTTCAAGGCACGTTATGCAAGTGCTAAGGAAAATGGCAGACTTAACTTCTTCTGGGAGACAGCCACAGCCGCTACAGTAGAGCAGTTGTATGTTATCTCACAGAACGTGGATAAGTTCCTCCCAGCCTTCGACGACAAGAGTGCATCAGACTTTACTTACCACATCGCCCTGCTGAAGTTGTCGCTTGACGACCTTGCTGAGTACGACAACAACATCAAGTCGCTTGCCGAGATACTGGCACCGCTGAACGAAATCAACGCCATCAGCGTAGCACAGTTGAAGGAGCAGATAGCAAAGGTAAAGCCACAGATAGAGGCCGCACGCGCACAGATATTGAAGTAATGAATGAAGATGGCGTTATTGGTGTATTGTTATCTGTCTGTTAACAATACGCCATAATGTGAGTAATATAACATAAAGGGGCTTTTTCGCAGTGCGAAAGAGCCCTTTTAATATTGCGATTGCCATCTAATCGCATTGTAGTGGTAATGCTTTTACGGCATGGTGATGAGGCACGCCTTTATTGCATCTGCTTCTTTCCCTTTTTGCTGAAAATAAAGTATGCAGACGCAATTTAACATTTTGTCACTTTTCTGCAAGAAGAAACGATATATCAATGCCATAGCAAGAGGTGCGGCAATTTTGGGGTCTTAATTAACGAATCTATTACCATTTTTTTTCTGTAAGTCCATGAATAGTTGATCTGTAGCTTCTTTACTTTTGAAAGATAAATAGTAAGTTGCACCGTTGGCTCTAACAATGCGTACGAAGTATGTGTCTGAATGGGTAAAAAGCATAATGTCTTTGCCATTTGTTGTTCGAAAGTGTCCTAAACGAGTCTTAGCCAATGCAAATCCATTTGTCTTTGTACTAATATTGGGGAGTGACGAACACAGTTTTGTTTCTTTTATATCATTTAGTGGAATAGCCAAACCATATAAACCGCCAATAGATATTTCCTTGTCAGAAATGGTAATATCAAGGTCGCTACCGTAAGTGTAAAGAATAGGCAAACATACAGTGAAAACTGTAGCAAATATAATGATAATTGCTTTCTTATTGTTTTTTTTACCATTCATATCTTTTCGTTTTAGACAACCAACGAGCAACGCAAGGCAGTAAGGAAGAAATAAAAAGAGGTAATACGATACGTTTAAGTCTAGAACTATTGATATCGTTCCCCCCATGAGTGTTATGATGTTTGCGATACTCATATATCTGAATATTTCCTTCAACCAGGCTTCATCAAGGGTTCTTTGTTCGGGTTCCTTACTCATTTTAAATCCTGAAATTATGTCAGGATTAATTTGAGCAAGTTTCATGCAAGCGTAGTTCATTCCAAATACGAAAAGAAGTACAATTAATGATATAATTTTTGCCATAAAAAATGTGTATTAGTTGCTTAATCTTTTAGAATCTTCATAATGCAAAGGTAAGCATTTTTAATGGAAATCGTATTGTGTATCTTTGATAATTTGGATAGTACTTGCCACGGAATTTATCGGGTGAGCCGAAAAAATAAAAGTAGAATCAAAGTGTAAATCCTAATTTGTAGGTATTGCGTAATTACTAAAAACTTACTACCTTTGCACTCGCAAAACAAGGGGTGCCCACTTATGTGGGAAACACTTAGTAATGCTACACAGACGCGGACGCAAAGAGCGGCATCAGGTGTGGTGACGTGTCGGCAATGTGTAAATGATTGGAATAAAAGCAACGGATAAGCGAGAAACAGTCATTGCCCATATCATTCCTTTTTTTGTTATATAGAAGGCTCTGATGCCTTTTGTATTTATACATAAAGAATGTGCTAGGCCCGACGTATAATACTCCTTATGGTACCACAATTATTACCCATCAAAAGGCGATAAATTTGATATGATAAGAAGCAACTACATACGTAGGGGTCTGTTGGTGCTGTGTGTATTGGTGACTTCATCAATGGCATCGGCTCAGCACAAAAAAGACTCTGTAGATTTTAGGAAAGCCCACACAGAATTGAGTGGCAGTTTTAAGAAAACTCACCAGTTGGGAGAGGTTGTCGTTCGTGGCAATCAGGTGCAGCGTGTTAATTCATCGGCATATAACGTGATGGCGGTGGACACACGAAGTCTGCGCAATACGAACCTTGACTTGGCGCACGTCCTTGACCGTGTGTCGGGCGTTAAGGTGCGCGAAGACGGCGGATTAGGTTCTGCTGCAAGCATAAATCTTAATGGGTTTACAGGAAAACACGTAAAACTCTTTATTGATGGTGTGCCTATGGAGGGTGCATCGTCCAGTTTTGGCATCAACAACATACCAGCAAGTTTTGCCAGTCGCATAGAAGTTTACAAGGGCGTCGTACCAGTAGATTTTGGTGGTGATGCTCTTGGCGGAGCCATCAATATCGTTAGTGACCATTCGCCACATACCTACATGGACGTAAGTTACAGTTATGGCTCGTTTAACACACATCGTAGCAATCTTGCTTTGGGCTGGACTGGCAAGCAAGGGTTAACCATTCGTCTCAACGCTTATCAGAACTATTCAGATAATGATTATAAGGTGAAAACGCAATGGACAGACCTTCAGACAAATGCCGTAAGCCAAGAAGAAGGCTGGTTCCGCCGTTTTCACGACCGTTACCATAACGAAGCGGTAATCTTTCAGATTGGATTAGTTGAAAAGAAATGGGCAGACAAGTTGATGCTTGGCTTCAATTATACCCATGAATATGCGCAGATACAAAATGCCAACCTTATGAAGATAGTGTTTGGTGGAAAGTACCGCACTGCGCAAGGGGTGACACCATCATTGCTTTACGAGAAACGCAACTTAGGTGTTCAAGGATTAAACCTCCGTCTGTCTGCCAGATACGACATAGTAAAGACGAATAACGTGGATACGCTCAGCCGTACCTACAGTTGGACTGGTGAGTATAAAGCAAACGCTTACCAAGGAGAAGGAGTACCTACGCTTGCCGAGTTTAAAGGATATACTTTTGCAGGAGTGGCAAATGTGACATACCACATTGGTGAGCAGCATTTCTTTACTCTTAACGATACTTACACACACTATCGTCGTCGCACTACCAATAGTGCTGCAAACAATGTGCAGCAAACAGCATCTACATTCATGCGTCGCATAAACAGCAAGAATGTGTTAGGACTGTCGTATAAATTCGTTCCAAAAGATTTCTGGAACATTGTCGCCTTCTTGAAATACTACGACTCGCAAGTGCAGGGCCCTGTTAATGTGGCTTCGGCAGGGCGTGCCGACTATGAGGAGCAAGAGCGTGGCAATGATGCCTTTGGCTGGGGCGCGGCTGGCACCTATTTCTTGTTGAACAAGGACTTACAGATAAAACTGTCGTACGAACGCACCTACCGTATGCCTACCGATCGCGAACTATTTGGCGATGGCGACTATGAGGACGGCAACGCAACGTTGCGCCCAGAGAAGAGTGATAACATCAACATAAACTTCGGCTATCAACATACCTTTAACGATGTTCATACCCTGAGCGTTGACGCTGGTTTTAACAATCGCAACGTGCGTGACTACATTATCAGGACCATCGGACAGAAAGGTGTTGCCGTAAGCACCAACCACGGAAAGGTGTTGGGACTTGGTTTAGACCTTGGTCTGCACTATTACTATAAGGATGTGGCAAGCATTGGTGGAAACTTCTCCATACAGAACACTCGCAACAAAGAACGCTTCAATTCGCTTGGTGCCGAGTCTGTAACGTACAACAACCGTGTACCCAACCTGCCATACTCTTTTGGAGGTGCCGACGCTAACTATACTTTCAAGGATGTGCTTGGCAAGGGCAATAAACTTACGATAGGATGGACAATGCATTATGTGCATAAGTTTTTCCGCTCATGGTCGGGCGAGGGTGCGAAACTCTATGTACCGAATCAGTTGAGCCACGATGCTAACATTGTGTATGCCATTCAGAACGGCAGATACAACGTGTCAGTAGAGGCAAATAACTTTACTGATGCCTTGCTCTACGACAATTATAGTTTGCAGAAACCGGGACGCAATTTCTCTGTTAAGTTCCGTTATGTGTTCTACAAACGATAAGAGCAGACTTTAAAATATAATCAAAAATACTTACTAAGAATGAAGAAAACTTATTTCTCGCTGTCGAAAATGACGGCGACAGGGCTGTTCTTGTGTCTTTTCGGAATGTCGCCACTGCTTATTGGCTGTGGTGGTGGTGATGATTCTACGTCTGACCAACCATCACAAGGAGGCGGAACAGACAATGAAGGAACGGTACAGAATGGCAGGGGCTCATACTTTATTGCCGTGAAGACAGACCAGGGCACAGAGTATATCATGCAGACCAACAGTCTAACGGCTGGCGACCTCAACATTAAGGATAATATAATGGAACTGCCTCAGACCAACTATACATGGGTGTTCAGTAATCATGACGCTATAGGCATGGTGTATCAGCAGCAGTTTGCAGGCTTAGGGTATGGACTACGCTGGACGTCAGACAATGCGCAACTGTCAAAACTCGGTGAGTTCCGTATCGAGACACGCTTCTCTAACTACGGTTTCTTTAACGGTCAATTGGTTACGAGTGTGGGAGGTCAGTTGTCAAATGATGGCATTCGCAACGACGGGGCGACGTTCGCCTTTTGGAATATAACGGAAAGTGGTGTAAGACTTGACCACACCAAGACACTGTGGACAGAAGATATAACGGGCAATGGACAGCAGGTGACGTTCTCAAGTATTGTGGATAATGGTGATGGAACATTCCTAACGGCAATGGTACAGTCAGCCTTCCATCAAACAGGTACAGGCGACGGCTCCAGTGTAGGTGAGGTGAGATACCCCGACAGTTGCTGGGTAGCGAAGATGGACGGTGACCTGAACGTGCTGAAGGTATATCGTGACGATCGTATCAGTTATGCTGCCGGCCACTATCGGTCACAGGTGCTCCACGAAGTGCATAAGGCAGACGATGGAACTGTATATGTGTTTTCTAATGCTTTCAACGCTGCTACGACACATAAGGCTGGCGCGTTACGCATAAAGAAAGGCGCGGAGGAGTTTGACAAAGACTATTACTTCGACCTGCAAACACCTGCCAATGGTTATAAATTCCGCCGAGTGTGGCACATGACTGGCAGTAAGTTCCTACTCGAAATATACAACGAGAAGAATATTACGACAATAACGCCAGGACACCAGTTCGCTATCGTTGACATGGAAAACAAGAATTTCACATGGGTTAGTGGAATACCTGCCAAAAACCAGATAACATCAGGAGCGGAAACAGGTGGAGTGCCTATGTTTGCTGATGGAATTATTTACCTCCCTATTACACAGTTCGGGCAGGATGCCGCCATCTACCTAGTGAACCCAGACACTGGCGTAGCGACAAAAGGTATCACAATCAAGGGAGTAACGGAAATTAGAACACTTGGAAAACTCAACAAATAAATACTTAATTCATAACAAAAAGAAAAAAGATGAAGAAATTATTTTACTCAACAGCACTTGTTGCGCTTGCAACAAGCATGACATTCATGTCGTGCTCTGACGATGAACCAACACAGGGAAGCCAGCAACCAGAAGCAAATGCTCCGACAACAGTAGACCCGAAAGATGTCAGTTTCATTGTAACGGCAGGTGACGTAGAAACAGACCTTTCTGGCGGAGCATACATGAAGATTTACAGTGACTTGTCCACTGTCAAGAATAATGAGAACGTCTATGGGGCAGAAGATGCCGTAAAGTGTTTCGACAGTTTTACACAGATGACGTATAATCATACGAGTGGTGTCTTTACAGGTTATGTATATGCCCGTGGTGCGTCTGCAGAAGGCTTAGGCGACAAGCAGGCTGGCCTTCATAGTTACAAAGTTGAGAATGGTAAGTTAGTAGAAATAGGCAGTCCTGTAAAAGTGACAAACTTTGGTAACACCGGTACTTTCGGCAACTATTCTTATGCCGCTCAAATAAGTTCATCATACGCTATGGTGGTAGATGCTACTGGTGCTGGTAACAATATAGCAGTCAATTTGCCGGAGTATGCTATTGATGAGGTGAACCCAAACATCTCTAATATAGTTGATATGGGTAACAACCAAGTGGCAATGGTGTTGAACTACAGCAACCGTGACTCTGCCGTAGTTGCTATTTGCGACTATAGTCTCAACATAAAGAAGGTGCTGTATGATGACCGTATCGGTACATCAGTAGGTGCTCAGCGTTCTGTTCGCTATACACAGAGCGGCACAGACGATAATGGCAATGTTTATGTATTCTCAGGTTCAAGTGCTACCGACAGCAAGGTGGGCGCACTGCGCATCAAGAAAGGCGAGACAGAGTTTGACAAAGACTATAAGTTCAACATATTCAGCAAGGCTGATGGCTATCGTTTCCGTAAGGCATTCCATATCAGTGGCAGCAAGTTCCTTCTGGAGTTCTACCTTGACAAGACTCAGTATGGTAATATGGCAGCATCTGGTAAGATGGCAGTAGTTGACATGGAAGCGCAAACATTGACTTGGGTTACAGGTTTGCCAGACCCAGCAAGTGTATCATTTGGTTGGGGTGACGGCTATGATGGTGCCTACTATTTGCCTATTGCGGCTCCTACAAGCATGAGTGGTGGTTCTGGTAGCGGTTCTGGTTCTGGCAGCGGCGGTTGGAATCACGGTGGCAAGTCTGCCACACGTGCAACAGCATCTTCTGTAATACCAACTATCTATAAGATCGATGCCAATACAGGTGTTGCCACTGCATTTATGACATTTAGCAATGCAAACCTGCTAAAGGCTATAACAATTCTGAAGAAGTAAATCCTTTTTATTTTAATTTAGTTTCATTTATTTATGAATAAACTAAAGTCTTTGCTTGTGGCTGCAATAGCAGTCGCAAGCATTGCTTCGGTATATGGTCAGACATCTGTAACAGTACCAGAAGCAGTAGAGAAAGCAATAGGTAACGATGCATCTGCGGCAGCAGTGTTTCAGAATATATTTTCAAGAACAAGTGTTCGTAAGTTTAAGCAACAGCCAGTAGAAGACGCTAAGATAGAGGCATTGCTTCGTGCAGGTATGGCTGCGCCAACGTCAGGTGACTTACAGCCATGGCATTTCGTGGTATTAAAAGAGAAAAAAGACATAGAAGCGTATGCGGCATCTAACAAGTATCACGCTGAGGACATAAAGAAGACGCCGCTCTTCATCTTTGTTTGTGCCGATACAACTCGCATGGCAGAGGGACAAGGTCGTGAACTATGGGTACAAGACCTTTCGGCTGTCTCAGAGAATATCCTTCTTGCTGCCAACGCTATGGGATTAGGTGCTTGTTGGACCACTATCTATCCTATTCAGAAAAAGGTAATGGGCATCTCACGTACGTTGAAACTCCCTGCCAACTTGATACCACTTAACGGCATAATCATAGGATATCCAGACGAGCCTTTACATCCCAAGGATAAATGGGACACAAAGAAAATTACTTGGGGAATACAGAAATAATTTACTAAAGCATAATATAAAGAGGTAATAGACTACCTCGTTTTAGCATTAGCGCATATTACAAACATTCCCGGAAAGCGTCTGTAGTGACCTTTCCGGGAATGTTGTTCATTTTTCTTTACAATTGCAGACGAAGAATGTAACTTGTTCGTTTGGCTTCTCCGTACATTTTACGATTTGTTTATTATATCATTTATCTCATCAACAGTGAGACGTACACACTTGGCGATGACTTCAACAGGCAGATGTTCGGCAAGCATGGTCTCAATAGTCTTGAGTCTCTCTTCTTCTCTGCCTTTCTCCATGCCTTTCTCCATGCCTTTCTCCATGCCTTTCTCCATGCCTTTCTCCATGCCTTT
>DAIUFT010000059.1:0-6645 GCA_036844425.1 Prevotella sp. | reverse complement strand
CTTTATACCTTTCTCCATACCTTCCGAATATCCTTTGCGTAAGGCACCATTATATAAAGTCTTTTCTGTACGTATGATATCCCAGAATTTATCGTAGCCAAGGAGTTGAGCATCAGAGTAGGCTGATTCTTCTACAACGGTTAAAGCCTTGCTGATGTCTGGATTATCAAGTAGTTCTTGAGGTACGTCTCGCGTTTTCTCTTCTATTTCCGTAAGGTAACGAAGCCATAGAACCTGCATTTTCTTTTCAGAGAAATTATGCGGTTTGAATTTGGGCAATTCTACAAATATTAAGTGAAGACCATCAATCACTTTGTCTGAGTACATTTCATGCACCATACGGTAATAATGATAGTATTCGGGTATGTCCTTCTCGAATATATCGTTAACGAGATTTAGTGAATATACAGGTTCTAATAGTTCGTAGTTTTCGTTGCGATCAAGTTGGCGAACGTAAGCTTTTGCGGAGTTGAACATCACACGTTGCATGAACTCCCTTGACCATATCATCTGCATTTCGACAATAAACTGCCTACCACGCTGGTCCTTGCATCTTACATCTACAATACTGTTCTTGCGAAATGGGTTGTCTGGCACCAATTCTGGTGCCAGATATTCTACAGATTTTATTTCTTCTTCTGGTGTATTAAATGGAAGAAGAGCATTGAGCAGACTTATTACGAGTTCTGGATGCTCACCAAACACTTTCTTAAACGTAAGGTCTGCTTTGGGATCAAGATATCTTTTCGGCATAATAAACGGTCTTTGTTAATATGTTGCAAATATACAACAAATTTGTTGTACTACAAAATATAACGGATGAAAAGTGTTTCTTATCGGAGGTTGATAATCTCTCTTATTACATCTCCGTATTCTTGCGTAACCATTCTCTGTCCGCTTCGTCGTCAAGGAGTGGCATTAGTTCTTTCGCAACCCTTTGATGATAATCATGCAACCACTGCTTTTCGTCATTGGTAAGCATATTCCACATGATAGGCGTTGTATCAATAGGACATAATGTCAGTGGCTCCATACGAAGGAATTTACCAAACTCTGTCTCGTCACCAGGAATAATCAGCATTGTGTTCTCTGTACGTATGCCGAACCTCCCCTCAAGGTATAGCCCAGGTTCATCCGTAACCGTCATGCCAGCATGAAGCGGGGCGGGCATCCAGTTCATACGGATAGAGTGGGGACCTTCATGCACCGCGAGATGTGCGCCTACGCCATGACCCGTGCCGTGAAGATAGTTCATACCGGCACGCCATACCACACTGCGTGCGATGGCGTCAATCTGCGTTCCCGTACTGCCGTCGGGAAACTGCAGTGTGGCAAGGGCAATGTTGGCCTTCAGTACCAAGGTGTAAGCCCTGCGCATCTCCTCGGTAACAGGTCCAAGGGCGATGGTTCGCGTAATGTCCGTCGTTCCATCGGCATACTGTGCGCCACTGTCTATTAGTATCAGTCCCTCTGGCTTCAAAGGAGCGTCAGACTCCCTTGTGGCAGAGTAATGCACTATCGCACCATGGGCGTTGTAACCAGCGATAGTACCAAAGGACAGTTCCTCGAACATGTGGTGTGAGGCACGCAGACTCTCCAGTTTGTCGCTGACGCTAATCTCTGTTTGCCCGCCCCCTTCAACGGCAGGCTTCAGCCAACGAAGGAACTTCACCATAGCGATACCGTCACGCAGCATCGACTGACGGAAGCCTTCAATCTCGGCACTGTTCTTAACAGCCTTCATGGCGGTAATGGGCGACGGTGCAGAGAGAACGTTGTCCTTTATCATGTTGAACAGGGTATAACAGGTCGTACTGCTGTCGCACAGTATGCGTTCCTCACGATGATATGTTAAGAAATCGGCAAAGGCACGGTATTGCAGCACGCATACGCTGGCCTCTTGCATCTGTTCAATGGCTTCGTCAGACAGGGTGTTGTTGCCAACAAACAGACATACGCTGTCCATGCTGACGTAAAGAAATGCCATGAAGACAGGCGTATAAGCCACATCACAACCACGCAGGTTCATTGTCCAGGCAATGTTCATAAGGTCTGTGGTAACGTGGGCTTGGCATCCTTGCTCCTTCAACGTCTCCCTTATGCGCTCAATCTTATGCGAAACGCTTTCGCCAGCATACTTTATGGGGTGAACACGTATCTCGCCAGACGGTACGGCAGGACGGTTTTTCCATATCATCTTCATGGCATCGTAGTTGGTACGTACCGTGGCACCTATGCGCTGAAGTGCTGAGCGCATACAGATTACCTCTTCGTAACTCATCGCCATGCCGTCAACGGCAACGCAGTTACCACCGTATGCGGACAACTTTTGCATTATCCACTGTATAATAGTAGGTGTATCAGCCAGTCCCTCCTTCATAAGTTGGAAACCAGTGCCCTCCAACTGCTGGGCAGCCTGAAGAAAATAGCGTGAGTCCGTCCACAGGGCAGCCTCCGTGAGCGTTACGACAGCGGTGCCGGCAGAACCAGTAAAACCACTAATCCACTGTCGAGACTGCCAATGTGGTGCTGGGTATTCGCTGTTGTGCGGGTCTGTGCTTGGGAATATAATAATGTCAATGCTCTCTGCACGCATTTCGTGGCGCAAGGACTCTAAACGTTTTTCAATATTATTCATACTACTTAACAATTTTGTAAAATGGACTTTGCAAAGTTAGTGTTATTTCGTTGTAGAGACAAAAGAAATGCAAAATAATTTCCGTAATAATAGATTTTTTACTAATTTTGCAAGAGAAAAAGCAAAAATAAGGATAATAACACTATTAATTATTTTTTTAGAATTATGAAGTTTTTGACAGACGAAAAACTCGTTATCGTTGGAGCCGGTGGTATGATTGGCTCAAACATGGTTCAGTCAGCACTTATGCTTGGTCTTACACCTAACATTTGTCTCTATGATATCTTTGAGCCAGGTGTACACGGTGTAGCCGACGAGATGGCACACTGCGCATTCCCTGGTGCTAACATCACTTGGACAGTAGATCCAAAGGTTGCTTTCACAGGTGCTAAGTACATCATCTCTTCAGGTGGTGCTCCACGTAAGGAGGGTATGACTCGTGAGGATCTTCTCAAGGGTAACTGCCAGATCGCAGCTCAGTTTGGTGACTTCATCAAGGAATATTGCCCAGACGTAAAGCACGTTGTAGTTATCTTCAACCCTGCTGACGTTACTGCTCTTACAGCTCTTATCCACTCAGGTTTGAAGCCAAACCAGATGACTTCTCTTGCAGCTCTCGACTCTACACGTCTGCAGCAGCAGCTCGCTATGGAGTTTGGAGTACAGCAGGACAAGGTTACTGGTGCACACACATACGGTGGTCACGGTGAGCAGATGGCTGTATTCGCTTCACAGGTTAAGATTGACGGTAAGCCTCTCTCTGAGATGAACCTTTCTGCAGAGCGTTGGGCTGAAATCAAGCACAATACTATCCAGGGTGGTTCTAACATCATCAAGCTCCGTGGTCGTTCTTCATTCCAGAGCCCTGCATATCAGGCTGTGAAGATGATCGAGGCTGCTATGGGTGGCGCTGAGTTCACTCTGCCTGCAGGTTGCTATGTTAACTGCGACAAGTGCGGTTACAAGAACGTTATGATGGCTATGCCTTCTACAATCAACGCTAACGGCGTAAGCTTCACTAAGCCAGAGGGTACAGCAGAAGAGATGGCTGCTCTTAACTCTTCATACGAGCACCTTCAGAAGATGCGCGACGAGATTATCTCTCTCGGCATAATCCCAGCTGTTGAGGATTGGAAGACCCTCAACCCTAACCTCTAATATTCGTTTCAACAGAAACTTATATAGCATTACCCAACAAACAATAAGACCGCACAGAAGGCAGAAGCCCTATGTGCGGTCTTTCTTTGTGTGTTGATGTCTGTGGGGTTATAAGTAATTTAGAATTTCTTGCCTAGTATGATATGGTAAAAAGTCAGCCAAAGGATTTTAATATCGAAGGAAAAGGATATTTTTTTAAGATAGTACAGGTCAAGGTCTAAACGTACTAACATCTTCTCCATCGTGTCTGTATAACCATTATAGAGTGTCGCATAACTGGTAACGCCTGGTCTTATATCATAAAGCATAGAATAGCGTGAGTCATGCTCAAGAATCTTTTCAATAAAGAATTTTCTCTCAGGGCGGTAACCAATGAATGACATATCACCAATAAAGACGTTCCAAAGTTGAGGTAATTCATCCAAATGGTGTACTCTTAGCCATTTGCCAGTACGGGTCAGTCGAGGATCATTTTCAAGATTAGAGAGTTGCGGACCTAATTGCTCGCAATTAGGTCTCATAGTGCGAAATTTTAGAATATAGAAGGGATTGCCACCTTTACCTATACGTTCCTGTGAAAAAATAATGGGCGTTCCATCCTCGTGATATATGAGAATTGAACATAAAATAAATAAAGGTGAGAAAAGAATGAGACATATTGCGGATATTATAATGTCAATTATCCTTTTAAAGTAGTTTCTGTATAATAGTTTTTTATTTGTATTGCGTGCCATATATGTATATAGAACTATATATAAAAAACGTGACATAATTGATTTTATTGTATTGATGTATAAAAATACAATAAATCATCAGTTTGTTCGTTTATTTATAATAAAAGACCCAATTATGTTAACTTTAACTATATTATTCTTTATATTTTTATTGACAGGTATCTTAGGATTATTATTAACTCCACGCCTTGTTAACTTATCAAAGGAATTGCATCTTTTTGATGTTCCTGATGCACGTAAAATACATCAGTTTCCAGTTCCACGTGTGGGGGGAGTATTGTTCCTTCCTGTTGTTTCAATAACAACATCTATTGTGCTTGTTGTTTTACTACGATTGGGGTATGATATAGAGAATATATGTAATGAAACAGTTGTCCAACATTTCTTTGCGTATATGGCAGGCGTTATGATGCTTTATACAATAGGTATTTATGACGATATTCATGGTGTTGGTTATAAAGTTAAATTCGTAGTACAGATACTCAGTGCCACTTTACTGTGTGTAAGTGGTCTGTGGGTAGCAGATTTTTCGCATGTTTTTTATGTGGATGCAGTGCCATGGTGGGTTGGAATGCCGGTGACAGTACTTATGGTTATATATGTTACTAATGCGATGAACCTAATAGATGGTATTGATGGCTTGGCGTCTGGTTTATCATGCATATCATTGACAATGATTGCGATTTTGTGTTTAATTGTTGGGGATGTGGCGTGGACTATGTTGTCTGTAGGGTATCTTGGTGTAGTAATGGCATTCTTTTATTTCAATGTCGTCAACAAAAAATACAAAACTTTTATGGGAGATGCAGGGTCGTTGACGTTAGGCTTTACCTTAGCATTCCTTGTGTTGCATTTCTGGCAACGTAATCCTGTATGGAACAGTGAATTTCATAATGTGGGAATAGTAGCCATAAGTACTCTTGTTATACCTATGTTTGATGTTGTTCGTGTTTTCGCCTCACGTATAAGAGACGGCAGGAATCCATTTCTTCCTGATAAGAACCACATTCATCACAAACTGTTACGTGCGGGGTTATCTGGGCATATGACAATGATGGTAATACTGTTAATGTCGATTGGTTTTATACTGTCTAACTATTTTATTGCTTCATACCTAAGTCAGACGCTGATAATCGTTGCTGATGTAGTACTGTTTGTTATTATACATATAGTTATAAACAAAATTATTGCTCGAAGAGAAAATAAGGCAAGTATAGAGTTACAGTATCAGCGGGTGGGTGCTACCGTAGCGCACGAATCGGGACAATAAATGTAAAAACTGTGGTTTGTTAGAAACTTCTATTTATGTATAAATTCAAGTACTTTGGTGAAGTATTTTACAGAGCACATTATAAAATTGGAATAAATACCGTGTTTACGACATGCTTTGGCGTCTTCCTTGGTTAGTAGTAAACGATGGGCAATATTGCTTGTACTTGCTCCTCCCGTACGCATCGTTACGAAGTCCTTCTCTATGTATTTTGCATTGATTTTATGCTTACAAAACAGTCTTACCATCATGTCATAATCTGCGGCGAGTTTGTATTCAAGAGAATACAAACCATGTTTATCGAAAATCTCTCGACGTGCATAGAAAGATGGATGTGCTGGCATGTAGCCAAAGCGTAACAGCCATGGTCTGAACTTTTTAGAACTGTAATAGCGTACGCATTTATTAAGGTTATTAGGCTTTACAAAATGGACGTCTCCATAAATAGCGTCTAATTTACTTTCTTTGTCGTTTATAAACGCTTTTGCTATAGTTTCGAGGATATCGCATGCTGCAAAGAAATCATCACTGTTTAATATTCCGATAACGTCACCTGTTGCACGCTTAAAACCTTTATTCATTCCGTCATATAATCCCTTATCTTTTTCTGAAATCCAATGCATTTTTCCATTGAATATGGGTTCATATGCCTTTATAATGTCTATTGTTCCGTCTTTTGATCCACCGTCGATAACCCAGTATTCAAATTCTTTGTAGGTTTGTGATAGAATAGAATCAAAGGTGTCACGAAGTGTTGTGGCACTGTTATATGTCGTCGTTATTATTGAAATTTTCATACGTAAATTATTATCGTCCAACATTACTGTAGGACATATGTTTTACAC
>DAIUFT010000058.1:0-18622 GCA_036844425.1 Prevotella sp. | reverse complement strand
ATACAGGGAATACCGAAGTTGGAAACTTCGGCTCCATATTCCTACTGCTCTAAATGTTTTGCTGTTTTTTCATTGGCGTAAGCCCCTATGGAGCCGAAGTTTGTGTTTTAACTATATTAATAAGGAGTAACAACTGTATTAATAACTACATCTATACTAATAAGGAATGACACCTATATTAATAACGACATCTATATTAATAAGGAGTAACAACTGTATTAATAACTACATCTATATTTATATTAATAAGGAGCAACAACTCCATATTTTGGTACGCTGTTATTATTTGTGCCAAAAGAAACGGTAGCCTACCATGGAAATGACAGGCTACCGTGTGTACTGTTTGTTATAAGTAAAGTTACTTGTTGATTATATTTAAGAGATTAATACATCACCATCTTTCCGTTGATGATGTGTGGCACCATACGATTTTGTGCTTTAATACATCACCTTCTTTCCGTTGATGATGTTGATACCCTTCTGTGGTGCGTTGAGCCTCTGTCCTGCGAGGTTGTATATCGCAGTGCCTCTGTTGTCGCCCTTGTTGTCGTCAACGCTGTAGATGCCAGTAGCGTTATCGTGGCGAACAAGTTTTATGTTGCCTACAAGCACTTCTGCATATCCTGCGGAGGTCTTTGGCGTGCTCCATCGCAAGACGTAGTTGGCTGCTGTGGTGATGTCGAAATCAAGTGTGCAGTCAGTAGCATTGATAATTCGTGAGTCAGAGCCTCCTTCGCTTACATAGCCCTCTGGTGTGGCAGAGAGTGTCTTTACGTTTGCCCCCGTAGTCTTCTGCACAGCGCATACAACCTTTGGTGTTGCCTTCCATCCCTCTATGGTGTATGTAAGTGTGTATTTGCCTGGAGTAAGATACAGTCTGTTGGCTGCCTCCTCACCGTATGATACATAGCCGTTGGCATTGTTTGCTGCACGGAAATAGAATGCGTATTGCATTGCTCCCTCGGCAGAGAAACTCATGATGCGTGGTCCGAGCGTATAGTTTCCCTCGGCACGTATTCCTGCCTCTGACTGGCTGCGCCATCCTTTTGGAATGCATGAAGAGCCGTACATGTCGTAGTTATCAACGAATATTGTTGTTACGTTTTGCTCCTCCTCTGGTATGTCAGTACGCAATGCCGTTTTTCTAAATATAAAAGTATTTACGCTCTGTGGCTTTACCGTGACGGTCGGTGTGTAGGTTTCGTCTAACGTCAGTTTTATTTTCGTTGCATTAAACGCTGCCGATGTTGTTACGGTTCTTCCTCCTTTTGTATAAAACGGTAGTGTCACTGTGGTTTTATATGTATCCGATGTTGGGTTGATGACCATTAGTATGATGCTATCGCCTGTCTGTGTTATATATGCCGATGATGACAGTTGTCCGGTAGCGTCATTCAGTATATGGCGTACTCGTGTGGTTCCTGCTACGAATTTGGCATACTGGGACAGTACCCATCCACGTTTTGTTATGGCATTGTCCACCGTGCCGTATTGTCCATCACCGATGCATCCGTAATAGCGTTTTAATGAATAATGTACCCATGCGCTGAAGTTTGCGAGCATGGCATCGTTGATGCTGCGTGCAAAGAGGAATCCATCGTCCTTCCAGTTTATGTTCTTTCCCTCCTTTTCCTGTCGTTCGTTGATGAGGTATTCCGTCATCCATACGGGCTTTCCTTTCTGCTCGGCAAGTGGGTATGACGAACCGTCCCATCCATAGAAGTGCCCACCGAGGATGTCGAGTTGTTCGCATGCCTCTGGGTCATTGAGCATCGCTTCATGCAGGTTTTTCGTAAAGTGTACAGACTCAGGCGCAATGATTTTACACCCTATCTTCGAGCCTTGCGTGCGCAGAAACTTCGCCATCTGCTCTCCAGTCCATATACAACTCTGGTATGACGTATTCCAGTCGGGCTCGTTCTGCAGCGACACGGCGTCGATATCCGCCCCCTGCCCTTTCATATAAAGGTAATAGTCGTTCAGGAAGTCTGCCCAGTCGGCATAATGCTCCTCAAGCAGCGAACCACCATTGACCTCGCTGTTGTTGCTCTTCCAACTTGCGGGTGGTGACCACGGTGATGCAAAAACGAAGGCACCGTACTTCTTCGCGCGTTTGGCGTTTGCCACTCCAGCATTCCAATAGTTCTTGTTATTCGCCATGTATATGCGCAGAAGGTTCAGACCAAGTTGCGCATCTCCTTTACCAAAGAGTTTGTCCATATCTGCATCGTTGAGCCAATATGCCCACTGCGGACTTGGCGAGAAGCCTCCAAATCCCTGGACGTACTGATAACGTGTGCGGCTATCTACGTTGATGCCTGCAGTAAATTCTGTCGCCATAGCCGAGATGGTGGCAATGCAGAATGCTACGACAAAGAATAATTTTTTTCTCATGAAATTGTTAGGTTAATTTTTTTTTGTTGACGCAAAGGTACTATTTGATTGTTAAAGGAACAAATTTATTTGTGGAATATTCTTTGCCTTATGTTGAGAAAAAGTGAATTTGGTATTTTTTTGAAAGTATCTGATATTTTTTTTAAACTTTCCTTTGGTGATGCGGTACAACACCACCGCTGCATGTACTTTAGGGCTTTTCCAAAATTTACCATTTTGGCGTACTGAATGAGGACTTTACGCATATCATTGTATATCAACGTGATATGGGGTATTTATTGGGGATGCATCTTTTTACGTTGTAATCACTATGCTTTTACTGTGTAATCACTATCCTTTTACTGTGCAAAAGCATAATGATTACACGGTAAACAAGGCCTTTTTACTTGGTTTCCCAAATTTACCATTTCGGCTCCATATTAGTTTGCACGACAGTGAAGGCTTTAGTTGACGTAAGTACCGCTTCTATATAACATCTGACTCAAGTTTTAGCTTTTCATCAAAGCGTCCACCGCCTACGGCGAGTGGACTCGGGTCAAAGATACACGGATATCACTGAGAGCACGGATGAGTCTTTTCACGGATTTTGTGCCTACGCGGCACGGGGAAAGTTTGTATGCTCAGTCATTTCGTGGTATTATCTGTCGTTGATACTGGGCAGTAGCCTGATTATACATTATACAGGCTTTATTCCTTTATGTATCCTTTTTTTTAAATAAGTAACCCCTCTTCCATGTTTTTTTATGGAAGAGGGGTTACTTTTCCTCTGGCGCAGTGCATTAAAAGCGTAAGACTGTCCTCGCTTAAGCATGTCGCAGCCGTTAGGTCGTTCTACTCGCAGGGAGGCTTGCTTATATATTATATAAGGTGTCACGTTACACACGGCTGCGATTTTCTCTTACCTCACCTACGATTCCTAAGACTACTTCTTTGCTATAACTTCATAGTCCCATTCTTTCACCGTTCTTGTTTGGGTACTGAAACTTATGCCAATCTTTACGAGTTTTCTCTCGTCAGCCTCAAACGGCACCATATAGCCCTTTTCATCTATCTGCATGAGAGCCTCTTTCGCAGTCTTGTCTATTTTTATCTCGAACACGAAAATGGCGGTTGGGGAAAACATCACGGCATCGGCTCTTCCTCTGCAACTCTTCACCTGGGTGAGAACAGCAATGTTCATCATCGAGAGTACTACATAGAAAAGAGTCTCATAATAATACTCGTTCTTCTGCATGTCCGCTAATATGTCCTTTCCACCTTCGGGGTAAGGAATAGCCGCAAAGTAAGATTTCATCAGTTCCATCGCCTTATCTATGTCATAACTTAGAAGTGCACGATAGAATTTTGCGGCAAAACCCAATGACGTTCCATCGCTCAAGTTAGTATAGAGCGGCAGCAGATTTTCCATCAAGCCTGCCCTTACTTCCTTGTTAGGAATACCGAGATAATAGCCTCTGGTCATAGGGTCATAGCCTTTGATGGTGAGGTAACCACTCTGATAGAGCAATGGCAGGGCGTCTGACATTTGTTCTGTTGGGCGGTCGAACGAAGAGGAGAAAGCGAAAACGTTGTCTAACTCCGTAACGTCGGTTTTGTATCTCTGCAACTGGCGAACGAGATAGGTGGACGTGCCCGACGCGAACCAATAACTGTCAATGTATCCAGCCGCGAAACAGCGCATCAGGCTGAACGGATTAAAAATGTCAGGGCTGTCCATACTGAAGTGGTAACCGTCATAGTTCTCCGTCAGTTCTCTCTGCATTTGTTCGTATGTCAGATGGTTTTTCTTCGCCAACTGCTCTATATCCTGCCTTAGGACCACGGTGAGTTCTTCTTTCGTAATGCCACAGATAGCGGAAAACTCTGGGTCCATCGTTATGTTGGCAAGGTTATTAATAGTAGAGAAGATACTGAGTTGCGAAAACTTGGTAATGCCCGTGATGAAGACAAACCTCCAGTGCTCGTCACATTCCTTTATCGGAGCATAAAACTCTTGCATGATAGTTCTCACCGCATCAAGTTTTTCATCGACATGGAGCACATCAAGGAGTGGCGCGTCATATTCATCTACTATCAGGACTAAGTTCTTGCCTGTTTTCCTTTTTACAGTCTTTATCAGCGTCATCAGTCTGTTTCCCGGCGTCTCTTTGCTATGCTCCACTCCGTATGCTTTCTCATAATCAGCAAGCAACATGTCAAATTTTTCCGGAAAATACTTAACGTCGCAGTTCTTGAAGCCCGACATATCAAAGTGGAGCACGGGATATTCCGTCCATTCCTTCTCAAGTTTCTCCATGGCAAGTCCCTTGAAGTATTCTTTTTCTCCTGCGAAATAAGAATGCAGCGTGCTGCTCAACAATGACTTTCCGAACCTGCGCGGACGACTAAGGAATACGTGTTTGTATTTCTTTGTCAACCTGTACACCAGGTCGGTCTTATCTACATACACGCATCCCCTGTTTATTATGTCGCTGAAGGTCTGTATTCCAACAGGATATATCCTCATGTCGTCCATATCGTCTCTGTTTTTTCAGAAAGCAAAGTTACGAAAAGTTTTTTGAGGTACAAACTTTTTCCGAAGAATTTCCTCTTCTCCACTATTTCTTTTACGTATTTTCCTCTCTCGGCTGTGTATCAAATGTGTTAAACACCGCACTTCTGCATTTTAAAACAGCAGTTTTCTGACATAATTTTGAATGCGGCCTGATTGCATTGTTATCACGCCTTGTTTACCTCGCAATCACGCCCCTTTTACACTGTAAACAGGGCGTGGCATGAAACCGAGTTTTTTAACCTCGCCTCCATAGACTCGTAACTATTCAGTTCGTAACCATTCAGCGGTGTTTTCGCCATTCAAAAGTATTAACATTCATGCGCCTATTCCAGTAATGACAAACCGAAGGCAGGACAGCAAAATGTTTTGAGCAGACGGAATATGGAGCCGAAGTTTTTAACTTCGGTTACCTCTGTGCCACATTGCTAATACCGAAGTAGGAAACTTCGGTTGTCATAAAGGTCACGTATCACATCCGAAGTTAAAAGCATTAATGAACAAGCAGCAGGGTTCACGCAATAGGAATATGGAGCCGAAGTTTCCAACTTCGGTTATCCCTAAAGGCCACATTCTAATACCGAAGTTAAAAACTTCGGCTCCATAGAGGCTTACGCCAATGAAAAAACAGCCATAATATTCCTATTGCGTGAACCTTGCTCCATATTGTTATCGCACCATCGCTAAATAATTACTTCAGTTTACCACTTTGTTAAACATCGTTAATATTGTAGCATTATGTTTGCGTTTTCGTAAAAAAAGAGTAACTTTGCTCCGCACTTTAGCATTAAAATGTTAAAACATAGCGACAGTCTGTTATTGCAGACGCAGAACTAACCCATTGGAAAAACAATTAGCAAAACAATAATCTTACATTAAAACTAACTAAACTTTTATGAAAAAGAATTTACTTAAATTTGCTATGCTGCTCCTCGTTGCCGTAATGGGGGGGGGAATGCTGTAGCGGAGACGGAGACCGTAACGGTTTATTCTCAAGATTATGAGAAAGCAACGCAAACGGATTGGACCTCGCCGAATTATCAGGCAGGACTCTCTATTGGAAATAAAGATGGAAATAATTTTAATAAGTTTGCACCAGGGAATCAAAATTCTCGAAACGCTTATTTCTGGTTTGCTAACAATATAGACTTTTCAGATGTAACTGAATATACGTTTAGTGTTAAAATATGTGTTAATGCTATACCTAAGAATGACAAAAATAAAAACAACACTACCGAATGGGTTATAGCTGGCAAAAACTCTACTGTCAAAAATAATTCTGGTCATGATGCCTCTAGTAACTATTACCTTGTGTTGTCTCAGAAAACATATGGAGAAAATGAATATAATGTTCAGATAGGAACAAAGACTTTAGAAAAGGCAGTTACATTGACTGTAGGTCAGTGGTATACCATAACACAGATAATTAAAGAAAATACTGTAGAGACAACCATAAATGATGGTAATAGTAATATTTTAAATGATAATAGTGAAGTAGGTTATGCTCAAATTGGTCATTTAAAAGGTCTAAATATTTTAGGAGGACGTTATTGGGGAGAGCAGTTAGTAGATGACATTCTTATTACGAAGGAAGTAGAGGCTGGACATGTAGAAAATCCTACATATGCTGTCACTGGGGTTAATGGCATAAAAAGAACTCTTCAGTTCTCATGCAGTACAGAAAATGCAAAGATTTATTATTCTTTAGATGAGAAAGCGGCAACGGATGAGGGTTGGACTGAAGTAAAAGATGATACCTTATCGGTAACTTCGCCTGTTGTGTATGTGATGGCGAAGAAGGATAATAGTTCTTCTGATGTGTTAACAGTATCGACAACGGCTGGTACAGAGCAAACAATGACGAAGCCTACAATATCAAGAACAGGTGCTAACTCCTATAAAATAAGTGTTGCGTCGACTGTTGTAGATGGTTTAACAATAACTCCAACAATAAACTATGCCGTAGGAAATGGCGAAAATAAAACGTCAACTTCTTCTTCTGTAGATGTAACTGATGTAGATGCAGACATTAAAGCATGGGTAAGTAGTGAAGGTATGAAAAATTCAGAAACTGCAACCATGACTTATGTTGCACCTTATGATGTTAAGGAAGCGTGGAGTGTAAAACCAAATGATTATATTCGTTCAAATGCTGATTTTGGTAATTTTGGTGCCATTACAGCAGCAGAGGCTACAACCATTGGTGAATGGAGTGCTTATAAATATAATGAGAATGAGAAAGCAAATGTATATTTAACAAATAATAATAATGGTTGGTTATTCCGTCCAGCTAATAGTACAGCGGCATTTAAGTGTCAGAGTGCTGTAGAGGGAATAGTTATTGATAAACTTACTAAAGAAAATGTTGTTGAAATACAAGGAGGCAGAGATAATGGAGGTACCATTATAAATGCCCTTAATAATGCAGAGTTGGCTTACTCATATAATGATTACAACTTCTTTATTGTTCCTTCAGAAGATGGTGCAATTAAAGTTGACTTGAATACTGGAGTTCGTATAACTGCCATTTATGTATATAATAAGCAAACAACCATCTCTCTCAACTCTACATACACCTACACTACCTACTGCCCAGAGTCAGACCTCGACTTCACTAACGTAGAGGGCGTAGAGGCTTATGCAGCAAAGGCCAACGAAAGCAACGTTACCCTGACCAAGATTGAAGGTAAGGTGAAGGCTGGCGAAGGCATCATTCTCAAGAACGTGAACAACGTTGAGTCTGTCAGCGTTCCTGTTACTACTGACGCTACTGCACTGACGGACAATGACCTCAAGGGCGTTACGGCTGACATGACCAGCAGTGACTTCGAGGGCAAGACGGCTTACATTCTTGTTAGCGACACGGAGTTCCAGAAGGTTGCCAGCACTACCGCAGGCATTCTGAAGAAGGGTAAGGCTTATCTGCTCGTTACAGGTGAGTCGAGCGCTAAGCCTGCTACGCTGACCATCGGTGGCAATGCTACTGCTATCAGCAGCGTGGCTGAGAAGGCAGACACTCAGAATGCAGCTATCTATAACATTCAGGGCATGAAGGTGGAGAAGGCCGTGAAGGGTCTCTACATCGTCAACGGTAAGAAATTCGTAAAGTAAACACACGCTATATATAGGTTGTGGGATCATAAAGACTGTGGTCTAAGGTTTGGATTTTTAGATTATGGTTTTTAGATTACTGGGGGGATGGTTACATTACAGACTGTTGACCGCCCTCTTCCCTTCACAATCCTACCTTGGCGACGTGTCTTTACCCACAACCTTTTTTATATACTCATAACCATTATTAAACAACGAAATGACAATGAAAAAGACATATATTTCTCCTTCTATCAATGTAGTAACGGTAAAGACTACTATCATGGCGGATTCATTTAGTATGAACGAAACTCCTGCCGATGACTTCAACAGCGCTCGCGGTCGCCACCAGTCCATTCAATGGATAGACGATGAGGAGGACGAGATTTAATTCAGAATTCATAATTCATAATCAGGGCTTCGCCACGTATTACTCTTTGCGCGGTGAAGCCCTGATTTCTTTTTGTGTGTGGGTCACACAACAGGAATGGTCGTCTTATTTGTTGTCCACGCGCCCTGCAATGGCAGCGCAGCATTAATGACATGCAGCAGTGTTCATTAATGTTGCTAACTTCGGACTTTATATGTGCCACATTGCTAATGCCGAAGGCAGGACAGCAAAATGTTTTGAGCAGACGGAATATGGAGCCGAAGTTTTTAACTTCGGTTATACCTGTGAAACATTGCGAATACCGAAGGCAGGAAACTTCGGTTACACCTGTGCCGTGATTGCGAATACCGAAGGCAGGAAACTTCGGCTCCATATTCCTATTGCTTTAAATCTTTCATTAATCTATCTCTGACGGGATGTTTTACTGCATGATGCAAAAATACACTTTTTCGATGATAAAGCAAAGAGAATATTACATTTTTTCGATGATAAAATAAAGGGAATATTACACTTTTTCGATGATAAGTGGTTATTTTTTTATAAATTAATCTATCTCTGACGGGATGTTCGACTACAAAACGTGCTAACGGCGATAGCCTAATTATTAATTCATAATGCATAATTCATAATTAGGGCTTCGCCACGTGTAACCTTTTGACGTGGTGAAGCCCTGATTTTCTTATTATGGTACAGCCTTCCAGGCTGAGATTTGGGAGAGAGCCTTAAATCCGTAGGCTGCGCCCACGGTTACTAAAAGTATTGGCTTCCAGCCAACCTCCTTGATTGAAGCCCTCGTAATGGCGACAGCCCTAATTATGAATTATGAATTGTGAATTATGAATTACAACGTCTTCCCTGCTTATCTTGTCCCACGAGAACTGTGGGATGAGAGCGGCAGGAGCGATGGGGTCGGCTGTAGGTTGCAGCCCTGCGGCATGGGCAAGGATACCTATCACCTCTTCGGGAGCGTAACGCTGGCGCAAAGTGCCGAGGTCCAGACTGCGGTCGCGCTTGGAGAGTCGCTGCCCGGCTTCGTTGCAAAGCAGTGGCAGATGCGTGAAGCGTGGCGGCTGGAAACCTAACTGACGGGCGAGGTATATCTGTTGGGGTGAAGAGAGGAGCAGGTCACGCCCTCGCACTACTTCGTTTATGCCCATCAGCGCATCGTCAACGACCACAGCCAGTTGATACGCCCATGCCCCGTCTTTGCGCCTTACGATGAAGTCGCCACACTGGGTGGTGAGGTCTATGGTCTGCATGCCGTAATGCCCGTCGGTGAAGGTTATGATGCCACTACCCTCCTTGGGTACCTTCATGCGCAGGGCTGCCGCCCCTGTGCGTGTGCCGGGGGGAAGGTTGCGACATGTGCCTTTATATACCACGCGTCCGTCGCTCTCGTGTGGCGCCTGGGTGGCAAGGATGTCGGCACGTGTGCAATAGCAGGGGTATGTCATGCCCTGAAGGGTGAGCACGTTGAGATAGTGTTCATAGATGTCGCCACGCTGGCTCTGATAGTATGGCCCCTCGTCCCACGGCAGCCCCAGCCACTGGAGGTCGTCCATGAGTAGGTCGGCATACTCCTGATGGGAGCGTTGCGGGTCGATGTCCTCTATGCGCAACAGCCACTGTCCGCCCTGCGCCTTGGCAGAGAGCCATGAGAGCAGTGCGCTGAAGACGTTGCCGAGGTGCATACGGCCCGTGGGCGATGGTGCGAATCTTCCTTTTATCATAACCCTTAACTTATTACTTCTTTTACCATATTGTCAATCTCCGTTATGCGTTTGCGTGCGTTGCTTAGTGCAAAGCGGTCCTTGAATCCACACTCCATAGCCGCTCCCTCACTGCTCATCTCGGGGTGCAGGCGGCAGTATTCTTCGAGGTGATAGAGCCGAAACATGTTGACGAGACGATAGAAGCCTACGGACGTGATGAAGGCTCCGGCTTGCTTCTTCTTTCTGTATGGCACATCGGCTATTACCTCTGTGCGCTTAAGGTTAGGCTCCCTGTAGCGGCGCTCTATGATGGTGAGCACCTCGCGCCTTACGTCGTCGGTCCACAGTGCAGGCCCTGGGGCAGTCGCGCTGTTGGCATCTTCCTCCTCCTCCCCCACTATGTCCATCGGCTCGTAGGCTCCCTCGGTGTCTGCCGCAGGCTGCTGCCGCTGTGGATGGAGTATGACGCAGAGGAAGGCCAGTGTGCCCACGGCAAAGATGATATCGCCCACGGCCTTAACCGTGCGGCTGTCGCTGATAAAGACTATCCACTGCATGATGAGCCACAGGAGCGGCATGAGCGCCACACGACGTGCGAAGAGGTAGGGAAAGTCGCTGACGTTGGAAAAGTTCTGTTCGTGATATGTATCGATGCTCCTTACGAGGCGGCACGACACCATGACGTAACGCATGGAGAGAAGTAGCGAGACGGTTCCGGTAAGCATGTTGAGCCACGGCTGAAGAAGCCCCAAGACATCGCGCGTATTGAAGAAGAGGGCGGTGAACATCATGCCCAGTAGTATCGTCATTACCAGGAGGAAGTACGTGCGCATGGTCCAGTCGCTTGCCATTCTGCGCCTGTAGAAGTAGCGGTTGAAGATTATATCGACGAAGAGCGGATAATAGAGTATGCCGAAGGTGCGGGCGAAGAACCACGTGTCGGCATCCATGGGTCGCACAACGTATGGCATCTGTATCACTACGGCGGCAAGGAAGAAGGTTACCTGCCGACGTGCTGGGTGATAGTATTCCCGTTGCTCGCTATAGGGGCGGCATACGTGGCACCAACGTATTACGGCACACACCACGCTGGTGATGATGAAGGTATAACACGTAAGGGAGTATATGAGAGATTCTGTCATAAGCGACTAATAATTTTTAATGCATAATTCATAATTTTCAAGGCATAATGCATAATCTCGTTTATCAAGGCGGAGCCTAATTATGAATTATGAATTAAAATTTATGAATTATGAATTTTATTCTTGTATGCTACATACACTACATAAAGCAGCCCCACCGCCACCACTACGTCAATGATGTTCCACACCGTGCGACCCAAGGCTATCTTCATAAAGGGTTGGAACAATAATGCCAAGGCTCCGAAGACGAAGAGCGGTGTATCCTGTCCTGACCTAAAGGCTTTATAGGCCAGATAGGCAAAGAAAACTGCTGAGACGTAACGCACAAGTTCATAATAGCCGTAAGGCATATCTGCCAGGCACAACAGGAGCATTATTGCCACGGCAAGCGTCAAAAGGACGTAGAGTGTATTTTTATTCATATCATAAGTATGATTTGCTGCGACGACATGGTAGTCCCCGTTGTAATGTAATTGTTCTGGATGATTTTTATTGCTTATTACTTCTTCCCGAACAGGGCCTTGAGTATCATGCTTCCCAGTTTGCGTTCCACTCCAGCGCGTGATGTCGGTATGCCCGTCTCGCGTGCTATGCGTTGCTTCGCTTGCGTTATGCCCAGGGCTCTCTTCCACGAGAAGGAGAGTCCAGGTATGCCAGTGTTAGATTTACGTCGTGCCATATTTGGTGTTTTGTTTGTATGTTATCCTTTCTTATCCTTTATACATAAATATGCCAAAAAGAATATAAGTCCCTGACCTATGAGCATACCTATTACATCATAGGCATGTTGCGCGTTTGTTAGTTTAGAAAAGAGCCCTGGTAATGAGCCGATTCCACATACAAGAAATATCCAACCTATTACTTTCTTCATAAACCATGTTCTGTTTTAGTTGGTAATAAAAATATTGTTCAACGGCAAAGATACCTTTTATTTTCTAATTACGCAAGAGGCATGCAAGTTCATTCGTGTTTTTTCTTGGTTTTAGTCTTTTGGAGAAGTAAAGAACGTGAGGTAATAAATCCACAGTATGAAAAATGCTCATATTCATGCCGACCTTCTACTGGTAGAAAGGTTATTGTTGTGCATGAATGTGAGCATATATACTATTTTAGTTTACTTACTTCTTCTTCTGTAAGTCCCGTTATCTTCATGATATCATCTACGGAAATACCGCTTGCTTTCATCTTTGTGGCTATTTCACAGGCTTTGTTCTTTTCACCTTCTGCTCTGCCTTCCGCTCTGCCTTCTGCAAGTCCTTCTGCTCTGCCTTCCGCTTTGCCTTCCTCAAACTTCTTTTTCTCCGCGGTCTTGATGGCATTCACTATGTCGCGGTAAGCGTTGACGCTGTCCTCATACTGCAACAATTCTGACTGGTTGAACTTGGATATTTCCGCCTGTTCAAACAGTCGGGTGAAGACACGCTCCTGAAGGGCGGCGGGACGCTCCATGAGGCGTGAGAGGTTCTTTAAGACGTACATCCATTTGTCGTACATCGTTTCGAGTTCCGCTTCTGTCTTGTCAAACTTAGGTATCTCTACATATACGTACGTCAGTTTGTCGTAGAACACCTCCTTTGTCTCTACCTCCATCAGTTTTACCTCGTGGTGCCAGCGACGGGCGTCGCGCAAACCCTCGGCAAAGGTGAAGTTGAGCAGTCCGATGGTATAGACGGAGTTTAGGTGGAAGTCCCAGTCGCCACCGCGCTGTGCCTGCTCGCGGATAGGGAAGGTGGAGTAATAGATGGTGCGGTCCTTGAAGAACTCCTGATACACGTTTTGCATCTCCACGATGAACTTCTCGCCCTTGTCGTTCTCGCAATACACATCGAAGACGGCACGGCGTGCGTCTATGCGGTCGCCAAGTTGCTCGGAGTTGAGGTACGTCACCTCCTGCACGTTCTGCTCTCCGTGGAACATGGCGTTAAGGAAACTTATCAGCAATTCCTTGTTGAACTCTGACCCGAACAATCGTTTGAAGCCGAAGTCAGTATGTGGGTTAAGGTATCTTTCTGTCATAGGGCGAGTGTATTTTTCTACAAAGGTAACTTTTTTTTTATATACGGCAAAGGAAACTCCTAAAAACTTACGCTCACTTCCTTGTCACCAGGTGCCATGCCTCGCGTACCCAGAGTACGAGGGATGAGCCAAGGACGATTATTACCCAGTCGGTGAGTTTCAGCCCCTCCACGTTAAAGAACTGCTGCAAGCCGGGCACTTCTACCATCGCTACCTGACCAACGAGAATTATCGTGACAATGGTCAGCAGTCCGCGACATCCCTTGAAGTGGAGCGCACTGCGACCAGTCTCAAAGGCACGAGCGTTGAAGAGATAGAAGAAATGTGTCATGACGAAGATGGTGAAGAGCAGCGTCAGCTCGTAGGTCGTCACGTGGCCCTTCTCGCCAAGTTGCAGGTGAAGGAGGTCGGTGAACTGGTGTATGTCGGCGTGCTGGAAGACATAGAGGAAGCCTAAGAGCAGGAGGAAGAAGAATCCGCCTACACCTATTATCTCTCTTAACATCTGAGCGTTGAGAATAAAGGCGTTGCGGTCGCGAGGCTTGTCACGCATCACGCTCTCTGAGGGTGGCAGCGAGGCTAACGCCATGGCAGCGAAGGTGTCCATGATGAGGTTAATCCACAACATCTGCGTTACGGTGAGCGGCGACTCCGTTCCCATGAAGGCTCCGCAGAGCACAAGGAAACAGGCGGTGACGTTTACCGTCAACTGGAACAGGAGGAAGCGTTGTATGTTCTGATACAGTGAGCGTCCCCACATCACCGCCTTGCCTATGCTGCTGAAGGAGTTGTCGATGATGGTGATGTCCGACGCTTCCTTCGCCACGCTGGTGCCGTCGCCCATCGACAGTCCTACGTGGGCTGCGCGCAAGGCTGGGGCATCGTTGGTGCCGTCGCCCGTCACGGCCACCACCTGGCGTTTCTGCTGCAGGGCCTCAACAAGGCGTTTCTTGTCCATCGGTCGGGCACGTGAGATAATCTTCAGGTCAAGTACGCGTTCCGACAGTTCCTCGTCAGAGAGTGCGGCAAACTCTGGACCTGTGATGATGTTACGCTCCGTGTCGCGTGTGTCGTCCCACAGTCCTATCTGGCGTGCTATCTCCTTGGCGGTGCCTGGAGTGTCGCCCGTTACTATCTTAATGCTGATGCCTGCATCGATACATTCCTTTACCGCCACTGGCACGTCGGCTCTTACGGGGTCGGCAATGGCGGCTACGCCTATGAAGCGCAGTCGTGTAGCCACTATCTCGTTGTTGTTGTCAACAGCCACTTCGTCATCGTTCACTACCTGGTAGGCGAAGCCGAGTGTGCGCATGGCGCGGTTTTGGTATTCCGCCAACTGTCTGTCGAGGTCTTCCTTGCTTACCGTCTTCTCCTTGCATAACTCATACACTATCTCTGGCGCACCTTTTACATATAGCACCTTCTTGCCCTCCATGGCAGCAGACTCTACCACCGTCGCCATATACTTGCGCTCGGTAGAGAACGGCACCTCACTTATGGTCTTTACGCTCTCGCGCAGCATACGATAGTCCGCGCCTTGTTTGTTCAGCCATAGCAGCAGCGCTCCCTCCGTAGGGTTGCCGAGTATCTGCGGCTTCTGCTTGTCGGAGAAATCGATAGAGGCAGTGGAGTTCACGGCAATACCTTCGACGAAGACCTCAGCAGGTGTGTCGCCATACTGTTTTATCTCATCTACACTCATGAGGTTTTGCGTCAGCGTTCCCGTCTTGTCGGTGCAGATTACGGTAGTAGCACCCATCGTCTCGCAGGCGTGCATCTTGCGCACCAGATTGTTAGTCTTGAGCATACGGCGCATGCTGTAAGCCAAGCTCAGCGTTACCGCCATAGGCAGTCCTTCGGGCACAGCAACAACGATGAGCGTAACGGCAATCATGAACGTCTGTAATACGTAGGCTATGAAGGCTATGAGGTCAAACGCCTCGCAGCCCACCATATATATTATTATACGTCCTGCCACTACGCCCGCCGCAACGGCATAACTGAAGTACGTTACCCACTTGCCGAGCCACGCCAACTGTTCATCGAGTGGCGTCCTTACGCTGTCGTCTATCTGCACCGCCTCGAACACCTTGCCTTGCTCCGTCCTGTCGCCCACGGCAAGTACGCGACAGATACCATGACCTTCCATCACCTTCGTGCCCTTCATCACATGATTGGTGGGGTATGTAGCGTTGCTGTCAAAGTCCTTCTCGTCTGTACTCTTGGCGCATACAGGCTCGCCAGTAAGCATCGACTCGTCCATGTTCATCTGCACCGCCTCAAGCAGTTCGGCGTCGGCAGGCACCTCTTCGCCCGTGTTGAGGATAACGATGTCGCCCACCACGATGTCCTTACGCGGCACCATAGTGGTGTTCATGTTGCGTATCACCTCCACCGCCTCCTCGTCGTTCACTTGGTTGAGTACGGTAAATTCCTTGTCGGCTTGCAGTTCGAAGTAGAAGGCGAGACCCGTAGCGAGTAGTATGGCCACGAAGATGCCTACAGGCTCGAAGAACACCTCTGCGCCCTCCCCCAGTCCGAAGTACTCGTAGCACGAGATGCCCACAGACATAGCACCGGCTATAAGCAGTATGATGATGAGTGGGTCCTTAAACTTCTCCAAGAACTGTCTCCACAGAGGGGCTTTCTTGGGTGGTGTCAAGATGTTAGCGCCATACTTAGCACGGCTTTCGAGCACCTGTGCGTCCGTCAAGCCAATAAAGTTATGTTTTTGTATCATTTTATTCTTTGCACTATGTTTTGGAATAGTGTTTGCAAATTTACAAAAAAAAAATCGCAGAATGATGATATTCTGCGATTTTTTAAAGATTGATTACATTCTGCAACATCTTTCCATAACTGTTTTTTTCTGCTCAATGCGTAAGTTCGTTCAGTAGAGTAGTTAAGTCATAGTTCTGTTGCATAGACATCAGTAGTTATTACTTTATTTTCTTGCTCGTTATCTTCAGCACGCTCTTGGCATAGTCTATCTCTATCTTGCCAAGGCGGCTAAGCACCGTCTGCCCTAACAACAGGGGAGCCTTCTGGTTGTGTACCACACTGGCTCGGACATTGTTAAGTTCCAGTCCGCCAAAGTTTACCTTCTTAAGTATCACGGTGGTGCCTTCGGCTATCTCGCCGCTGGCGGTGCCATAGTAATTTCTGCCCTTCAGGTCGCTGGGCGATAGGTAGTCGTTCTTCAGCATGAACTCCGCCTCAACCGACGACAGCGTTACGTCTGCCGCACCCGTGTCGAAGTAGAAGTGCAGGGGCAGTCCGTTGATGCTGCACTTTACCTTATATATACCAGCCTCCTTACGGAATGGCACTTCCGTGGTCTGCAGTTCATATTCAGGCTCTATAACGTCAAAGACGCCTACGACAGTAGCCTCCGTACGGCTATACTTGTCCATGAGCGACTTAAACTGCTGCGTGCCGCGTATGTTGTCGAGATCGGTGTCGTTCTTTATGTGAACGAAGTCACAACAGCCCAGTTGCAGACAGTTCTCAAAGTGCTTCAGTGCCGTTTCGCGGTCGTCAAGGAGACTATACATGCAGGCAAGGTCGTACTCTGTATCTTTGTTATACTCCCCCTCATATACCTTCTCGACTATGGGGTATGCCGCAGCCCTGTTGCCCATGCGGATATATGCGTAGGCAAGGTGCTGCAAGTCGCGCTTGTCCTCAGGCTTCGCCATCTCTATGTCTATTGCCATTTTGCAGTCATTGTAAGCCTCAGCGTGCCTTCCCATGCGGCTGTGTATCTCGCATCGCTGCACGAGGTTTCCTATGTCCTTATCATCAAGAGAAATGGCGGTATTCGTATCGTCAAGGGCATTGCGTTGCATATTGTTATACATATAGTAACGCGCACGCCAATAATACAAATCGGCATTCTCTGGCGCAATGCTTATCGCCTTACTCATGCACTCTATGGCAGCCATGTTGTTGCCCATGTTGTAGTATATATCCGCCTTATCGCGCCATGTTCGGGTATCAGTAGAGTCCATGTTAAGACATTCGTCAAGATTCTGTAATGCCTCTGCGTATTTTCCTAACTCATTTTGTATCTCGGCAAGGTTTTGATATATCTGCGCATAACTATTACCATTGCTTTTAGTTATGGCAATAGCCTTTTTGAAGGCCTCTTCCGCATTACTGTTGTCATACACTTGCTTGTATGCCAGTCCGAGATAATAACTCCACAATGAATTGTTAGGCTCTTTCAGTTGTTGCGCCTTCAGTTGCGGAGCGAGATATGTCATGGCACTATCGGCAAGTGTGTAAATCATGTAGAAAGCCTTAAGCTCGTTACTGCTTTCATTTAATGCGGTTATCACGTCCTGACACGCCTCCCTGTAACGGCGCATCTTGATGTAAGTTGCTGCACGGAACGAATATGCCGACGCATATTCTGGTGCCAATTTTACGGCAAAGGAGTATGCCTCTATCGCCTTGTCGTAATTTCCTTTACCGTCCTCGTTGCGTCCAGCATATACCCACGTCATAGCGTTGTTCTCGTCAAGAGCCATGAGGCGTTTTATCTCTGCATCCACGTCATCATATCTCTCCTGTCTGTTCAGCAGGTTACACTTGCTATATAGATAATCAGCGTCAGGATACGTCTTAAATGCCAAGTCATAGCCAGAGAGGGCTTTCACCGTGTCGCCTAACTCCGCTTCCACGCCAGCCCTAAGATTGTAAAGATATCCTACCGTTTCCTTATCTTTCTTCGGCACAAACTTAAGCGCACTATTTAAGGAAGACATGGCTTTGCCGTACATATCATATTTGTAGTATATGCTCGCCTGCCACATCATGGCATAACCGTTCTTCGGGTTCTGCTTCAACTCCTTGTCGAAGAACTCCATACTCTTGGCGTAGTCCTTATTATTATACGCCTCAACGCCACTCTGGTAGTTGTAACTGTCAGGACGCTTGATGTCGCTCTGCGCCATGACGCTGCTGACCATCGCTATCGCCACAATCAGCATTATGATATATCTCTTCATACGCATGATACTCTTTATTTTATTTCTCGTAGATATTTCTTAGCTTCTTCTCTAACTTCTATGTCTTCATTCTGCGCAGCACACTTCCTTAGGAGTTGCTTACATTTCTCTATGTTCACAGGAACGCCGATGCCATCATGATAGCATAATGCAAGAGATATTGTGGCTCTTATATTACCTAATTTTACAGATTCCTGCAAACAGTCCATCTCCTTACTATAATTTCCTTTTTCGCGATAGACACCACTCATGTTTAATAACAAATGAGCTTTTAACTTATCATCAGTAGAAGAATGCAATGCTTTTTCATA
>DAIUFT010000057.1:0-18800 GCA_036844425.1 Prevotella sp. | reverse complement strand
TTTCCAACTGCCAGTCAGAGGACGAGCGCAAGCGGACGGCTGAACTTATACGACCATCGCCCTGCAGTTGTATGTACGGTGGATTGCCGATAACGATATCAAATCCTCCTTTATCGAACACATCCTTGAAGTAAACGTGCCACAAGAAAAATCTATCATTAGGAATCTCCAGATTGCTAATAGCCTCCTGCACTGTCTGGTTACCTTCCGCACAAATCTTGATATAGTCCTTTACGTAATGATCTATCTGCTTGCGACGTTCATTACGTGACGTATGGTCTGTAATGCTAAAGTATGACTTAACTAAATCTTGAATTGTTTTCTGTACATTCGTTTCTTCAAAAGAGAATGACAAGACACCACGAGTCTTCTTTGTGTCTTTTCCTGTCTTCACCTCCTCAGAAGTAAGGTTGAGGTCAACTCCCATAAAGTTCTCAAGCAATGAATCACCCTGCATAATCTTGAAGTCGAGGTTAGGCAACGGCATAGGCTCTTTCTCATCAATGATAAGAGCAAGCCAGAAACGAAGACGCGCAATATCTACTGCACCTTTCTCTATATCAACGCCATAGATGTTGTTCTGAATGATATGACGTTTTATTTCCGCAGCATTGCCCTGTGCAAATACTTCAATTGCCTTACGACATTCGTAGAGTTCGCGCAACAATCCCATAGGGAAGGCTCCAGAACCAATGGCAGGGTCACAAATCTTTACCTCCTTCAACTTCTGGTCGATAGACAGAGCAAGTTCTGAAGTGGCACCACCAAGTTCCTCTACGTTGTGCGTCTTCACAAAGTTGGCTATACGGGCTTTTATTTCTTCTTCCTCTATACCTGTTTGCAGGTATGCCGTGAGCGACTCCTGACACATATAGCGCACTATCTCCTTCGGAGTGTAGAACGCTCCCTTATCCTTGTTATCCTCAAGAAGGTTCTCGAATATCTTACCAAGCATCTCGGGGTCAACTCCAACCTCGGCATCGTCAGGGTCGTTCTCGTCAATGGTGAAGTTGTAACTATCGAAGAAGTCAAATAACGCTTGGAACATCTTGGCAGGGAAACAAGAGTCAACTTCGTCAATCTTCTCCTGTTGAAAGAGTCCACCGTTAAGGTAAGGAATACTGTCTGCATTGGGAATATATTTCACTCCTACGCCATTAACCAACGGTGCTGTACTACGTTCCTCTGGCTTGGTGTTAAGCAGTCCGAAGAACATGGGTTCAAGCACTTTGTCAAGGAAATCATCCTTTACTTCAGAGGTATAGAACAAGTCGTGCATATATCGCTGATTGCCAGCGAGCCACCCTTTGCTCTGCAAGAAATAAAGGAAGACAATACGTCCCATCATCTTCTTAATGTAGTCACGCACCAGTTTGTCATCGCTTTCAAAAGAAGAATAGAACTGCTCGTTGGGTTCACATACTTGTTGTTCCACCCATTTGTTGGCTTTCTTAACATATTCCTTTCCTGTAAGGAACCTTACGAAACCAGCATACTGCTTACGGTATTCATCAAAGAAATCATCTGACAGAGCTTCTACCGAGAACGCTTCCTTTATCTTCTGCATTTCGTCAGCGTACTTCTGTAATGCCTTGAAACGGCCGACAGGTGTTTTATAAAACGCTGTCTCTTCACCAAAGACATATGTGAAACGCTTAGTGTTCGTTGCCTCTCCCTTAATGTCACAAATTAAGGATAGACGCCAGTTCTTGCCGTCGTCGAACACGGCAAGGGCAGTATCAAAGCCGTAACGCAGATATGGAGAAATCAAGTTGCGCAGTCCCACCTTACGACGCAATACTGATCCGTCCTCCATCTTGTAATAGAAGAAGCCCAATTCGTATTTATCTTTAGTTGTTGTGCTGCCGAGGAAGAAACCTTCATAATTGTCGTTGTCTTCCAGTAACGCCTCTGGATCTACGCGTAAATGCTGTGCATGGAAGTAATCTCTAAGAAACACCTGCCAGCCTTGCAGGTTAAACTGCGACTGAAATAGTTTCAGAAAGTCATCTTGTGTGTATGTCATATATTTTTATATAAAGGTTTCTGATACAACTATCTGGGGTTCAAACACGTCTTCACTCTGCTCCTCATCGGTATCAAGAGGAATGTTGTAACGTTCATACAGTTCGTCAATTTTGTTTACTATCATCTCCACCATCTCATCCGTGGAATAATGTTGTTTCTTTAGTAGGCGTGAGAAACCGATAAGACTCGAGTTCAGACCTGTAAAGACGCCTAAGCTGGCTATATGCTCCAACTTCTCTATCTTTTCCTCTGTCCTCGTATCATCTACATTCATGATGCTACGTCTCAGCCCTCGCAGTATGGACTGCGTCTCATTAATGCTCTTGTCTTTCTTCCTGCTGGCAATGCTGTCAGTATCAACCACGTTAACAACCGCCTTCTTATAACTCTTTAGCGCGTTCTTAACATGAGTGTAATGACAATCCATAACCTCGGTGAAGTCACCAGCCTTCTCGTTTTTATCAGCCTTCATGATGTCCATAGCGTTAAGGAAAGGAATGGAGACCGCCTTGCCGTTAGAATCTACAAGATAATACTCGACCTTGAGAGGGGATGACAAATAAACAATGGTGTTACCATGTACATCCAGTTCCTCCACTTTACAGGCGTCAGCCCTCCTTGCCGTCCTGCTCTTCATGGGCAACGCCTTAATCTTGTTATACAGTTTGCGGTCTGTACGATAAAGACTGCGTACCTCTTCCAGGAACTTTAGGTTGCGGTCTATAGCATCTTGAATGTCGGGATTAAACATCTGAAACTCTTTCACAATCTCTTCCGTAGAATAAATCTGTGCGTCTTCTCCGAAAGCTGAATGAAAACCCTGTAGTTTAATAAGAGCATTGCTGTAAAGATGAATCTCATTGTTGCCTTGTTTGGAAGGATAGAACATATAGTTATAAATCTTGTCGGCAACAGAACCTATACGGTTTACACGACCTATGCGTTGCATCAATCGAGTGGCGTTCCACGGTGAGTCATAGTTAATTATAACGTTAGCCCTATGCAGGTTTATGCCCTCCGCCAACACATCAGACGTTATGACAATGTTGTAATCATCTGTCTGTTCCGTACTGTTAGCATCAAAACATTTGCGTATAATCTCTTGACGCGTGTTACGGTTACTGGCACATACGTCAAGAATATCAGTGCGACCTAAGCGTTCCTTTAGTTGCGAGGTAAGATACTCCACGGTATCTACACTCTCCGAGAACACTACGAGTTTGCGCGTAGGGTTCATGTTTCGGTCAAGCAGTTCGTTGTTTAACTTCTCTATGAAGAGTTCCAGTTTGGGGTCTTCGTTCACAGCATCCCACTGCTGACACAACTGTTGCAGTTTCTCTGCATCTTCCTTTAGCATGGTGAGGAAAACACCAGAAAAGTCATCGTTCTTGAATACGGTGTCCTCTTCCTTTAGTCCTTTATCCACTGCATATTCAATGATTTTATCCAGTTCCCAACCTTTCGCCTGTTTGTCCTTCACGTCAATGTCGGGCGCAATGATTATCTTGTCTTGCTCAAACATCTTTATCATATCCAAGGTGATGCGCAGGAAGGTATGCAACGACCGACGGAAAGCATAGAAACTACTCTCCAGTCGCTTTACCATATGAACACGATAAATACCTGTAAGCATGGTGGCTACATGGTTGGCGGTAGGATACTTCTTGCTTGCCTCGCCTTTAAGGAACTCTATGGCGCGATAACGAGCATAGTGCAACCCCTCACCGTTAGGATTAGTTTCCATGTTAGGTGTATCGGTAAGGATGTTCATCGTATTATAGAACAAGTCATTGATGCCATTCTTCAGTTCGTACACCAATTCTTTTGGCGGTAGTATTTCGGGAAACACGATGTGCTGTTCCTCAAGGTCTTTTCTGTATGCCGCAACGTTCTTAATATTGCTGCGTGTGCGGCGTACCGTAACCTTGTCTATTATCTGGGTTCTTATCTGTTCATACAGTCTGTCCGTTCGTCTTGCAAACTCCACATTGCGTATGGCTTTGCTGTCCGCCTTACGTTCCTTCATTAGTTTGTCGTATTCCTCTATCCATGGCGAGAACGTAACAGGCAGATTCTGTATGCCCTCAATAGTAGAACAGCGTGCGTTTTGGAAGAGCAATAGCAGGTTTAAGAGGTCTGTAGGACGATTGTTCAGAGGGGTGGCAGACAGTAGCATTATCTTTTTCTGACGTCCCTTTACCATGCCAGTATTGATGCGTGGCGTTTTACAGATAAGTTGTAGGTCGTCATATCTGTTGGCTGTTGCTCCACGGAAGTTGTGTGCTTCGTCAACGATCACAAGGTCAAACTCTCCCTTCTCGCGATAGTTGTCCTCGCCATTGATTACCTTCTTCAGGCTTCCATTACTCACAAACTGCGTATATCGCTTAATACCAAAGAGATTAAAGGTGTCTTTCCAGTTCTTCTCAAGTGCAGGGGGATAGACCACAAGGATGTTTGTGTACCTGCCGTTAGCCTCAACAAACCTCTTGGCTATCATCGTAGCGACGATAGTCTTGCCCAATCCTACCACGTCGGCAAGGAAGAAACCATTGTGCTGCATAAGCATCTGATAGCCTTGTATTACGGCATCATGCTGATAACGTATGTCCTTTACTCCTTCAGGCATCTCCATGGTAAAGTCGTCCTCCACCTGTGCACCAAAGGAGTCAATGAGTACCTTCATGTAGAGTTCGTATGGAGTGGGCATTTGTCCCAGGTGCGTCTGCGCCTTCATTTTGTCTATATCTTCCATGGTGAGTGGTATGGCGTCCTTCCATAATTCTTCAAACTCATTCTTACAGTATGCCACGTCGTCATAATCCTTCATCGCCACGTTCAGTTCATAACGATTGCTGACGGTGGTGCCCATGCCTGAGTCGGAGAGGTTGGACGAACCCATAATAACCCAACCGTCAGAGTTGGGGTTATGGTCTTCTGGCAGGAGGAGATAGAACTTAGCGTGAAGGTTCTTGCTGCGGTGGATACGCACTTCTAACCTGCCGTCAACGATATCTTGGCAGAACTGCAGAATACCTCGCTCGGTCAGTTCGTCATACCCTGCATTTCTTACTTCATCTACAAAATCATCGGAATAAGCCTGTCGTACCCTCTCTTCGTCTATCTGTCCCATGAATATGTGGGATTGCTTACGAAAGATGTTATCGACATTAATGCCTACGAGGATTTGTATTTTGCTTACGTTTTCAAACTCCTCACGCAGTTTGAAATATCCCGAACTACGAAAATATCCCACAACGGCTTGAAAAGTGTGGAAGTCAAGCATGTTATGGGCTATGCCCTTAAATTTTTCAAATAAAGAATTTTCTGGAGTATTATTAAAAAACTTAGTACTCATAGGCAGTCTCTCCTTTAGGGATTATACTTCTGCCATTCCCCAAAGCAGAAACGTTAGTAGTGGTTAAGATAGGTTGATGTAATAAAAACAGAAATGGCGTAGGAATCATGTTGCATTTATTATCTTTCGCCTTTCAGGTACGTAGGATGAAACCTTAGCGTCAAAAGATAAGAAGCAACAGATGCCTACACCCACCGCTGTCTTCATCTGAACGCTAAATGAAATTTCCTACGTTTCGAAAGGTCAGAAGAAAACGTAAAGCAAACGTCTTTCTTTATTATGTCTGTACTATGTCATGGGACGTAATGTCAGCGATATATTCGCAAACTGTCACCTTGAATAGCGAATGCAAAGTTAAGGAAAAGAATTGGAATATGCAAGACTTAAGAATAGTAAATTTTGGAAAGACAACAATTTAGGCAGTAACGTATCCTCTTGGATCTTGTTACTGCCTAAAATAAATAATGCCCCTCAAGTTTACTGTCTTTCGACACACCTGAGGGGCTAATTATCTTTAGTTTGTTATTTTGTGCGATGGTAAATCAGTTTGTTTCTCTTGCTTTTATTTCTGCTGGAGTTTTTCCGTCATAATACATGTCATACAAGGTCTCGGTAATGCTTTCTTGCTTTCTCTTGCTGACAACAAACCGCTTGCCGTCAGTATAACGGCGGCGTATGTAATAAATAGAGGAGTCGCCTTTCAATACTACAATCTGTTTTCCTAAGAAACAGACGTTTTCACCACCGATAATCTCACCACTCCTGAACGGACGGCGGGCATTCAAACGATAGTTGAACGGGAAATACATGTCGCCATCCTTCTGGAATCTTACAAAACCTATCTTTACCATTTCTGGTATTCGGTCAAAACACATATTGCTTTCAAGGTCAACAAAATACTCCTTGCCAGCATCCTTAATGTGCAAGTAAGCCTCATCCAAAAGTTCAGCAAAATTAAATTTAGGGTCCTCCTCTTTGCAGAATCTCTCAAAGAACTGTGTGCGCAACAGGTATTTACCCTCCCAGTTCCTCACCACACGTATGCCATATGCCTGTTTTGAAAACTCCACGTATGAGCCTGTCGGTCTCCATTTGCCGAAACGTATGTCAAACATGAATGTGTTGTAGGCTTTTCCGTTGCGTGAGATGCGTATGTCGGTCGGTTCATTATAATCGGTTAACTTATAGCCGTTAACCTTGGCTTGCAACGGATATTTGAACACGCCTGTCTTTTCTCTCTCTACCGCTCGCTTTTCAAAATCTGCCACCATGTGTTTCCATCTCTGCTTCTCCTTCTTCCATTCCTCCAATGATATGGGCTTCAATGTAGGCTCTATTCCACGCCTTATATAATAGTCGTTTCCTTCATCCTTGAAAAGCGTTATGTCGTCCATCGTCTCTTTGAACATATAAAGCTTTGGCGTGTCAGATGGAGGTATGTAAAAGTTGCGGAAACGAAGTCCCTCATCTATGCCGTGCGCCAATGCCTCGGGCAGCACAAAGCTGTCATTGTCCATCAACTGGGTCTGCACTCTCGGATATAGCCGTACCCCGTCTGTGGTACTGAATTCAAGAAAACCATGCGCCTCTACCCTTGGTTGCTTGGCAAAACGAATGCCGTTCACCAAATCCGCCCACGGGCGTTCCCTGTCTATCTTCTTGCGTGAATGGAACAGGGCAAATCCGTGCTGCAGGATCTGCTCAACATTGTCCATAGGTGACGCATACAACAATATGTCCTGCTCACTCAATGGGATGCCCGCAATCTGCCGGTTTTTATAGGAATATAACTCTTCCCCTATTCTCAGAAATTCCAGATTGCCACGATTTACAATTATCGGGCGTACATCGAATTCCTGCATCGTATAGAGGTTAATCCATGTGGCTTTGTCTTCACCCTTGAATCTTACCTTTACTATGTTTGCTTCATGACGCTCTATAATTTCTGAGTCTTCAAGTGTAACCTTGTCCTCATCGCTCCAAATGTTGCATCTGCCGACATATAGAATTTTTCCGCTTTCGTTGTTCAGCATGTAATATCGGCGTGGTGTGGTCTGCAGGTCATACATCAGTTTCCACCCCAAACGCTCTGAGCCTAATATATGATACACGCCATGATTGCCACTGGTTCTGATATAAGTATGTTCGCCAAGCAGTCCATGCTTTTCGTACCTAAAATTCTGTGCCTTGCCAAACTCGTCAAGCAGAATGGAGATTTGTTCCGCAATACGTGGTGTGTCATGCCGTGTGATGACTACCATGTCCTTGCTGCAGACATTGTTTCTTTTTATCGGACTGCTTTCAGAGTTGTTACATACTCTCAAAGCCCAGTCTCTTGCCATGTCCGCCACACCTTTTCCTGTCTGCTTGCCCAAGAACATAGCCTCCCAGTCACGGTCGGCATTGGGCAAGCCGAATAGTCTGTAAAGTCCTACGTTATCCAGTATCGTGCAGCATTCCTTGTTCCGTGCCACACGCAGCCCGCGTCCCACCATCTGTAAGTATTTGGCAAGCGACAACGTGGGTCTTGCCAACTGTATAAATTCCACATCAGGACAATCAAAGCCCTCACCGAAGAGGTCAACGTTCACCAGTACTTCAATCCTCCCATCTTTGAACTTTTCGATGTTGGCGCAGCGTTCGACGATTGGAGTCTTTGAACTTATCGCCACAGCGTTCACCCCACGCTCCCTGTAATATTCCGCTATATGCTCCGCATGCTCAATATTGATGGCATAAACAATTCCCTTTTCCCCTTTCGCAAACTCCTGCGTGGTATGGAACAGCCGTTCTATTGTAGGCTTCGTGTCCAGCACTTCCTGCATCTCGGCAGCATTATAATCACCATCCGTGGCACGTTTTGCCAGTCCGTTGATTATCTTCTGATCCTCACTATTCGGATTGAGCGAAATATAATCAAAGTCAGCCAAATACCCATCCTTAATAAATTGGGCAATCGGCTCAGACATGAGCAGCACCTCAAACAAGTCCTTAAACCCTTTTCGCGTCAGTCGGCACGGTGTTGCAGTCACACCGAGTTTCTTTGCCACAGGATAGGCTTTCATCACCTCCGCATAGGTCTTCGCCAAGGCATGGTGTGCCTCGTCTATCACAATCATACTCGGCAACGTTTCCATTTCTTGATAGTGCCTTGACAACCATTGTATCGACACCACCCTTAACAGGGAGAGAGTGCGTCTCGCCACCGTTGCACCCATAAAATCAATCAGTCGGTTAATCGTCTCCCGTATCTGCTCCACGAGTTCCCGTCTGTGTGCAACAATCCACACTTCCCCCTCATGCTCAGCCATCCACTCACATACACACGAAGCCAACAGATACGTTTTTCCCGTACCCGTCGGCATCTGTACCATAACGGATTGGTGCGACGTGAAAGCCACCTGAATCCGCCTCAACATGTCCTTTTGGTAGTCGTATAACTGCATAATTATTATCAGGGTTGTTTTATCATTACCGTATTGATTTTATCCTGCCCACAAAAACCATTGCTTATAAGTGATAAAAATACACAGTTTACAATTTTATTACTTATAGATGATAAAATTACTTTACACAAAAAGTCTCGCTACCATCCTCTCCATACTTACCATCCTTCGCCTCGAATATCACGCTCGGCTCCAGTACTTCCACGGTGTGCCAAGCCCCCTTCGGTATCTGACAGCCATACTTCCCCTGAGCAGGACAGAGGTGGATGCGCTGCACTTCACGAAACTCCACCTTGCGCGTGACGTATTGTGCATCCATGTCCTGTGGAAAGTCCTCCGAAGAAGACTTCTCATACGAAACGACTTCCTCATAAATCACCTCATCCATTTTTCCGCACAGACAGATAACCGTTTCTGTGCTATTGGGATGCCGATGGATAGGCACTATCGTTCCTGGCAGCAAGGCATTCAACATACGCTGACTGCCGTCTGCTGACGGTATATTTAAATCAAAACTCTGACGCAAGTGTGGATTAGACACGGCTTGTTCAAAAAGTTTTCCTAAGAAGTCCTTATCAAATTCCATTGTCATTCATTATTAGGTAGGTGATGTGCCTTTCTTTTTTCCGAGATTGTCTCGCCTGAGTACCTATCTCTCATTTATAATCACGAAGAATGTCTTGAATATCAGTTTTAAATCATAAAGGAAACTCGCATTCTCAACATATTCCAGATACAGTTTTATCTTCTCCTGCATTATCACATGAATGTAATAGTCCTCAGGATCTTCTGCCTTCTCCATCAGTTCGTTCTCATTGCGGAACTTGATGCTTGCAGGGTCTGTTATGCCAGGACGCACGTCTAACACATGCATCTGTTCTGGAGTCCAGTAATTCACATAGTGGCGCACCTCTGGACGCGGACCAACTAAACTCATATCACCGATAAATACGTTTATCAACTGTGGCAACTCATCGAATTTATATTTACGGATATAATATCCCGAACGAGTCACGCGAGGGTCTCTGCCACCTATCGTTACGAGTGAACCCCTGTCCGCTCCGACACGCATGGATCGGAATTTGAATATGCGGAAGTCCTTGTTGTTCCTTCCGACACGCACTTGCCGATAAAACACAGGACCTTTTGAATCCAACTTAATCCAAATGGCAAGCAACAAGAACAAAGGACTTAACACAATTAGTCCACAACCCGAAGCAACGATATCAAAAAGTCTTTTCATAAATTATAAGTAAACAAAATGCTTGAAAGCAAATATCCACGAGATTCACCTTCAAGCATTTCCTTTTATAACGTTACATATTAGATACAATCTCAACAAAATTCTCAATCACATACTCCAAGTCCTCGTCCGTCATCTTGGTGTTCAATGGCAGGGTGATTTCATTCTCAAACATGTGGTAGGCATTAGGGAAGTCCTTGATATCGAAGCCCAACTTCTTATAGGCAGTCATCATAGGCAGCGGCTTGTAGTGAACGTTGGTAGCAACGCCACGCTCCGCCATCTGCTCTATTACCTTGTTGATCTCCTCACGGCTCTTACCCAACACGCGAACCAGATACAAATGTCCAGAAGATGTGTGCTCTGCGTCATAGTGATTAAGTACTGCAACATTCAGCGACTTGAAAGCCTCATCATAGCGTTCAATCATCTTACGGCGACGCTCCAGCATTCCCTTATAGCGCTGCATCTGTACCAGTCCTATAGCAGCCACCACGTCCGTCATGTTACACTTATACCATGTGCCGATGATGTCATACTCCCAAGCACCAAGCTTTGTTTTTGCCAAAGCATCCTTGTTCTGTCCGTGCAGACTCAGCAACTGCGCCTTACGGTAAAGGTTCTCGTTCCATGTCTCGCCCTCTATCTCAGGAACACCACTAAATGTATTATCTTCATTCTTGTCAAGTTCCTTCACAACCTTTTCATTGCCGAAAGGAAGATTCCAGGTCAAGGCACCGCCCTCAGCCGTAGTAAAGTTCTTCACTGCATGGAAGGAGAATGAAGAGAAGTCAGCAATCGAGCCCACCATCTTCCCCTTGCGTGAAGCACCAAAGGCATGGGCTGCATCACAGCAAATGGCTATGCGACCAATCATTTTCTGCAAGTCAGTCTTAGGAGTAAAGATACTCTTCTTGCTTTCCACGATAGCAAACAAGCGGTCATAATCACAAGGAATACCAGCCAAGTCAACAGGAATAATCGCCTTCGTCTTAGGTGTGACAGCTTTCTCTACTGCCTCATAGTCAATTTCAAGACAGTCCTTCTGCACATCAACAAATACGAGTGTTGCCCCAACATGCTCTACTATCGAAGCACTTGCCGTGTAGGTATAGGCAGGCACAATCACCTCATCACCTTCTCCTATGCCCAACAGACGCAGAGCCATCTCCCCGCAAGCGGTTTGCGAGTTTAGACACACCGCCTTATCTACACCGACGAACTCGGCAACCTCTTTCTCCAATTTCTTCGTGCGCGGTCCAGTTGTTATCCAACCCGACATAATAGCATCATGCACTTCCTTAGCCTCTGCCTCCGTCATATCAGGCGGAGAGAAAGGCACATTTCTTCTTCTCAATTCTGTACTCATAAATTTTATTTGTTTGGATTTTTTCGATTCTTTACCCAAAAAGTGTTTGGATTTTTTCAATTTTTTACTCAAAAAGTGTTTGGATTTTTTCAATTATACATCAAAAAAGTCTTTGGAAAAATCATTTTTAACACTAAAAAATACCGTTCGTCATGTTAATGTATGTCCTCTTTACGCAATCTCTCAGATTGGTAGTCTAACAAATGCCTCATCTAAATAAACCACTTTATTTTGTTCCCCAATCATCGTTCCATTTGTTTAGTGTGATGATTGGGGACAAGTTGGAAATTCAATCTTTTTCTCCTCTGCTTATAAATCCGTAAACGAATTGCCACACATAGCCAATCATACTATAATGTGCCACATCCCTATATTTCCACGAATACTTAAAGGCATTACCTATCACGTGCAGCCGCTCATACCATCGTCCCTTGCTGCGATTATAAATGGAGGAATTGTCATATACTGCACTCTCTATCGTTCGCCAAGCATATTCACTATCAGCAAATATTGCCTTGTCATGCAACTCAACACCTAAGTATTTCACAGCAATGGTATTCAATACATCAGCAAATCCGTCCAATCTAAATCTCTTGCATTCAGTATAAAACTCTGTCCATTGTATTTTGTCTTGATTAGCCTTTATCCAGCAAGCCCAATCTACAAAATGCCGAAGATTGATGCCCTCCACCAAGAAATGCGTTAACGAGTGATAGAGCATAAACAATCCCTCTGCCTTTACTGGCAATACATAAATGTCTGTACCGTCAAGTTTTTCTAGTTGGCTCCCCTCCCCTATAGCCTTTACCATGTATTGATGCAAAGCCTTATCCGTCCCACCACGACGAGCAGAAGTAAAGAACTGGTGGTTCTCTATGGTTAGTTTACTATATATAATGTGTGAATGCTTATACCAACTGTCATCAACATTCATACCATTCTTCTTGGCTATCTCATTTCCTTGCCTATAAGCGCAGTTCCCAGGCTTGTCAATCAAGTAGCAGTCGAAGTCGCCAAATTCTCTATGCTTAGGGATGGGGTAATAACGACTATGTGCCAAGCCTTTAAATACAATTGTCTTTATGCCATACCGTTTCCACAAACCAGAAATGTCATGAGCTAACGTTAAATGCTCTGAGTATTTCTTCTCTACGTATAAAGTCTGCGCATAACATTGCATCAACAAGGCTTTATCAGGAAAGTTTTTTTCGTTGGCATCTTCTTTTTTAATGATTTCCAATGCCTCATACACCAATCCGCATATCCCTTGCTTCTGCGCTAATTGTAAGAGCGTCCACCAATCAACATCTGCCGCTAACTTTTGCGGTCGTCTGTTGATAGCAATAGTCAAGAGTCGCAGCAATGCTTCTATTGATTCTTCCATATGGCGTTTACTTATATTTCTTCACATACCACATCTTCTTCCATCCATTCCCCACAACATTCATCAATGTCCAGAATGTAGCCATTATTGGATTCTTTTCTTCTGCCACATGAAACAAAGGATAATGCGCCCAAATGCGTTTCCATAATGGTTTTGGTGTGATACTAACCTTACGGCGACGATATCTTGCCAAGTTTTCTTTCAATAGATAGCATGGAGCCTTGCGTACTACCTTCAGCCAAAGAGCCGTGTCGTTGTTCTTGCGCACATCCTTTATCTGCACCAGTCCTATACGCTCTCTGTCATACATCACAGCCAAGCATCCTGGCCAGCAGCACATAAACATAGCCAACTTGCTCACTTTCTTAATTCCCGACACATAAACTCCTAAGTCTTTTCCGTCCTCACTCATCTCTGTGTATTCATGATAAGAGAAGGCATAACCCTTCTCCACCATAAACTTCAGTTGGTGCTCCAATTTCTCAGGCAACCACAAGTCATCCGAATCAAGAAAAGCTATCCATCGTCCTTTTGCCCTACGCAAGGCATTGTTACGGGTTATTGCAGCACCAGAGTTCTTTGGATTACATTCATACTTAATACGGTTATCTGCTTCCATAAATGGTTTTACGACCTCCAATGTATTGTCCATTGAGCAGTCGTCTTGTATGAGCAATTCCCAATTATTATAGGTTTGCGATTGAACACTTCGTATAGTTTCAGCAATAAAATCTGCACACGCCCAAGTGGGCGTTATGATAGATACCAATCCGTAGTCTTGCATAAATAGAAAAATATAGGGTTGAATATAAAAAATACATCATGTTGCCACATAAGCCCCAACACTCATGCAGCATCAATAAATAAAAATAAAATCAATAGGATTTATTAAGAAGTTCCCCACCGCAGTATCGCTCTGCGCTGTGCCGCCACTCGGATGGGGATCTACTAAAAATTAGTCTCTTCTGAAGATATCGCGCGTGTAAACCTTATCTTCTACATCTTTCAAACAATCATCAAAGCGATTGGCGATTATGGCTTTGCTCTGTGTCTTGAAATCATCAAGACTGTTCACTACTTTACTGCCAAAGAAGGTGGTACCGTCTTCTAATGTTGGCTCGTAGATGATGACTTCAGCGCCCTTTGCCTTGATGCGCTTCATGATGCCTTGGATGGCTGACTGACGGAAGTTGTCAGAGTTGGACTTCATGGTAAGGCGATAGACACCGATGACGCAGCCCCCCTCCTTCTCCTCCATAGGGGAGTGAGAATACTCACAGTTCTCGGAATAACTGTACCAACCTGCCTTGCGAAGCACGGCATCAGCGATGTAGTCCTTACGCGTGCGGTTCGACTCTACTATGGCGGACATCATGTTTTGCGGTACATCCTGATAGTTGGCGAGGAGCTGCTTGGTATCTTTTGGCAAACAGTAACCGCCATATCCGAATGATGGATTGTTGTAATGTGTGCCGATACGGGGATCGAGTCCGACACCCTCAATAATAGCCTTTGAATCGAGACCCTTTACCTCGGCATAGGTGTCGAGTTCATTGAAGTAAGAGACACGCAGAGCAAGGTAGGTGTTGGCGAAGAGTTTTACGGCTTCTGCTTCCTTCATACCCATGAAGAGGGTGTCGATATTTTCCTTGATGGCTCCTTCCTGCAAAAGGGCAGCAAAGGTCTTGGCTGCTTCTTTCAGCATCTCTACGTCCGTTACTGATTTGATAGCTTTGTTTTCTTCCTCAAACTCAGGACGGTCGATGATCTTTGGATAACCCACGATGATGCGGCTTGGGTAGAGGTTGTCGTAAAGTGCTTTGCTCTCACGAAGGAACTCTGGCGAGAACAGGAGGTTGAACTTCTTTACTCCTTTCTGTGCATATTTCAAGTAGAGATTACGGGTATAGCCAACAGGAATGGTGCTCTTGATAACCATAACGGCATCGGGGTTGACCTCCAAAACCAAGTCAATGACTTCTTCTACGTGCGAAGTGTCGAAGTAGTTCTTGACAGGGTCATAATTGGTTGGGGCCGCAATTACTACAAAGTCGGCATTCTTATAGGCGGCTGCACCATCGAGCGTGGCGGTGAGGTTTAGAGGCTTCTCCGCCAAATACCTCTCGATATAATCATCCTGTATAGGTGAAATCTTATTATTTAGCTTTTCCACCTTTTCCGGGATTACGTCAACTGCAGTCACATGATGATGCTGTGATAACAACGTAGCTATACTCAGTCCCACGTAGCCAGTACCGGCTACAGCAATCTTAATGTCTTTGAAATCTTTCATATCTTGAAACGTTTATTTTTTTGTATTTCTTTCAGGTGTATGATACGAAGTTCTGCGGATACTTATGATACTTTATAAACACTTTAACTACCTCATTTGTTTGATACTTCTTTGCTTCCATTATACAATTGTTTTTCAAAGAATTGATACACTGAGGATTGTCAGCGATAAAGCCTGCACACGCCCAAGTGGGCGTTATGATAGATACTAATCCGTAATCTTGCATAATCTTTTATTTTAGTATATCTCTTGTTAATTTTGCAAAGCACCTGTCATTGTCATTCAGATACCTCTTGTGGAAAATATCTTCTCTTATATCTGATACCGACTTACCCAACAAACTTGAAATTCGTCTTATTGTACTCTGCGGATATTTTTCTTTCAATCGCAACAATCTTAAAGCCTCATTCTTGTGAAACTCATATCGCTCTTCCAAATGAAAGAAGTCAACAACTTGCCTATAACCTTTTTTAGAACGAAAATAGATGTAGTATTCTCCTTTATTTCTAAAGAACGTATTCGCTTTTCTGCACATTCTCAACCTTATCTGTACATTTCCATCGAAATCATAATTTTCACCAGCAGGATTAAAGTTCTGCTTTTCAAGAACTGTTGCCCCCAATACTTTTGATGACTTAATTCGCGAATTACATACTTGACAAGACGGAATAAAGTTAAATAACGACAACCCTACAATTGGACATTTTGTTTTGGGAAGGAAATGGTCAATATCAAACTGTCTCTTTGGTATCCTCCTTGTGCCGTTTATTATTGTATAAGCATTCACATATGCCAATTCACAATAGCAACAAGTACTTATATGAAGTTCTTTAGCCTTTTCCATGAAAAATTCAGCAATCATTCCTTCATATTTGTTCGAATAATCAAAAATGTTATCTAGTTCTTTATATTCTGTAGCCCTTACCCTCTTGCCACTACCATTTGTATTCGGTTTTGTTGGCGATATTCCCAAAGCCAAGAATCGCTGAAAAACATCTGCAATCACATTCACATCAGCAACCAACAGTTCCTCAACTGTTTCTGTAATTGTCGTAATATGGTTACGAACTTTCCATGCATCCCAATCTCCTTCCATCTGAGGTAAATGCGCAGCAAATAGACTCTTGTAATCAGAAACAATTTTATCAAATTCCATTGATCCCCTTGGAGGATATTTAATCCGTTTCATATAAATCTTGTTTTTCAGAATGCCATTCTTCAATTTCGTCTATCATGTCCTTTGTTTCCTCACTAAGGTAATTGTCACCAATTATTCCTGATACATATTTCAATCTCGCCCATTCCAATTGCTTTTGCCATTCTTGACGTTCATCACAAATTTTCCATTTACTTTTATTATCATCTACAATACATCTGGCTCTGTGATACGCAGACACAATTTCTGTAATCTTTCGCTGGGCATATTCTCCTATTGTATAGGGCAGAATAAAAGTATTATTGAAAAGGTCATGTATGTTGGCTGCAAATGTCTTATTAAAAACATCCCCATATTCTTTCCTTGACATACACAAGATGTTATTATTAGGTATATCACTCAACACAAATGGAGAATGGGTTATCAGGGTTATGTTTATTCCATAATTTGAAGGCATTTGCAATCCCTTAATAGAATCAAGCAACAGGCTTATAAACCGTCTCTGCAAATCAGGATGGAAATACAGTTCCACTTCATCCAACATAAGGTTTACGTAGTTGTATTTCAATGTAGTAACATGTCCCTTCACGGAATTCAAATCTTCACCATTCGACTCTATGTTTTTCAAATGATAAACAATATTACCCAAGCTATAAGCAATCTGGCGCTCTCCTGAACTTAAACCTTCAAACGGAATTATATTCATGCATCGGTCGCCTTTCTCCTTATATTCTTGCCAATGCTCATTATCTACCAGTTGCAGCGTGACAACATAAAAAGGAGGCGGAAGCAAATCATCCTTCTTTATCTTAGGATAATCGTTAGTGGAGTATAATTTAGAATCTATTTTTGTTTTCATCCATCTATATATGTTATCCACATCTACAACGGCGCCTCGCTTTATATAATAATCCTCATCGTTGCAGAATCTGAGGTACGCAACAACTCTTCGAATCTTTGCTGTTCTGTGTGAACCATCCCTAAGCAGTTCTACAAGACTTTCATTAAAGACATCCTCATCAAAGTCCTTTGAAAACGCATATGTCCATAAATCTTCATAATGCTTGTAGGTCCAAATAACCTTTATTGTCTTGTATAGCAAATACTCCCATGCTATATCTTCTTTATCGTATTGCACACTTATCGTGTTTTCCCAAAACGAACGAATTGCTCCCTCTATGATAAATATCCTGTCATTGTCATCATCATTACGAGGATGTTTCTTCTCTAAACAGAAATCATAAAAAGTACGATACTTATTTTGAACATCACAAAAATAGAAAGCTACGATATGATGCGTTTGGTTTATTATGCGAAAAGGAAAGAAATCATGATTTACTGTTCCATCTTCATTTTGCTTATCTCTACGCTCAAAACAAAGCGATACAAGATTCTGCTTTCCTAAATAGTTCTCCTTTTGCGTATTGATATAGCCACCATCACGCATTGGATGAATAACAACAGGTGTTTGATACCCATCATTCTTATGAAACACGCCCTTCAACCAAAACTTGTCATCCATACTAAAGTTTGTACCATGTTCTAACTCTAGTTTCTCTAATCGCTTTTCATTTGTCCTCTCATAAATATAATCTCTATAATTGTAAGCGTAAAGCGAATAATTGCTTACAAGTGTATAAAACCAATCAGCCAACAAGTATTTCAAATTAAGCATTGGTTGAAGAATCTCCTCTTCCTGCTCATTCCCATTGAGTATCACCTTTGTTTCATGCGGCACATAATACTCTGTTATTGAACCTTCTTGCTCTGCATATTCTCGGTATAAATTTGCTTTATCAGTTTCATACGTAACTAGTTCTAACCTTCTGCCTCTACATGTCAATATCTTTATCTTATCGTTTATGTAAACCGCCAAAGACGCATACACATTGTCTATATAGTGCAAATGCTGTGCACTTGCATACACATACCCTTCCCCAATAATGGCAGCAGACATATTATTTATCAACCGCACAATTGTATCAACTAGTGTACTCTTGCCTGTACCATTAGCCCCAACTATCGCACTTACACTGATATTTATGCCACCAGGTTCCGAATATAGCAAATTGTTGGTATCAAAAGCAGATTCCTCTACCAGTATACGTGTTACAAGGTCATTGTCTTCTTCTATCAAAAATCCTTTGTTGAAGTAGAACCATTCTTTTTTACCATATAGTGACTTCTGTATACAACGTGCCTTTCGTTCATTTTCGTCATTATTTCCATCATACTTATAGAAGCGTACTCCTATAAGTTTCAGGCCTCTTGACGGAAGAATGTAAACATCCCTGTTGTCATCCTTTATCTGGATAGGTTTCATCCATAAACGTTCTATATCACTCATCATTGGTATTTTTGGCAGTTCAAATTAGGTTAGTATTCTGTAAGTCTCCGCTGAACTCATGTTAGTACTCAATTTTGGGCATACCCTTTTTTTAGACACTTCTGCAAGTGTCTAAAAAAATTCTATATTAAAAATTAACCTATTTTTATTTATTGGCATATTGCCAATCCAATTTT
>DAIUFT010000056.1:0-19041 GCA_036844425.1 Prevotella sp. | reverse complement strand
TGACCTCGAAAATAACCTCGAAATATAACAAAGGTAATTTATAGAACCACCCTAACGTGATTATGGCTACAAAGGTATAAAAAAAAACTTTACTAACAAAGTTGTTACAAACAAAGTTGTTAGTAAAAGTTTTCTTTTAATGGCGGTTAGTGCATATAGGCACATATAATATTTCTACCCACGATGCAATGCTTTATAGGTAAGAGACAAGCAATTAGTTGGCAGTGACAGATATTACACCATTGTTGTTATACACACTGATTTGAGTATTGTATGCCTTTGCCGTCTTATTAAGGAACTCAGACAACTTATCAAGCATTATGCCTGTAGTTGTATTGCCTTCGCCTTTTAAGGAAATAGCCCTGCCTTTGTTGTCGATAGTGATACAACTCTGAAAACAACCAAAGTTGCGTGTAACATCTTCAGCAAGGCTACTCTTGGCAGTAAAGTTGTGTTTTACCGTATATGTACTTGGGAAGTTGGTGACGTAAATTGGCGTTACTCTGAAGTAAACACCTTCCGCATCTCGCGAAGGATAGCATTTTTGTGACTTAACAAATTCCTTAACTGCCTCTGGAGAGATGTGGTCAATGTCGGTCAGAGTTTCCTTATTAAAGGTTACGTATGAGTCAGCGTCACCACTCTTAGTGAATGAAGTGCTCATGTCTGCCAAGTCGAAATTGCTGGCGAGATAACTTTCTACCAGATAAACTGTGCATGAGGTAGCACCAGGGTCGGTAGTTGGTGGATTATTGTTATCATCGTCGCCACAAGATGCGAACATACCAACAGAGAGTGTCATGACTATCGCCATAAGCACTGAATAAAAACGATTTTTTTTCATGATTCTTTTGTTTTATTTGTTATAGGGGGTGGTTGTCTTATGCCTACCACTTACTTCGTGACATCACCGAAGTTATAGCAGAAGGACATTTACGTTCACCATTATTATGATCCCCCATCACGAATAATGCTTTATGTTGCAAAGATATAAAAAAAAGCGAATTCTTAGGTATAAATATGTGATTTTTTTAAAGGAAGGCAGTAAAAAATCGCAAGGCAACAGATTCGATACATAAGATAAATCGAGTTAAACGCTTGTGTTTTCGTATGTTTTTATTAACTTTGTGGCGTAAATCATAAAGAAAACTACTAAACCCATGACAATAATTAAAGAATCTTGACGATAATAAAAAAAGGAAGTAGTAGATTTCGGAAAAAATAACGATGGAATCCAAAAGAAAATAGAGAAGATGAGCAGATTATTATCAACTGACAAAGAATATGCCGCATGGGTAGCAGAACTGAAACAACGCTATCGTAGTGCGCAGATAAAGGCAGCGGTGAAGATGAACCGTGAGATGCTGGCGTACTATTGGCAACTTGGTCAAGATATAGTAACCATGAATATAGAAAAGCGGTGGGGTGAAGGTGTAATGAAAATGTTGAGTCAGGATTTGAAGGAAGCCATGCCAACGGTAAACGGTTTTTCTACGACAAATCTCTATTATATTCGAAAATTCTATACAACCTATTGTAATGTAGTTACAAATTTCCCCCAACTTGGGGGAAAAATAAATAATTCCCATATTGATAACCTCTTGCCTATGTTAGGTGAGAAGAATAATATTATGCCAGAAATGCTCTTTTCAATACCATGGACACATCACAAATATATCCTTGACAAGATAAAGGGCGATGCGCGAAAAGGATTGTTTTTCGTTGCAAAGACAATGGAGGGCAACTGGAGTCGTGCTGTGTTGTTAAATCATCTTGATACAAATCTTTATGAGCGCACAGGCAATGCAGTGAACAATTTTCAACATACACTTCCTACGCCACAGAGTGATTTGGCAAGGGAGATGTTGCGTGACCCTTATAACTTTGATTTCTTAACGATGACAGAGGGTTTCAAGGAAAAAGAACTGAAGCAGGCTCTTATTGATAATATTATCCGATTCCTAATAGAATTGGGTAGCGGTTTTGCCTTCATGGGACAGGAGTATCGTTTACAAGTAGGAGCTAAAGAACAGTTCCTTGATTTGCTTTTCTACAATACACGAATTCATAGTTATGTGGTGGTAGAAGTGAAGGTTACCGAGTTTGAACCCTCTTACCTCGGTCAACTTTCTGCCTATGTGTCGTTTGTCAACCATACCATTAAGGGTGAAACAGACAATCCGACAATAGGCTTGCTTATTTGTAAATCGAAAGATAACATATTTGCCCAATATTCTCTTGAAGGCTATAATCAACCGTTAGGCATATCAGAGTTTGAAGGAGTAAATCTAATGCCTAAAGAATTTAAGAGTTCATTGCCAAGTATTGAAGATATTGAGGCAGAACTGGAAAGAAACTGCGGTGACAACAAATCATAAGAAATACCATTACTGCATTGTATTTTCGTATGTTTTTATTAACTTTGTGGCGTAAATCATAAAGAAAACTACTAAACCCATGACAATATTAAGAATATTAGGTAACTTCCTTTGGCTTATTCTCGGTGGATTTGAAGCCGCCATAGGTTATTTTACGGGCAGTCTCGCGTTAGCAATAACCATTATCGGGTTGCCTTTCGCGTGGCAAACGTTTAAGATAGGACTGCTGTGCTTGTGGCCCTTCGGTTCAACCGTTGAAGACGGCGAAAGCAGTGGCGGTTGCCTTACGCTGTTTCTCAACGTGGTGTGGATACTCTTTGGTGGGCTATGGGCATGCATCTGCCATATCTTCTTTGGCGTGTTGTTGTGCATCACCATAGTAGGTTTCCCGTGGGGACGCCAACATTTTAAGATGGCGAGGTTGTCACTCGCCCCCTTTGGAAAAGACGTAAACATAGGATTGTAAGATAATGCGATAGTAGTTATGAATGCCTTTAATAACAGTATATCCAGAATACTCTGCCTGCTTCTCGTCACCATGACCATGTTGGTGCTCGTTTCGTGCAAGGAACAGACGCGGAAATATGTCATAGCCGTATCGCAATGCTCGGAAGACGCGTGGCGTGAGAAACTTAATAAGGAACTGAAAACTGCGCAATACCTCAACGACTCCATTGAGGTGAGGTTAGCGTCAGCCGACGATAGCAGCGAGAAACAGGTGCGACAGATAAACGGATTCGTTAACGATAGGGTAGATATACTCGTGGTATCGCCTAATGACCTCAATGCTATATCGCCTGCCGTCAGCCGTGCCTACGACAAGGGCATACCCGTGATACTGTATGACCGCAAGACAAATTCAGACAAGTACACCGCCTACATGGGCTGCAACAACTACCTTATAGGCAAAACCATGGCTACATTCATAGCCCAACGCCTGAAGGGAAAGGGCAGGGTAGTGGAGATACGCGGACTGGAAGGTTCGTCACCCGCTATGGAAAGGCACCGAGGGTTCGTAGAGACCATGAAGAAATACCCCGGTGTTCAGATAGTAGCCTCGGACAGTGGCGACTGGAAGGAGGAGAGTGCGGTGAGGGCTATGAAGCGAATACTTGCGAAAACGCAAGACTTTGACTACGTATATGCCCACAACGACCGCATGGCATGGGGAGCATACAAGGCGGCTCAACAGATGAACGTGAAGCGAAAGTATCGTTACACGGGCGTGGACGCTATGGCTACGGAGGGTGGCGGACTGGAATTGGTGCGCGATGGCGTGCTCGATGCCACGTATCTTTACCCTACGAGGGGCAACGAACTGGTTGACCTCGCACTGAAGATACTAAGGAAAGAACCATATGCGAGGGAAAACCAGTTGCCTGCTACTATAATAACGCGCGACAATGCTGAGATAACGCTGATGGAGGCAAGGGATGCTGAGTTACAAAAGCGTAACCTTGACACGCTGCACCAGCAGGTAGATCATTACTTGGCGGACTATAACACGCAGAAGATGTTGCTCATTGCCGTGGGAGCGTTCCTGTTGTTGTTCGTAATCGCCACCGTACTTATATTCCGAGGCTACCTGATGAAGGCAAGACTCAACGAGCAGTTGGCGAAGAAAAACCAAGAACTGAAGCGGCTTAACGAGGAAGTCATAGAACTAACAAACTCGCGCCTCACGTTCTTTACTAACATCAGCCATGAGTTGCGCACGCCATTGACGCTCATTGCCGACCCTGTGGAGATGCTCTTGGCTGACAATAATATAAAAGGTAAGGCGCACGACCTGCTGAAGATGGTGCAACGTAACGCCCTCGCGCTGCAACAACTCGTTGGCTCTATACTCGACTTCCGCAAGATACAGAATGGAAAGATGTCGCTTACACTCAATCGCCTCAACATTGTTGAGGCGCTGTCGGTGTGGACAGAGGACTTCCGACTGACGGCAGAGCGTAAGAATATAGGGCTGCATCTTGACGTAAGCCACTTCAGTGAGCCGCACTGCGTGGTGGCAGACCGTGAGAAGGTGGCGCGAATAGTGTTCAACCTTCTTAGCAATGCGCTGAAGTACACCCCTGCGGGCGGTGACATCTTTGTGGCGTTGCGTGACGAAGAAGGCGGAAAAATGCGCATAGACGTGCGTGATACCGGCAAGGGCATAGCGGCAGAAGAGAAAGACAAGGTCTTCGAACGCTTCTTCCAGACCAAGGGAACGGCTGGCGGAACGGGCATAGGACTGGCACTCGTCAAGTCGTTTGCAGAACTTCATCACGGCGATGCCACCGTAGAGAGCCGCCTGGGAGAGGGGGCTGACTTCATCGTAGAGTTGCCAAGGCAGCAGGATGGCGAAGTGGTAACAGAGCATACAGAAGAAGTCAGCAACGAAATAGAGCAGAGCGCACGACAATATATAGACGATGGCGACAGGAAGAAGGGCGGAATACAGCGACTGGTTGACGAGCAAACGGAGAAGCCGACGTTGCTGATAATAGACGACAATAGCGACATTCGCCAGTATGAACGCGCGCTGTTGCAGGAAGACTACATAGTGCTCGAGGCGGCAGATGGCAAGGAAGGGTGGGAGATAGCCCAGAGAGAGGTGCCCGACCTCGTGATATGCGACGTCATGATGCCCGTGATGGATGGACTGGAGTTTACGGAGAAACTGAAGACCACTACCGCAACGTCTCACATCCCCGTAATAATGCTAACGGCAAAGACGCAGGAAGAGCACCGCGCAGAGGGCTATGAGCATGGTGCTGACTCATACATAGCCAAGCCTTTCCACAGTAAGGTTCTGCTGTCGCGCATAGATAACCTGCTGAGGCAACGCAGAATGTTGAAGAATGCCTTTCAAGGAAAGAAGGAAGTGGAACAAAGCGTAGCGGAATCGCAACTGGAGGACCGCGACAAACAGTTCATGCGACAACTGCACGACATTATTCATGCCCACCTTGCGGACAGCGATTTCAGCGTGGAAGATATAGGAAAGAGCATCGGACTAAGCCGAGTGCAACTCTATCGCAAGGTGAAAGCGATGACAGGAACATCGGTTGTTGACCTGTTGCGCAAGGCACGCCTGACAAAAGCGCATCGATTGTTAGAGAGTCGCGGCATGAGCGTGTCGGAGGTGGCATACACCGTAGGCTTCTCTTCACCGTCGTATTTCACCAAATGCTTTAAAGAAGAATACGGAATGTTACCAGGCGACATTATGGAAGGCAAATAGTAATAGTAAAATTCGTTCATCATGTAACAAAAATGTTACGATGAACGAATTTTATTTTTGTATGGAACAAACGTTATAGTTGAAAAACAGGGAGTTGCATAACTTTGCGGCAGAAATCTAAACAATATTAACAAAATGTCGTTAAAAGTTATGAAAACCTCTATTGACAGTAAAACGAAAGTGGCAACACTGCTTGCTCTTTCCTTAATTAATGTTACAGCAGGCTATGCACAGGACGAGAAATCAAGTTCTAAGGAAGAAGGTAACCGCAACGTTATGCTCAATGCAGCCAGTGCTAATGGTCCGCGCGAGATTCAGATAGGACTGCCTTCCGCTGACGTTAACGTGCTTGAGAACGGACTGCCCGTTACTTATGCCACCAATCCACACACGGTAAACACCATGTGGCGTGGCGATGCCAGTCTGAGTCATCAGGGATTGCTGAAGATTGCGGAGACTGCCATCACCACAGGTAATATAGGTTATGCCGTAAACTCATTCACACAGTTAGGCAAAGAGGGCTTCCATGGTACCTTTAATTATAAGACAAACCACTTCGGACTGCAGGAGTTCTCAGTAAATCTCAATGGAGACATGGGAAAGGACTGGTACTACAGCGCAAACATATATCAGGACTTCGACCCAGGAACATTCAAGATTAAGTCGTCACCTTATCAAGACCGCACGCAGATATATAAGGCTCTCGCAACAAAACTGTATGGCAATGGCAAGGGTGAGTTCACTGCCATGTACAAATACAGCAACAGCCACAACGTATATAACTACGCCACGCAAAGCGCACCGTTCATATACGTGGGCGATGGCAGCGTGAAGGAATACGGAGACTTCAAACTCGGTACTACATCATATCTGCCTGTTGATAATAACATGACCTACCGCAATATGCGCACAGGACAATTAGAGCAGACAACGCTGTATGATGCCTGCCTGAACAAGTCGAGTGAGATAGAACTCATGAACAACTATAAGTTCGACAACGGTCTGAACTGGAAAGCAGTTTTGCGTTACGACCACTCACGCGGTTCTATGGTGTACCAGACCCCAATGTCAATCATCGACCTTCAGAGTGACGCTAACAGTGGAGTATATAACTATATGTACCGTGACATCGACGGACAGGCTAAGGCATACAACGGACAATACGTGCAGACACGTATGTCATGCCTTAACTCGGGCAAGATCGACGAGGTGCTCTTTACCTCAGAACTCTCAAAGAAGTTCCGCACCTCAACGCTGCGTTTGGGCGTAAACGAGTGGTTCTACCATATAGACTATGCTTCAAACACGACGATGTATGACCAGAGTGTGCCTGCTGACGGCTCGTATGCACTACGCCTTTGGGACGCCAACCAGCGCGACTATTACTTCTATGACTATAACAAGAACGCCTCAGAGTACTATAAGGGCAGTGAGAACAAGTTGGCTCTCTACCTCACTCACGATTGGGACGTTACCGATAAACTTAATCTTTACTACGGTGCACGCCTGGAGTGGCAACGCTTGAAGGGCGAAAACCTTGCAGTGAAGGATGCTGAAGGCAACTACGTAGGTCGCTTCGCCGACTATTATATCGGTGCAACATCAGCCAATGGCACGCTTATCGCCCCTACAGACATCAGTCATAACTGGGTGAACTACGACTTCACGGTGGCTGCGTCATATAAACTCACGAAGAACTTTGGCTTCACTGGCGACTTCACTTACATCGTGCAGCATCCTAAGTTTGATGCCTTTGCACCAGCAACATTGCCTAACACTGATAAGATTTCAGTACCACTCGGTCGTGCTGGTATCTACTACAATAACTCATGGATAAGTCTTACATCACTCTTCTCATACATCTCGAAGACCAACAACAACTCTACGCTGAATCTGCAGCATGGCAGTGAGATAAAGGCTGCGCCTCTGTCATACGACATACAGACATGGGGCTGGACAACAGACGCTGTGGTCCATCCATTCAAAGGCTTCGACTTCCACTTCCTTTTCACCTATCAGAAGCCGACATACAAGAAGTTTGAGACATCGGTCACATTCAATGACGGTTACGTAGGCACCATCAACGCAACAGGAAACACCGTGGCAGAGATACCAGAAGTGTTGATAGAACTCGACCCAAGTTACATGATTACGAAGGATATTAAACTTTGGACCAGTTTCCGTTACTTCAGTAAGACATACGCTAACATCAATGAGGCATACTATTTCAATGGCCACTGGGAGACCTTCGGAGGTGTAAACTGGCAGGTTAACGATAAACTCGCACTGGGATGCACCGTCGTTAACTTCCTTAACCAGACTGGAGCGAAGGGCAGTATAGCAGGTGCCGAACTGATAACAAAGGAAGAAGCAAAGGACATAAAGAACGCAATAATGACCGGTAGCTACCTCCGCCCATTCACAGTAGAGTTTAATGCTTCGCTGAAGTTTTAATTAATTCATAATTCATAATGCATAATTCATAATTCATAGTGCATAATTCATAATTCATAGTGCATAATTCATAATGCATAGTGCATAATTCATAATTCATAATTAATAAGGCATTAAGCAATTACCAGTAATCATAATTTTTAATTTTTAATTATTAATTTTTAATTTAAGAAAAGTATGAAAACGACAATAGCAAAAGCCCTGAGCCTGATGATGATGGCAACGGCAACAACTTCCGCAATGGCGCAGAAGATGAACGTAACACATAGCGGTGACACCACGATAATAACAGTTACTAATCCTACTAAGTACCTTCTGCTCCCCGTTCAGGAGGAGAAAGAAGAGGCACAGGTACTCCTTGACACAGGCAGCAAGGACGATACATGGATGGACGTGCGCCTGTCACAGTCTGGTGCGGACTATTACGTACCGTTCTCACTTGGCAATGGTAATAGTGCAACGGTGAAAATACTGGGACTGAAGAAAGACGCTCTGGCTGTAAACCTGATGAAACTCAGCGACACTTTCGATACTACGAACACCGACTTCTATCGTCCTACGTACCACTTCAGTCCGCTTTACGGCTGGATGAACGACCCTAACGGCATGGTTTACAAGGACGGAGAGTATCACCTCTACTTCCAGTATAACCCTTACGGCTCTAAATGGGGCAATATGCACTGGGGACACGCTGTAAGTAAGGACCTCGTACATTGGCAACAACTTGACCCTGCAATAGCACGCGACCCTGTGGGACATATCTTCTCAGGTAGTTCTGTTGTTGATAAGAACAATACCGCAGGCTACGGAAAGAACGCTATCATAGCCATTTACACCAACAATAGCGTGAACCACGACGAGGTGCAGTGCATGGCGTACAGCACAGACAACGGTCGCACATTCACTAAGTACGAGGGCAACCCTGTGCTGACACCATTTGACGGTCTGAAAGACTTCCGTGACCCAAAGGTGTTCTGGTATGAGAAGAACAAGTCATGGTACATGATAGTATCTGCCGACAAGGAGATACGTCTCTATAAGTCAAAGAATCTCAAGAAGTGGGATTACGTAAGTGCCTTTGGTAAGGGAATGGGACAGCAGCCATGCCAGTATGAGTGTCCAGACTTCTTCCAGCTACCAGTAAACGGCGACAAGAACAACAAGAAGTGGGTGATGATTATGAACATCAATCCTGGTTGCCTCTTTGGCGGTAGTGCCACAGAGTATTTCGTGGGGGACTTCGACGGTAAGAACTTCATTTGCAAAGATGCGGCAGACGCTAAGTGGCTGGACTACGGCAAAGACCATTACGCTACCGTAACATTCTCGAACACAGGCGATCGTGTCCTCGCCATGACATGGATGAGCAACTGGCAGTATGCCAACCTTACTCCGTTCCGCCAGAGCCGTGGTGCAAACGGATTGCCACGCGAACTGAAACTATTTGAAAAGGACGGCAAGTACTATGTGGCTGAGAACGTGGCACCAGAGGTAACAGCCCTGCGCCAGATGTCGAACAACTTGGGCGATGAAACGGTTGCAAACAGCAAGATGTTCAAAGACATCGCGGCACGTATGGACGGTGCTTTCGAGATAGAGGCAGACGTAACACCCGACGCTAACGGCATAGCAGGCATAGAACTGTCGAACAATAAGAACGAGCGCACTATGATTTACCTCGACATGAAGAAAGGTCGCGTGGTAATGGACCGTACAGAGAGCGGACTGACCGACTTCGGAAAGCAGTCTGTACCTCATGACATAGAATTGGCATGGGACAAGCAGCGTGAGGAGAACGCTAAGCAACCAGCGCGCATAGAGAACTCAATCAACTACAAGAACGACTTCGCCCTCGCTACATGGGCACCACTAAGCCTGTGTGAAGATGGCAAGAAAACATATCATGTAGATATCTTTGTCGATAAGTCATCAGTAGAACTCTTCGTGGATGAGGGACGTATAGCTATGACAAACCTTGTGTTCCCAATTGCTCCTTATATGAATGTGAAACTTTACAGTAAGGGCGGTAAGGCTGAGTTTAAGAACGTAAACATCCATAAGTTAGGATTATAGGGACGGGGAGTTGTTTAGTTGTTTGGTTGTTTGGTGGTTTAGTTGTTTGGTTGTTTAGTTGTTTGGTTGTTTAGTTGTTTGGTTGTTTAGTTGATACGTATAATTGCGAACAATCAAAAGAAAAACTAAAAAACATACCACCCAACCACCCAACCACCCAACCACCAAACGACCAAACCACTAAACGACCAAACCACTAAACCACTAAACCACTAAACCACCAAACCACCAAACGACCAAACCACCAAACCACTAAACTACAAAACAAAAAACCATGCAAAAGTCAATGAAACTAACCCTTATCCCGGTGATGCTCTGTTTCTTCGCCATGGGATTTGTGGATATGGTAGGCATCGCCTCCAACTATGTCAAGGAAGACCTTATGCTCAATGACTCAACAGCCAATCTGTTCCCGTCATTAGTATTCTTCTGGTTCCTCATCTTCTCCGTGCCAACGGGAATGTTGATGAACAAGATAGGCAGGAAGAACACCGTGTTGCTGTCAGTCATCGTAACAGTCTTCTCATTACTCCTGCCAATGTTTGGCGAGAATTTCGGTATTATGCTCGTGTCCTTCTCGCTTCTCGGTATAGGCAACGCCCTTATGCAGACATCGCTCAATCCGCTTGTCTCTACTGTTATTAAGGGTGGCAATCTCGCTGCCACACTAACCTTCGGACAGTTCGTCAAGGCTATTGCTTCATTCATGGCACCTTACATTGCCATGTGGGGAGCCATGGAGACGATACCACAATTCGGTTATGGTTGGCGCATACTCTTCCCAGTTTATCTCGTAATCGGTTTCCTTGCAGCGGTACTTCTTGCGGGAACACCTATTGAGGAAGAAGAGCATAAGGGGAAACCATCAAGTTTTGCCGACTGCATCAAGTTGCTTGGTAATCCTATAGTACTCCTGTCGTTTATCGGTATCATGTGTCATGTGGGAATAGACGTTGGTACCAACACTACCGCTCCGAAGATACTAATGGAGCGACTGGGCTGGACTCTTAACGAAGCAGCATTTGCTACGAGCCTTTACTTCATCTTCCGCACCATAGGCTGCTTTACTGGATCCTTCTTCCTTCGTATGATGAAGACACGTTATTTCTTTGCTATCAGTGTGGTGATGATGGCTGTCAGCATGGTAATGATGATGGTATGCCATGATCAAACTATGCTTTACATAGCGATAGCCCTCGTAGGTTACGGTAACTCAAATATCTTCTCTATAATATTTTCACAGGCACTGCTGTCAGTACCCGAGAAGAAGAACGAGGTAAGTGGCTTGATGATAATGGGACTCTTCGGCGGCACCGTCTTCCCCCTCATCATGGGGTATGCCAGCGATGCCGTAGGTCAGGTAGGCGCAGTTATGGTAATGGCAGCAGGAGTTGTATATCTCTTGTCATATATAAAGAGAGTATAATCCATCGCAGGTCATGCCATAAAAGCAATGAAAACACGAGTGTTTGGCAATTGCCGTACAATCGTTTGACAATTGCCGTACAATCGTTTGGCAACTGCCGTACAATCGTTTGGCAATTGCCGTGCAATCGTTTGGCAATTGCCGTGCAATCGTTTGGCAATTGCCGTGAGAAAACGTTTTGATTGTTTTATAGCAACAAAACTCGTGAAAACAGGTAGTATAAAGGCACTGTTTCGTATGCATAACTGCCTATAGGTAAAAGGATAGCCATATTTTTTACCCGAAAAAGGGCGTTCATACGCAGCGTACAGTGCAAAGAATAGATTAATAATAAAAAACACTTATTTATAACTCCCCACAAATGCCAGTATTCTTCCCTCCCCTCGAGGGGAGGGTAGGGAGAGGGGTTAAACTTTTACTAACATGAACAACAGATATTGTGTAGGCTTAGGAGAGATACTCTTTGATGTTTTTCCTACAGGAGCAAAACTTGGTGGCGCACCGGCAAACTTCGCTTATCATGCCGGACAACACGGATTACTATCCGTAGCAGTAAGCGCAGTGGGCAACGATGAATTGGGCGCTGAGGCGTTACGCTTGCTCGACGAGAAGAAACTGAAGTACGTGATGCCAGTAGTTAATTATCCTACGGGCACAGTACAGGTGACACTCGATTCCGAGGGAGTGCCTACGTACGACATAAAGCAAGGTGTGGCGTGGGACAATGTGCCCTTTACCGATGACATCCGTGAGATAGCCATGAGCACAGGAGCCGTATGTTGGGGAACGTTAGCGCAGCGCAACGAGGTTAGTCGCAACATGATTTACGAGTTCCTTGACTATACTCCAGAGGATTGTCTAAAGGTATTCGACATCAACCTGCGCCAGAACTTCTACGATAAGAACGTAATCTGCGAGAGCCTGAAGCGTTGCAACGTGCTGAAGATAAACGACGAGGAACTTGTTACAATAGGAAGAATGTTCGGTTATCCTGGTCTTGACATAGAGAACAAGTGCTGGCTGATACTTGGTAAGTACAATCTCGATATGCTTGTCCTTACTTGTGGCGTCAACGGTAGTTACGTATTCACCCCAGGCAATCTCTCTTTCTGCGAGACACCGAAGGTAGATGTTGTTGATACCGTAGGCGCGGGCGATTCCTTTACAGGTACTTTCTGCGCTTGCATACTGAAGGGTATGAGTGTGAAAGAGGCACATAAGCGTGCCGTTGACGTCAGCGCATACGTATGCACACAGAGTGGTGCTATGCCAGAGATACCGCAGGAGTTGGTAGGTTAGACGATGGGAGAGAGAAAATGTCGATATTTTAGTTGACAGATAGAAAGTTAGTTAGTATATGCAAAGAGGCTACTGCTTGTGTGCTGTTATTATAGCACTCGCAGTAGCCTCGTTGTTGTATTCTGGTTTTTTGTTGAAGAAACCTATGAAGCTATCAAAGTCGTTAAGAATACGTTTAAGTTTCGGGTTGCTCTTTTGAACTATGATGGCAATGTAGTTATCTATGTTATCTTCTTGTAGAATAGAAACCTGAGTAAAAAAATGTTCCTTGTTCTCGTACTTGTTAAACCTGTTATAGAATAATCTTGCTCTTGTCGCTTGACGGCAATCACCAGTCTCACATTGATACAGTAGGATATTAGATAAATACCAGTTCTTCAGTAAAGGGTGTTTTCTCTCTAATGTAATATGTATCAAATCGCAGTGCGATATGGTGCTAATCGCACTGCAAAAGCTATGCTTTCACAATACGATTTGGCTGCTTTCATATTGTCACTTATATAAATTTCTCCATCCAAATCATGTCAAACCACTCGCCAAACTTATAGCCGCAGCGGTGAAAGTGCCCCACCTTCTTATATCCCATGTGCTCATGAAACTTCGGACTGAGGTGGTTCAGGTGGCTATTCTCATCATCTACCCACGTGATGCTGGCGTAAAGGTTTATCTTCCCCATAGTTTTCAACTGCTTCTCTATTTCCGTATAGAGAGCCTTGCCTATGCCTTTGCCGTGAGAGTCCTCGCGAATGTAGATAGACATCTCCACGCAGTGGTTGTAAGCAGGGCGGGTGCGCAGGGTGCCAGCATAGCAATACCCCAGAATCTCGCCTTCGTCAGTAGTGGCTACAAGATATGGAAACTTCTTCAGCGTGTTGGTAATGCGTTGGCGAAACTCCTCCACCGTAGGCGGAACAAGTTCAAAGGTGATGCCAGTCTTAATAACATAAGGTGCGTAGATAGCAAGAAGAGCCTCGGCATCATCAGGCGTTGCAGTGCGAATATTAATCATAGCGTGTTGTGTTTGATGGGTGCAAAGATACAGTTTTCTACTTGAAAAGCCAAGGGAAACAAAATGTTTTTAGATAAAAATTAAGTCCATTCTGGTTCATAATATGTGTTTGAAAAAGTAAAAAAGTAAAGAATTAGCGCAATAAATGCAAGGGTTATGGCTAATAAGTGTTAAGCACTACGACCTTATAGTTAAAGAGTGTAAAGAAATCGGGGGGGTAGAGGGTGCTTCTAATAAAAAAGAGTTAACTTTGTATCAAAAGAAGAGAGCATATTCATGTATATAATGTTCGGATAAATTGAAACATGGAATACATAAAGAGTGAAGAGAAAGGAAAAGAGCACAGAGAAAGTGAATTCTAATATTTAATAACTAAAAAAGAATAATTATGAAGATTAAGAATCTTATGCTTGTAATGGCAGCAGCTGGCGCATTGACAGCCTGCTCAAGTTCTGACGATGCTACAGAAGGCAACGGCGGTAACAATGGTGGAAACAATGGAAACAACGGTGGTGTTTCAGAAGTATTTAAAGGCTTTACAGGAACACAGGTTTATGTAGGCGTAGAGGGACTCGGTTTACAGAACATAGGTGTTACATCAACACGTGCTTGGGAAGATCCTGATGCAAGCATTGACTATGGCTATGCTAATGCCTTCAAATATGATAAGGCTGCGGCTACATACAAGGTATATGTAGATCCACGTTCTGGTTATCCTGCTGATGCAGTGGTAGAGGTAGCAGGTGAGGAAATCTTTACAGACTTCCCTAATCATAAGGATAATAAAACAGGTGGCATTCTCGGTACTGTAACAACGCCTTACGTTATGTCATCAGATGGTACTGGCGTTGCTCCTTTCATCAAGACAACTGCTACAGTGGAGTCTGTAAAGGCTGCTCTCGATGCGAAATATACCAAGGGTAATAAGATTGGTACTTATGCAGATGAGTGTAAAGATAACAAAAATGGTGAAGAGTATATCATTTGGTATCTTGCAGCACAGGAGAATGGTAGTTACGTTGTAGAGGGTATCCTTACTGATAGAAACAATATTAAAGCAGTAAATGAACTCAATCGTGATGAAAATAGAGCGGAGATTGCGCTTCACGGTCAGTCTTATACAGACTTTACAACGAACTACGCTGACGGTAATATCAAGGCTATAGACCCAACTCTGAGATACGACATCGCTCAGCAGGAGCATACCACATGGGGCGAGATAAAGACCTCTCTTCATATTCAGGAGTCTAAGGACGTTGTTGTAACTCTTCCTATTGAGAACTGCTACACACTGGATGCTGTAACTGCAGAGAATGGTGTTGACACAACAAGAACCGTTAAGGTATTCGGTCAGTTGTACTATGGTTCATCAAAGACAGGTGCCCAGACTAACGTAGAAGTAACGGTAGAACGTAAGGGTGACAACCTCGTAATCACTGTTCCTGCTATCGCACAGGATCTCCTTGATGCAGCTGCAAGAAAGTACAACGATGGTATCACCGTTGAGGTACATACATTCTACAAACTTACTGCTGACGACGTAGTAGCCGCTGCAGGTAAGGAAGTAAAGGGAACTGACCTTAAGGAAGTTATCTGGAACAAGTTGAAGAATGCTACAATCACTTATGATGGTGAGCGCAAGGGACGTAAGTATTCTGCATACTATACTCCTGATACCAAGGATGCTAATGGTAATATAATAGAATATAAGGGTATCTTCGAGGATACCACAAAGAAATAGAAATCCGTAAGAACATGTAATAATACCTTATTAAACATGTAATACCTAAGGAAACACAATAAATAGACATAAAAAGTCCAAGGACCAATGTTGCGGTTACAAATCGTAATATTGGTCCTTTCTTTTTTGATAATATGTAAGTTCTTACATTTAAAATGTAAAAAAAAGAACGAAATGTTGTGAATGTTATAAGAAATATGTATATTTGCAACGTATATATAATATACAAGTATTCAGAGATAAAGATATACAAGTATTCAGAGATAAAGACATACAAGTATGCAGAGATAAACCATACAATGGGAAAAATTTATTAATCACGTAAAAGAAAGGGACTATGATGAAAGCAAAACTATTACTTTTAATGTTAGCGAGTGGACTGTTTGCCGCTTGCTCAAGCTCTGATGATGGTGGTGGCACTACCCCTGGTGGTACAAACACTGATTTGGCAAAATATTTAGCAAACGCTCCTGGAACAGAAGTTTATGTAGGTGTTGAGGCACTTAACAATATGGAGCAGGTTGGTGCTTCAACACGTGCGGAGAATCCGTTAGCACCAGTAGTAAATGTCGATCACTTTAATGTGAAGGTGGACCCACGCCTGGGTTACAATGTTAGCCCAAGTACCTATGTATATAGCGTGGTAAGTAACGGTAAACTTTATAAGGACTGTCCGTTCGTTGACATTAATGATGGTAACGATAACACGTACCTCCTCAGCACCGATGGAACAGGACTCAGAACACTCATAGCAGCAGGCGATACAACAACAGCCTCTATTATAAGAAGAGTCGCATCATTTGGAAGAACCAATCGCAAATCATCAACTCTCGTTGAGGAAAACATCCACGTGATATGGTATCTGTCAAAGCACATGAACAATGGCTGGCATATAGATGGTCTGCTTACTGATAAGGCTGATATAAAGGAGGCGTGTGATGCTTGCCATGACGAAGGCTTCCAAGAGATAACTTTCGGTAAGGATGGCAGACAGATAACTTATGCGGAACTGGTGGAATACATGCCGATGATACACAACCTCAAGCCAATAGACAAGACCTTGGGTGTAGATATTCATCAGCAGAACCATAGCGAATGGGGTGAGATAAAGACATCTCTGCATATAAAGGAAGCAAAGGACGTAACGGTATATCTTCCAGTGAGCAAGGCATACACTGTGGAGAATGCTGACACGAACGAGGTCGTGAAGTACTTCCAGAAGACCTATGAGGTTCAGGATTATAACGCTGCAATAGGTTCAACAGTTAACGTAACAGTAAAGCGTATAGGCACAGGCGTTACGATAACGGTTACAGGAATAACAGACGAACTGCTTAAGGCTCTTGAAAGAAGATACAATGACGGTTTAACGGTGGATGTGCATACCTTCTATAAACTTACAGACGAGAAGGGTAACGGTGACTACAAGCAGCCAGTATGGGAGGCCTTGAAGGAATCTACCGTATCGTATGACGGTGCGAAGAGCGGACAGATTACTTCTGCTATCTATGAAACAGACAAGGTAGAAATAAAGTAATATAGGTGGGTTCTATAAATTAGCTTTGTCATATTGCAAGGCTATTTTCGAGGACAAATTGTTAGTGAATGAAGGAGGACTCCGTGAAACGCCTGAGCACAGCGAAGAATGCGGGCATTACGACTGAGTGAACTGACGATTTGTACCGAAAAGAGACTGCAAGATGACAAAACGTAACCCATATAATTAATGATGTTTTTTACGGTGGTAATTTATAGAACCCACCTATAATAATGTATAAGGGCAAATGCTGTTGGCGTAAAGACCAGCATTTGCCCTTTTGGTATGTAATATATAAAGAGCCCAAAACTGTAATACAGAGTTTACAAAAATGCTAAAATAAGACTCCGCAAACGATATTTTGCAATAAAAATTTGGGTGTATTAAAAGAAAATGCTACCTTTGCAATGTTAAAAGACAAAGGATAACATCCGAGAAAAACATTAACTTTAACAACAAAAATACAAAAACCAATGGTAAACTACAAAGATCTTGGCCTTGTAAACACCCGTGAGATGTTCAAGCGCGCCGTTGCTGGTGGTTATGCTATCCCAGCGTTCAACTTCAATACAATGGAGCAGATGCAGGCAATCGTAATGGCAGCAGTAGAGACAAAGTCTCCTGTTATCATGCAGGTGTCTAAGGGCGCACGTAACTACGCTAACGGTACTATTCTTCGTAACCTTGCAAAGGGTGCAGTAGAATATGCAAAGGAACTCGGTTGCGAGCATCCTGAAATCGTTCTCCACCTTGACCACGGTGATACATTCGAACTCTGTAAGGATTGTATCGACAACGGTTTCTCTTCTGTAATGATCGACGGTTCTTCACTTCCATACGAAGAGAACGTTGCACTTGCAAAGAAGGTTGTTGACTACGCTCATCAGTTCGACGTAACAGTAGAGGCTGAGCTCGGCGTACTCGCTGGTGTAGAGGATGATGTTGTTGCAGCAGAGTCACACTATACAAAGCCAGAGGAGGTTATCGACTTCGCTACACGCACAGGTTGTGACTCTCTCGCTATCTCTATCGGTACATCACACGGTGCTCACAAGTTCACTCCAGAGCAGTGCACACTCGTAAACGGTGTTCTCGTTCCACCACCACTCGCATTCGACGTACTCGCTGAAATCGAGAAGAAACTTCCTGGATTCCCAATCGTTCTTCACGGTTCTTCTTCTGTTCCAATGGAGGAGGTTAACACTATCAACAAGTACGGTGGTCACCTCGAGGCTGCAATCGGTATTCCTGAGGAGCAGCTCCGCAAGGCTGCTAAGTCTGCAGTATGTAAGATCAACATCGACTCTGACTCACGTCTTGCTATGACTGCTGCTATCCGCAAGCACCTCTTCGAGCACCCAGGAGACTTCGACCCACGTCAGTACCTCAAGCCTGCACGTGAGAATATGAAGAAGATGTACATCCACAAGATTGTGAACGTACTCGGTTCTGACGGTAAGTTGGCACAGTGCTAATTTTATTAGCATGATATAATATGGTTTGGGGAGGCATGTGAATGTCTCCCTTTTTTTGTGCCCTTGGCAAACCGAAGTTTCCTCTATGTTTCTTCGCCTTGGTAAACCGAAGTATTCTCTATGTTTCTTCGCCTTGGTAAACCGAAGTATTCAACTTCGGCATTTACATTATGACACGAATTAAGTCCAAAGTCGGAAATGAAAAGAACCACCTATAGTGCATTAAAGAGTACACAAAAGGAAGAAAATAGACGAAAAGAAAAAAAATAAAGCGAAAAATTTGCAGGGAATAAAAAAAAGTAGTACCTTTGCACTCGCAAATAAGGAACAATACTTACTTGCACCAAGTGAATCTCTTCACTCGGGCGTTTAGCTCAGCTGGTTCAGAGCATCTGCCTTACAAGCAGAGGGTCGGCG
>DAIUFT010000055.1:0-19741 GCA_036844425.1 Prevotella sp. | reverse complement strand
CGATATGATTGGTGTTACTTATACCGAAGTTGGAAACTTCGGCTCCATACTAAAGGATCCATACTAAAGGCTTGAAATGCAGGGGATATAATGGGATCGGAATATGGAGCCGAAGTTTTTAACTTCGGGCACGCAGGGGGGCTACTTGTACCGATATGATTGGTGTTACTTATACCGAAGTTGGAAACTTCGGCTCCATACTAAAGGACCCATACTAAAGGCTTGAAATGCAGGGGATATAATGGGATCGGAATATGGAGCCGAAGTTTTTAACTTCGGACACGCAGGGGGGCTACTTGTACCGATATGATTGGTGTTACTTATACCGAAGTTGGAAACTTCGGCTCCATACTAAAGTATCCATACTAAAGGCTTGAAATGCAGGGAATATAATGGGATCGGAATATGGAGCCTATGTTTTTAACTTCGGACACGCAGGGTGGCTACTTGTACCGATTTGATTGGTGTTACTTATACCGAAGTTGGAAACTTCGGCTCCATACTAAAGGATCCATACTAAAGGCTTGAAATGCAGGGGATATAATGGGATCGGAATATGGAGCCGAAGTTTTTAACTTCGGACACGCAGGGGTGGCCACTTGTACCGATATGATTGGTGTTACTTATACCGAAGTTGGAAACTTCGGGCACGCAGGGGGGCTACTTGTACCGATTTGATTGGTGTTAATTGTACCGAAGTTGGAAACTTCGGCTCCATACTAAAGGCCCCATACTAAAGGACCCACACTAAAGGACCCATACTAAAGGACCCATACTAAAGGATCCATACTAAAGGACCCATACTAAAGGATCCATACTAAAGGATCCATACTAAAGGATCCATGCTAAAGAATCCATACTAAAGGACCCATACTAAAGAATCCATACTAAAGGACCCATACTAAAGGATCCATGCTAAAGAATCCATACTAAAGGATCCATACTAAAGAATCCATACTAAAGATTCCATACTAAAGATTCCATACTAAAGATTCTATAGGCAGTGGGATAACGATATAGGCTCCACGCAATCATAAGGATATATTAGGATTAATCCATAATGAAAATGTTCCAGGCAAACAATAACGGGGATTATTTCTAATATACGTAATAGCATGAACATAATGACTCTCACTACGAATAATACGATCGAAATATTCACGTTGCCACAATTTACCTTTTCTATGCAACAATTTGTTTATCTTCAAAGAGGTGTAACGTTTCAAAGTGTGCATTATGGATTGCACAGTCTCACCATGGAAAGCATCTAACAGTATATGCACGTGGTTCGGCATTATAACGTAAGCATGAATATTGCACTTATGTTTAGATAGATATCCCAAAGCCTCCTCTATTATCACTCGTGTTGCAGAATATTTCAATAGGCATTCCCCATGACAAGCGTCCATGTATTCCATCATTTTATTGTGTAGCATTATTTCCTTCTGTCCTTTTAGTAACTCATCAGTAGAACATTGGTCACACTCGAACATATATTTCTCTATAACGTCCGTAGGTATAGCGTCCCCCAACCTAAACGTTATCGCATACATTTTCTGCCTCTGACTCCAATGCGGCAGACTTCCATACGTGACGATTTTCTCGTCTTTCTCATCGTAGAAATGGTTTATGCTTGATAAAGGACTCATATATGTTTTTATGATTTAGGAATTGGATAAAAAGTTTGGTTTTTATAGTACCGAAGTAGAAAACTTCGGCTCCATACTAATGACTCCACAGGCAAGGATATAACGGGTTCGGAATATGGAGCCGAAGTTTTTAACTTCGGACACGCAGGGGTGGCCACTTGTACCGATTTGATTGGTGTTACTTATACCGAAGTTGGAAACTTCGGCTCCATACTAAAGGCTCCACAGGCAAGGGTATAACGGGATCGGAATATGTCTCCATAAATGATCTCTTTTAACTCACCATGTAATTCAGCACGAAGAGTATGCTTAATATAAATAAGGTGAGATTAATCTGCTGACGCTTTCCCGTCAGCAACTTTATAATAACATAACTCATGATACCCAGACAAATTCCGTCTGCTATGGAATAACACAACACCATGGTTATTATAGTAATGTACGCAGGAAAGGCTTCTGATATGTCCTCAAGGTCTATTTTCTTGAACGCATCGACCATGAGTACTCCTACCATTACTAACGCTCCACTTGTTGCCGCTACTGGTATCAACAGAAAGATGGGAGCAAAGAATATTGACACAAGGAACAAGATTCCTACTATCAACGATGTTACGCCTGAACGTCCTCCCTCAGCTACTCCAGAGGCACTCTCTACATACGTCGTAATGGTAGAACATCCCATGATGGCTCCTGCTGTAGTACCAATGGCATCACTCATCATCGCCTCTTTCATGCCTGGCACATTACCGTCTTCGCCCTTTATACCTACTTTCTCTACCAGACCTATCAGCGTTCCGAGTGTATCGAAGATATTCACGAGCAAAAGTGAGAATATTATCATCACAGTCTTTAATGTGAAGAATCCATTAAAGTCAAACTTACAGAATATCGGTTCCATACTGTGTGGTGCCGATACAGGTATCCATCCGTCAGGTATTACCGTTACGCCCAATGGTATTCCTACCAGCGTAGAGACAATAATTCCATAGAACAACGCCCCTTTTACACGACGTATCATCAGCATACTGCTGACAATGATAGAAATGATGCCTAAGATAGAAACGTTGTTGAATGTTCCCAACTTAACGAATGTGGCAGGGTCAGCCACTATTATCCCAGCGTTTTTCAGTCCGATGAACGATATGAACATACCTATGCCCACAGATATAGCGTACCTTAGGTTTGTTGGTATGCACTCTAATATCATGTCACGTATATTCAGGAATGTGATAACCAAGAAGAGTACACCTTCTACGAGTAACACCGCCAAAGACTGTTGCCACGTTAATCCCAAAGCCTGACAAAGCGTGAAGGCGAAGAAAGCATTGAGTCCCATACTCGGTGCCTGAGCGAATGGCAACTTCGCCATCAATGCAAGGAGTATCGTAGCGATAGCCGATGCTAACGCCGTACTTGTAAAGAGTGCAGGTTTATCCATGCCCGTGGTAGCAAGAATTGTTGGATTAACCGCAAGTACGTAGGTCATGGTGAGGAATGTTGTTAGTCCTGCTATAACCTCCGTCTTCATTGTTGTTTGCTTTGGGTCAAAACCCAAGAGTTGTTTAAGTTTGTTCATGTTTTGTTTTATGTACGTTTGGTCTGCAAAATTAATAAAAATATGTTAATTAAGCAAATACCTATAACAAAAAAAGAACACGTCACTTATGTAACGTGTTCTTTTTTTGTTCTTTACTTCTAACGAAGTGCTTTTATGGAGCCGAGGTTTTTAACCTCGGTTATACGCTTACTATCGCAATGTTAAAACCGAGGTTGGAAACCTCGGCTCCACAACAACACTTCGGTTTACTTAACAGCGATAGTCATATTATCAGTTGACGTTCCAGCAACGAAACGAAGTACATAGGTTCCAGGCATGCCAGCAGCCTTACGTACAGCCGCGCGTAGGTTAGCCTTCGTTGTGTTAACGCGTGCTATAACAGTACCATCAATTGTTACGACATCGGCAGTAAGTTCCGCTGTTGATGGAAGTGCATTAATACCTGTAGATGGATCCACAACGATAGCAAGAACGCCAGTCTTAGCATAGAGTGCAGAAGAGTCCCACATCATGCCTGAAGGCAGTGTTGGCAAATCGAGCGTAACATTCGTTGTGTTACATCCCATGATATTATTAGCGGTCCACAGCGTAAAGGCATCGCCAATAGCAGGAACATATGCTTCATCAAAGCGCACACGTACCACGGCACCTGTCTGGAACTGCAGATAATTCTCACACTGGAACTTAGAGTAGTTTGTAGCAGTCTTTACTTTGAAGTCGAATATACCGCCATTGCCTATAGTGTTTGTACCCTTTCCACACTTTATTGTAGTAGGAGCATCAGAGGTACCTGTTACTGAGAATACGCCACCATTGAGTGCTCTGACAGCATAGAAGCGTGCGTTGCCTCCATATACCTTACCAGTACCATTGACTGTTACAGTATGACTACCATTAGCCATCGTCGTACCTGAAGAGAGACCAGAGAAGCGCAGTGAACCTGACTCTACTGTTATGTTCTGGTTTATACGACCAGCAGTAGTTGACGAAATACGCATTTCATATCCTTCCTTACCACGATATGTTACAGGACTGTTGATATAACAGTACGGTGTGATATTGCCATCATAATATTCTCCGATGATATATGTACCCGTACCACTGAGTGTACCAGCAGCAGAAGATGATCCCTTGAGCGTCTTTATAGCGACATTGTGACCATTGTTCTTAAATTCATATCCTGTTGGAACATTAAGCGTAGCGTATTGCAGACCGTAGTTATTGTCCCAATCGAAAGACGGATCGTACGAACCGCGCTTAGTACTCTTTACAACGAGTTCACCCTCGAAAGCACTCCAGTCACCATTGAGATAGTTGCGAATACCTCCTGCAATGACAGTGAACGTACCTGCACCCGTCAAAGTTCCCTTATAGTTACAACGTGGGTCGAGGGTGAGAGTACCAGTCTTGCCACTTGGCACCTCAAAGTTAGCATTGCTTGTTGCATATGAATATTCGTTGTTGGCGTCAGTAAGGCTACCACCATTGAATATTACCTTAGCAGGCAGTGCCAATACTGCTCCTGCGCCTTCTACGGCATTTACGTTACCTGCCAAAATACTGAGCGTACCGTAACCATTTGTGGTAGGCAGCGTCAGCGTACCAGCACCGAGTTTCGTAAGCACAGAACTACTTGTACCAGCAAGGATTCCTGATTGTGTCAACGTAGCACCACTTACTACGTTAATGTTACCCTCACTGCCAACGATGATGCGTTGTCCGTTAGTAGTCGATGCACTGATACCCAGCGTACCTTTATTTTTAATAGTGATAGACTTGTCTATGCTACCAAGTGAACCATATTCATTACCTACATTATTGGCGAGGCTTGCAACATACAACGCTCCATTAGAAATAGTAGTATTACCAATATGGTTTACGTTCTTGATAGTAACGGTTCCTACGCCCGACTTCGTCAGCGTTCCATCACCAACAATGCTATCGCCGTCGAGGCTGTATGCCTTGGTATTGTTGAAGATTATAGACTCTGGAGATACCTTACCCTTTACATTGACTGTAAATGAAGTTGCGTTGTCATTAAACGTTACTGGTGAACCTGTGAAGAACTTTGAGTCTTCGCCTGTATCGGCATGCTTGAAGTTCTCTGCATCATCAAGGTCCCAAACAGAACTCTTGTCACCTACCCACTCTACTGGTGCTGACTCGTAGTTCTTAACGTTGAGATAGAGCTTTCCTTCTTCGTAAGAGAGAGACGTCTTCTGGTTTGGCATTCCCTCGATTACTATATTATCAAGGTCGCCATCGATACTGCCGATTGTACCGAGACAGTACTTGCCATCGGCAATTGCAGCATCGGCTGACGCAGCATGAGTCGTAATGCGGAATACTGGTGTGTCGTATGCTGGACCACCACCATTAGGCCATACCTTCTTCTGTATCTTCAGCACGTTGGCGTTCATCTGGTCGGCAGCGAGTCCTTCGCTGTAGATGTCGAGTTCACAGATTGCACCGAAGTTAAGGATGAGCGAGTCTGCCTCTATGGTGCTTGCCTTCTCTGAGGCACCGCCTACGCGGATTGTTGCGCCATAGTCTGCCTGTATGCCCTTAAGGAACTTACCACCATCAGAGTTGAGTGTTGTAAGACGGTTAAGCCACAGGCGTGAGTTCTGCAGTGTGCCGTCGAATGAGAGTGTACCTCCCCATACATCGGTGTTACCACTATGCTTTTCTACTACATTAGGCAATACGAGCACACCGTCGCCCTGTTTTACGAGACGCATATCACCACCGAAGGCTCCGCCCTTCAGCGTATGGGTGTATGTAGCGGTAGTGATAGGATATGATGTGGCTGTTGCTTCTGACGGTGCAGAGCCTTGTACCCATGTTGGCGCGTTGTCCATATATACATAAGGTGAGGCTCCTTCGGCTACGTTCACTGTCATATCGTTTGTCTCACAGGTCGTCACAATGCCTTCCTTTGCAGAGATAGTAGCACCGTTGGCTACTTCCGTGCGCCCTGTCATGCCGAATGATGGTGGTGCCTGTGTGATACCTTCCAGTTCACCGAGGAAGTATGATACGTGAGGTGGCTGGTTATAGCCGCATGGCTCCCACACCATACCGTTGCGGTACTGATGGTCATACCACAGAGAGTAGTTACGCCACTTGGTGGCTATGGTCGTAGTGTAGATGCGCAGGTTGTTGTCTTCTGTTCTCAGTATGAACTCCTCACGCCAGTCTCCGAGGATATCGCCCATGAAGCATGGTGTTGCCTTGGTGCTGTTGTTGGTGAGTGTACCCGTAAACTCCTTCAGGTGCGAAGTACTACCATACTTCGTAATGCTACCCATGGTGTTGTCACCACCATTGAATGACTCTTCGCAGAGGTCGCCATCCCAGTAGGTACGGAAGTTCATGCCCACACCCGTCTTTGTCATGCTACCCTCTTTCTGTGCTGTCACGAGGCTTATAGCGTCATCGTGAGCAGAGAAGCCCATGGCTCCTGGATATATATTATTGAAGTTACCGGCTATGGCACGACCGTCATCATTACCGCCTGTAGCACGGTGGTAAATCTTTGACGTTGTGAGGTCACGATAGTTGTTTGACGGACGGTCTTCGTTACAGAAGAATCCTTCCTGTCCGTGGGTGTAAGGGTCGAAGTCGCCATGGTGCTGAGAGTCACCGTGTCCGAGGCCTGTTGTTGAGAGTCCCTTACCGTTATCGTCGATAACCATTGAGCCCCATACTATCTCGTCACGTCCGTCCCAGTCAACATCGACAACGGCGTAGTTATGATATCCCTGTCCGTACCATGGTGAACCTGCCTGATTGTTAGTCCACTTCCAGCGTGTTGTCAGTTCGTGTGTCTGTGGATCTACGTCAAGTGCTATGAACTTATGGCGTGTATAGATACCACGCCCGAGGAAGATGCTTGGCTTACGTCCATCAAGATATGGCGCACCAAAGAAGAACTTGTTTGAGCGGTGACCATAGCCATCGCCCCACGCCTTTGCGAGGTCTGTCTCGCCAGCCTCCAGTCGCTTCAGCGGGAAGTCCATGCACTGGTATGGCACACCAGTCTGTCCGTTACAGTAGAGCAGGAACTCGTTGCCATAGTGTGTAAACCATTCCGTGCTACCTGCACTCTTTGGCTCACGGTAGTTGGTCCACGCAGTACCATTCTTGCCGTCAGCACCGATGGTGTAGGTATCACCGTTAGCATAGTGTATTGTTGCGCCCTCACAGAGTCGCATCACAACTTCTGCCTTTCCGTCCTGGTCCCAGTCGTAACCTACGATGTTCTGCTCGTTATTCTGGAAGTCGCCCATGTTAGGACCGCAGTTAACCCACCACAGCACGGTACCATCGAGTTTCAAAACCTCGAAGATAGTGTACTCGCCATTGTTGCCTTCTCTTGGGTAACGATTTTCGCTTTCCTCCTTATTAGTATACTTCAAGAGTATCTCTACAACGCCGTCGCCGTCAACGTCAGCGCAACAGGCATCGTTAGGAATCAGTGTTGATGTAATAGAAGCGTCATGCTTTGGCTTAATGTCAAGATAGTCATTAGCCCACACCTTTACGGCATCACACTTCTTCTGTTCTACACCGCGCACCACTGCTGCCACCTGATAGGTGCTTGAGGTATTGCCTCCGGCATCGGTATAGTTTGACACGTTCAGGTTTTCGGCAATCTTCGTACCGTTGCGGTAGAGATTGTACTTCACGTCATAATACTCCTCACTCTGTATGCGCCAACTTACGAACACGCCTTTCGTTGTGTTCACCGCAACTACACCACGGTCGAGTTTATCTACCGTGCGCTGTGCTGAGCCTGTCAGCGTAAGAAGCATCATAGCGGAAACTAATAGAAATTTCTTCTTCATGCGCTTATTTTTTATTGTTTTGGTTGCTATTTTATAATTGGTATCAACTTACAATCTGAAAGCATCCAAATCACCGTGTAATCACATAGTGTTTACACGGTAATTTGATAGTTATTACAAGGTAATCACATAGAGATTACACTGTAAAAGAACGCTACCAAAAACTGTAAGCAAAAGCACTCGTTTTACTTACAATCCGTAACTATTTTCACATTTAATAACACTCTGGTAAGATCCTTGCCGTCCATCAATTGCCGTCAGGTTTTGTACTGTCATGCAATGGTGATTGTGGCCAGTAGAATGTCTGCCAGTCATCAGGCTGGGCAGGGTTAAAGTCGGTCCAGTCTGGGCTGAGCCAACCATCGGCAAGGAGACCGTTTTGCTTCATGCCCATAACCACGAGTTTCGCTACTTCGTATGCTCCGAAGGGGTTGAAGTGTGTATTGTCGGCGAAAACTTTGGCCTGCCAAGGGAACGAACCAAGAGGATAATGAACCAAGAGGTGTTTTGAGCCCTCGTTGCCCATAGTCTCGAAGAGTGTCTTTGTCTCCTTATTTAAATCTATCATTGGCACGTTCTCTCGCTGGGCGACGGCACGCATCGCTGCAGGGAAATCGCCATGGGTATTGCGCAGTGTGCCGTCTTTCTCGAAGAAACGACGCTGTGTAGGGGTGCAGAAGATTATCTTGCCGCCTTTCTCACGCACGCGGTCAACGAATTTCTTCAGTGCTACGGTGTAATGATACCATGCCCCCGTACCAGGACCTTTCTCTTTCTCATCGTTATGACCAAACTCACAGAACACATAGTCGCCAGGCTTTATCACCGAGAGTATCTTGTCCAGTCGGCCTTGTGCCATAAAGGACGATGCTGTGAGTCCGCTTTCACCGTAATTGGCAACGCATACCTTGTTGGTCAGCCAGCGTGGAACCATCTGTCCCCATGATGCCCATGGCTCACGACCTTGATCTACCACGGTGGAGTTGCCACAAAGGAAGAACGTTACGGCAGTAGTGTCTTTTTCTATCTCAACTGAACGCACGGCAGGAGCAGCACCATTGAACTCCAATGTCAGTTTGTCATCCCACGTCATGCTGCCCACTTCGCTTTTCTTTATGCGCACCTTACCGCCTCCTGCAATTTCGGGCGTGCGCTTATTAACATTAAAGGTGAACGTTTGAAATTGTCCTTTGCGCGTTACACACTTACCTGTCATCATGCGGCGTGACTCTGCACGTACTACGGTTTCTGCAGCACGGCTTTTGCTTCCGAGTTCCACGGTCACACGATAATTGCCATCGGGCACTTTTACCGAGAAATAAAAAGGCTTCACAACGCCTTTCTTTGCCACGAGGCTGGGGGCTTCAACAACATCGAAGCCATATCCCTTAGCATCGTCATAGACAGGCATTGACTTTGTAAGGTCATACTTCACTGCCCCTACCCTACCTACGATAAGGAACAATGCAAGTAGCATTACGTTTCTTAATTTCATAATATTGTATAGTTAGTTATAAAGTTTGATGTCAGTTAGTGACGGTTAAAAAATATGTACCAAGTTGTTTTTTATCGTCACTTAGCACGATAACCACATGAGATTTTCTTTGCGTTTGCGATGCAAATTTACTAATTTTATTTTATAAGAGTATATACATATGGCACATATTTTTTAAAAAAAAAGAAAAAAAAGGAAGAAAAGTATGGAAATGAGATTATTTTTATTATTTTTGCAACAAGTTTAATCATCACTTATATGCGACAATTCTTAAAAACAACTTTAGCAACCTTCACCGGATGCGCAATATTTTTCATCAGCATAACCCTGCTGGCTACCGTTGTTATCACTGCCATCATGGTTTCTGGATCTACCGACACGCTGGAGGTAAAGGACAAAAGTGTGCTTGTAGTCAACCTTTCTGGCGACATAGTTGAACATAAAACGGAGAATGCTTTCAAGTCTCTGATGGACGATAGCGGCATGCAACAGGGTCTGGACGACATCATCGGAGCCATCGACAAGGCGGCTGCATCGAAGGAAATTAAGGCAATATACATTGAGGCTGGCATCATAAATTCTGACTATGCCTCCCTGCAAGAGATAAGACAGGCATTGGAACGCGCCAAGGCAAAGAAGAAAATCATTGTCAGTTACGCCAAGGAATATACGCAGGGGGCATACTACGTTTGCTCTGTTGCCGACAAGGTATGGATTAACCCATCGGGAATGCTCGACATTCACGGTCTGGCAGCACAACCTATGTTCCTAAAGGACCTGCTCGCTAAGTTTGGAGTGAAAATAACTGTGGTAAAGGTGGGCAAGTTCAAGAGTGCCACGGAGGAATATACCGAGGAGAAAATGAGCGATGCCAACCGCGAACAGGTAACGCGATACATCAGTGGTATATGGGACGAAGTGGCTGAAGCGATAAGCAAGGGACGCGGCATAAGCAAGGCGGAGGTTAACCGTTGTGCTGACGACATGTCCGTAATGCAGAGCATGGCTTACCTACAGAAACACAAACTGATAGACAAGACATTGTATGCCGAGGAGGTTAAGACGGAGATGAAGAAACTACTCGGCATCAATAGCAATAAGGAGATTGACCAAATAACTTGCAGTATGCTGAACAACAGCACTTACGGCAGCAAAGAAGATAGCCGAAAGATTGCCATATATTACTGCGAAGGTTCCATCGTAAGGGCACCAGAGGCTGGCATTCTTAACGGTGGCGAGAGCGGAATAGTAAGTCCTACTGTTGTGAAAGACCTTGAAACCCTGGCTAAGGACGACGATGTTAAGGCGGTGGTACTGCGCATCAACTCGGGTGGTGGCGATGCCTTCGCCTCTGAGGAGATATGGCACGCCATCAAAACGCTGAAGGACAAGAAGCCTGTCGTGGTGTCAATGGGCGGTGCAGCAGCATCAGGAGCATACTATATGTCGTGTGTTTCGTCTTACATCATGGCGCAACCAACTACGCTGACAGGCTCTATCGGTATCTTCGGAGTGTTCCCTGACGCCAGCAACCTCATGACCCAGAAACTTGGCATAAAGTTTGATAATGTTAAGACAAATGCTCATTCTGACTTCTCTTTTGCACAAACAGCGCGTCCTTTCAACGCTGAAGAGGTAGCATTGCTGCAACAATACATCGACAACGGCTACGAACTGTTCTGCAAACGCGTGGCTGACGGAAGACGCTTACCAATTAATAAAGTCAAGGAAATAGCCGAAGGACGTGTGTGGTTGGGCATGGACGCTGTGAAGATCGGACTGGTTGACGGCATCGGCGGCATCAACGATGCAATTGCAAAGGCTGCACAACTGGCGAAAATAAAGAGTTATGAGACGATTGCATACCCTGAACCAAGCGAATGGCTGACGCAACTGACAGAGACTGTCAGCGGCAATGGCAATAACCTCGACGAGCAATTGCGCACCACTCTCGGCGCTTATTACGAACCATTCGTCATGGTACGCAACATACAACAACAGAGTCCGATACAGGCACGTTGCCCTATTGTATTGACAGTAAAATAGAAAAGACATGGAAGGCGACTTCATCAAGATAAACAAATGGCTTCTACCGCTGTCGTGGCTGTATGGCCTTGGCGTGTACATACGCAACCTTCTCTTCGATGCCAACATTCTGAAGAGCAAGAGTTTCAATGTACCCGTTATCGCTGTGGGTAACATTACCGTGGGCGGTTCGGGCAAAACGCCCCACGTGGAGTACATCGTCAGACTGCTACACGACCGCATAAAGGTGGCGGTACTGAGCCGTGGATACAAGAGAAAAAGCCATGGATACCGATTGGCTAAGCCTGATACCACCATGCCCGAGATTGGTGATGAGCCATACCAGATGCACCGCAAGTTTAAAAAAGTGCACGTGGCAGTGGAAGCAAATAGATGTAAGGGCATTGAGAAACTCATAACATCGCCAGAAACGAAGGACACACAACTGGTAGTGCTGGACGATGCTTATCAGCATAGATACGTAAAGCCGGGGCTTAACATCCTGCTCGTGGACTACCATCGACTCATCATCTACGACAAACTGCTTCCTGCAGGTCGCCTCCGCGAACCGAAAGAAGGTAAGAACCGTGCCGACATCGTCATCATAACGAAGTGTCCAAAGGACTTGAAACCAATGAGTTTCCGAGTATTGCGACGTGCCATGGAACTGTTCCCATACCAGGAACTGTACTTCACGACAATAGAAAACAGTCCGCTGGTACCACTTTACCCTGAGGGAAAACCCATAAAACAACCTATTGAAGGCGAAGAGAATGGCATAAAGCTGCCTAACGTGCTTTTACTTACAGGCATAGCCTCGCCCGAACAGATGGTGAAGGACCTGAAAGACAAGTGTGAAAGCATCACGCCACTGTTCTTCGGAGACCACCATCAGTTTACGGCATCCGACGTAGAGGCTATCAACATGTCATTCAAAATGATGAAGAGACCTGCCATTATCATAACGACAGAGAAGGACGCCACACGACTTGAGAACATCAAGGGACTCTCTGACGAGGTTAGGCAAAACATATATGTGCAGCCAATACACGTCAGTTTCATGCTGGGCGAGGAAGAGAAGTTCAACAATAAAATCATTGAGTATGTACGAACACATCAAAGAAACGGCAGCATGGCTGCAAGAGCGGATGACGACCGCACCAAAGATAGCAATAGTTCTGGGGACAGGCCTCGGACAATTGGCTTCTGAAATTACTGATACATACGACTTCCCATATAAGGATATACCACACTTCCCCGTATCAACAGTGGAAGGTCACGACGGAAGATTGATTTTCGGCAAACTTGGCGGACGTGATATTCTCGCCATGAAAGGACGCTTCCACTACTACGAGGGCTACTCAATGAAGGAGGTGACGTTCCCCGTTCGAGTCATGAAAGAACTGGGAATAGAGACAATCTTTGTTAGTAATGCCGCTGGAGGTGCCAACAAAGACTTCTGCATTGGCGACCTTATGATTATCAAGGACCACATAAACTTCTTCCCTGAACACCCACTGCGTGGCAAGAACATACCCCAGGGACCACGTTTCCCCGACATGCACGAGGCATACGACAAGCAACTCATAGCCCTCGCCGACTCTATTGCCGAGGAGAAAGGAATACGATTGGTTCACGGTACATACTTCGGAGTACAAGGACCAAGTTATGAAACACCTGCGGAATATCGTGCTTACCACCTCCTTGGAGGTGATGCAGTGGGCATGAGCACCGTCCCTGAGGTCATCGTGGCACGACATTGCGGCATGAAGGTATTCGGAGTGAGCGTCATTACAAACATGGGAATATCTGACACACCGGTAGAAGCCACTCACGAAGAGGTGCAGGAGGCAGCGAATAACGCTGAACCACTGATGACAGAGATTATGAGAGAGATGGTAAAGAGAATATAGTATAAACGTAAAGACATAACGACGACAACACTAAGTAATGGAAATAGCAAAACTAGGAGAGTTCGGTCTTATAGAAAGACTTACAAAGGATATTAAGATAAATAACAAATCAACAAAGAAAGGCGTAGGAGACGACTGCGCAGTATTGCACTATCCCGACACAGAAACACTCGTAACAACTGACATGTTGATGGAAGGCGTACACTTCGACCTTACATACGTTGACATGAAACACCTCGGTTACAAGTCGGCAATGGTCAACATCAGCGACGTTTTCGCCATGGGCGGAACGCCAAGACAACTGATTGTCTCTGTAGCATTGTCTAAAAGGTTTGTCGTAGAAGACTTAGAAGCGTTCTATGAAGGACTACGCATAGCTTGCGACAAATGGGGAATAGACATCGTTGGAGGAGATACCACATCGTCACTGACGGGACTTGCAATCAGCATTACATGCATTGGCGAGGCTAAAAAAGAAGATATCATATACCGCAACGGGGCAAAAGACACTGACCTTATATGCGTATCTGGCGACCTTGGCGCCGCATACATGGGACTGCAACTGCTGGAACGCGAGAAAATGGTGTACTACAGTCAGGTAAAAGACATACAGAAGAAACTGAAGGAGACTAAAGACACCAAACGCATCGAGGCGCTGCAACGAGAACTTAACGAAGCATGGCAACCCGATTTTGCTGGCAAAGAGTACCTTATTCAGCGTCAATTGCAGCCTGAAGCACGAGGAGATATCTTAATAAAACTACGTGAGGCTGGCGTTCACCCTACCGCAATGATGGATATTTCAGACGGTCTGTCGTCTGAATTACACCACATCTGTAAACAATCAGGTGTCGGTTGCCGTGTGTTCGAGAAATTCCTGCCTATCGATTACCAAACTGCGGTAATGGCAGAAGAACTGAACATGAACGTGACCACATGCGCATTGAACGGTGGTGAGGACTATGAACTGCTCTTTACATGCCCTATTGGCGACAACGAAACACTGCAAAACATGGAAGGAATCAAAGTTATCGGACACATAACAAAGCCAGAACTGGGCATGCAACTGGTGGCTCGCGACGGCAATGAATTCGAACTTCTGTCACAAGGATGGAACCCACTGAAGTAAATTCACAATTCATAGCGCATAATTCACAATACTATAATTCCTAATTCACAATTCATAATTCATAATTATACGCATTTATAGAATTAAATTTCGACATTTTTACGGCGCGATAACTCCGCAATTGCGCTAAACATGCATGGCTATTGCAATGCTATAAAAACGCAACAGCAAAAGCGCCAACACGCAAGGTAATTATGAATTATGAATTGTGAATTATGAATTAAGCAAAATCTTGTGTGGGTACACATCGCACAAAAAGCACAGAAATTACCATTTTGCCGTGTTAATTTTATTAAAAATTACATTTTATTGAAAAGAAAAAGGTAATTTTGCAACGCTATTAAAGCACTAACACACGCTATTGAAGCACTAATACATAACACTTTAACAAAGGATTTATATGAAACCAACACTTTTTCTCCTTGCAGCAGGCATGGGAAGCCGCTACGGTGGCCTGAAACAACTTGACGGTCTGGGCCCAAACGGCGAGACAATAATGGACTATAGCATCTATGACGCAATACAGGCTGGATTTGGCAAGATTGTATGGGTAATTCGTAAGGACTTCGAAGAGCAGTTCCGCACACAGATACTTTCTAAATATGAGGGCAAGGTTAAGTGTGAATTGTGTTTCCAGAGCATAGACGCACTGCCAGAAGGATTCAGTGTTCCAGAAGGTCGTCAGAAGCCATGGGGTACCAATCACGCTGTACTCATGGGTAAAGACATCATCAAAGAGCCATTCTGCGTTATCAACTGCGATGATTTCTACAACCGCGATGCATTCATGGTAGTAGGTAAATTCCTCTCAGAATTGCCAGAAGGTGCAACAGGTCAGTATGCTATGGTAGGTTTCCGCGTAGGTAACACACTTAGCGAGAACGGTACTGTAAGCCGTGGTATCTGCTCTACAGACGCTAATGGTTGCCTTACCACCTGCGTAGAGCGTACTAAGATCGCTCGTCAGGCAGACGGAACAGTGGCTTATCGCGACAATAACGCTGACGATGGCGCATGGGTTACAGTTGACGAGAAGTGCCCTGTAAGCATGAACATGTGGGGATTCACTCCTGACTACTTCAAGTACTCTGAGGAATACTTTAAGGAGTTCCTTTCAGATCCTGCCAACATCGCAAACCTCAAGTCAGAGTTCTTCATCCCATTGATGGTCAACAAACTCATCAACGAGGGCACCGCAACATGTAAAGTGCTTGACACTACAAGTAAATGGTTCGGTGTAACATACTCTGAAGACCGTCCTGACACCGTGGCACGCATAGCAAAACTCGTAGAAGAGGGCGTTTATCCTAACAAACTGTTCTAAGTTTACACTATCAACAATTAGCAATAACGCTATTTAAAGATAGTATTTACGCCATCGACAATTAGCAATAACGCTATTTAAAGATAGTATTTACACTATCGACAAAGAGCAATAACGCAACAAAAGTTATAAGGCAATACTCTTTTAATGAATATAAACCTTTTAAATAACGACGAGGTCGCACAACTGCGCGACCTCGTTTTATCTGTTAATAACGTGGCATTGGTCTGCCACATCAATGCTGACGGTGATGCACTTGGCTCCATGCTCACATGGGCAAGGTACCTTGAGCAACAGGGAAAGAACGTAACTGTGATAGTGCCAGACCTCTACCCCGACTTTCTTCAGTGGCTACCAGGCTCCAACAAGATACTACGCTACGACAAAAAGCCTGACGAAGCACATGAGATAATACAGAAAGCAGACCTCGTTTGCTGTCTTGACTTCAACACTTTGTCAAGAACTGGGGCTGCAATAGAGGCAGAACTAAAGGATTGTAAAGCAAAGTTCCTACTGATAGACCATCACCTTAATCCCGAAATCAACGCGTCATTTAAGGTCTCCCACCCCGACCTGTCAAGCACTTCTGAGATTGTATTCCGCCTTATATGGCAACTCGGAGGCTATGAAGCTATGACAAAAGAAATGGCAACGACAACATATACGGGCATGATGACCGATACTGGCGGCTTTACTTACAACTCTACACAGCCTGAAATTTTCTACATCATCTCCCTATTGCTTGCCAAAGGTATTGACAAAGACAAGATTTACCGAAACGTTTTTCACGTCTATAGCATAGACAGACTACGTCTTACGGGATACGTGCTGTACCAGAAACTAAAGGTTCTTACACCATATCGCGCCTCGTATTACACCATTTCGCGCGAAGATCAAAAGCGTTTTCACTTTATTAAGGGCGATGCCGAGGGACTTGTCAATATGCCTCTGCAGATAAAAGGACACAGATTATCCATCTCACTACGTGAAGATACAGAGAAAGACAACACGATATGGGTAAGCCTACGCTCTGTTGACGACTTCCCTTGCAACAAAATGGCAGAGGAATTCTTTAATGGCGGTGGCCACAAAAACGCTTCTGGTGGCAGACTTTACTGCTCATTGACAGAAGCAGAGAAGACAGTAAGAGAGGCAATACGCAAATATGCAGACCTGCTTTAGCACTGACAAAAAACAACATAGTCGCAATAACAACACCACATGAAACGTAACATGGTGGGTAACGTAACGTTTTTTAACGCTACTTTGCCCATCATGTTACGTTTTTTTCGTATCTTTGCACCATAAACGAATACTTATAAACCAACAAATGAAGAACAAACTCCATATATTTTGCGCAGCATCACTTGCGGCTATGGCGTTAACGTCATGCAGCGACACCGAAACATACGCAGAACAAAGAGACCGTGAATTGGCTGCCATATCAAATTATCTGGTAAAATATAATGTCAATCCCATAAGCGAAGAAACATTCCACGCTCAAGGAGACTCTACATCAGTGGAGAAAAACGAATACGTGTTCTTCAAAAGTACTGGTATCTACATGCAGATTGTAGATAAAGGCATCGGTGAAATGGTTGAAGACGGAGAAAGTGCTGATCTATTGTGCAGTTTTGATGAGTTCAATATCAACGGCGATTCCCTTCAACTGACCGACAAAGGTGTGTACGATTGGACCATGTTCCCAACCAAAATGACAGTTAGAAACACCAGCGGGACCTTCAATGGCACCTTCACCCAAGGCAGAATGATGTCATTCTATAGCAGTAGTTCCGTGCCAAACGGTTGGCTTGTACCACTAACATACATCAAGCCAGGTCGCAACAACCCCGAAAACCGTCACGCAAGAGTGAAGATTATCGTGCCACACGACAAAGGACAGACACAAGCCTCAAGCAACGTATATGCCTGTCACTACGACATAACCTACAAACGCGCGGAATAAACATAGCCTAAACAACATTTGGGTACATTCAAATTACTATATTAGTACATTCAAATTACTATATTAGTACATTCAAATTACAATATTAGTGCATTCAAATTACTCTATTAGTACATCCCAAACGCTATATTTGCACCTCCCAAACGTTGTTTCAGCACATTCAAAACGCTCCGCAAGAACATCCGAGGCATCATTGCAAAACAAAGATATAAGTAACACAAAACAACAAGAAACATGTCACTGATTAAATCTATCTCAGGCATCCGCGGTACCATTGGAGGACCTGCGGGTGACACACTAAACCCACTTGACATTGTAAAATTCACATCAGCATACGCTACTTTCATACGTAAGTCAACCCCAACAGGCAGTAATAAGATTGTCGTAGGTCGTGACGCACGTATCTCTGGCGAAATGGTAAAGAACGTTGTATGCGGCACCCTGCTCGGTATGGGCTACGATGTCATCAACATTGGTCTCGCATCAACCCCAACTACAGAACTCGCTGTTACCATGGCGGGTGCTGACGGTGGTATAATAATCACCGCTTCGCACAATCCTCGCCACTGGAACGCCCTTAAATTACTGAACAACAAAGGCGAATTCCTCACCGCTGCAGACGGAGCCGAGGTTCTTGCCATAGCAGAAGCCGAGAGTTTTGAATACGCTGACGTGGATCATCTTGGCAAATACAGCGAAGAGAGTTTCGATGAGCGACACATTGATGCCGTAATGAACCTGAAACTTGTTGACGCTGAGGCTATAAAGAAGGCTGGTTTCAAAGTAGTTGTCGATTCCATCAACAGCGTGGGCGGCATCATCCTCCCTCCCCTCCTCGACCGTTTGGGCGTAGAATACAAGTTCCTCAACGGTGAACCTAACGGCGACTTCGCTCACAACCCAGAGCCTTTGGAGAAGAACCTCTCTGGCATCATGGACGAACTTAAGAAAGGTGGCTACGACCTCGGTATCGTTGTTGACCCTGATGTGGATCGCCTGGCATTCATTTGTGAAGACGGTAAGATGTACGGTGAGGAATACACACTCGTCAGTGTGGCTGACTACGTACTCTCTCATACCCCTGGCGCAACCGTCAGCAACCTGTCCAGCACACGTGCTCTGCGTGATGTTACCGAGAAACACGGTGGCGTTTACAGTGCAGCAGCAGTCGGTGAGGTTAACGTTACAACCAAGATGAAGGAAGTAGGCGCTGTAATCGGTGGCGAAGGCAACGGTGGTGTTATCTATCCAGAGAGCCACTACGGTCGTGATGCCCTCGTAGGCATAGCACTGTTCCTCTCTTCTCTTGCCCAGAAAGGCATGAAAGTAAGCGAACTGCGAAAGACTTTCCCTGAGTATTTCATTGCCAAGAACCGCATAGACCTTACTCCTGAGACAAATGTTGACGCCCTGCTCGCTGAGGTTAAGAAAATGTACGAGTCGCAGCCAGACGTTACAGTCAACGATATTGACGGTGTTAAACTCGACTTCCCTGACAAATGGGTACACCTTCGCAAGTCAAACACCGAGCCTATTATTCGCGTTTACAGCGAGGCACACACCATGGAGGAGGCTGATGCCATAGGAAAGAAGATCATGGACATAGTATATAGCTATACAAAGTAATAGTTTTGAACACGCAACAACAATAGGAAAGTCATACAGTTGGCTTTCCTATTAGTTTTTAGGGCGGTTCTATAATTACCACCCTTTATAAGACCACCATAGAATTTCGCTTCTACCCAAAGACAACTTACCAAATAACACCAATATATTATATATGAAATATCCATGAGCTAAAAAAAACTCGCCAAAGCGAATGTAAATTGGAA
>DAIUFT010000054.1:0-19894 GCA_036844425.1 Prevotella sp. | reverse complement strand
GTAAAATTCTTATATATAGTTCATTTTAAGTTATTCTTTAGATTTTAGCAAATTTTTTCTTAAAGAAATAGAGAGATGGTTAGAATTGTAAAATTTCAGCAAATTTTTATTTGTGTATTGTTGTTATTTGTGTTTAATGAAATTAAAGCGCAAGACAATTCAACGATAATATTTGAGAGTGATTATAATACGTTCTCCAAAAGAATGGTTAATAATCCAGAAATTTGTAAAAGTCGATATTCATCACAAAAAGGTGGAACTATTGTATGTAATTTCCTTAATGATAACATGCCAGACTCCCTTATGTTGGCAGTATCTATTGCAGCAGCAACGTGGGAACGATATATAGATATAAGCGAAAATTTCTATTTAGATGTAGATTATAAGTCTGGGCAATCAAATGATGTCGTTACAACTGTATTGTATAGATGTAATACAAATGAAAATGTATATGTGCCAAGGTCTTTATACCGAAATATGTATCCTGTAGAAAATTTGGATAAGTCCCGAGATGCGCTTGTTAGTATAAATTCTGATACAGAATGGCGTTTGGGAATAGGAAGTAATGGAACTTCTAATAATCTTGTTTTGGCAATGATACAAGCAATTGCTCAAACGATGGGGTATGGCTCTTCTCTAAAACTAAATCCACGTAATACTGTAAGTTTCCAAATAACTAATGGAAAGACAGTATTTGATAATCTGATTTTTTCTGAAGATGGTATAAAGTTGAAAGACATCCCGATAAGGGATACTAAACAGATATCGAATTTTGCTCAACAGACTTGTGGTTACGTGTATGCAGAAAAGAAAGATGATAGGTATAAACTGTATGCCCCACAACAGTTTGAAAATGGGAAATCTTTAAAATTTTCATGTGACTCTACTTCTGTTATGTATTATGCGGATGTAAGTAGAAACTTGGCAATTGATGATATAACAATGGAGCTTTTGTCTGAGATAGGTTGGCAACGTAAGTATGTTTCTGATGTACATATTGTTTGTGATGAGATAGATAATACAGGTATTGCATCTGCTTTCTCTGATTATCGTTTTTATCTTTCAACAACAGGCGGGGCTACCGATTCTGATTGTTGGTCCCTTTCTATTCCTTTGAATGATGGTAATGTAGAGGAAATTACGTCTACTGATAAGATATTTAATATTAAAGCACTTAATAATATTGATATATATAAAAGAAATATAGACGGTTTTATACCTTGTACAGTGAAATATCAAGGCAGACAGAATGGTAAAGAAATAGAATGCCTATACAATTTATCGTTGAAGCCTACACCAGTAATAGACAGAATAAAGATTCTTGAATATACTCAAAATGAAAAGGATCCAACTTTCTATAATGCAGAAATAGAGGTGTGTTATCGTGGAGGCGAAAATTGTGTCTGTGAAATTGAGGAAGAAACAAACCCTTGTATAACAAATTATTTTTCGAAAAATACGTATTATACAAGGTTTTTTGTGAAGAATGTTGATTCTTGGGGAAGCGCAACAGCGTATATCACAGTATCTAACTCTCTAGGTAATGTAATGGAATCGATAGAATTAGATCCAAGTGATATATATTCTTTAAAAGATGTTCATGTAGCAAATGTATATAGTGAGAAAAATTCTAATGAAAAAAATGAATATGATTATGTAGAAATATATGATATTACCAATAATTTAATAGGAAGGTTTACTCAAGTAGAAAAAGGCTTGACAGTATCAAAATGTAATAGGATGGTATTAGTCTATGTGAAAGGAGGTAAGGTGATTAAATATGAAAAACTTTTTAGGTAAGTATATAAAAATGTGGATGATGTTCTTGCTACTCTTGCTATGTATATCAAAAGCAAATTCCACTGTTCCTGTTCTACAGACAAGTCTTGCAAAATTGTATTTTGAAGAAAAGCCGATAGGATACAAGGATTCATATATTATAGAACATGACAAGAAAGTTGATTGGTCTCTTCTTGTGGAAAATGCAAGTGTACCTGGCATATGTTCCGTGATTAAAGAATGGAAAAATGTACAATCGATTTCTATTGATCCACATGATTATAAAGATGTTTGGAAAACTGCATATAGGTATAAACTGGAGAATAATGTTGAGGTGTTTAAGGGGAAACTGATATATGGGAAAGAGGCAGGTAGTGATACAATAGAATTGATATTCGATATATTGCCTTCAAAACCTGTAATTCTTCAAGCGGTTGTCACTTATGATGATTTTTGGTTTGATTATGGTCTGTTTGAATATCCTGTTATGACAATGCGTTTGTATGCAAGAAATGCAAAGTTCGTGGAGTTTGTAAGTACATTGATAAATTTGAATAATGAGGAATATTTTGGTTGTATTCAACCATTTGAAACTAACTCAGATGATGTCAATTATTATTCTATAACCCAAGAATTTCCAAATGAATCAACAAAGTTGTATACAATAGCATATAATGATTTTGGATATGTAAGAGGGGATACTGTTAGTTTTTTTGATTATGTAGAAGATCCTTTAATTCGAAATTGGACAGGCGTAGAGAAAACTGAACAAGATCCTCCGTATTTCTATTTGTCTGATAGAATATTAAGCCTTTCTTATCCGTGTGATGTTAATCTATATAATATGAAGGGGCAATGTGTCTTATATACAGTAAGTGCGCAAACCATAAACTTATCTTCCTTGTCTGAAGGCTTGTATATATTAGAAATACAAGACCATAAAAATTTAAAACTGACAAAAAAAATAAAGTTATGAGAAAATTTATGTCTTGCTTACTCTTGTTGTGCTCATTATATTGTAGTGCACAAGATTTGTATGAACAAGAAAATTATGTTTATACGGAATGTGTTCCAATGGACTATCGTCAACCTATTGTGAGACGAGTTTACGGAGGTACAAAAATTGTCGTAGAGTATAAAGGTAATTGGACAAGTGAGATGAAGGGTGCCTTTGACTATGCTTGCAAAATATGGGAAGAAGCGTTACCTACGACATTTCCAATAAGAGTGACGGCAGTTCTTGATGAAAACAAAGAGACTAATGCTATATCTAAATATGCTTGTCAAATTATAGGTCATGACTCATGTGATAATGATGCTTATCCTTATTTTTCGCAGTCAACGTTTGCTCAAGTAAAAGCAACGCAGTTTTCTATGTTAACAGGCAGAAGGCATACATATAGATATAATGAACTCGATGTATCAAAGATATATAGAATGTCAGATATAGTTCTGACTTATTATAATAAGTCAAACAAACTGCAAAATACATGTTCTTTTTCAATAGAAAACGAACCATATGCAGATAGGTATGATTTTGTAACATTGGTACTTAGGGATTTGGCTAAATCTTTTGGCTTTATATGGAGAAATACGAGAGTAAACAGTGGAAGTTTGCGGGCTGTTCCAGAAAGATTATTGCCGTATGAAAGTAAAATTCTTACAAGTTTGGGATGTGATGTGTATTCTAATGGGATAAATGGAGACTTACACAATGCCTATCTTAACGCTTTGAGGGATTCTGTGTATATAGAAGTCCCACCTTATAAGTGGAAAGTTGCATCACCAACAAAGTGGGATAGTGAGATTTCGTTAAATTGGTTTGATGTTAACTGCGAGTATAAATTAGCCAAATTGCTTTCTCCGAATTTTGGACGTGGTACATTTATTAGAGATATATCTGAGCCTGCAACATATAATGCGTTTAAAGAGATTCTTAATTGGCAAGGAGAATTATATACAAGTATAGGTGGAAGTGCATCGGAAAAAGTTTCGTCTTCAGATCAGGTTGTTCCTATGAATGGGACTATAAATTTAGAAACAAATTTTGTCTCACTATTTTCTGATGAAGCGTCAGAAAGTGTTAAAGAGAGATCCATAGTAAAGGAATATTCGGCAGTAGATGATACTCTCAATAAGTATCATCCAAACTATAGAACGAACGGTGGAATAAACACTGAGGGGACAACAGTGTCTCTGCTTTTGAAAGACGGTACATGGGACGTTGTATTTGAATTCCCTTTTATACCTGCAGAAATTTCTACTTCTGATTTTAAGTTTCACCATTCAAACGATGAATATGCAAGAACATGTGATGGGTATTTGCGCTGTAGAATAACAAATGCATATAGACGTGGTTTGGGCGTAGGTACCTCTATAGTTGCGAGTTCGTCATATTATGCCTATGATTATTATCCACAGCGTATCGCAATGTCTAAGTCGTATGTTCTTCGTGTGGATAATGAGGAGGATTACTACAGAGACGTGAGAATAGGTTTGCAAAATGTGGAAGGAGCAACAAAGGTCGTGGTGTCACAATTAGATGAATGGAATGATTTGCCATATGAATATGAAGTAACAGATTTTAAAAAAGGTTTCTTTATTGCGACGGTTGATAGAGAATATGCAACAACTTTTACTATAACAGCCTATAATAAGAATGGTTCAACTGTAAGTTATCCGTATGTACTTGCACCAATCACACCAGCAACAAACTTGACTCCCCAAATAACAATAAAAAATGATGAGATAAAAATAAAAAGAAGTTCTTCACGTTGTATAAATAAGGAGGACATAGTTAAATACAAAATCTGTAGCGGATTGACTGATGATGTGGCTCCCAAGATAGTAAATCAAGGTTCTTACAATATGAGTCAAGACTATGGTATTAATATATCTAACTTACGTAAAGGTTATTATTTGCTTAAAATTGTAGAAAAAAATGGTAAGAGCAGGTCGTACAAGTTTAAGAAGTAACTTTAATTTATAATAAAACAACCAGAGTAATATAAACCCAGTGTAACAACTGAGCAAAAATTAAGGAACCCGTAAGGACGGGAAATGAAAAATGGGAAATTTAGTAGCAATAGTAGGTCGTCCTAATGTAGGAAAATCTACACTTTTCAACAGACTGACGAAGACTCGTCAGGCAATAGTAAGTGACGTAGCCGGCACTACACGTGACCGCCAATATGGCAAGTGTGAGTGGAGTGGCAAGGAATTCTCTGTGGTTGACACAGGAGGATGGGTAGTAAACAGCGACGATATCTTTGAGGATGCAATACGCCGCCAGGTAACGATAGCAACAGAAGAGGCAGACCTCGTACTCTTCCTCGTTGACGTGCAGACAGGTGTAACAGACCTTGATGCCGACGTAGCACAGATATTGCGCAAGACAAAACTGCCAGTAATACTCGTAAGTAACAAGACTGACAACAACGAACAGCAGTACTATGCCGCTGACTTCTACCGTCTGGGGCTTGGTGACCCACTATGTATCAGTGCCGTGACAGGCTTTGGAACAGGCGACCTTCTTGATAAGGTACTCGAAGAACTGCCAGAGCAGACAGGTGATGACATAGAGACAGGAATACCACGCTTCGCCGTGGTAGGACGTCCTAACGCAGGTAAGTCGAGCATTATCAACGCCTTCATAGGAGAGGAGCGTAACATTGTAACAGAGATTGCAGGCACCACACGTGACTCTATCTATACACGCTACGATAAATTTGGCTTCGACTTCTACCTTGTTGACACAGCGGGAATACGTCGTAAGAATAAGGTAAGTGAGGACTTGGAGTTCTATAGCGTGATGCGCTCAATACGTGCGATAGAAAATTCAGATGTCTGCATACTCATGATAGACGCAACCCGTGGCATAGAGGCGCAGGACATGAATATCTTCCAACTGATACAGAAGAACAACAAGTCGCTCGTGGTGGTAGTGAACAAGTGGGACTTGGTGCAGGATAAGTCGCAGGTGGTAATCAAAACATTCGAGAACGCCATCCGTGAACGCATGGCACCATTTACCGATTTTCCAATAGTCTTTGCGTCGGCATTGACAAAGCAGAGAATCTTCAAGGTACTCGAGACGGCGAAACAGGTGTACCTTAACCGTAAACAGAGAATAGGAACCAGCAAACTCAACGAGATAATGCTGCCAATAATAGAGGCAATACCGCCACAGTCAGTAAAGGGAAAGTATATCAAGATTAAGTATTGCACACAGGTACCAGATACGCAGATACCAACATTCGTGTTCTATGCTAACCTGCCACAGTACGTGAAGGAACAGTATCGTCGTTTCCTTGAGAACAAGATACGCGAGAACTGGGAACTAACAGGAACGCCTATTAATGTCTTTATCAGACAGAAGTAAATGAGAAGACTATTGATATGCGCATTGGCAGCCATGCTCCTTGCCTCATGTGGAAAAGAAGAGGTGAAGCCAGAGGAGATAGCCCTGCAAGCAGCGAAGGCATATTATGACCAACTCCTTGCCGGGGACTATGACGCATTCGTGGAAGGTTCGCTGAAAGGCGACAGTGTACCGCCAGCATACAGACGGCAGTTGGTGCTCAATATGCAGATGTTCATAGAACGCCAGAACACGGAGCATAAGGGCATAGTGTCGGTAAAGCCGGCGCGTGCCGTGGCAGATACCGTGCATCATACGGCAGAAGCCTTCCTTACTATAACCTTTGCCGACAGCGTGCATGAAGAGGTAGTAGTGCCGATGGTAGAGAAAAAAGGTGTATGGTATATGCGGTAAAGGAAAGATAATAATATAATATGTATAAGGAAAGTCCAGATTGTGATGCGCAGTCTGGACTTTTTTTGTAACCATCAAGAATATGGAACCGAGGTTTTTAACTTCGGTTTGGCAAGGCAAGAAGAGTTGCACGATAGTTATAAAGGCGTAAGCAAGTGTTTCGGAATGTTAAAAGCGAAAAGTAAAAGGATATGCGATTAGAGAATGACGCAAAAAAAATGTTACAATAAAAGCGAAAAGTTCCGAAAAATTTGTTTATTAAGAAATTATTTTATAACTTTGTTGTATGAATGACGTTTTGCATTCAGAGAGAAGAATATTACGATTATAAATAGAATTTAATATAAGATGAATTTGACAAGCGATTTCAGAAAGTATGCTACTCGCCATCTCGGAATGAACGGAATGGCACTTGACGATGTAGTGGCAGCACAGAATCAGTATCTTAATCCATATATCCTTGAGGAAAGACAGTTGAACGTTACGCAGATGGACGTGTTCTCGCGTTTGATGATGGATCGTATTATATTCCTCGGAACCGAAATTAACGATTATACAGCGAACACAATACAGGCGCAGTTGCTGTATCTTGATTCAACAGACCCAGGTAAGGATATCTCTATCTATATCAATTCTCCTGGCGGTAGCGTAACAGCCGGTCTCGGTATATATGATACCATGCAGTTTATCTCGAGCGATGTTGCTACGATATGCACAGGTATGGCGGCATCAATGGGTGCGGTGTTGCTCGTAGCAGGTCAGGAAGGAAAGCGTTCAGCATTGCCACACAGCCGTGTTATGATTCATCAGCCACTCGGAGGCGTGCAGGGACAGGCAAGTGATATAGAGATAGAGGCAAAAGAAATACAGAAGTTTAAGAAGGAACTCTATACTATTATAAGCAACCATTCACATACACCGTATGAGAAAGTATGGCAAGACTCTGACCGTAACTACTGGATGACAGCAGAGGAAGCGAAAGAATACGGAATGATAGACCAGGTGTTGGCTAAGAAGTAATGCGTACCTCTAAATAACTCTAAAAGATAATTTTGAATATCTACTTACATGGTAAAGAGAAAAGAAAAGACTTGTAACTTCTGTGGAAGGGGAGAGGACGAGGTTCGCATGCTCATTACGGGCATCAATGGTTATATATGCGAGAACTGTGCAGAACAGGCATGGCACATAGCGCAGTCGGCTCTTGGCACTGCGACAAACACAAATGCAGGAAATGGCAGTGAAGCACAGTTTGAAATGAAAGATGTGCCGAAGCCTACAGAGATAAAGGCGTATCTTGATCAATATATAATAGGTCAGGACGAGGCAAAGCGTTACCTCTCGGTAGCGGTGTATAACCACTACAAGCGACTCTCACAGCCAGAGGATAAGGATGGCGTAGAGATAGAGAAGAGTAATATAATAATGGTAGGCTCTACAGGTACGGGTAAGACCCTCATGGCGCGTACCATAGCGAAACTGCTCAACGTGCCGTTTACTATCGTTGACGCAACCGTATTCACAGAAGCCGGATACGTGGGCGAGGACGTAGAAAGTATTCTATCGCGTTTGCTGCAAGTAGCCGATTATAACCTTGAGGCGGCACAAAGAGGTATTGTCTTTATCGACGAGATAGACAAAATTGCTCGTAAGTCGGATAACCCAAGCATCACACGTGACGTGAGTGGTGAGGGCGTTCAGCAGGGATTGTTGAAACTCCTTGAGGGAACGATGGTGAATGTACCGCCAAAGGGAGGACGTAAGCACCCGGACCAAGACTATATTCACGTTGATACACGAAACATTCTCTTCGTGTGTGGTGGCGCGTTCGACGGTATAGAGCGCAAGATAGCTCAGCGATTGAATACGCATACCGTAGGTTATAACAGCGTGCAGAATACACGTAACATAGACAAGAAGGACATGATGCAGTACATCGTGCCACAGGACTTGAAGTCGTTTGGGTTGATACCAGAGATAATAGGACGTCTGCCAGTGCTGACACATCTTAACCCTCTTGATCATGATGCGTTGCGCAGAATACTCGTTGAACCTAAGAACAGCATCGTAAGACAGTACATAAAACTGTTTAAGATGGACAATATAGACCTTACGTTTACACAAGAAGCGTTGGATTATATTGTAGATAAGGCGGTAGAGTACAAACTCGGAGCACGAGGACTGCGCTCTATAGTAGAAAATATCATGACGGACGCAATGTTTGATGCCCCAACAAAGGGCATAACATCGTTTGAAGTGACAAAAGAATATGCAGAGTCACAATTGACGAAAGGCTTGTAAATATATTTTATCCACTCACCTATGCAAGTAAACCTGACAGAAAAACTGAAGAAATACTTCGGATTCGATACATTCAAGGGCCAGCAGGAGGCGGTAATACGCAACCTGCTGGACGGTAATGATACTTTTGTACTGATGCCAACAGGAGGCGGTAAGTCGTTGTGTTATCAATTACCGTCGCTCATAATGGATGGGACAGCGATAGTTATATCGCCGCTTATTGCGCTGATGAAGAATCAGGTGGACGTTATCAATGGCATAAGTGAGCATGATGGCGTTGCGCATTGTCTTAACTCGTCAATGAATAAAAGTGCCATTGACAAGGTAAAGAAAGATGTTAAGGACGGCGTGACAAAACTGTTGTATCTCGCACCAGAGTCGTTGACGAAGGAGGAAAATGTGAATTTTCTTAAAAGTGTGAAGGTATCGTTCTATGCCATTGATGAGGCACACTGCATATCAGAGTGGGGACATGACTTCAGACCAGAGTACAGACGTATTCGCCCTATCGTAGATGAGATAGGACGAGCACCGATAATAGCACTGACAGCAACGGCAACGGAAAAGGTTCGCACGGATATAAAGAAGAATCTCGGAATATCAGAGGCGAAGGACTTTATGAGTTCGTTTAACCGTCCGAGCCTTTATTACGAAGTACGCACCAAGACTGCGGATGTTGACAAACAGATAATAAAGTTTGTTAGGCAGCATGCAGGCAAAAGTGGTATCATATATTGTCTTGCCCGAAAGAAGGTAGAGGAACTTGCCGAGGTCCTTAAAACTAACGATATAAAGGCTGCACCATACCACGCAGGACTCGATACGGCAGTGAGAAGCCAGACACAGGATGACTTCTTGAATGAAAGACTTGACGTGATAGTAGCGACAATAGCCTTTGGTATGGGTATTGATAAACCAGATGTAAGGTTTGTTATACACTATGACATACCAAAGTCGTTGGAAGGTTATTACCAGGAGACGGGACGTGCAGGACGAGATGGCGGCGAAGGAATATGCATAGCCTTCTATTCGCAAAAGGACTTGCAGAAACTGGAGAAGTTTATGGATAGCAAGCAGGCGAACGAACAGGAAATAGGACGTCACCTGTTGCAGGAAACCGCAGCGTATGCAGAGTCGTCTATATGCCGAAGGAAGATGCTGCTGAAGTATTTTGGCGAAGATTATCCGAAAGATAACTGCGGGAACTGTGATAACTGTTTGCATCCGAAGAAGAAGATAGAGGCGTCAAAAGGACTGGAGGCGATGATAACCGCCATACTGGCGCTGAAGGAAAACTATCGTAGTAAGTATGTCTTTGATTTTATAAAAGGACGTGCTACAGACGATTTGGAGGCGCATAAGCATCATCTCTTGCCAGATTTCGGATGTGGCGAGGGAATGAATGACCGGTTGTGGAACCCAATCCTAAGGCAAGCCATAGTAGATGGATATCTAAAGAAGGATATAGAAACATACGGAAACCTGAAGGTTACAGCCGCAGGAAAGCGATGGATGAAGCAACATGGGGATTTCTTCGTGACGGAAGACAATACCTTTAATGATGAGAATCCAGAAGGACCGTCAAGCGGAGCGGGGGCATTGGACCCTACGCTCTTCGCAATGTTGAAGGATTTGCGTAAAAGCGAAGCAAAGAAGCATGGTGTACAGCCGTACATCGTCTTTATGGAAGGTTCGTTGGAACAAATGGCTACGATATACCCAATGACACTCCAGGAGTTACTTAACGTGCAAGGTGTAGGGCAGGGTAAGGCGAAACGCTACGGACAGCCATTCTGTGACCTTATAAAGAAGTATTGCGAAGATAACGATATAGAGCGACCTATTGATATGAGGGTGCGCAGTGTGGCAAAGAACTCAATGCGTAAACTGAAGATTGTGCAGTGCGTGGACCGCAAGATACCACTGAACGATGTTGCAAAGTCGTTAGGAATAAAATTCGAAGAATTGCTTGATGAATTAGAGGCGATAGTCTATAGTGGAACGAAACTGGACATAGAGTATTATGTCAGCGACATTATGGATGATGATGAGTATGATGATATCTACTCATATTTTGAGGAAGCAGAGACGGACGATATAGAAGAAGCCTTTAATGAGTTTGCAGGAGATTATTCAGACGATAATATCAGACTCGTAAGACTGATGTATATATCAGAGAACGCTAACTAAAAAATTATGCAGCAAGGAAGTCTCTCTTTAGTCTTGTAGTGTAGTATCAGTAGTGGTTTAGGTTAAAAAGTGCGAAAAATACTGTACATTCAAGAAAAAGTAGTAACTTTGTAGGAAAATAAACATATTAAAAATAAAATAAAACAATGGCACAGCAAGAAGACGTTTTCAAGAAAATAGTAAGTCACTGTAAGGAGTATGGTTTCGTATTCCCTTCAAGCGATATCTATGACGGTTTGGGCGCAGTCTATGACTACGGTCAGAACGGTGTGGAGATGAAGAACAATATCAAGCAGTATTGGTGGCAGTCAATGGTATTACTGCACGACAATATCGTTGGTATCGACTCTGCTATATTCATGCACCCTACTATTTGGAAGGCGTCTGGTCACGTAGATGCATTCAATGACCCTCTCATTGATAACCGTGATTCAAAGAAACGTTACCGTGCGGACGTCCTCATTGAGGACCAAATGGCAAAATATGAGGACAAGATTGCTAAGGAAATAGCCAAGGCAAAGAAGAAATTCGGAGACAGTTTCGATGAGGAACAGTTCCGCCAGACCAATCCTCGTGTGCTTGAGAACCAAAAGAAGTATGATGATTTGCATGCTCGTTACTCAAAGGCAATGAACGATATGGATCTTGATATGCTGAAGCAGATTATCCTTGACGAGGAAATAGTTTGCCCAATATCAGGTACTCGTAACTGGACTGATGTGCGCCAGTTTAACCTTATGTTCTCAACAGAGATGGGTGCGTCGGCAGATAGCTCAATGAAGATATACCTGCGCCCTGAGACTGCACAGGGTATTTTCGTAAACTACCTTAATGTTCAGAAAACTGGTCGTATGAAGATACCTTTCGGTATCGCCCAGATAGGTAAGGCATTCCGTAACGAAATAGTTGCACGTCAGTTCATATTCCGTATGCGTGAGTTCGAACAGATGGAGATGCAGTTCTTTATTAAGCCAGGAACAGAACTTGATTGGTTCGCAAAGTGGAAGGAAACACGTATGAAGTGGCACCAGAACCTCGGCTTCGGAGCTGAAAACTACCGTTTCCATGACCACGATAAGTTGGCTCACTATGCTAATGCCGCAACAGATATTGAGTTCCACATGCCATTCGGATTTAAGGAGGTAGAGGGTATTCACTCTCGTACTAACTTCGACCTGTCGCAGCATGAGAAGTTCTCTGGTAAGTCAATCAAGTACTTTGATCCAGAGATGAATGAGTCATATACTCCGTATGTCATCGAGACATCTATCGGTGTTGACCGTATGTTCCTCTCTATCATGTGCCACTCTTATGAGGAAGAGAAGTTGGAGAATGGTGAAACACGTACTGTTTTACATTTGCCAGCAGCTCTTGCGCCAGTAAAACTTGCTGTATTCCCACTCACAAAGAAGGATGGTCTGCCTGAGAAGGCACAGGAGATAATGAATGATCTTAAGTTCCACTTCAACTGTAAGTACGAGGAGAAGGATCAGATAGGTAAGCGCTATCGTCGTCAGGACGCTATCGGTACACCATTCTGTGTTACTGTTGACCACCAAACACTGGAGGATAATACTGTAACCCTGCGTTATCGTGATACAATGGAGCAGAAAAGAGTGAACATCTCAGAACTCCGTGGTATCATCGAAGACCAGGTTTCTATCACTTCACTGTTGAAGAGACTCTAAGATTTCGGTGACGATACTATTACAAATATCAACAAGATGAGAAAAATACTGTTTACTATACTGTCGTGTGTTTGTACTGTTCTGTTTGTTTCTTGTTCGGAGACGGACACGTCCAGCACAGAATATGATAACTGGCAAGAGAAGAATGATGCTTATTTTGAGCAGCAGTACCAGCGAGCACTTGACAGTATAGCAGTAAATCCCACTAAGTGGAAGGTTATAAAGTGTTTTTCAAAGGACCAAACCAAGGAGGGACCGCACACGGACTATATCATAGCCCATGTTTTAAGTCAAAAAGAACAGCATGATGAGGTAACGACACCAGCCTATGCGGATTCTCCACTTTATACTGATTCGGTGCGTGTTCATGTGAGAGGAAACCTGATACCGTCACTGTCTTATAATACGGAGTCAGTGTCGTTCGGTTCTAAAGGCTATCAGTTTGATACCTCATGGAGTGGTGAGTACAACAACAGTACGATAATTCCAGCATCATATCAGGTGAGTGGATTGATTGACGGCTTTGCTACAGCGTTGCAATACATGCACGTTGGCGACCGTTGGGAGATACTGATACCTTACCAATTAGCATATGGAACGACTGACCGTAGTAATATTCCTGCTTACAGTGTGTTGGTATTTGATTTGACGTTGCACTCATTTGTGCATTCGGGAGAAAAATTCCCAACCTTCCAATAAACAAAAACGCATACTATGTCTGACGAGAAGAATCTTCCACCTGAAGATGAGCAAATAACAGAAAACATAGATAAGACTGCTGAATCACAAGAAGATGTGGCGTCAGCAGAAGAGATTGGCGAGACGGAGTCATCAGACTACCGTCCCGCCAATCGTTTTGATGCTTCCGTAGTACATCATCTCAGTGGCATGTATCAAAACTGGTTCCTTGATTATGCTTCGTATGTTATACTGGAACGCGCCGTTCCTCACATAGAAGATGGTCTGAAACCAGTGCAGAGACGTATTCTCCATTCCATGAAAAGAATGGATGATGGTAGATATAACAAAGTGGCAAATATCGTAGGTCATACCATGCAGTTCCATCCTCATGGTGATGCTTCCATAGGTGACGCATTGGTGCAGATGGGACAGAAAGACCTTTTGATTGACACTCAGGGAAACTGGGGTAATATACTCACTGGTTCTTCGGCTGCGGCACCGCGATATATAGAGGCAAGACTCTCTAAATTCGCACTGGAGACGGTGTTTAATCCAAAGACTACAGACTGGCAGATGTCATACGATGGACGTAACAAGGAGCCGATAACGCTCCCCGTTAAGTTCCCATTGCTATTGGCGCAGGGTGTAGAAGGTATTGCCGTGGGACTTAATTCTAAGATAATGCCGCACAACTTTGTTGAGATATGTGATGCGGCAATAGCCTATTTGCGTGGAAAGGAGTTTCATTTGTACCCTGACTTCCCTACAGGTGGCTCTATTGATGTATCAAAGTATAATGACGGTCAGCGTGGAGGTAGCATAAAGGTGCGTGCCAAGATAGAGAAGATAGACCAGAAAACGCTCGTTATACGTGATATACCTTACTCTAAAACGTCAGAGACTCTTATTGACAGTATAACAAAGGCTGTTGATAAAGGAAAGATAAAGGTGCGCAAAGTGGAAGACCTTACGGCGGCTAATGTGGAGATTCTTGTGCATCTGACGCCAGGAGTGTCATCAGATAAGACGCTGGACGCCCTCTATGCGTTCACGGATTGTGAGGTGAGTATATCACCAAACTGTTGCGTTATCAAGGATAAAAAGCCACAATTCCTAACTGTTAGCGAGGTACTTCGTGAGAGTACGGACCAGACAAAGACCCTTTTGCAGCGTGAATTGTTGATACGTCGTGGTGAGTTGTTAGAGCAATTGTTCTTCTGTTCACTCGAAAAAATATTTATAGAGGAACGAATATATAAGGATAAGAAGTACGAAAACGCTGAGTCTATGGACAAGGCGTGTGAGCATATAGATGAGAGGCTGACTCCGTTTTATCCACAGTTAGTGCGTGAAGTGCGCAAGGAAGATATCCTGCGCCTTATGGAGATAAAGATGAAACGCATACTCAAGTTCTCAAAGGACCAAGCAGACGAACTCATAGCACGCATACAAGCCGAGATAAAACAGATAGACCATGACCTTGCCCACCTTGTTGATATCACCTGCGAATGGTATGAACACTTAAAAGAAAAGTATGGTCCAGAGCATCCTCGCCTAACGGAAATCCGTAACTTTGATACTATCGAGGCAACAAAGGTTGTCGAAGCAAACGAGAAACTCTACATAGACCGCCAAGAAGGATTTATCGGTACTGGGCTGAAGAAGGCAGAATTCGTCAGCAACTGTTCAGACATTGATGATGTGATAGTATTCTATCGTGACGGAAAGTTCAAGGTAATGCGCATTGCCGAGAAGATAAACGTAGGAAAGAATGTGCTCTATGTCGGTGTTTGGAAGCGTAATGACCGTCGTACTATATATAATGTGGTGTATCGTGACGGTACAGGTGGCACGTGCTATATAAAGAGATTCTACTTTGATGCCTGCACACGTGACAAGGAATATGACCTCACCATGGGTACGAAAGGAAGTCGTGTGCTCTATTTTAGTGCCAATCCAAATGGCGAAGCCGAAGTGATAAAGGTAACGCTCGAGCCAGGTCCGAAGGTAAAGCGACTCTTTATGGACAAAGACTTTGCTGAAATACTTGTCAAGGGACGTGCTGCGCGTGGTAATATTCTTTCGCGAATGCCAATCCACAAGATAGGTCTTAAGAGTCATGGACATTCTACCCTTGGCGGAAGAGAAGTCTGGTGGGATGCCGATGTGAACCGTTTGAACTATGATTCGCATGGTGTATCGTTAGGAAAGTTCCATGATGACGATAGTGTGTTGGTGGTTCTTGATAATGGAGAATTCTATATCACCACACCAGATCCTAACAATCACTTTGAGCAGAACATCATGCGCATAGAGAAATGGGATGAGCACAAACCATGGACAGCAGTAATTCTCGATGCCGACAACCACGGTTATGGTTACATTAAGCGCTTCACTATGGAGGCAATAAAGAACCACCGTAGTTTCAGAGGAGAAAATCCGAAGAACAAGTTGATGTTGCTTACCGACCAGACGTATCCTCGTGTGCTCGTAACCTTTGGCGGAAATGATGCTTTCCGTGAGCCGATGGAGATCGATGCAGAGCAGTTTATAGCAGTAAAGGGCTTCAAGGCCAAAGGAAAACGTATCAGTACTTTTGCCATTGAGAATGTGGAAGAACTTGAACCGACACGCTTCCCTGAAGAAAAGAACGAGGATGACGATAACGGTTCTAATGAAGAACCAGAAGTAGAGAACCTCGACCCAGATGCGGGGAAAAGTCAACAACAGGTGGAGGATGAGATAACAGGACAGTTAAACCTCTTTGAATAGCCTGTAATGTTTCTGCCATTTCTGCACATTATGCAAATATTTAGGTGCTGGATGTATAGCGTATCTGTGTAGAAATAATCGTAGCGGAGTGTAGCGAACGGCATCTCGGTGCAGAGGAACGTTGCTCTCCGTGATAGAAAATGCCCATATAAAGCGTCATAAAATGATAAGACATATAATAATAGCGATTGCGTTGTCACTCTCCTTGCCATCGATGGCACAGGAGGTGGCAACGCAATTTGCGTTTGGTAACACCAATATTCTCGATACATACCTGTCGCCAGAGAAGTACAGCGGTTTTGAAGGACGCTTTATTTCCGAGGTATTGCGCCACAGTAAGAAGCGTCCCTTGGCGTATGTCTTGACTCATGAAGGTCGTATCGCTACCGTAGATAATCGTGCTAACACAGCGAGTGAACTCAGTGGTAGTTACGATTTCGCTTATAGCATGATGTATAAAGCGCGCTTTTGCGGTGAGCGTCTGCATCTTTATGCAGGTGGCATGGTAGATTATAATGTAGGTTTTACGTACAATACGCGTACCTCAAGCAATAATCCCGCCCAGGGCTACATGTCATTAGGCATTGGTCCACACGTAATGTTACGTTATGACTTACCCTTATGGGGCAGAACCTTCCGCCTAAATTGGGAAGCCCGCATGCCGTTAGTTGGCATAATGTTCTCGCCAAACTATGGCCAGTCGTACTATGAGATATTCAATCGTGGCAATTATGACCACAACGTGGTGTTCACTTCAGTTGCGACACCTCAATTAAGGCATCACTTTAGTGTTGATATACCATTCTCTGCAAAGTATGCCCTGCGTGTAGGTTACCTTGGAGACTATCGGCAGGCAAAGCCAAATAACCTAAAACAACACCAGTATTACAATGCTGCAACGATAGGATTAGTGGTGAATAAGTAAGAAAAACATAGAACAATCAATAAAAACAAAAAAATGGATACCGAGCAGTTATCAATTACGAAGAAGACCATAGTGGGAATACAATTCCTCTTTGTGGCATTTGGCGCAACGGTTCTGGTGCCTCTGCTGATAGGCATCGACCCAGCGACGGCTCTCTTCACCGCAGGTGTGGGAACCTTTCTTTTTCATTTCATAACAAAAGGCAAAGTGCCAATATTCCTTGGCAGTTCGTTTGCCTTCATAGCCCCCATCATAGCAGCCACTAAACAGTGGGGATTGCCGGGCACAATAGCCGGACTGACCAGTGTCTCACTTGTTTATTTCATTATGAGTGCGCTTGTAAAGTGGCAGGGCAAGAAACTCCTTGACCGTATTTTCCCGCCAGTAGTAATAGGTCCAGCCATAATCCTGATAGGTCTGTCCCTTTCAGGCAGTGCTGTTGATATGGCTAAGACCAACTGGGTGCTTGCCTTCACGTCGCTGATAACCGCCATACTCGTACTGACCTTTTGCAAAGGACTGATGAAACTTGTGCCAATAATCACAGGCGTGGTTGTAGGATATATCCTTGCGATATGTTTGGGCGAGGTAGATTTCTCGGGCGTGGTTGCTGCTTCGTGGCTTTCCTGTCCAGTAAGTTTAGACACCATGACCCACTTTGAATGGAGTCCGTTCCTATACATGATACCCGTAGCCATCGCCCCTGTCCTTGAACATATTGGCGACGTGTATGTAGTAGGTGCGGTAGCACAGAAAGACTTTGTGAAAGACCCTGGACTGCATCGCACCATGCTCGGAGACGGTGTGGCATGCTTATGCTCCGCCTTCCTCGGAGGACCTCCAGAGACTACGTATTCAGAGGTAACAGGTGCAATGTCAATAACAAAGGTAACCAGTCCAGCCGTAATACGCATCTCAGCAGCCACCGCTATCTGTTTCTCAATACTTGGAAAACTAAGTGCTTTGCTGCAGAGCATACCACAGGCAGTGCTTGGCGGTATAATGTTATTGCTCTTTGGCACCATCGCCAGTGTAGGAGTTCAGAACCTAATGCAGAATAAGGTAGATATGAATGATACCCGCAACGTTATCATCATCTCCGTAATGCTTACCATGGGTCTCGGTGGAGCCGTTCTCTCGTCAGGTAGTTTCGCCATCTCGGGTATAGGACTCTCAGCCGTGGTCGGCGTTGTTCTCAATCTCGTATTGCCCAAAACACGTAAAGAATAATGATAAACCGTACACTTTCCACTTACCTTTGTGCTGTTACTCTGGTCGTGTTTACCCTCATCTCCTGTGTAGATGTGGATGAATATGATAACACCCCACGTGACAACATGGAGGCACTGTGGAAGATAATGGACGAGCACTACTGCTTCTTTAGTGAGAAACAGCAACAGTTGGGAGTAGATTGGAACGATGTCCATTCGCGTTATGCCGCTAATGTCAGCCAGAATATGTCGCGCATGCAACTCTTCGAGTTTCTCGGCAACATGATAGGGGAACTGCGTGATGGTCATGTAAACCTCTCCGCCTCTTTCGACTATGCCCGTAACTGGTCGTGGAAAGAAGCCTATCCAGCAAACTTCTCCGATACGTTGCAGCGCCGTTATCTCGGTACCGACTACCGCATAGCCTCAGGCATGTACTACCGCATACTGGACGATAATATAGGTTACATCCGACTCTCGTCTTTCTCTGATGCCATAGGTGATGGAAACCTCGACGAAGTGTTGTTGTATCTTGCCCCGTGTACAGGCTTGATAGTAGATGTGCGAGACAATGGCGGTGGAATGTTAACGGAAGCCGAGCGGGTAGCCGCACGTTTCTGTAATGAGAAGACGCTCGTAGGCTATATGCAACACAAGACCGGTACGGGTCATAACGACTTCTCCGCTCCAGAAGAACAATGGATCTCGCCCGCTGCCGGCATACGATGGCAGAAGAAAGCCTGTGTGTTGACAAACCGCGGTGTGTACAGTGCAGCCAACGAGTTTGTGAAATACATGAAGCGTATGCCCCAGGTAACGATTGTAGGCGACCATACAGGTGGAGGTTCAGGCATGCCATACTCCTCGGAACTTCCCAATGGTTGGAGCGTACGTTTCTCCGCCTGTCCAATGTCAGATGTTGACGGCAACAGTACCGAGAACGGAATAGCCCCAGATGTCAGTGTAGGCATCACAGATGAAGACATGTCCAAAGGCTTGGATACTATCATTGAGGCAGCGCGAAGCATGCTTCACACCATCACAAAATAATGTTCAAGGTAGTAGGCGCGGTGTCTAACTATGATTTGCAACCGTACAGATCAAAATAATTTTGAACACTTTTTATTGCGGGGACAATATATAAATCACCCTCATAACGATGCATTTCGGCCCAAATCACATACGTGATTTGGGCTTAATCATTATGTCACATTCCGTCAGTCCTTCAGTACCATCCAAAAATGGTAAATTTGGGAAATGTCTTAATACAGAAAAGCTCTACAGTTTTTGAATTGTTAAAAACTGTAGAGCTTTTCTGTATTAAGACATAATGCGATGTGATGTTGTAACTGTTTGATATATAGATATATATATTGAGGCTATGTGTTGCTGGCGAAAATGGTAAATTTGGGAAATTCGGAAAATTGCGTAATATAGAATTATCGCATCAATATTTTGATTATCAATGAAGACTCCCAAGTTAGTGACGGTGAAAGAATAAATTGGTATAATTTATGTCATAGATTTTTGAGATAGTTTGGAGACATGAAGAAGGTTGCCCTCCCCCGCCAAA
>DAIUFT010000053.1:0-19953 GCA_036844425.1 Prevotella sp. | reverse complement strand
GCACAACCTTGCCAAGGTTGGGGTCGCGGGTCCGAGTCCCGTTTTCCGCTCCATTTTTTATAAAAAGTAGGTAATAATGATGCTGATAGTGGTTTTGTCAGCATGCATAAGTTGAGATTTGGGAAAATAGAAGGTTATGTTATTCTATATCCTAAATCTTTATTGTTTTATAATACTGATATCTAAAAAAGTAACATGAATTATTACATCAGGTATTTTGATAATGAAACTTTCGTACATAATGTAGATGAGGCTATCTATTTCTTAGATTCTATTCCAGATATTACGGTGACACCAGCAATGGTAAAGGATCTTAGGGAATATGTGGCGAGTGACGTGCAGTTTCCTAAGAGGTATAAGGTTCGTCCGCGTGTGTACTTTATAATGATAAAGACCGAGGCGGCGTCAATGCAGGACTTTAAGGACAAGAAGGCGTTGCGAACCCCATCGAATAGTGATGCCAAGGCAAGGGAACAGATGTACCTTAATGTGGAGAAGCCAGGATGGTATGAAGGCACGGTGGAGTTTAAGCGTGTCGTGGTAAACCACCTGGGCAAGTGTGAGTATCGTGATACCACGTTTACCGCTCGCGTAAAGGCACGCTCTGCCATGGAGTGTTACAATCGTATCACGGAGCATCTGGCACAGAGAGTGGACAGCCGTTCGCAGTTCCCATCATGTAAGGGCAAGAACTTCATGTATAAGTACTTGGGAAAATGCAAGTAATATATATGTAATATATAGTATATTATTGTGTATGAATAAGGTAATGCTGATAGGTAACGTTGGTGTAGAACCTGACGTGAGGTATTATGATGCTGACCAGTCGGTAGCAACGCTAAGGCTTGCTACTAACGAAAAGGGTGGCGTATTACCCAACGGTACACGTATTCCTGACAGAACAGACTGGCACAACCTGGTGTTCTATCGCAAACTGGCGAAGGTGGTTGAGCATTATGTTCATAAGGGAGACAAATTGTATGTGGAGGGACGCTTACAGTATCGCCAGTATGATGACAAAAGAGGTATAGAGCGAACCGCTGTGGAGATAATAGTTGACAGCATGGAGTTGCTAACGCCTCGACAGCAGGCATCACAACAAGGTGGAAGCGCAGTAACGCCACAGCAGTAGTCTGGCGCAGCCAAATAAAGTTACCATCGCTGAATAGTTACTTGGTGACGATAAAAAATAAAATAGAATAGGAATTTTGGATTTATCAGATTTATACTCGTTATGTTCTCAGGTGCATGTGGTGGCACCTGACTTCTCTGTAATATTCTGTCTGGTGCTGGCAGTGGTTCTGTTGGTGTTGTCGGGCTTCGCAAGTGGTTCGGAGATAGCCTTCTTCAGTCTGTCGCCCAACGATGTGGCGGAACTGGATGAGGAAAGAGACAGTGACAGAAAGATAATGACGCTGCGTGATGATTCAGAACGTACGCTTGCCACCATACTCATAACAAATAATTTCGTCAACGTGACGATAATCATGTTGCTGAACTATGTCATTGCCTCGGTAATAGATTTCGGTGCGGCATACTGGTTACAGTTTCTGTGTATAACGGTTCTTCTTACGTTTCTGCTGTTGTTGTTTGGCGAGATTATCCCTAAAGTATATTCACGTATCTCGCCACTGAAGTTTTGTAGGCGTGTTGTGAACGGAATAATGTTTGCACGACAGTTGTTCTGGCCTATAGAGACGTTGCTGATAGAATCGGGCATCCTTGCCGAGAAAATAGTGCAGCGCAAGAATCATGTTATTAGCGTCGATGAGTTAGGTCACGCCTTAGAGATTACGGACAAAGAGGATATCAAGGAAGAGAAGGATATGCTGCAGGGCATTATCCGCTTTAGTGACGAGATGGTGAGGGAGATTATGACCAGCCGTCAGGATATAGTAGATATTGATATACGTTCGTCGTTCGCGGACGTGTTGAAGTGCGTGGTAGATAATAACTACAGTCGCATACCCGTGTATCAGGAGAATGTGGACAATATACGCGGCGTGTTGTATATCAAGGACTTACTGCCACACATAGGGAAACCCGCCAATTTTCGTTGGCAGAGCCTGATACGCCAGGCTTACTTCGTGCCAGAGACAAAGAAGATCGATGACCTGTTGCACGAGTTCCAGATGAACAAGGTGCACATAGCCATTGTGGTGGATGAGTTTGGCGGCACCAGTGGCATCGTTACGCTGGAGGATATTTTGGAAGAAATAGTAGGCGAGATAAACGATGAGTATGATGAAGACGATATGCAGTATGTAAAACTGGCATACAACGCGTATGTGTTTGAAGGCAAGACGAAACTGGTAGATTTCTCGCGTTTGTTGGACCTTGACGATGATTTCTTTGACGAGGAGATAGACGCTGACACCATAGCAGGACTTATGCTTGAACTGAAGGGGGATTTCCCAAGTGTTCATGAGAAGTTCAAATATAAGAACATCACTTTTGAGGTGCTAAAGAAGGAGCAGCGTCGTATCTCTCGTGTGAAAGTAGTATTGGAAGAAAATCAAGAGCAGAAGGAAGCGTAAGGACACTTGTCGCATCTATCCGTATAAGGAGTAGGGGTGAAAGGAATTTGTTTGTCAAGTATAGTAGCGACAAGTTCTTTCACTCCTTCTTCGTATTCCTGGGCGTAGTTGCGTATGTCCATGATACATTCCTTGCTGATGAAGAGGTGTGGCTCATAGCTTTCTTTATCTGACTGTTGTACATAAAGGAGTACGGGTGATATGGGGTCTGCGTATCTCTTGCTGAGAATGAGAGAGTAGAGCAGTGTCTGGAGGAAATAGTCAGAGTGTTTCTCGATGTTCTTTGGGTTGAAGATGTCTGCGACGTCATTCATATTGAAATCACCTTTCTTTCTGCCCGTCTTGTAGTCAACCACCCGTAGGTGTTTGCTGCCATCAGCGTCAACGTACATGTCGAGTCGGTCAACGGTACCACCAATCTTAATATCGTGGGTTTTACCGTTGACGGTGACCTGTATCGTAGTGTAGTATTTTTGCTCCGTATCGAGCACGGTGAAACAGTTCTTGGCGTAGCGTCGGTCGAACATCAGGGTGTGTTTAAGGAATGTAATGACCATCTCGCGGTTAATTAACTGTAAGCCGTTGAGCCTTGGTGTAGGACGGTTGTCGTCCTTAATCTGGAACAGTTCGCTTCGGAAAGCTTTGTCAGTAAGGCTTGCGAGTGTAACGTTGCCTTTCTCCTTGAGCAGAGAGTCAATGTAGTCTGTGTTCATAGGACGTCCCTTTACAGATGCATACATTAGTTCGGCAGCCTTATGGAAGATGTTGCCGAGGGTGCGTGCGTCCATGTCTTCCTCGTCGCTATCATTGTCGTCCTTGATGTTTGCTACGTAATTGTAGTAAAACCTTACGGGACAGCGTAGATATGTGCCGAGAGCCGAAGGAGAGATAGAATTGATGTTTAATAGTTTGTTGATTATATCATCAGTCTTTTCCTTCGCTTGGGGGTGATAGATGTTAGCCTCTTGTTTAGCCATTAAGGTTTGGCGGTTAATGGCGAGTCCGCTTTCAGCAATCATCTGTAGCATGAAGCGCGACATTTCGCCCGTTTGTCCGTTAGATGTAGAACTGTTATAGGTAATGTGTACGTCGGAAGTGCGTTGCAGCAAGCGGTGGAAATAGTAGGCGTAAATGGCAACCTTATTGTCAATAGTAGTCAGTCCGTAGCCGTGGCGAATAGAGTGTGGCAAGAAAGACGTGTCGTTGATTTTGGCAGGCAGTTTGCCTTCGTTGCATGAAAGAAGAAGGAGATGTTCGAAGTCAAGGTTTCTTGTTTCGAGTACGCCCATTATCTGTATGCCTTCGATAGGTTCGCCATGAAAAGGAACAGTTGTTCCACGAACAATCTGCTGTATAATACTCATATACATAGATATGCTCCACTCCGATGGGTTGAGGTTCTTAACCCTGTTGAGCACGGTAAACATGCGGAAGATGGCTTCGCGCAGGAAGTCGTCATCCTCAGGAATCTTGTTGGCAATGGTCTTGATAGCCCACAGGAGCCTGTCGTTAAGTTCGTTACAGTCTTGACGGTTTTGCAAAGGACGGAACAGTTCTGCCATGTTTTCGTCAACGGACAGGTCGCGGAAAGAGGGGTAGTACAAGAGACTGTCGTTGAGAGTATCGTGTAGTTCAGCGGCATTGTTGGAAATGTACTTTGCTAATGGGTGGCGAAGGACACCATTGACGTTATGTAAGGTGTAAGATCTGTGTTGCAGAACTATGGACAAAAGGCGTACGAAGGATGATATAACAGATTTCTCCAAAGGATAGCCCGTTGTGATATTAACGCTCTTTACCGTAGGAGGTAGGCAGTGTAGAACGGTTTCGAGCAGGTTTTCGTCTGCAAGGACAATGGCGGTACGACGACCTGCCGCAATGCGTTCGGGGGTAAGCCATTGCGCAATGTAACGAGCCTGAAGGTCTTCGGTAGGCGAAGAAATAAAAGTAATGTCGTGTTGATTGCCGAAGTTGCGGTAGGTGGCATCGTCGGGGGACAACTCGTTGGGGAAGTATTTGAGATATTGTTTGATGTATTTACCTGCTTCGTTGTCTTTCATGTAATAGACATCGTAGTCCCAATAGAACTTGGCGAGTCCTTGTTTCTGGTAGAAACTGAACATTTCCATTTCAACCTTGTGAAGGAGGTTGAAACCGATGAAGACGTAGGTGCGTTTGTCTGTGGTAGCAGAAAAGTCGCTCTCGCAGTCGTGTAGATGTTCTATAACGTCGCGGTAGAGCATGCCTTCGTATGCTATGCCTTGCTCACGCAGGTGTTGGCGGAAGTCAGAGTAAATGTCGTAGAATTTGCTCCACAACTTGAGGAAGCGTTTTTTGAGTTCGGTATTGTGGTCTTTCGAGAAGTTGCTGAAGAACTGTTGGAGCACCTGCTGTTGGTTTTCGGTAAGGTATTCCACGCCGTCAAGTTCATGAATATCACCGAGCAGAGCGAACACCTTTTTGGCATCAGCCATGTGTTTGTCAATGTCATCGAAGTCATTGATAAGCAGTTCGCCCCATCCGTAGAAACGGTCGAGGGGTTCATCGCTGCCCGTAATCTTCTTGTAAGAGAGGTAAAGGTCGCAGACAAGTTTTATGCGGTCACCAGTTTCGAGGGAGGTGTGCTGACGGAAGAGTTCGCTGATAGTGGTGTATTGCGGACTCCACATGGGCTTGTCGGTGAGGTTAGCCAGTGCCTTGTTAAGGAATAGCGAGGCACGCTTGTTAGGGAAGACAATGGTGACGTTAGATAGGTCACCGTTATACTTATGAAAAAGATCAGCTGCTACTGTATCGAGAAAAGTTTTCATTATGCTTAGACGTTTACGTTATGCTTACACATTAACGATTGTTGATGATGTTACGTACCAAAGGAATCCCTTGACGTTGGGCATTCCCATTTGTTTGAGCAGGGTCATGTATTCCATTACCTGACGCTGGTGGGCGTTGGATTTGTTACCGAACTTGAAGTCGATGACAATGGTCTCGGTATCGTTGCATATCACCCTGTCAGGACGATGCTCACTGCCATCAGGAGAGATGATGCAACACTCGTTGAATACCTGCCAACGGTCAGAGAACCAGTCAGATACCCTTGCGTCAGAGAGTTTTCCCTTTAACGATGAAACAAGAGACTCACGGGTGATACCCTCACCGTATAGCGTGCCATCGAACTCCATTCGCTGCAGAGCCGGCTCAATGTCGGCAGTGGTACGTATGGTAGAGAACAACTGGTGGAGCACGGTGCCCATTCTTATCATTCGCTGGCGGTCGCCCTCTTCCATTTCGTCATTAGCAAAACGGCGGCTCTCGCTGCTTTGTAGGAATTGGGCATTGTTAGGAAATGAGCATATATTAGTTTCGCAGGGAAGTATGCGGGGAAGGAAGACGTTGGCTGTGACTTTCTCCTTCTTCTCCTTAAGAGGAGGCATACAGCCGTATGTGAGTGACAGGACAGCGTCGTCGTCATCAACACCATCGAGGTGGACGGGCAAACCATTAATGCTCTCGGGTAGTTGCATAAGGGCGATGCAGATGTTGCGTGAACGGTTGCCAACAGACGTCTTCTCGTCAGACGACTTCTTCTTGTTCTTCGCATCCTCTTTGTAGCGTTCACCAATAATGAAAAGGGAACTCTCAGCGCGTGTCATAGCGACATACAAAAGGTTGAGGTTGTCAACGAGGTTCTGGATGTGTTCCTCGTAACCATCGTCCTCGTATATGGTTTCCTTGAAGGAATTAGGCGTTTGGTAGTCCAGTGGCACAAGTGGCAGTTCAGAGAATGGAGCCACCTTGGGTGTTACCCATATTGTAGTAGCGCGTGGAGGGTTGATGTTCCAATTGCAGTAAGGACAGATTACGTGCTTGAACTCTAATCCTTTACTTTTGTGAATGGTAAGGATCCTTATGCCATTGCATTCAGCAGACTGAATGGTCTTGTCGGCAAGGGAGTCGTTCCAAACATTGATAAAATCCTCTAACACAGGTGCCATGTCGTTGGAGAAATCCTGCATGCAATCAAACAAAGTAGTGACATAGGCAGACTCATCGACAACACGGTTTATGGAGAAGATGCGTATAATCTCTTCAGCCATGTCGTGCAGACTCATGGCAAGCAAGCGCTGCATGTTGTCAGTAAACTCTTTAGGTAAAATAGAATAAAGATCCTGTTGCGTAGATAGAGCGTTAGAGAGCGTGTCGCTGTCGTTAAGCACTTTGCGGTAGTAGTCGGTAACGAGAGAGGCCAGCGTGACAGCGTCTTTAGGGTGTGCGAGAAGAGTCATGGCATTGATGATAATGCGTACGCATGCTGACGCCTTGAGTGCGAAAGCCTCTTCAGACACCATCTTAATAGTACCTTGGCTCTCCTGCTCTATGTATTGAGCAAGGAGAGGAATGTGATTACCGTTACGAACGAGAATAGCAATATCCCTTTGGGCTATGCCCATGTCTATCAGGTCCGTTATGGTCTTGAGAGTGCGTTCGGGAACTTCCTCTTTCATACCTTGAGGTAGCATTTCAATATGTACGAGACCTGTATTAGGACGTCCGTTAGGAACATTCTGCGCCACATCTTTATATGCTGCCTTAACACTTAGGGCTTTATCTTCAGAGTATGTCCTCATATCATCAACTTCAATAGCAGCGATGGCATTGAAGAACGCATTGTTGAAGTTTATTATATTGGCATCAGAACGCCAGTTGGTGTTGATAGGAGGAAATTCGAGTTCCGTCTTGTCAAACTCTTTGTCGATATTGTTGAGCAGTCGCCAGTCGCCGTTACGGAAACGGTAAATGCTTTGCTTTACATCGCCAACGATAAGGTTGGTGTTTCCTTGGCTCATGCATTCGTGAAGCAATGGTTTGAAGTTTGACCATTGCGTGGTACTTGTGTCCTGAAACTCATCAATCATGATGTGTTCCAGTCGTGAACCAATCTTCTCGAAAATAAATGTAGAGTCGCCATCTTCCGTTATCTCATGGAGCAGGCTTTGCGTGTCGCTCAACATGAAACGCTGGGCGGCATCATTCAGAGTGTGAGCAGTATCCTCAATGTTTCTTAGCAGTTTGACATCGTTGATGTGGCGTAGAGTTAATTTAGCACTTTTGTATGTGATTGCTTCATGAGGGCGTGTCTTCTCTATTTCGCTTATGAGCGGCATCAATGTACTTGCGGCAAATGCCTTGATGGATTCACCTTTCTTGTTTGTGGAACTGACCCATTTCTTAGGATCGTCAGCGGCATCAAGCAATCTTTTGGTAAGTAGTGAATTGCTATCTAAAACACCATTTGCCAGTTTATAGAAATACATGATGGGCCCTTTGGTTTTGTTACTGAAGTCGTCGATGCTCAAACCTGCATCTTCTATGGCTTTTGTGGCAACCATGCCGTATTCCTTATATTTCTTCTCTGTCGTGACAGTTATGTTGTGCAGGGTTTTCTTATAGTGGTCGAAGAAGTCGGGGGTGGCGAAGGCAGCGTCCATCTTTCTGCGGTTCTGTTTGTACAGTTCGGTGAAGATGTTGTCACCAAACTTCTTTATTTGCGTAATGACGTTCCATGTTCTGTCCTCGGACATGTTGTCCTCAACGTAATTCATTACGGTGTGCATCAGTTGTTTATCGTCAGCCAAAGAGTCAATTATCTCGTCAACAGCAAGGTCAACGACTTCTTTCGTGTTGAGTTCAACTTTAAGATTTGCATTTAATTGCAGTTCTTTAGCAAGGTTGCGCAGTACCGCCTGGAAGAAAGTGTCAATGGTTTGTACACGGAAGAAGTGGTAGTTATGCAACAGTAGGTGAAGGGCATCCTTGGCTCTTTGAGATATGACGTCTTCGTTCATGTCAAGAGCGGTGGATACCTCTTTTAGGTAGTCGCGCGAGTCGGGTAGTTTCTTCCAAAGTCCGTACAATTGCGACAGTATGCGCAATTTCATCTCTTCCGTTGCCTTGTTTGTAAAGGTAACGGCGAGAATGCCTTCATAGGCTTTGGGGTTTTCTATCAGTAGTTTTATGTACTCTACTGCAAGACGAAACGTCTTGCCACTACCGGCGCTGGCTTTGTAAACTGTGAGCGTTTTATGTGGCTGTAGGTTAGGTGTCATGGCAATTATTAAATTTACTAAAATATAGACAAAGGTACAATTTTTATTTGGATATGACGTAGTTTTTTGCTACTTTTGCATAAAATTCACACTAAAAATGCTAAGATTTATATCTATAGGCAGTGGAAGCAGTGGAAATTGTTATTATCTGCAGACTGCCAATGATGCTATGCTGATAGATGCTGGCGTGGGAATACGCACAGTGAAAAAGCATCTTCACAACTACGGGTTACGCCTGGATAGTATCAAACGAATATTGATAACCCATGACCATGCTGATCATGTAAAATCAGTTGGCGTGATAAGTAACGAATATGATGTTCCTGTGTATGCTACGGAGGAAGTTCATAATGGGATATTTCGTAACTATTGTGTACCAAAGAAAATACCTGCAAACAATGTTAAGACGATAGTAAAAGGTCAGGAGATAATACTTGGTGATTTTAAAATCACGCCTTTTGCTGTGCCGCATGACAGTTCGGGTAATGTGGGGTATAAAGTAGTTGTTGATAATGTCGTGTTCTGCCTTATGACAGATGTGGGGCATGTGACGGAAGAAATGCAACAATACATTGCTGATGCCAATTATCTTGTAATAGAGGCTAATTACGATGTGGAAATGCTGAAGAACGGTCCATATCCACAGCACTTGAAAATACGTATCGATGGACCAACAGGACATCTATCAAATGCTGACTGTGGCGAGGCTATCGCTAATTATGCCACAGGTGGACTAAAGCATGTATGGTTATGTCATTTAAGTGAAGAGAATAATCACCCTGTTCTTGCACTGAAGACTGTTGAGCAAACGCTAAGAAATTACGGTATCATTGCGGGGAAAGATTTCCTTATAGAGGATTTAAAACGCAAATCACCGTCAGAATTGTTTGACTTGGTTTAGGGGATTAATTTTGACTGAATATGACCCTTTTCGGTAAGCCAGATGAGCAGAACAAAGTTTACTTATGTTCTGCCATGGCGAGAAAAGGTGCATGATAATGAACAATTGTAAAAACGTTAATATAACACGAAAGAGAATATGAAAAAGATGTTATTGGCATTGGTTGCACTAATGAGTGTAAGCCTCACAGTTATGGCTGAGCCAAAGATAAAGTTTGATAAGACAACACATAATTTCGGAAAGTTTAAGAAATCTAACGGTCCACAGACTTGTGTCTTTACATTCACAAATATTGGAGATGAGAACCTCCTTATACATCGTGCTGTCGCATCATGTGGTTGCACTGTGCCTAAGTTTACAAAGGCACCAATTAAGCCAGGAGAGAAGGGAACTATCAGTGTAGAGTATAATGCTTCAAGAATACAACTCGGAGGTCATTTTAAAAAGTCGATCACTGTTAACACTAACGGAAAGCCTGAGATGATTCGCCTGTTTGTTGAGGGGGACATGGAAGCAGACGTTGACGAATAATAAAAAGTAATAACTATGAGAAAAATTGTCTATGTCTTTGTTGCTGCGTTATTAGGTGGCATTGTGGCAAGTTGTGACAACCGTAAAGGTGGGACACAAACTGATAATACAGATTCGGTAGATGTTAGTGTACCTGATACCGCTATTTATGGTGTAGTAGGTGAGGGAACAACGATGCACGTGCTGGAATTGGTTACTGATGAGGGGAAGACGATGACATTCTCTATTAGTCAGGATAGTCTTTCTGATGTTCAGGGAGGTATCTTTGCTGGTGATAAGGTGACGATAACAACGCGTCCGGGGACGGATTCTGACCGTGAGGTGGTGAAGTTGCTTAACCTTAGTTCTTTGCTTGGTAAGTGGACTTCTATAGACCGTAATTTCGAAATTAAGGAAGACGGTGAGGTAGTGAGTGCGGTAAAGGCAGAATCACATCCTTACACCCAATGGTCTGCTGCCAATGGCAATCTTATCCTCAATGCAGATACATTTAATGTACTCTTGCTCGGACCTGACAGTATGTCAATAGAAGGTAAGGATGGGGTGTATGTTTACAAGAGACAAAAGTAATTTATAAGTAAACAATAAAAGTCTCTATCAAAATAAATGAGTGGTTCAAAATGCTTATAGTTTAAATCTAATAAGCATAAGAAAACCATTCTATATGAGATTAACTGCTTCATAGAACTTTCATAAAAACATAAAAAGCGAGACGGTGGAATATCATCGTCTCGCTTTTATGTTTTTATCCTTTTCTTTTCTCAAACAGTGGCTAACAGTATTGGTTGACACGTTTGAAAGAACTTATAATGTCTGTCAGTTTCTTGAATTTATCTGCACGTTCTTTTGACATTTTGCCGTTATTGCGTATCTTGCGATTGTATTTTAACCAGTTAAGAAGTCTGTGCTCTTCTATATGATGACGTGTAGGACCTCGGTGGTTGGCTTGGGCAAACTCCCATACTTGATCGAACATATTGTTCCAGTTTTCCTCTCTGTTTATTGCCACATTCTCTGTAATGTTTTCTTGGTTGTCGTTCATAGTAGAATAGATTTTTGTTAGATATTTTATATAGTGTGTGACGAGATGGCAGGCTTACCAGCCAAGTTGTTTCCAACCTACATTCCTGCACCATTCTAACTGGAACATAGTGGTATTGATGTCGCTACCATAGTTATATGCTTCATCAGGGATAATCATACTCATTCCGCCATAGTTCTCATCGGTCATGTATTCCTTGAAAGAATAGAAGTTAATGTTAATACTTCCACTTGTTGTCCATTGAGCGACGCGGTGTTTTACTATTACCGCATCTTCAAGGTATGGCAACCATTTGTTGTATGTTTCTGTTGAAGCGTTTGTCTTTATTACGTGTTTAATGTCGCACAGGACTGGTATCCCTGCGGACTCATTATTCTTGTAATAGTATATACATTTATTCTTGTTTAGTTCCAATGGTGACTCTTTCGCAGTAGAGATCTCTTGCAGTGCAGTTTTCGTAGCGTTGCAAAGAGCATCCATCTTGTCTGTTCTTACGGCAGAGATACATAACTCACTTTCGTTAGCATATGTATTAACAATGTCTTGGGCAGCGACATTCGCATCATTTTCACAAAGAACGGGCACCATGTTCTTATAATTAGCACCTTCCCCAGGAGTTTCGCATACAGGGGCTATGATATAGTCGGCGGTATGACGTAGTTCGTATGCCACTTCTGCTGTCTGAAAGCAACAACAGTCAAAGAATATAAACGATAATTTAAGAGGATTACCATTAGAATCTTTTACCTTGCTGAGTGCTGTTGCCATGGAAGGAATGTTCATCCATTTATTTGTAGATGTGGCAGACTCTTCTCCTGTAGCGTCGTACCCATAGGCGTGAAGTGATATCAGTCGTGATGCAACAGTATCTGTTCTTATCAGTGGACCAGTGCCGTGACCTTCTATTACAGCCCCATATTCAGAAGAAGGATAATTGTCTATTATCCATTGAAAGATATTACGCATGCTGTCAGGAGAGGTGGAATAGAAATCATGGTCATATTCCTTTACCTTTTTTAGTGTACCATTGTTGATGTGCGCTATATATGGCATCTGCCCTTTTATATCAGCAAAGATTAATAGCCGGCAGTCTTCTGGCATGGACTTGGAACCTTCTATCATTTCATTTATATCTCCCGACAGTTCGTTTGCTATGTTGTTGTCTGCGGTGATATACGCAATGATGGTTCGCCGTCCTGGTGTTTGCTGATAGATATTTTCATTATTAGGATTCTCAGGATCTACTGGGTCATCATTCTCTGATGCACAAGCGGCAAACAGTACAGTTACTGTTATAAGTAATATGTATGAAATGATTTTTCTCATTTTCTTGTTAGGTTGTGTAGTTGTATGATTTCTTTATTCGTTAATCGCTCCGCAATATGGGCATTTGCCTTTTTGGCTTATTCTTTTGCCACAGTTCCCGCATATATAACGTTGGCTGAAGTGCGTAAGATAACGTTTTACGGCAAACCAACAGTATGCTACAAGTAGTATGTAACCAACGTAATATAAGGTGCTTATAGAGAAGACGATATAAAGTACAGCGCAAAATCCTATCAGGCCTGAAAGGTACAATACGGCATCCTCGAAGTTAAGGTGGTGTCTAACATCCTCAACAGCGGCTATTCCTATTATCAACATAGCCCATACGCTTGAGATAAATATGCTGAGTATCAATGGCATCTGGAATGGGTTGAGGGAAGGATGATAATAGAAATGTCGCCAAATGTCTGCTCCGAACATCTGCAACGAGGCATAGAATGTAGCCGAGGTTGCCACGGTAATACATAGCAGGGTAGGGTAGAAACTTGGAATGTCTCTGAAATGTACTAATGGTGCTTGGCGACGCTGTACCATTCGTATAATGTAGGCTGCAGCAATGAGACTTACGATAATCAAGCATAGCATTACGTGGGTGTCACTGAACATCATTATAATTTGTGATATAGGGTCCACTGGTACAACGTCTGGCAGTAGTTCAGTTTCATGAATCCATCCGTTTTGTCCTGTTTCCGATACAAGTTGCACCCATACAGAGTCTATGCTGTCTTGCGGCAGTATGCGTATGTCAGCCACCGCTACGTGTGTATTACGTTTAACAAAGAAGGTATCAGTAACAAGTAACGAGATATGTTCTTCTGGTTGCTGAACTATGAGCATAATAGAATCGCTATGTACGATGAAGTTATACCCAATGCCATAGTGGTGTGTAGTGTTGAATGAAACACTGTCATCCAGCATTACACTATCCTCATTTGTCATAGCGTCATCGTTCGTCTGCTTCTGCCCATGATAACATGATGCCATGGCAGTACAGATGATGCTTGTTATGATAAAGTATAGAAGTCTCCTCATTATTTTAATACATCCATTTCGCAGTCTTTACAATTAAATCTCAGGTTGAAACATTTACCGTCTGACAGGCGAATCCGTAATGGTTCTTTCAGTTTCACTCCGTGGTTATGTTTTGTGCAACATCCCATCTCTGCTTTTAAACAGTAGCGGCATTGCATAAGTATTTCTCCCTCTTCGTCTGTTTCAAACGCTTCCGCCTTGGTGTTACGTTCCTCATAAAAGCGTTTCGCTTCATCGTTTGCAGCATTGTAGAGGTAAGGATATCTGTATTGCGGAACAACGCTTTCTCCTTGTTGGTAATGAATGGCTTTCTTCTTGTTGGTATATATAGGCATTCTTTTACTTGCATCAAGACCGTTTATAGCCTTTCTCCTAAGTTCTGCCAATATGCTGCTTGCAATGAATGGCTGTTCCAGGATGCTATTTATTTCTATATTGCTGCAAGTGTAAATGGTATTACCAGTCTTTGTCAGTTGTTTCTTTATATTTTCTTCCTGTGGTGTCCTTGCCTGTTGGTAGTCGTATGGCGATTTCGTACAGAAACTATTATGTTGTTCGTCTGTAACGGTTAATGCAAGGCTATCTGCTGTTATCTCGAACGCCATTGATATCTTTACCTTACGTGTGGCAGAAGGTTTAGAGAGCAAGGTCTCGAATGCTTGGTCATGGTTACGGTATAACATTGTGCCAGGCTTCAGTTCCTTTGGCATGGTAAGAGGAAAAAGTCTGTTACAGTCCACCTTATTTACACGAAAACCTATCAGTTGTCTGTCACGTGTAAAGAAACACAGGCCGTCTCCATTACTGAATTGTGCCGTTGTTGCGACATTAAATGACTTGCCTCGTATCTCTTTTACTTTGCCCACAGGCTCTCCGAGAGCCTTAGGCGTGTCGGGAGATATCAGTGGTGTCTGTCGTCCGTCGGCAAAGTATGTTGTAAAGCCGCGGTTGAAACTCTTCTTTATGTCAGGAGTGAATGTATATTCGCAATGCCCCATTGCAGCACGTTTGTACGACAAAGGTGCTTTCCTGCATATTTCATTAAGTTTCTCGCTGTATGCCGCAGTGACGTTTTTAACGTAATCAACACTCTTTAGTCTGCCTTCTATTTTGAAGGATACTGCTCCAGCGTCGGCAAGTCGTTGCAGGTTGTCCAGTTGTGCCATGTCGCGCAATGATAGCAAATGGCGTGACTGTTCTAAAACATTTCCGTCAGAGTCAAGCAAATCAAATGCCATACGACAGAACTGTGCGCATTCTCCTCTGTTTGCGGAACGCTTAAAACAGTATTGTGATGCGTAGCATTGACCACTATAACTGACGCATAGTGCACCATGTACAAAAGCCTCCAGTTCAACTTCTGGTACAGCACGATGAATGGTGGCAATCTCGTCAATGCTAAGTTCTCGTGCCAGTACAACTCGCTTTATTCCCATAGATGCCAACCACTTTACTTTCTCTGCTGTGCGGTTGTCAGTTTGCGTTGAGGCATGTACAGGTATGTCAATACCCTGACTTCTTAATTCCGTCAGCAGTCCCATGTCCTGCAATAATATGGCATCAGTACCAACCTCCTGTAGTTGCTTCACGAGTTCCACTGTCTCCTGCATTTCTGCGTCATAGATGATAGTGTTTACCGTAACATATACCTTCGCTCCGAATTTGTGCGCATACTCGCATAGAGTGGCGATGTCGTCAATGCTGTTGCCTGCTGATGCACGGGCACCAAACTTGCTGGCACCAATATAAACAGCATCAGCGCCATGGTCAATAGCGGCGAGTCCGCACTCAAGGTTACGGGCAGGAGAAAGCAGTTCAAGTGTTGTCATATACAATTTACTATTGGAGTGTTAGTGTTAAGTGATGATAAAAAAATAACTTGGTAAATTGAACGTTGTACTATTTTAGTTGATTTAAGTATAAACTTGTTATGTCTTTTTGGCTATTTTGAAGCCATTCATCAGTCACAATGCCCGCATTGCTTCTTCTTCGTGTCTCCAAAATATCTCAAAAATACATAACATCAATTATACCAATTTATTTTTTCATCGTCACTAAATGTGCCTTATCTTGTTTCTTATGGCAAGGGCGTTTAGTATTGTTACGATGATAAACAGTGCCACTCCGAGTAGCACTGCTGGCAATATTGTACCACTTTCTATTTCTGGGAATAGACTCTGTATTATTCCCATATAGTAACTGCGCATTAGTGCAACAACAATTATTGCCATTACCAGCACTATTATGTTGAGTCCTGCGGTAAGCATTTGGTAAGGCATTGCCACAGTGCGGGTAGAATAACCTATCAGTAACAAATTCTGCAGTTTACGTGTGTTCTTTTGAACAAGAAGGTATATGCTGAGCATAAGAATGTAGAAACTCAGTATGCTGATGATAAGTCCGATAATCATAACAAGACTTACAACCATGCGCAGGAAGTAGGTTGTCTTCTCTGCGTTAAGTTTATCGCTCTCTATATCAAATCCTTGTTCGTCCAAGTAAGTAGTTACCTGTTCGTCAGCAGGATTAGATACCTCCATCAACAGTCTTGTTGGTGTGGTATCTTCATTAGGGGCGTATGTCTCATTACTCCAGTCCATGAATGCTTGTGGAACAAGTATGGACGATATAGAACTAGAGAATGCTACAATCTTTCCTTTATACTCGCGCTGCATGCCATTGCCACGAATAAGCATTTGCAGGTCAATCATTCCCATCAGTCCTTCAGAAATCTGTGGGAGAGAGTGGCTCTGTGCAAAGCCAAAGTTATACATGTTGATGTAAGTACGTGGAAGGATGATAGGCACAATGCTATCACCTGGAGTATAATGCCAATCACGAAGGTTAATGTCAACAAATTCGTCAGGTACACTCTCAAAGTACAACTCTGTATTGAGCACCTGTTGACCATTGACACCCATCCTCGCGTCAATCTTGTAATTTGTTGAAGTAAAGGCTCCTATTTTCTTTACAAAACTCTGTTCCTTAAGTTGTTGGATGTCATTGTTCGTGAATGTTGCAGAGCGGCCCGATATAGTGTTCGTTGTGCCAATATGTTTTGTCACCATAAGGTAGTCTGCCTTCATGAACGAGTCTTCCGAAGTAAAAACGGGCAGTACGTCCTTATAGAATTGGAAGCCAACCAGGACTATTATCATGCCGAAAAGGTTGGCAAAGGCAAAGCCACAAAACTGACCTATGCTGATATGTTGTCGCAGTAATTTCCAGAGTAATTTCATTGTCTTATAGTTTATACACCTTGTCGTATGGCAAGGTCATGTGTTTACCTATGCTTGTTACAATCACGCAAGCGTTTTGTTTTTTTGCCTCTTCCATCATTATCTCCGCCATGATAGCAGAGTTCTTGTCATCGAGGTGGCTTATAGGTTCGTCGGCAAGCAGAATATCGAATGGCTGTACCAAGGCTCTCATCATCGCTACACGCTGTTGTTGTCCGAACGACATCTTGCCTATCTTCTGATCTACCTTATCTTGTATGCCTAAACGTTCAAACCATGACAGTATTGTCTTCAAGTCCGTATGGTTTGTCAGTTGGTTTTTTATCTGTACATTTTCCATTGCTGTCAGTTCAGGAAACAGACGGAGTTCCTGAAACAAATGGCTGACGTGTCTCTGTCTTATGCTTGTCCACTGCTGGCGTGAGTAGTTAAGCGTATCATCGTTGTCAAACATCACTTTGCCAGTATAGTCATGCCTGTAGCCCAGAATGTAACTACAGAATGTGCTCTTACCTTTTCCTGATTCTGCCTCTACGAGGTAAAGTTTGCCCCTTTCAAAGGTAGCATCGCTCTGCCAAATCTCAGAGTGGAGGTCTTTAATGCTCTGAAAAACGTTTGGTGTAACGTTTTGTAGTGATACTTTGTTCATCTTATTCCACTTTCAATTTGTAAACAATTGTTTTTATTTTCCCGAGGAAAGGCGCAATAGACTGTGCCATAGGGCCAGCCAATGCGTTCACGTTAACAGCAACAACCAGTTTCTCGTTGCCTTTCTGTTGTGATGGGGTAGGGTACGTTACACTTACGTCGTACGACTCGTTATCTTTTCCTCCTTTCTTAGGCGTCATTGTTATGGATATGTTTCCGTCATTGTTGCGTATCTTTTCGTATGCATTGCTACCCATAAGCATGGAGTTCAGTGACTTATTACGCTGTATGTATGGCATGATGTCTGTTCCTTTAACATTCATGAACACACCTGCCACTATGCTGTCTGTCATGTTTTGCTGCCAATCAGTGGTGATGGGGCGGTAAACCGATTGTGATTGTTTCATAGACTGTGCGATGTTCTGGTTGTATGAACATGTCTTGCCAGCCAGTGCTAAAACGCCATTATCGTATTCCAATGCAGCCTCTAACAATACATCATCAGGATCCGTACCTTTTGGCGCACCTAATGTGACAATCACTGCCAACTGTTCTGGTAATGCAGAGGCTTGTGCCACCATGCGTATGTTGTTCTTCTGCTCTTCAAGATGTTGCCATATTGTAGAATTCTTTACGCTCTCATCGTCATCTCTGTCCATCAGTTTTGTCATGCGACGTATTAACCTTGCCTCTGCGTCCGCACCAGTAACAGGACCCATGATAAGCAGACAACCGTCATCATACCCCATTACCCATTGGTCTTTGAATGTGTAGAATTGTTTCCCGTCTTGTTCCTTTGCATTTTTAAGAACACCGATATTTTCCAATCGTGATACGAAGTCGGCAAGGTTGTCATCATCAGCGATAGGGGCGCAGGCTCCGAGGTTTCCATCGCCAGAAGAAAATAGGAAAATGTCTCTTGTTAGGTCCACGCCCTTCAGTTGTTTCGTGTCATTATCAACGAAAGGCACCAACAATGAGGCGAACGGAGATTTCTCACTCGTAAAGTCTGCGGCATTTATAGCGATAATTGCTGTACTGTTGCTCGGTATAGCATTCGTGTAGTCGTGTTTGCTACATGAAGAGAGTATAATCGAAACAAGAAGTAACAGTATGTAAAATGTTCTTTTCATGGCGTTTACATAATTTAGTTAAATATTCAGTTCTGTTACTTGCGAACAAATATGTGATGTCATCACCGCTGCCAATCCTGCGGTTTCAGTTCTCAATCTTGACTTGCCGAGCGATACTGAAGTAAAGCCATTATCAATAGCCATTTTTACTTCATCCATGGAGAAATCCCCCTCAGGACCAATGAGGATAGTGATGTCCTCATCGTGCTCACGTTCGGTGGTCAGCAGTTGTGTCAGTTCTGTTCGTTCAAACTCGTTGTGGCAATGGCAGATGAATTTCTTGCCAGTACGTTGCGTCTGTATGAAATCCTTGAAATCCTTCATCTCATTTGTGATAGGTTTCCATGCCTTGCGGCTTTGCTTCATTGCCGCGACAACGATTTTCTCTATTCTGTCCGTTCTTATCTTCTTTCTCTCAGAGAATTGGCAGTTAAGGAAAGAAAACTCGTCAATGCCCATTTCCGTAGCCTTTTCGGTCATCCACTCCATTCGTTCCATCATTTTTGTCGGAGCGATAGCAAGGTGTATTCTGCCTTTCCAGGCCCTTTCCTGTGGTAATGTCTCCGTAATATGGTAGGAGCAATGCTTCTGTGATGCCATTGTTACCACGGCATGATAGAAACATCCCTCACCATCCATGAGGAATATATCATCATTCTCCTTTAGTCGCAGCACTCTTACTGCATGAACCGCTTCCTCCTGAGGCAGTTCTGTGCCGTTTTGTGCTTCGGGCACGTAAAAATATCTTTCCTCTTTCATTGTTTTCTACTTCTCTCTTCTGTTAATTTCGTCTTTCAGTTGTTTAGCCATTTCGTATCTCTCGTCCTTGATGCATCTGTCTAAAGCCTCTTTTAGCATTTCCTTACTGAGTGCGTTTAGTGGCAATGCCACTCCCTGAGCCCTAGTTCCAAGGTATGGCACACTCTGTCTTATCCAGACCGTCTCCTCTATATAGAGAGGTAGTGCTGCTGCGTAACATAGTAGCAGTGCTCCATTTATATCTATCAGTAGGCTATAGCCGTTGTTCGCGTCCTCTATCATTGCTCGATATTGTCCATCATGAATGCCCACTATGACAACAGACAGTTCCAGGTCTGTCAACATCTTGAATATCGTGCATACGGTTTCGGGCATGGCGGTCATGAATTTCTCTATCGTCTTTTTCTTTTCGCTTTCGTTACCGTTATATTTAGGGTATCTAATGGCAAACTCTCTCCGCATGTGTTCATCGCATACGGACGCTATTTGTCGTCTTTCTTCAGTGTCGGTGATTATGATGAGTGATGTTGACGGCATGGCCGCCACATCCGTAACTCCCTGTATCTTTAGTTGGATACGTGACATTTCTCCTCCTTCGTATGTATTAAATCAGTTTCAGTGCTTAACAACCTTTTTATACTTGGGGTATAAGTAAGTGTTCAAAATTATTTTAATATTTAATATAGGCTATTTGGGAGCAG
>DAIUFT010000052.1:0-20279 GCA_036844425.1 Prevotella sp. | reverse complement strand
GTAGATTGGTAGATTAGTAGATTAGTAGATTAGTAGATTGGTAGATTGGTAGATTAGTAGATTAGTAGATTGGGAGATTGGTAGATTAGTAGATTGGTAGATTAGTAGATTGGTAACTTTCCCAAACGACTAAACGACCAATCTCCCAAACGACTAAACGACCAATCTCCCAAACGACTAAACGATCAATCTCCCAAACGACTAAACGACCAATCTCCCAAACGACTAAACGATCAATCTCCCAAACGACTAAACGACCAATCTCCCAAACGACCAAACGACCAATCTCCCAAACGACCAACTAACCCACCAAATTAATGTTTTATCCAGTTTTCTATCATTGTTCTGCCATCTGGTGTCAGTACGCTTTCGGGGTGGAACTGTATGCCGTGGATGTCGAGTTCCTTATGCTTCAGCGCCATGATTTGCCCCTCATCGCTCTCGGCAGTTACTTCGAGACAGGTGGGGAAGCCCTCTTTGCTGACTACCCACGAGTGGTAACGCCCCATGGTAATTCTTTGGGGTAGGGAATCGAAAATGTAGTCGTTGCCAAACTGTGAGCCTTCTGTGGCTACGCCATGGAAGACAGAAGAGAGGTTTTCCAGTTTGCCCCCGAAGTATTCTCCTATGGCCTGATGGCCAAGGCACACACCGAGTATGGGCTTCTTGCCTGCGTATGATTTCAGGACGTCGAGCAGCAGTCCTGCTTCAGATGGTATTCCCGGACCGGGAGAGAGTATTATTTTATCGTATGGCTCAAGGTCCTCTATACGGAACTGGTCATTACGGATCACGGTGACGTCTGCTCCCAGTTCCTTTACAAGGTGGCTGAGATTGTAGGTAAAAGAGTCGTAATTGTCTATTATAACGATTTTCATGATTATGTTGTTTAATTGTGGTTGGTCGTTTGGTCGTTTGGTCGTTTGGGAGATTGGTCGTTTGGTTGTTTGGGAGATTGGTCGTTTGGGAGATTGGTCGTTTGGTTGTTTGGGAGATTGGTCGTTTGGGGAAGTTACTAATCTCCCAATCTACTAATCTACTAATCTACTAATCTACTAATCTACCAATCTACTAATCTCCCAATCTACTAATCTACCAATCTACTAATCTCCCAATCTACTAATCTACTAATCTCCCAATCACCTAATCTACATCTTTTCAGCCATGAGGATGGCACGTCGGAGTGCTCCCAGTTTGTTGTTGACTTCCTGCAGTTCGTATTCCTCGTTGCTCTTGGCAACTATGCCTCCGCCTGCCTGGAACCACAGTTCTCCGCCTCGGCTAACGAAGGTTCTGATTGTTATGGCCTGGTTAAGAGTCTTGTTGAAGCCTATGAAGCCTATGCATCCACCGTATGCCCCTCGGTTGTGGGGTTCGTATTCAGATATCAGTTGCATGGCCCTTACCTTTGGTGCACCCGAGAGAGTGCCTGCGGGGAAGGTGTCGATAAAGGCCTTGATAGGGTCTTTACCATTGTCGAGCGTACCGCTGACACGGCTTACGAGGTGAATGACGTGAGAGTAATACTGCATGTCCTTGTAGAAATCTACGTGGACGCCGTGGCAGTTGCGTGAGAGGTCGTTACGCGCCAGGTCAACGAGCATTACGTGTTCAGCGTTCTCCTTAGGGTCGTTTCGCAGGTATTCAGCGTTCTTACGGTCTTGCTCCGCGTTGCCGGTTCGCTTGGTAGTTCCGGCTATGGGGTCTATGTAGGCGTTGTAATGTCCTTCGCCGGTATCAGTTATGCGGCAATGGGTCTCGGGTGAAGAACCAAAGATGCGGAAGCCACCGAAGTCAAAGTAGAAAAGATAGGGCGAGGGGTTGATGCTGCGCAGGGCACGGTAGAGTTTGAAGTCGTCTCCCTCGTAGTGCTGCACGAAACGGCGCGAGAGTACTATCTGGAATACGTCGCCACGCAGGCAATGCTTTATGCCTTTGCGTATGTTCTCCTTGTGTTGCTCGTCGGTCAGCGGAGAGGTCGTCTCGCCTATGGGGTGGAAGGGGTAAGGATGAACGTTAGCCTTGTTAATGCGTATCAGGAGGTCGTCAATCTGCTTGTCACCCTCAGCCCCTTCGCCATCGGCGGTGAGGGTAATGAGGGTCATGCTGTTGTTGAAGTGGTCGAACACGATGACGTCGCGGAAGAAGATGTACATAATGTCGGGGGCGTCGTTCTTCTCCATGGTGGTGTCCTTGACGTTGATGTTCTCAAAGTAACGCACGGCGTTGAAGGTTGTGTAGCCATAGAGTCCGCAGTATTCGGAATACTCGCCTTCTATCTTGAACGAGTCAAGAAAGTCGTTAATGGCGTTCTCTACTCTGTAAGAGTTGTCAATGGTGTGTTTGCTGACTGTGCCGTCGGGGTAGGAACATTCTGATACTCCGTGGCTTACGCTTACCGAGGCTATGGGGTTAATGCCTATAAAGGAGTGTGAGTTGTCTTTCTCGTGGTAGTCGGAACTCTCCATGAGTGCAGACTGTGGATAGACGTCACGCAGTCTCATGTAAACGCTGACGGGGGTAAAGAGGTCGGCGAGTATGGTCTTTGTAGTTGTGTTGTATTTGTACATTGTGATGTGTGTTCTTCTTGTTGTTAGGGTGGGGCTATAGGGTTTCTCTTATGCGGTCGGCATTGGCAAGATAGGTATCAAGGTCTTTATCGCCTCTGCCCGAAACGGTTAGTACCACGATGTCGTCCTTCTTGAAATTCTTTGCCACCTTAGGGAGTAAAGCCAGGGCGTGGGCGGATTCGAGTGCTGGGATGATGCCTTCAAGGCGTGTCAGTTCGAAAGCGGCACGCAGGGCTTCATCGTCGTTTGCAGGCAGAACCTGGGCGCGTCCTGTTTCGTAGAGGTTGCAGTGTATAGGACCCGTGCCAGGGTAGTCAAGACCAGCGGAGATGGAGTATGGTTCGATTATTTGTCCGTCTTCCGTCTGCATCAGTTTGATGCGGGAGCCATGGAGAATTCCTATTGTGCCTATCTGCATGGAGGCAGCAGTCTTGTCTGTGTCGATACCCATGCCACCGGCTTCGCCCAGTATGATTTTTACTCGCTCGTCATTAAGATAATGGTATATTGTGCCGGCAGCGTTAGAACCTCCGCCTACGCACGCCATGAGATAATCGGGGTAGTTACGTCCTATCTTCTCTTCCAACTGCCACTTTATTTCTTCTGATATGACGCTTTGCAGGCGTGCAACAAGGTCAGGATATGGGTGTGGGCCAACGGTAGAACCTATAATATAAAAGGTGTCAGAGGGATGGCAGCACCAGTCGCGTATGGCCTCGTTGGTGGCGTCTTTAAGGGTCTTGTTTCCGCTCTCTACGGGCTGTACCGTAGCACCGAGCATCTTCATTCTTTCAACGTTGACGTGTTGGCGCTGTACGTCGAGTGCACCCATATAGACGGTACATGGCATGTTCATGAGAGCGCACACCGTGGCGGTGGCTACGCCGTGCTGACCTGCACCTGTTTCTGCGATGATGCGCTTCTTGCCCATCTTCTTGGCAAGGAGGATTTGACCGAGTGCATTGTTTATCTTGTGGGCTCCAGTGTGGTTAAGGTCTTCACGCTTAAGGTAGAGTTGGCAACCATACTTCTCGGACATGCGCTTTGCGAAATATAGAGGTGAAGGGCGTCCTACGTAATCCTTGAGAAGTGCATGAAACTCCTCTTTGAACTCCTTGCTTTCGAGTATGGGGAGGTATGCTTTCTTAAGGTCTTCAACAGTCTTGTATAGTATTTCTGGGATATAGGCTCCACCGTAGTTGCCGTAGAAGCCATCTTCGTTAACGTTGTAGTTCATTGTAGTTTTAAGATTTTATGGTTGTGTGTTGTCGTGTTATTTGCTGAGAGAATCGAAAAGTTTGTCGAGTGCTTTGTCTGCATCGCCGTTGGCATCTTCGAGCAACTGTACGAATTTACTGCCGATAATGGCGCCAGCGGCATTCTGTTGGGCAGAGTCGAGGGTCTGCTTGTTGCTGATGCCGAAGCCAATCATGCGAGGGTTGTGCAGGTTCATGCCGTTGATCCTGTGGAAATACTCCTGCTTGGCATCGTCGAAGGATTTCTGGGCTCCGGTGGTGCTGGCAGAACTTACCATGTAGATGAAGCCGTCCGTGTTGTTGTCTATGAAGTGTATGCGTTCCTCAGATGTCTCGGGCGTTATGAGCATTATGAAACGGATGTCGTATTTGTCGGCGATAGGCTTCAGTTCAAGGTAGTCCTTGAAAGGGAGGTCAGGGATGATGGCTCCGCTAACGCCACATTCTACGCACGACTGGCAGAATTTCTCGATGCCATACTGAAGTATCACGTTAAGGTAGCCCATGAGGATTAGCGGGATGTGAACCTCTTCCTTAATTTCCTTTAGTTGAGCAAAGATTTTCTTCAGCGAGATGCCGTTGCGCAGGGCTTGTGTGGCGGCTTGCTGAATGACAGGACCGTCGGCCATAGGGTCAGAGAAAGGTACGCCAACCTCAATCATGTCGATGCCTCTGCGCTGGAGTGTAAGGATGGTTTTACCAGTTCCGTCAAGGGTAGGGTTACCTGCGCAAAAATATAAGGACAGAAGTTTTTTGTCTTTGTTGTCTGTAAAGAGTTTGTTTATCTTGTTCATGATGATTTTTTCGTTTTTATAAATGTACTAATGTGTGTCTCGTATGGCTTGCAAGAAAGTTTTTATTTTCTCAATATCTTTTAAGCCAGGAGATGTTTCAAACTTAGAGTTGATGTCGATGCCGACACACATGGGGTGATGAAAATCTTTTACTGCTTCAGCATCCTCGGGACCTATGCCACCTGACAGTAGGAAAGGAATGTCTCCGTCGTAGTCTTTGAGTATAGACCAATTAAACTGCTTGCCCGAACCGCCTTTGCTGTCACATTTAGTGTCAAACAGCAATAGGTCTGCATGTCCCTGATATTCGCACCATCGTTTTATGTCGTCAGCCTCGCGTATGCCAAGAGCCTTGATAATCTTAATGTTGGGCTGAATGTCAGGTATTAGTGTGCGTTTAAGATTGTCGATGTACGTAGGACTCTCATTTCCATGCAGTTGAATGTAGTCAAGATTATAGTTGTACACATCGGTAATGATGGTTTGTATCATCTCATCTACAAAGACGCCTGCACGCTTAAGTTTACGTTGCGTTTGGTCAGTTGGCATGCATGGAAGGTCGGGTATTGTGCCAGCGTTTACATTAATGCTCTTGATGTAGCGCGAAGACTTTTTCCAGAATATCAGCCCCATGATGTCAACGTTAAGTTGTTGAAGTGCGATGATGTTTTGGGGGTCGCGCATTCCGCATACTTTTATTATCATATACCTTATAAATTAAGTGTTGATGGACAGACGGTTTTTGCTATTCCTCATTACTTTATCTTAGCGATAAACTCTGCAAGGGCGTCACCAGGATTAACTTCCTTCATGAAATTCTCGCCAATAAGAAAACCGTTGAACCCAGCCTCGCGAAGTTCTTGTATAGTTTGTGGTGAACTTATACCGCTTTCGCTGACCTTACAAACGTTCTTTGGCAGTTTTTCGGAGAGGAGAAAAGAGTTTTCAACGTTGGTAACAAAAGTGCCGAGGTTACGGTTGTTGATGCCACACATGTTGGGAAGCGTTTCCGTATATTCTAACTCCTCTTCAGAGTGCATCTCCAGGAGAACTTCAAGTCCTAATTCATGCGCCTTGCCTGTAAGATAAGTGTATTCATTCTTCGTTAAGCAGGCAGCAATGAGGAGTACGGCAGAGGCACCACACAAACGCGCTTGCAGTAACTGATACTCGTCGATTACGAAGTTTTTGTACAACACGGGAATCGTAACACCAGCATTACGGGCCACGGTAATGAAACCATCATCACCTCCGAAGAAATTCGTGTCGGTAAGTATGCTTAGCGCAGCTGCACCATTAGCTTGGTATGCTGGGGGGATAACGTCGGCTTTACCCTCCTCTTTTATCCAACCCTTAGATGGCGATTTACGTTTAAACTCAGCAATAATACCGTATGGGTCATTCAGCAACGCCTTACTCATAGAAGAGGGACGATTGACCAAGAGAGGTTCTACCTTCTTGCAGAGCGCATCAATAGGCGTTTGTTGCTTGAAGCGTTGCACCTCAAGGCGCTTATGTTCAACTATTTCTGTTAGAATGTCTTTCATGAGTTAACCTCCACGTATTTCTTAAGTGCCTTAAAGGCCTTACCGCTTTCTATAGATTCTCTTGCAATGCTGATGCACTCGTTGATGTCTTTACCGTTCTCATAGCACTGGATGGCGAAAGCAGCATTGGCAATGACCACATTCTTTTGAGCGTCTGTAGCTTTATTCTCGAGCACGTTGTCGAATATTCTTACGGCTTCTTCAGGAGTTGCTCCGCCCTTCAGTTCTTCAGCATTTACTACAGGCAGTTTGATGTCGGCAGGTGAGAAAATGCGTTCGTAATTGGTTGTAGTAACTTTAAAGTTACCAGTTAACGATATTTCGTCGTAACCGTCAATGGATGTTTCAATGCTGTAGTCAACGCCAAGTTTTTGATAGACACTATTGTACAGTCGCATCTGGTCAAGGGTTGCAACGCCAAGCAACTGGCATTTAGGTTGCGAAGGGTTGACGATAGGACCGAGAAGGTTGAATATCGTTGGGAAAGAGATGTTCTTTCTTATAGGGGCAACAAACTTCATGGCACGTGCGAAGAGTGGGGCATGAAGGTAAACGAAGTTACTCTCGTTAATGCTTTTATTGAGTGCGTCAATATTATTTGTGAACTTTACACCATGTTGCTCAATCACGTTTGATGCTCCAGAAACAGAAGTCGCAGCATAGTTGCCGTGTTTAGCCACTTTATAACCAGCACCAGCAAGCACAAAGCAAGCACAGGTAGAGATGTTGAATGTGTTCTTCTGGTCACCACCAGTACCCACAATGTCAATATAGCGTGGGGCGTCAAGAATAGCAGGAACACCAGTTTGGAGTATGCCGTCTCTGAAACCGAGAAGTTCATCAACCGTGATGCCTCTCATCTGTAAACCAGTCAGCAGCGCTGCAATCTGTTCGCTTGGGTATTGTTCTTTTGTAATACCAATAAGGATACCAAGCATTTCTTCACGTGTCAACTCTTCGTGGTTGAGCATTTTGGAAAGTAATTTTTTCATAAGTATAATGTGTTGTTGTTTTCAAAAAGGAAAAAAGAAAAGAGGTCTGTCGCGAGTTGCAACAGACCTCTTTTTATATTGGGATTGTATTATATAACCCAACTGTATGAACATAGGTCAACGCCTCACGACTTTATCAATCTTGAGGTACGCCACCAATATGTACAGTTGTTATTAAACATTCTTTATTTGATTTTTTAGTTTGTTTTGTTATACGCTGCAAAATTACATATATTCTCGTTATTATGCAAATATTTTATAGGAAAATTTTGTCTGCACGGCTTTTTTATTGTAATTTTGCTGAAAATATGACTGTAAAAGTAAAGTTTTAAGACTAAATTATAAAAAATCATGAGAAAAATCTTTCTATTTGTCATTATGTTCGTTGCTGCCATTACGTGTGGAGCAAAGCGTAATGATGCACCTATTACCCCTAAGGCGGTGTACACAAATGAGTGTTATGATGCCAAATTGATAAAAAAGGCAAAGAAGTGGATGAAGAAAGGGGAGTGGAGACATGGGTTCTTTAAGGCTTCACCCCATTCGTCAGTAAATGTAGTTGATTTCTACCTGCAGTATCAGCGTAATCCTCAGCAATGGGAAAAACTGTTTGAGTATCTTGCCAAGACAGACCTCCTCGCATTACCAAAAGGCAAGCATGCTATTCCAGGCTCAGATCTAACAATAAGTGTAGAAGACTCAGAGAACGGACCGTTAGAAAAAAGAGGTACGGAAAGCCATTACAAAAATATAGACTTCCAGTACTGCGTTAAAGGCGTAGAAAGGTTCGCGATAATAGACCATGTAACATCAACGCCAAAGAGTAAATATAAGCCAGATGTAATACATTATAATTATGTAAAGGAACGAACAAAGTTCTATGATTCTACTCCAGATAAGTTCTTCATCTTCTTCCCAGGAGACTGGCACATAGCAAAGGTAAATAATGATACGGAAGACCAAAATATCCGTGTGTGTGTTATAAAAGTAAGGTGGGTAGAGGAATAATTATGTAATTACCTACTAATAGCGAAAAATATATTTGAAAAATTTGGAGCAAAGAAAATAATATAGTATTTTTGCAGCACTTTTCAATTTAGAAACACTTTATGAAAGAAAGCAAGACAAGAACATTAAGAGGATTGACAAAAGGTAACGTGTGGGATCTTCAGGAGTCAGATATTTTCGCTATGTGGGCAAAGCCTGATAAAGATGATGCTATAAGCGAAAGAGGACAGCATTATATGGACGTAATAAGTGCTGCATTCTATCTTGAGGAAATAAAGGTTGACAAACCTGAGATAATCAAGAAATACGAAGACCGTGGGATGAGGATTGGTATAATACCACTTAACGATAAAGAACAGAAGTGGGCTATTAAAAAGCGTCCTATCAATCACGTTACAGATCTTACGTATGAAAACGTACAGCATATTTCTGCTGCGAAGTTGCTTGAGGTAATCGACCGAAACTTCGGTGGCGGTTGGGACAGTCTGAATCAAGGTATTAAAGATATCATAGAGAGTGCATTCAGCATTTCAACTACAACGCTTCCGAAGGACAGACTTCATAAGCCAGGAGGTCTTTATGACATAAAGGTAAATGATGGTTATGAGGTCCTGGAAATTCCTAAGGGGGGATGGATAGAAGCAATATTCGCTAAGGCAAAGCCTGCCAATATTAAGCCACAACTTATGCTTGATGAAGACAACGGTAAATCAACTGACGATGATGCAGATGAAGAATATGAAGAGAAGGAATCGTACTATAAGAATGAAGACGACGATGAACTCGATGATGATGCATTGACAGAGGAGAGTTATCGTACAACGGTAGAGGAAGATCCTGATGCTTTATCACTTGATGCTGCTGATATTAGTGATGCAGATGATGAAGAATATTGATTTGTAAGAATAAAGGACGGTAATTTTCAGAACCGCCCTATACAGTAAATAGCCGCTTTTGTTATGAAGTATTTTTCAAACAAAAGCGGCTATTTTAATATTAGTGTGGCTGCAATTACAGCCCCTTCTTAATATTAGGTTTTTTCTGCAATTACCCCAATTCTTAATATTAGGGTTGACTACAATTACCACCCATTCTTTATTCGTTAGATGCTTTTAATTCTGCATGTAATAGTGCACACGTCACCATCTAACTTTTCATTTATACTTTCACAGATACCCTGTAATATTGCATTAGATACTTTATTAGAGTCATCTGCCATCACCTCCAGAACTTCTGTCTTCTGACCGTGTACCGCAAACGTGATTGTAATAGAATAATCTAACTCGCTGTAGTTTACAGATATTTCAGTTGGTCCATTCCATACAATAACTTGTTGAGTCATCTCGTCTATAAGGCCTTGTATCTTATAGAAATTGTCGCTGATGGCATATTTCTGACAGAAGGTGTCCAGAGCTTGGCATTGGTTATGGTATGTAGGATCCTTGGCTGAATTGATCGTAAAATTGAATGTACGTACTCTTCCTATGAAGTTTTGGGTTTCTTCACGTTGGGGATGATTGAATATCTGGTCTGGTGTACCTTCTTCATAAATAGTTCCACCATGCATGAATATTACACGTGTACTTACATCTTTTGCGAATTTCATTTCGTGGGTAACGATAAGCATTGTCATGCCCTGCTTTGCCAACTGTCTAATAACGCTTAAAACCTCGCTGACCATAGTAGGGTCAAGAGCAGATGTAGGTTCATCAAATAGTATGCAGTCAGGCTTCATACTGAGACAACGCGCAATTGCAACGCGCTGCTTCTGGCCACCAGACAGGTTGCGTGGCATAACATCAGCCTTATCTTCCAGTCCTACTTTACGCAGAAGTTCCATTCCTTGTTCTTTCGCCTCCTTCTTGCTGACGCCAAGAAGTCGTATAGGACCATTCGTAACATTCTCCAGAACGGTCATATGTTCGAAAAGATTAAAATTCTGGAACACCATTCCCATCTTCTGACGCACTTTATTTAGTTTGCAACTTTTGTCAAGGATGTTCTGGTTATCAAATATTATTTCGCCACTTGTGGCAGGGTCTATACTATTGAGACAGCGTAGGAATGTACTCTTTCCCGTACCAGAAGGTCCAATGATGCTTATAACTTCACCTTTTTCTATATGGCAGTTGATGCCTTTCAATACTTCCAGAGTGTTACCATCTGGTAAAGTGAAGGATTTTGTAAGATTCTTTATTGTAATCATTTTGATATTACTTTGAAACTTTCTTCATCAACATGTCTAAAGACTTGCTGAGTAACCATGCCAATACGAAGTATATAATGGTTACAAAGATAAGTGGGAAAAATGCTTCGAAACTTGAATTGCGTATTAAGTCAGATGCTTTGGTAAGATCTACGATGGAAATGTAACCAACGATAGAGGTTCCTTTTAGTAGCGATATTGCTTCTCCCTGAAACACTGGTATTATATGTCGTGCCGCCTGTGGTGCTACAATATAAATAAATGTTTGTAATGGAGTATAACCTAATGCAAGTCCTGCTTCTGTCTGGCCATGATCTACGGCGCGTATTCCTGTGGTAAACATTACAGCAATGTATGCTCCAAAATTCATGGCAGAGGCTATGATTGCTACCATCATTGCGGATAGACCAGTATTTGCGAGTATAATATAATACATTACAAGAAGTAACACCAGTATTGGAATGTTACGCATTAAGTCAATGTAACAGTTAGCAGTAATACTCAGTAGTTTATATTTGCTCATTTGCAGGTAACTAACGAACGCTCCGATAATTATGCCAACAAAGAGTGAGCCCAAGAAAATCCATATTGTTGTCCAAAAGCCGTCCACTATCATTTTCCAACGGTCTTGTTGAATAAGCGAACGGTAAAAACTGTCCTTAGTACTTTCTATGAACGATTTGTTATTGCCTGTGTTTGCCTTACGTATGAGGGCTGTTGTAACAGAATAATCGTCAGCAGGCATAAATAAAACTTTTGATGCTCTTTCAGGAGTAACACTCATACCTGCAACGATAACGTCAATCTTCTTTGATTGTAGGGCTGGTAATAAAGCATCAAATGTATAAACATCGCATGCCAAGCCGTAACCATATGCTTGTGCAAAGCGTTGCCACAGTTCCACTTCATAACCAGTCATTTCGTTGTGAATAGTAATACAGTATGGTGGATATGAAAAGTCCGAACCAAGGTGCAGTATGCGTTTTCCTGTTGTAGGAACATCCTTCTGGCGTATAACCATCTTCTTTAGGTTGTTCGTTATCAAAGGATTAAGCCAACGTGACTTTATTTCTGCCAGTCTTCCACACTTCTGAATACTGTCAAAAAACGCAGTAAATTCATCATGTAACTTCTTGTCATCAATGCGTACAGCTGTTGCGAGTGGCTCCTGCGTGGTAGAGTCCGTGAAGGCTTCCTCAATGTCAAGACGCGTAAATTCATCGCAAAACATGTTGTTGCGTTCTACAAGTGCCACATCGCATCGTCCTGAATTAAGTGCCATGAGTGCATCAAGGCCACCTGGCATACATTGAACATTATCAGCCTCTGTAGATAGACGTGCAATTCTTTCCTGTGTAGTTCCAGAGTTTACGGCAACAGTGTGCCCTCTAAGGTCAGAAAGGCTTTTGGGTACATAACGCTGTTCGTCCTTGCTACAGCCCGCAAGGACTACAGCAAGGACGGTAAGTACAAATAACTTTGTGAATGCTTTCATTTCTATATGTGCAATATTAGAAAGAACTTATAGTGTCACTCCATTCTTGAAAATGGAAATTTCACGATAGCCATTAATTTCGTTGCGTGCCTTCTCTCCGCTTGCAACAGCAATGATTTTGTCTATGAATTCTGGAACGAGTTCTTTCATTGTTTTTCCTTCTACAAGTTGACCAGCATTAAAATCTATCCAGTTCTTTTTACGGTTATAGAGGTCAGAGTTAGTAGAAATCTTCATCGTAGGCACGAATGTTCCGAATGGAGTGCCTCTACCTGTAGAGAACAGTACCAAATGACATCCTGCCGAAGCAAGGGCAGTTGCTGCAACAAGGTCGTTACCAGGAGCAGAGAGAAGGTTAAGACCATTGTGCTTGAGCATGTCACCATATTCCAGCACTCCGCTTACAGGTGCACGACCACACTTCTGTGTGCATCCGAGTGCTTTATCTTCAAGAGTAGATATACCGCCAGCCTTGTTGCCTGGTGAAGGATTCTCTCCAACAGGTTCGCCATGTGAAAGGAAGTAGTTCTTGAAGTTGTTAATGAGCGAAACAGTCTGATTGAAGAGTTCCTCGTTCTCGCAACGGTTCATAAGAATTGTTTCTGCACCGAACATTTCAGGAACCTCTGTAAGAATAGATGTACCACCTTGTGCTACGAGCCAGTCTGAAAATTCTCCTTCAAGTGGATTAGCAGTTATTCCAGAGAATCCATCTGAACCGCCACATTTCAAACCTACACGCAGTTTGCTGATAGGAACATCTACGCGTTGGTCGTTCTTGGCAAGTTCATAAATACCGCGAAGAATCTTCATGCATTCCTCTGTCTCGTCTCCTTCAACCTTCTGTGTAACGACAAGTTTAATTCTGTCTTTGTCGTAGTCTCCCAGCATCTTCATGAAATCGTCTGGTTGATTGTTCTCGCAACCGAGCGAAAGTACCAGTACACCAGCAGCGTTAGGATGTAACACAATGTCACGCAGAATCTTACGTGTCGCTTCATGGTCGTCAGATAACTGTGAACAACCATAATTGTGATGCCAAGCGTGAACAGCGTCTATGCCATCAAGTCTTGTCTCAGTCTCAAGTTGTTTGGCAAGATGCTCTGCAATACCATTTACGCAACCAACAGTTGGAACAATCCAAATCTCGTTTCTTACACCAACATCCCCATTTTTACGCACATATCCTTTAAAAGTGCGCTCTTCTTTCGCAATGTTAAGTTTTTCGTTTACAGGGTTGTATGTGTATTCCAGAGTACCTGCGAGGTTAGTCTTGAGGTTGTTTTCGTTAACCCATTCGCCAGCCTTAAGAGCTTTACGTGCATGACCTATAGGATAACCATATTTAATAATGTTTTCACCTTCAGCCTTATCGGTAAGGAGAACTTTGTGTCCAGCGGGAGTATCTTGCAACAATGTTATATTGTTGCCATCTACCTCGATAATATCACCTGCTTTCATTGGTTGAAGACAAACTACAACCGAGTCAGCAGGGTTGATTTTCAGAAAAGCTTTTTGTTTCATTGATATTTAGTTGTTTTTGTTAGTTAATTACTCGTTTCGTTCTTTATAAAAAACATGTCATCATACATCAAACATGTTCTTTTGCTTTTATAAAGTGTGTTTGTTAGTTGAAAATAGAAGATACAATTAGCGTCTATATAAGATGCGAAGTGGGGAAGGGGTGTTTACTTGTCATTACTATATCTGTGTTCTGCGGTAGAAGTCAACATTCTCTTTCGTAAGGATTTCTATCGGCATATAGTTGACAGGCGTAACGTGTTTCTTAAGTATGATAGCCCTAACCAAAGCATCTACACTGTAATACCCCTGTTGGTATCCATGCTGCGCTATAAGGAAGGAAATGCTACCTTCTTTAATACAGCGTGCATTCTTTCCAACCATGTCATATCCCATAATCTGTATGTCTCTACGATTTGTTTTCAAAAGGAATTCACCTACGAGGTGTGCCTTAGAGTTGAGGGTAATGCAATGGTGTGTGTCAGGATGACTGTTGAAGTAATCCTCCATCAGTTGGTTATGTTGTTTACGTGTGCTATGATAAGGAAGGTCCAATACATTTATTTTAATATTAGGGAAGTGGTCCGTCATATAGTGTCTGAAGCCCACTTCACGGTTATCTTGCTGTTTGCTCGCAACATTCACCCCATCAAGAGTTTGTTTCATCAGCATTATCTCTTTCTCTGTTCCAGCCAGGAGCATCAACATCTTTGCTGCGAAATATCCACTGGCAAAAGAGTCTTGTCCGTAGAATGCTAATGGCCTTAAATCTGGAAGATATGAATCTAACATTATAAAAGGAATGTTTCTTGCGTGCATTTCGTCCGTAAAAGGCCTTGTTATGTCCAGTTTTGATGGGACAATGATTACGCCGTCAGGGTTTGCTTCGAGAATAACCTTTGATTGCTCATTAAAAGAGTCAAGGTCGTTGCGTTTATAGTACAGAATAGTAATATGTACATGGAAATCTCTTCTTGTGTCGCAACATTTGTGTTGTCCTTGTTCTACTTCTTCCCAATAAGCCTCACTTTCGTGTTTAGGCATTAGACAAAAAAAGTCATACCTCCTGCTGTTTGCCAGTGCACTGGCATACATATTAGGCTCATAGTTCATCTCTTCTAATGCTTTGGTAACTAGTGCGAGAGCCTTTGGCGATACATTCGGACGTTTGTGCAATACACGGTCTACGGTGCCTACGGAAACACCGGCTTTCTCTGCAATGTCTTTAATAGTTATGCGTTCGTTTGGCATAATTTAGTTTGTTATAAATAGGTCAGTTTACGACTATCTGTGACACAGTCTTGTTAATCACCAGCGTTGAATTGATTTGTTGTCGGTAAACATATTTCAATTATACTGCGATTATTTTGCAAAAATAACAAAAATATTCCAATTGTGCGAACACACAGTGGTATTTTTTGCTAAATCAAATAAAAAAAAACATTTTCTTTAAAAAAACTTTGTGCATTGGAAAAATGTTAGTAAATTTGTCTCTGTTTTAGATTCCTAATGAAACATGTACTAATTAATTAACTTATAATTTTGTAGAAAACTATGGCAAAAGTAGTAACTTTGGGCGAGATTATGCTTCGCCTTTCTCCAAACGGACAGGATCGTTTTATCCAGACAGACATCTTCCGTATAATCCCTGGTGGTGGTGAGGCTAATGTGGCTATCAGTTGTGCAAACTATGGTCACGATGCATATCTCGTAACCAAACTTCCTGCACATGAGATAGGTCAGATTGCAGTAAACTCTCTCCGTCGTTATGGTGTAAACACGAAGTTCATTGCTCGTGGTGGTGATCGTGTAGGTCTTTATTACTGCGAGACAGGTGCTTCTATGCGTCCTTCTAAGGTAATCTATGATCGTGCTCATTCAGCAATAGCAGAGGCAGATCCTTCAGATTTCGATTTTGATGCTATCATGGAAGGTGCAGACTGGTTCCACTGGTCTGGTATCACACCTGCAATCTCTGATAAGGCAGCAGAACTCACAAAGCTTGCTTGCGAGGCTGCAAAGCGTCATGGAGTAACAGTATCAGTAGATCTTAACTTCCGTAAGAAGCTTTGGACATCTGAGAAAGCAATTTCTATCATGCGTCCTCTTATGCAGTATGTTGATGTATGTATCGGTAATGAAGAAGATGCAGAACTTTGTCTTGGTTTCAAACCTGAAGCTGATGTTGAAGGTGGTGAAACAAATGCTGCTGGTTATGAAGGAATCTTCAAGCAGATGAAGGAAACATTCGGTTTCAAGTATGTTGTTTCTACTCTTCGTGAGTCGTTCTCTGCAACATTCAACGGCTGGAAGGCTCTTATCTATGACGGTAAGGAGTTCTATCAGTCTAAGCGTTACGAGATTAACCCAATCATTGACCGCGTAGGTGGTGGTGACTCTTTCTCTGGTGGTCTTATCCATGGTCTCCTTACTAAGAAGACACAAGGTGAGGCTCTTGAGTTTGCCGTTGCTGCTTCAGCTTTGAAGCATACTATCAATGGTGACTACAACCTCGTTAGCGAGGCAGAAGTAGAAGCTCTTGCTGGTGGTAATGCTAACGGACGTGTACAGAGATAAATAGTTGATTTGACGATTTATATCTGGACGCAATATCGCAGTACAGATGTAAATCGTTAAATATTTATATATATATTATTAGCTAATATTCAAATTACATAAATCAATGGCAAAGTTTGATAAGTTGGCTGTAATGCAGAAAATTGCTGCAGCCCCAATGGTGCCTGTTTTCTATAACAGTGATGTAGAGGTAGCCAAGAAAGTAGTAAAGGCATGCTATGATGGTGGTGTTAGAGCGTTTGAGTTCACTAACCGTGGTGACTTCGCTCAGGAAGTATTCGCAGAGCTTTCTAAGTATGTAAACACAGAGTGTCCAGAGCTCGCTCTTGGTATTGGTTCTGTTGTTGATGCTCCAACAGCTGCTATGTACTTGCAACTTGGTGCTAATTTCGTTGTAGGTCCACTCTTCAACCCTGATATTGCTATAGTATGTAACCGTCGTTGCGTAACTTATTGTCCTGGTTGTCTTACACCTTCAGAGATAGGTAAGGCTCAGGAGGTTGGTTGCGACTTTACCAAAGTATTCCCTGGTGATGTTGTTGGTCCAAACCTTGTAAAGGGTCTTATGGCTCCAATGCCATGGTCAAAGATTATGGTTACTGGTGGTGTCGCTCCTGAGAAGGAGAACCTTGAAAAGTGGTTCAAGGCTGGCGTATTCTGTGTAGGTATGGGTTCAAAACTCTTCCCTAAGGATAAGGTAAAGGCTGGCGATTGGCAGTATATTACTGACAAGTGTAAGGAAGCGCTCGGTTACTGTGCAGAGGCTCGTGCATAATATCAGCATAAATTATAAAGGCTCCACGGGATTAGGTATCCTTGCGTGGAGCCTTTTCTTTTTTCTGGCTTTTCTGTCCTCGTGTAATAGTAATTATGGTGAGGGCAAAACGTCAGAGGAACTTGTTGTTGCCGTTGCTGAAGTTAGAAAGATGGATAGTTGCAGGGTAACTGCACACAATAGGGAGTTTTATCTTCATAAGTACAAGGCAGAACGTATCATTAGCAAGTATTGGGAAAAGAACTCTTTGACAGCTGCAGAAGAAAAACTTCTTATAAAAGCAAAGAGCGGACTTACCTTTGCTTATTCTGCTTATCTAATGCAAGTAGGAAAACATGCTGAGGCTTATGATGTTATGCAAAAACTTGCAACGAATACATCAATAAACCTGTATAATGATACAACCCAGTGGCTGCGTTTTCTTTACTGCCAAAGTAAAGTGTATTATGTGCCATATAGTATAGAGAAGAACAAAGAGACAATCTTACATGGTTATGACTCAGCTGTACAGGGTTACATTCTTGCATCTCGGCTACGAAATGCAAGTTATAAGGGGCAATTTATGCAAGTGTTAAGTATGTATTATCTCAATGATAGTATCTTTGCGCTTGTAAGCAATGCTGACAGAGCCTCTATACGTTATATTAATGATGATAATGTGCCAGACTCTCTTCTCGCTGGTAATCTTGCCGAACGCTCGCTTTATGTCTTTCTCAAATTAAATAACCCATATTATACCGCAAAAAGTTGGCTCGTCCTAGCGCGTTGCTATTTTAAGATAAATGACGCACGTCAGTCCATACAATGTCTGAATTCCGCATTGGCAAACCCTGCTATCGACTCAATGCCAGATTTACGTGCAAGTATTTGTGAACAATTATCTTTGGCTTATGCGGCAGTAGATAACAAGCATAACAGCGATTTTTATAGAAACGAATACCTCGACCTACAGGATAGCACGCGGCAGGATAGAGAATTGGAGGCAAGAGTCGAGGCTTTAGAGCAATCTACCAATAGGTTGTGGGAATATGTTGCAATTGCAACATGTATCTTTCTCTTTCTGTGTATTATAACATTGGTACTTGTACGTACCCGAAAGAAGAAAGAAAAACAATCCAAGGAAGATAGTGACGAGATAGAAGAACTTCGAGAAATATTAAAATCCAGACAGTTACAGTATTCTAACTCCCTACGTTCCGCTGTGGAGCAACGTGCACGTATCTCTGTAATTACTGGTATGATACCACTTATAGACCGTATGGCGATAGCGGTAGAAAAGCATGAATATGATTATACAAAGGAATTAGCAGACGAGATAGACAGACAGAACGCGATGATTACACGGTGGGTGAAAATACGTAAAGGAATTATTCTGCCGCGAATAGAAACGTTTGTTCTTAGTGAAATTCTTGATGTACTGCGTAAGAAAACATCTTCTCTTGCTTTGCAAAACATAGACTTTATTGTAAGTGGTGACGTTGATATAGAGGTTAAAGCAGATCGTTCTCTGACGCTCTTTATTCTAAATACGCTTATAGATAATGCAAAGAACTCCATCGTTGCGCATGGGACGATTACAGTGAGTTGTAACAAAAACATTACAGAGAAATATGCAGAGATAACCGTTGCCGACACAGGCAAAGGAATGTCCGAGGAAAAAGTAGAACACATTTTTGAATATAAGACGATAAACGATAATGGTAGTGTCATGCAACAATCTCATGGTTTCGGACTCGTAAACTGTAGAGGGATAATAGACCGTTATCGTAAGATCTCATCCCAATTCTCTGTATGCACGATTCATGCAGAGTCTGTTTTGGGTAAAGGAACAAGGATATTCTTCCGTTTACCGTTGGTGCTCAAATTACTGACTCTTTTGTTATTACTTCCTTTCGGAAATATAATTGCAAGTAATAACAAAAGGGAATTCTCTCCTAAGGAAGTTGTTGCTGCTCGCTATTGTGATTCTTTGTACAAATTTAATGTAGAAGGTCGTTATGGGGAGGCAATGCTGTATGCAGATTCATGTTATATTCTTGTTAAAGAGGATTCAACGGTTGATGTAGGAATACGTTTGTCCCTGTACAACGAGACTGCTGTTGCTGCACTTGCGTTACATCAATGGTACAAATACGCATATTTCAATTTTTATTATACAAGGTTATATAAGGAGTACACGGCAGATGCTACCTTACCATTGTACTGTCAGACAATGGAAAGAAACAAGTACTGGGCAAATGTTGCAGTTGGGGTGATGATAGTGCTTCTTCTGTTGCTACTCCCAATATTCTGGTTTGTTTATCTGCGTCATGTTATAGCATCGCGAAAAAATAAGCAAAAGATCATGCAACAGTTAATGGAAGAGACTAATAAAGTACAGATAGAACAGGAAAGGTTACACATTATAAATAATATTACCGACAACCAACTCTCAGTTCTTAAGCATGAGACGATGTACTATCCTGTAAGAGTTCGTCAATTGGCATCCACTGGTGGGGCGGATGAGGAATTAAAGTTTACGATTGAGTATTACAGAGAACTTTATAAGAACTTATCCTTGAATGCAATGAACAAACTTGCATCTACTTTTTCGTTCAAAATAGAGAAGTTAAGGTTAAAGGATGTATTTAGTAATATGCAAGCCGATGCAAATTCTGAAAATATTTGCGTAACGGCTAATAGGGAGTTGATGATGTATCTTAACTTGTTGTTGCGCAGGCATAATGGAGGCAAGTATCCCTTGTGTCGTGTCGTAAATTGTGACAAGAGTTATGTAACCCTTCATTTTGATATGTCTATGAATCCCGATCTCACGAAGTACTATGATGTATTGTTCTCTACAGATACGCCAAACGTTGATTTCCTTATTATGCGACAGATTGTTAGAGAGACAACAAATACCTCCTTGCGTTATGCAGCGGGAATAACAGCATTAAAAGAAGGCAATATTGTTATGATACAGATAGTTTTGCCATTGCAAAAAAAACTTACAGCTATTCAGCGGTAATTAGGGTGGATTACGTGTAAAGTATAGATGGGGGATTAGTCTCTGGAAGGCTGTACTTTTAGTAACCGTGGGCGAAGCCTACGGATATTGATGTGTAGTGTAGCTTCTGCCTGAAAGGTAGCAAAAGATAGTTCTGATAATCAAAAAATGGTAAATTTGGGAAACCAAGTAAAAAGGCCTTGTTTACCGTGTAATCACTATGCTTTTGCACGGTAAAAGCATAGTGATTACACGGTAAAAACATAGTGATTACAACGTAAAAAGATACATTCAGTGCGCCAAAATGGTAAATTTCGGAAATGCCTTAAACGAGACTGGCGGAATATTGATGGTGCGCTTCATAATGCCTTCGTAGTATTCCTCGCCATGGCAAAACTCTGGACGAGTTTAGTTTTGCTTATCTAGGTTACCGAAAAAGTGTTACTGGCTACCGTATAATGCTCATAATAAGGTAATACTAAATTATCTAATAACTATAGGGTGGTTCTATAAATTACCACCGTTATATAAAACTTAAATGATGTAATGACG
>DAIUFT010000051.1:0-20509 GCA_036844425.1 Prevotella sp. | reverse complement strand
GACATCTTTGTGTAATACTAAAGGACATACAAGAAATATTACACAATGATGTATGCCAATTATATAAAAAAGCCCTCAACAACGTATGTGTTGAGGGCGAATATTTTCTTTTAGGTACTTTGTCTTCAAAGGCGTTACAATGTAGGCAACCACGTCCAAATCCATTCCGCTAAAGGAGAAGGACAAGCGAGCATACCACAATTGTATCGCAAGTTAAGGAAAGAGAAACGGATGCGATGTTTCGGATGGAAACGGGCGTTGTAAACGACGATGCTTCGTCCGCTGACACAGTTCTCTGCCTTTACCTCAATAGGGATAATCTCCGTTCCCCATTGGATTACGAATTCAACTTCCGCTTTGGCTTCTGATGACCAATAGTAAGGTAGGCTTTCACAGTGAGGTAGCAAATTTTGCAATACTGCATTCTCTGCCATAGCACCTTTAAACTCCGTGTAGTTGGCTATGGGGTCTGTTACTACAGTACCTGGCAGATTTGCCAGTTTGCGCAACAGACCACAGTCGCTGGCATAGAGTTTAAAAGCGTCTGGTTCTTCATAGGCGGCCAAAGGCATCCCTGGCTTGGAAATAGAATTGACGCGATATACCATTCCTGCATCTTCCAACCATAGTAAGGCATCCTCGTAGTCTCTGCTTCTGGCTCCTTTCTTTACAACCTTATAGATGAATTTGCGGTTTTCCTTAGCCAACTGAGATGGTAGGGAGTGCCAAATGGCGTGGATGCGTGGGATCTCACGTGGTTCGGCATATTTAGCAAAATCCAGTTCGTATAAGTCGAGTATTCCTTGCAAGATGGCATCCACTTGTTGCATACCTTGGTTCTCTAACATGGCAACGACCGCTTCTGGCATTCCGCCGCATACCATAAATCTCTTATATTCAGACTTCAATTTGTCTAATATAATCAATGGTAAATCTTGAGGTTGCTCCACCGTCTCAAGGTATTCGTAAGTGGAGGGGTCGCATGAGCGCAAGAATTCTTTAAAGGTGATTGGATACATTCTCATCATTTGCACCTTGCCTACAGGTACCGTCATTCTGCGTCTCTTCACGGCAACTCCCAACAAAGAGCCTGCCGCGATGATGTGCCACTCAGGTGCGTCCTCGCAGAAATACTTCAAGGAGTTGAGGGCTTCTTCGCATTCTTGTATCTCGTCGAATACCAGCAATGTCTTGCCTGGAATGAGAGGAACCTCGCTATATAGAGAGAGTTCTTTGATGATTCGTACCGGCTCTTTGGATATGGCAAAGACTGATTTCAACTCTTGCTGTTTATCGAAATCAAACTTTGCTGTATATTCAAAGCAGTCCTTTCCGAACTGCTCCATAGCCCAAGTCTTGCCGATTTGTCTGGCTCCTTTCAGGAGAATTGGCTTATGCCTTTCAGCCTTTTTCCACTCCTTGAATTGTTTGATGATGTCTCTTTTTATTTTCATAAAAATACACTAATAACTTCTGATTTGTGCCAAAAATGACTTTTTTTCGAACTTGTTAGGTGCAAAGGTACGTTTTAAAATTAATTTTGCCAAATCTTTTGACGATTATTTCAGGTAGGAATTACACTATAATGTATGGCGGGCATATTACGAAAATGGGATTGCAACAGTTTTGCTGCAATCCCATTTTCTTTATCTCAAGTATGTCTTACTGCTTAAATTTCGACATGCCACGCACCGTGTGACGCAAGGCGCTGAGCAACTCCTGCGACTCCTGCACCACGAGGAGGAAGAGCGTCATTGACTCTATGTTCAACTGTCCGCGCTGTATGTCGTCCATAATGTTCTTTCTGTACAGTGAGAGCGATGACTGCAGCGCCATGGCATCCGTGCGCAAGGTGCTCGCTACGGCTGTGTTACCGTTCAGCATGAACTCTGCAGCACGACGGTAGAGTTTCACTATCTCATTACGATAATTAAGGAATGACGTTACGTAGTCGCCGTCTATAGGCAGGAAGTTATTTGCCACATGGTCACGACATGGGTCATTGATACGCTTCAGGCAGTAGAGCATCTGCTCAACTGAGTTATTAATGAGGAAGTACCATGTATTCCTCTCCAACGCAAGGAGTGGACTTACGCGGCGTAGCCCTATGATGTCACGTCTGCGCTCTCTCTTCAGGTTCTTACGGTCATCCTCTATCTCACCCGTAGCACGCTTCATACGGCGATACTCTTCACGGAAGAAAGCATCGGTAACATCTTCATAGACATCTGTCACAAACTTCAGGTGTGCCTCGCCACATATGCTGACATGCTTACAGAGCAGGTTCCAACGCTTGTTCTCGTCGGTCTCGGCAAGGAGTTGATGGAACACGGCATCCACTTCCTTCTCCTCGCTCTGCTTCTTAGAGTAGGCAATATTGCTGCGTATAAGCAATACTATCGCTACCAGAACCGCTATGGCCATCGCTATGAACTTACCGAAGAACATCAGGTTAGTTATGAGGTAACACATCATGAACGCTGCTCCCGCGGTTATAAACCAGCCACCGATGACCGACAAGACGCCCGTGATACGGAACACGGCACTCTCTCTTGTCCACGCTCTGTCTGCCAACGACGCACCCATTGCCACCATGAAGGTAACATAAGTTGTTGAGAGTGGCAACTTCAGCGATGTGCCGATGGCTACCAGCAGTCCGGCGAGTACAAGGTTGACAGAGGCTCTGATGTGGTCAAAAGCGGCACCATCGGTCAGCACTGCTGCATCGGGGTTGAAGCGTGAATCTATCCAACGTCTTACGGGTACTGGCACTGCCTCTACTACGGCACTGGCAAACTTAGTCGTGTTACGCACCAAGGTACGCGCTACGGCTGAGGAACCGAACATCTCATCGCCCTCATCACGACGACTGAGATCTACACTGGTCTTAACGACCTTCTGCGCCTTCTTCGAGAACACAAGCGAGAGCACCATCACCACGCCTGCCAATATCAAGTACAGCATCGGCGTCTTGGCACTGTCCATGAGGCTCGACATCATGAAGGTGTCTGAAGCGCCATTACCGTTTGCCACGTAGTCATTATAAGCCTCAAGTCCCGTCAGCGGAACGCCCACAAAGTTCACAAGGTCGTTGCCGGCAAACGCCATAGCAAGGGCGAAGGTACCAAAGAGCACCACAAACTTCAACACTGGCACACGAAGCGCACTGAGCAATGTCATAACGAGTGAGAAGAATACTATGCCACCACTAATGATATACCATGTATTGGCATTTATCAGTTCCTTCATCTCTGGCGTCATCAGCGTAGAGTTCTTCAGTCCACTAATAAGCAGGAACCACAGTATGCTCGTCACCGCAATACCAGAGAAGATACCTATCTTCAGCGAACTGCTAAGGAGGCCTCCCATGTTGCCAGTAACGTCCGTTGTCTTACCATTAACACGATACGTAAATGTGAATATCAGACGTGCCACCCACTGCACCAGTGTACCGAGCACAAAGGCTATGGCTACACTGAGGAAGATACTGATAATGACACTCAGTGCCTTCTCCGTGTTCAGCAAGTCACCTAACGTCAACGCTACACCGTCGGCGTTTGTCGCACCGCCTATTATCTTCAGCAGGGCAATGGCGAAACTGCCGCCCAGGAGTTCGAATACCATACTGACGGTGGTGGAGGTTGGCATACCGAGCGTGTTGAAGATGTCGAGCAGAATAACATCTGTCACCATGACGGCAAGGAATACGCACATCACGTCGTAGAAAGAGAAATACATTGGCGTCATGATGCCATGACGCGCCACATCCATCATACCGTTGCTCAAAGCCGCACCCGCAAAGACACCCACGGAGGCTATGATAACGATTGTCTTGAACTTCGCCACCTTGGCTCCGATAGCGGAGTTAAGGAAGTTTACCGCATCGTTGCTCACGCCTACCACGAGGTCGAACACTGCGAGCACGATAAGGAAAATAACGATACCTAAGAAAAAAGTGTTCATATTTGTGTAAACTGTTTTATATAATTTTCTGGTGGCAAAGGTACTGCCATCGCGTTACCCACATGTTACACAGATATTACAATAATGTTTCAAATGATGCCGACACACAATTTCTCACTTCAGACCTGTCCCAAGGACAGAATGCTCTTGACAGAATAGAACTGCCAGAGGACATAAGTATAAAGTTGACCCTAACTATATACAACGTTCCCAAAACTGACACAGAACTTGCTGCTATCGAAATAAAAGGATTATTGACTGGAGATAACGGCTACGATGAGACTGACGGCAAAAGCAAGCATTTCATTCTGTTTTGGAATCAAAAGGAAGACAAGGAAAGCCTACAAATACACTAAAAGATAGAAATTAATAATCACGCCCAAACCGCATTGCGATTTGGGCGTGACCTTTCTCTATAATATATCTATATTTTAGTCTTTCAAACATCCGATTGGCACTACATATACTCCGTCTTTCCGTCGATATGCATAATCGCCAGTTCCTGTAAGTACCAACATAAAAGAAGGTTCGTTCATCTTCTCCGTGTTGATTTTCCCTGCAAGGGTTATCAGGTTGGCCGCACCTTCATTTATCAGTTTATCGCCTCCTAACTTTACTTCCACAAGTCCATACTTGCCATTACGAAGATGAACTACCGCATCGCACTCCAATCCATTTTTATCTCGATAATGATACACCTCGCCATCTAAGCCTGCGGCAAATACCCTCAAGTCTCGCACACAAAGAGTTTCAAAAAATAGTCCCATGGTATTAAGGTCATGGATTAAATCCTTAGGTCCAAGTCCTAAAACAGCAGTACCTATAGACGGGTCTATGAAGTATCGAGTGTTTGCCGTGCGAATTGCCGTCTTAGAACGTAAGTTCGGATTCCAAGCCTCAGAGTCCTCGATAACGAATATTTTACGCAAAGCATCCAAATAACTCCCCGCTGTCTTCACGCTAATTTCATTCTCATCATTTGTCATCATATCGGCAACAATAGTTCCAATGGTTGCCTGCGAACCTTGGTTACGAGCATATGAACGTAGCAGTAACCTTATTGTTGTAGCATTACGGTTCACTCCATCCACTCTCGAAACATCCTTCTTTATTACAGCATCCACATAATCGAATGCTTGTTCTAAAGCAGCCTCATCCTGCAAACCACAAGCAAAAGGCCATCCACCACGACAAATTAAAAAGGCAAGGTCTTCTATCTTCAGTTTATTAACGGCAACGATCTTTTCGGGTGTTTCAAACAACTGTGCCAAACTAACCTTTCCGTTCGATTCACCCGACTCATATAGACTCATTGGACGCATAGTCAACCAACTAAAGCGTCCTGTACCTGAATGTTGCATATCTTTTTCCTCTGCCGGTACTGCTGAACCTGTTAACACAAACTGCCCCACCTCATGTCGATGATCTACCTCAAACCTTATAGCATCCCACAGTTTGGGAGCCAACTGCCATTCATCAATCAAGCGAGGAGTATCACCATCCAACAACACTGAAGGGGCTATCTCTGCCATTTGTAAATTTGTTTCTAACATAGCAGGATTGTCCATGTACAGCACACTTTTCGCTTGTTGCTCTGCTGTCGTTGTCTTACCACACCACTTCGGTCCTTCTATCAATATTGCACCCTTACTCGCAAGTTTCTTTGCTAAAAGTTTGTCAGCAATTCTATGTTTATACTCCATAATTTTAATTCTTTGATTTTCAAGTGCAAAGATACATTTTTTTTTTTACATTTCCGCAGTTGGCGCAATTTTATTTCCGCAGTTGGCGCAATTTTATTTCCTCAGTTGGCGCAATTCCGTTTCCGCAGTTGGCGCAATTCCGTCTGGCATATTTGGCTACGCTCGGCTCCGCCGCTTGCCTAAGCAAGAAGCCAATACCTTTAGTAACTGGGGACACAGTCTCCAGATTTTTGGTACTCCCCCTATTGGCTGCCTGGAGGGCAGTACCGTATTAAGCGGTGTACAGCCCTCCAGGCTGTTATCTACCGACCTATGCCTGTCCGCAGACTTCGTCCACGGTTACTCAAAGTACAGCCTTCCAGGCTGGTCTTAGCCTGTATAATATCTCGTAAGAGATAGATTAATGATTGATTAACGAACATTTTCATTAAGCCAGATGAGCAGAACTAAACTTGTTTGAGTTCTGCCATGGCGAGAAAAGGTGCATGAATATGAACGTTTTCGTTAAGCTAGATGAGCAGAACAAAGTTTACTTATGTTCTGCCATGGCGAGAAAAGGTGCATAAAAATGAACGATTAATGGTGATTAATGTTTAAATAAAAATAGCGTAAAATACGTAGGCTGAATGACATCGCAAAAATGGTAAATTTGGGAAACACGGTAAAAGCAACCTAATTACACTGTAATCTCTATGCTTTTACCTTGTAATTAGGTACTGATTACACTATAAAAGCATAGAGATTACAGCGTAAAAAGACACAAACCGTAAAACAATATGTAATTCACTGATAATAAAATACATACGATTAAGACGTACGCAGCCGCAAAAATGGTAAATTTGGGAAATTGCCATTTTTCCATAGAGAGAAAAAAATGCTTAAGAAACCATGGCAATAAAACGTGCATGTAAGCGAAGGCGTCAGTTGAAGTGACTATCGCTGAACGGTTACTAACGACAAGTTGTTAATTAATTTTATTTAAAAAACAACATATTTTAACGAAGATTTTTCTGTAATGAACTATTCGTGCACACGATGCGGCTAACTTTGCACCCAGAAATAAGGAATATAACCCATCTAAAAAATTTATAAAGTTATGAAGAATGTTTATTCAGTTTACGGTGCAGAACAAATGGTTTACAACTCTGGACGCAAGCAGCCTGCGGGCAACTCGCTGGGCTTCGTGGCATGCATAATACAGGCTATACGCGCTGTGGCTCGACGCTTGGAGCGCAAGCGCTGGGATATGTTGACCACGGTGGCATACCTTTACACTGTGATGTTAGGCGAGGTGGTTACACAGAAAAAGGCAGCCCGACTGCTTAAAGCTCAGGTTGCCTTCCTCGGAATAATATTATTCTCTAATTCGCTATTGCTATGTGTCGCCTGCGTGGTATGGTTTGCCGTGTCGATAATTAAAATAAAATTGGCGTATGATTAAGCCCAATCTTCTTAACCACTTAAGGGCGGATTTATAAAGCAAGAAAATATTTACCACACTAACACATCCTGCGTTGGCAGACGCTAAAAAATCCGTGAAAAGACTTATCCGTGATTGTCCGTGATATCAGTGTGTTTTTGACTACGCTTCTACTGCCCAAGGCTGTAGAACGAAACGCTAAACGACACACTGCGCTCACAGCATACGACCGACAAGACATGGTCAAAAAAACACGGATAGAACGAATGTACACGGATAAGTCTTTTTCACGGATTTAACGTGCCTAAAGGCACGGGATAACTCGTATTTATCTGAACTGCATCAAAAATCCGTGAAAAGAATTATCCGTGATTGTCTGTGATATCAGTGTGTTTTTGACTACGCTTCTACTGCCCAAGGCAGTAGAACGAAACGCTAAACGACACACTGCGCTCACAGCATACGACCGACAAGACATGGTCAAAAAAACACGGATAGAACGAATGTACACAGATAAGTCTTTTCACGGATTTAACAATAGTACAGGGATACGAGGATATTTACATCCACCAAACTTCTAACCCAACAATCGCTCCTTTATCTGCGCCACCTTATTATATATATCAATAGGGTTAACGCCACAAGAGAAGCGACCGTCCTCATAGAGTACTTTGCCATCAATCATCGTCATCTTGACATTCTGCTTCGAACCACTATAGACAAGGTTTTTCTCAATGTTGTTAATCGGCTGCATGTTAGGCTGCATGAGGTCTATCATTATGATGTCTGCCTTTTTCCCCACAGCGAGGACGTCGCAGTCATCGAGGTGCATAGCCTTCGCGCCATTCACCGTTGCCATGCGCAACACCTCACAAGCGTCGAGCGCAGCAGCATCGTTATCGTGCAACTTAGCCAGTCCTGCCACGAGGAACATCTCGCGGAAGAAGTCCAAACAGTTGTTTGACGCAGGACCGTCAGTGCCTATTGCCACTGGTATGCCACGGCGAACGTACTCGGTAACAGGGGCAATGCCCGAAGCAAGTTTTGTGTTAGAACCAGGGTTGGTAACAACATACAGGTGCTTTTCCTTCATCACCTTGAAGTCCTCCTCAGACATGTGCACACCGTGGTATATGCCACCGCCATAGTTAAAGAGTCCCATGCTGTCAAGGAACTGCACTGGCGTCATGCCGTACCGCTCAACACAGCCCTCCACCTCTGCCTTTGTCTCGCAGGCATGGATATATAGTGGTGCCTTAAGACGCTGCACTATCTCGGAGATAATAGCGAGGTTAGCCTTGCTCGTGGTGTACTCCGCATGCACTCCGAGCATGTACGACTGCAGAGAACCTGGCTCATTGAGCGTGTTGTACATACGTTCTATCTTGGTAATGTCATCTGAGAAGTCGTTGACACCACCCACCTGCACGCAGCGGAATCCCATCGCGTCCATCGCCTTAGCCATGGCCACGTTGTCGAGATACATGTCGAAACAAGCCGTAATGCCACTGGTAAGGTATTCCAGAGCCGAGAGTTGGCTCATGTAGTACACGTCATCGGCTGTCATCTTCGCCTCAACGGGGAAGATGTCCTTATGCAGCCATTCATCCAACGGCAAATCGTCTGCCAACGAACGCAACACACTCATGCCGCTGTGGGCATGAGCATTCTTAAAACCAGGCATAAGGAGGTTTCCTTCACAGTCTATCTCACGGTCAAAGCCATCCTCTTTCTTCTCTGCGCCAACGTATGTTATGCGAGAATTCTCCACGTGTATCTCACCACGGAAAATCTTTTCGCCCTCAACCATGGTAAGGATGCGGGCATTGTAAAGTCGTATTTTCATGTCAAAGTAGTATGAATTTTGATGCAAAAGTACAAAAAAAACACCATACCGCTATATTATATGAATAAAAAAATATAATTTTGCAGTTACCAAACCACCAAACAACTAAACGACAAAACAACCAAACCACTAAACGACAAAACAACTAAACGACAAAACCACCAAACAACTAAACGACAAAACAACAAAACCACTAAACGACTAAACCACCAAACAACTAAACAACTAAACAACAAAAATAATGAAAAAGACTTTCATCACCTTACTTGCCGCAGCCACCTGCCTTGGCGCATCGGCACAGTTTGAGTACGCCCCGGCATTCCCAGGCGCGGAAGGCTTCGGCCGCTATACCACTGGCGGACGTGGCGGAGCAGTCTATCACGTAACATCCTTGGCAGACGACGGCAGCGTGGGCACCCTGCGCTGGGCGTGCCAGCAGAAGGGTAAGCGCACCATCGTGTTCGACGTATCGGGCACTATCTACCTCACCAGCGAACTGTCGCTGAAGAATGGCGACGTCTCCATCCTCGGACAGACAGCACCGGGCGACGGCATCTGCGTGGCAGACTATCCCTTTACCATCAATTCCAGCAACGTAATACTGCGCTTCGTGCGCTTCCGCCTTGGCAATCGCAACGTGGCTTACCATGAGGGCGATGGACTGGGAGGCATGGACCAGGCTAACATCATCGTGGACCACTGCTCCGTTAGTTGGTCTATCGACGAATGTATGTCAGTATATGGCTCAAAGAACATCTCTGTTCAATGGAACATTGTTGACCAGAGCCTCGTTAACGCGGGCCACTCCAAGGGCGCACACGGCTATGGCGGCAACTGGGGAGGCAGCGGTGCATCATACCACCACAACCTCTTGGCACACCATACAAGCCGCACACCACGCCTTGGCCCACGTCCTGGAACACAGACTGACGAGCGTATGGACATGCGTAACAACGTTATCTACAACTGGGGAGGCAACGGATGCTACGGCGGCGAAGGCATGAACGTCAACATTGTCAACAACTATTACAAACTGGGACCTGGCACCAACACCCGCAGCACCACCATACAGCAGCGTATTGCAGCTCCTGGCATCCGCACAACAGAATACACCCACCACGGCACCGCAACACCTAACGAGTGGGACAAGATGTGGCACGTATGGGGAAAGTACTACGTTCAGGGCAACGTAAACTCTAAGTGGGCTGCCGTAACAAAGGACAACTGGACCTACGGCATATACAACCAGATTGACGCCAGCGGCAACGACGGCACATACACCGCCACAACGAAGGACACCATCAAGATTGATACACCGATACCTTACGGCTTCGTAACAACGCAAACGGCTGAAACGGCTTACGAAAAGGTGCTGGCTTACGCTGGAGCATCACTGAAGCGTGACTCTCACGATACCTACATTGCCAACGATGCTAAGACAGGCACAGCCTCACATTGCGCTCCTGGCAGCACAACAGGTTTCATAGACAATCAGAATCAGGCTGGCGGATGGCCAGAACTCAGTAGCGAGGCACCTGCACTTGACACCGACGGTGACGGCATGCCAGACGCATGGGAAAAGGCACACGGACTGGATCCTAACGACCCAACGGACAAGAACAAGTATAATCTCGACTCAAAGCGTTACTACACCAACCTCGAAGTGTACTGCAACTCTCTCGTTGAGGATATCGTAAAGGCACAGAACGCTGACGCCGAGAGCGACGTTGAGGGCAGTTTCGAGGAGTATTACCCCGACTACCAGAACGGTGAAATGGAGGAAACCACCACTATCTACGCACATGCAGACGGTTCTTCCAAGTTTGCTACCATGACATGGGATGACGGTGCGAAAGCCATTATAACGGGAAAAGCAGGCAAGACGCTCGACCCTGCAAGTGCCATTACATACAAAGGACAGGCTACATACGGCAAATCCTTCAAGTGTTCGAACGGTGCACAGACCACGTTCTACTGTCCGAAGGGCAAGGTTGCAACCTCTGTAACGTTCATATCCTATGTTAATGTCGATGCAATAGAGGTGCCTTGCTTTTGGAGTGAGGTGGCAGGAGTTACATACACTGCCGATGATGCTACACTGATGAAATCGGCAAAAGATGCCGCTAATCCTGACGTTATAACCTTCTCGCTGCCAAATCTCTCTGAGTTCACCTTCACTAATTCGGGCAAACAGCCATGCATAATGATGGAGGTAACGATGACCGACGCCACTGGGGTGAAGACTGTTAAGGCTATCAACAGCGATGAAATGGGCTATAATGTGTACACTATCAGTGGTACAATGCTCATAAGCGGTGCTACGAAGGAGCAGATTAACACTCTGCCCAAGGGCATTTACATCATCAACGGTAAGAAAGTAGTGATGTAAAAAACTGCTTTTAAACATGATATATACGCAAAACGGCTGCAAGCAACCTCCGCTTGCAGCCGTTTTGCATATAGAAACAACGCATAAAGAATTATTAATTATGAATTATGCATTATAAATTATGAATTATGAATTATGCATTATAAATTATGAATTATGAATTATGCATTATAAATTATGAATTATGAATTATGAATTAAGAATTATGCATTATGAATTAAGAACTTGCCCTCATCCTTCTGTGCAGTTGATACAAAGCAGGCAAGGCTATCAATAGCGAACTGCCAACTGCCTGATACATAGCCATTGTATTACCATTAAAATAATCAATAAGAGGGGCATCCATCGGTATAGACGGGAAGAGTTTCACCATAACATACGCAGAACTGTTATTTATCCAATGGATAATAAAACATGGCAATATGCTTCTCGTTCTTGCATAGACCCATCCCAACAATACTCCTGCTATCAAGGCATGCGGGATCTGAGCGGGATTAAGGTGTACCAAGGCAAAAAGCAATGCACTGACTACTATCGCAACACTTTCTATTCGTACGTTGTCATCAGACGTAAGTACATCCTTCTTCTTCTTCATTTTCTTGCTTCCCCACTCGATGATGGCACTGATTATCGCGCCACGGAATACTACCTCCTCTGCAAGCGGAGCAAGCATACATATCACAAAGTAGCCCTCAACACTACTCAGGGCTTTGACCAGCAAACCGCCCATGACATCTTTTGTCATGCTCTCGGGAATAAAACTCTCTACCCACGCCAATGGCAGAATCATGCCTATGGCAAGCAGTACAGACCAAAACAGCGTACCCCACGGACGACTGCGAACATAGTCCCTACTAACAGGACACCATCGCAGAAATGCGAAAAGGGCTATTACCAATGATGAATTAACACCAGACGTTATCAACAGGCAGAGCACACGAAAATCTTCACTCGACAATCGTTCCTCTGGAACAACATGGCCCCAAATCAATCCTATCGCTAAATTTATCACGACAAAGAGTAGGAAGTATAATATCGCTTTTCTCATATCGTCATTTTATTTAAGATGGTTATATAAATTACCTTTATTATATTTCATAGTCATCTACATTTCTTCTATTACCTTTTTATCTTCTTCTATCTGCTGACGCAGTTCCTGGGGCGAAGAGAACTGGCGCTCCTCACGCACCATTTTCTTCAGCGACACGGTGATAACTTTACCATACACATTACCGATGAAACCGAGGATATTCGTCTCTATCGACACGCTGTCGCCATGGAATGTAGGGCGTGTGCCAATGTTCGTCATGCCCTTACGCACTCTTTCATCGCCTTCTATGCGTACCTCTGATGCATACACACCGTTAGGAGGCATCAATTTACCGTCAGGGGGCATGATATTGGCGGTAGGGAAGCCCATCTTGCGACCTTCCTCATAACCATGTACCACGGTGCCGGTGATGCTATAGTCATAGCCAAGGCACTCACTGGCATGCTCCACGTCGCCTTCCTTTATCATCTTACGGATGGCAGAGGACGACACTCGCACCTCTCCTATATCAAGAGGTTCTGCCATAAGCACCTCAATACCGAGTTCTTCGCCATACTGTCGATATACGTCAAAGTTCTCTTCGGGGTTGGTTTTGCCAAAGCGGTTGTCGTAACCAAGAAGGAGAAGACGCACGTTATATTCATCGCGCAGCACATTCTCCATGAAGTCACGGGCACTGGTGTCAGCCATTTCCTGCGTAAAAGGCAGCACCTTAACACACCTCTGCGCCTCGTCCACATCGTCAGGACACAGAGTATGGCGCAACATGGCGATGCGTTCCTCTTGTGTCGTAAGGAATTCTGGGTGGAAATCCTTCTGAAACAACGACCTCGGATGGCGGTCAAAGGTTATCGCCAGCGGTTCCAAACCTCGCTCGGCAGCCAATCGGCACAAGTGTTTTATCACAGAGACATGACCTTTATGCACGCCATCAAAGTTTCCTATCAATGCCGCTCTGCCGTTTCCACTCAGCATTACGGGAAGTTTCTTCATCCATTTATCGCCCTTTGGGTCATAAAGCGTACGTATTCCATTACGCTCGGCAGCCCTACAGTTCTTCTCGGAGTCATCAATAAACAGTACATTCTCTGGCTCTTCCCCCGTCTCTCGAAGCATTTCCTGATAGATATCATCGTCAGGCTTTACCTTGTTCATGCGGCATGAGAGGAAAATATGGTCGAAATAATCATCTACGGTCAGCCCATCTACAGTAAAGAACTCCTTTATTGACTTCTCCCAATGTATCTCATTAGTATTTGAAAGTATCGCGGTACGATAGCCCAGGTCATCATGCAGGTGGCGAATCATGCGCAGTTTCTCCACCGGCACGCCCGTAAGAAGTTCGTTCCACGCCCAGCATATCTCCTCGTTGGTAGCGGTGCAGGGATGAAAAACGCCCTTTTCATCGGTATATGCCGACTGGCGGCGCGCCTCATTGCAAAAGGCTTCCACGCTACCGCCCACCTCCAGTTCGTGGAACAGGTCCTCCTGGCGGCACTCGTCAACATAGTACGCTATCTTGCCACAGCCTATCTTGCGCAGGGCCTCGATGCAACGCTGCTTGGAAAGCCCCGTGAGAACGGCGCCAAAGTCGAATAACAGCAATGTGTTAGAGCAATCCTTCGATTTCATCGTCAAGGTTTTTAATCTGCGCATCACGCTTATAGAGGGCGTTGCTGCGGTCTATAAGGAAGAAAGTTGGTATCTGTTGCACGTTATAACGCACGAGATAACGTGAGTCCAGGGCGTCATCGTCGTGCACATTAATCCACGGTAGCGCAGCGGTCTGTGTCTTCCAGAAGTGCTCGTTAGGGTCAACAGACACCTGATATATTTCCAGTCCGCGCGAATGATACTTATTATACAGTTCGCGGAGCATCATGATACGCTCCGTACTGTGGGGTGATGAGAAGGCGTGGAAGTCAAGAAGCACCACCTGTCCCTTAAGTTCCTTAAGTGAACGCTGGCGTCCTTTGTTGTCTATCAGAGGCACATCGATAAGGTTTGTCACCTCTATCTGCGATGGGTCGATGGCTGGTCCCATAGCCCTCTGCTGCTTTATGCGCATAGTTTTCAGTCCCTCAATGGCTATGTTGTGCAGGTTTTCACCACGTTCGCTGCCAGGATAGAACGTATCCCACGCCGTAGCAACAGCGGCAAAGCAGCGTATGTCGGCATCATACTCACGCGGATTGAATATCAGTTGGTTGCCAAGCGTCTGAAAAAGGGCGAAATACGCATACGCCTTCTGTGGCTCTTTGAAGATATATTCACGGCTGACGTTTGCCTTATACGCCTCAACAATGCCCTTAATGCTATCTTCCGTAACCTGTTCGCCGATGGTTTCGTTGCGCGATATGGCAAGGGCACGGCTCAACAGTTGCATCTGCAGCAGCGACAGTTCCTTGATTTTCTTACAGTTTTCACTACCCTCCACCTCATATTGCGTAGCCATTGTGGGGTAAGCAGCCTTGAACGTTACCGTCTCCGTGGAGTCAATACTAACGTTGATGATGTTATTGGCTATGCGAAGGCGATAGAAGTCTGGTTCTTTCATACCATCACCCGAGAAAGAGAACTTACCATCGGTGTCAAGTACGACAGAATCTTTTACCGTAACGCCATCCAATCCCATGTGTTCCAGATAGAGAACGGAGTCTTTTGCCTCTGTTATAGCACCATCGATGTGGAACTTATCATTGTCACACGAGGCAAGAGCGAGCAACGCCGCAACGGCAGCGAGGCAGTGTTTAATGTTTACATTCATTATTATCATTATTGTTTTATACCACAAGAGTATAGGGTAAATTTGATGCAAAGGTACATTAAAAGGTGTAAATTGCAAAACAAAATGCACGTTATTTGACAATTTTACAGTCAAAAGTATATGCAATATAAAAAATTATATGTACTTTTGCAGTCGTATGAAGTCCATTATCATATTGTTATTACTGCTTCTCTCCATGCCCATCATGGCGCAGAAGAACAAGAAGGTTAACCCGGAAGACCGCCAGGTTGACATGGACAGCCCTACCTTCGTGCCTATGGTAAGGGTGGGAAAGGTAATGGAAGCAGGCGACAGCATTAAGTATGTGGAGATGAACAACGTGTATGTCTTCGCTCCCCTCACCTTCAAGAACGACCGTCAGCGCCAGGCTTACAACCGATTAGTGTACAACGTAAAGAAGGTTCTGCCGATAGCGAAAGAAGTTAACCGCGCTATCCTTGAGACGTATGACTACCTTCAGACCCTGCCTAACGAAAAAGCGCGTAAGGAACACATAAAACTCGTTGAGAAAAGCATCAAAGAGCAGTACACGCCACGAATGAAGAAACTAACCCTGTCGCAAGGAAAACTACTAATAAAACTTATTCATCGCGAGACGAACTCATCGTCATACGAACTTGTGCAGGCATTCTTGGGCTCCTCGCGCGCCGCTTTCTATCAGACGTTCGCATGGATGTTCGGTGCGTCGCTGAAGAAGGAATATGACCCGCAGGGCAAAGACCGACTGACGGAACGTGTGGTAAGACTTGTTGAAGCCGGACAGTTATAAGTAGGAGAATCAACTAGAACCACTAGAACCCATAGAACCCATAGTTTCCCTAGAACCCCTAGCCTCCTACCCCCCCCAAAAAAAACTAGAACCACGAAACAACTAACAAACAACTATACATGAAACCACTACTATCTCTACTCTTAGCACTGCCGCTATGCATACCGCAGAGTGCCAGTGCCGCAGACCAACTGCTCGCCTTCCCTGGAGCGGAAGGCTACGGTAAGTACGTCACTGGAGGCAGAGGCGGCGAGGTATGCTACGTAACACGCCTCGACGACTGCTCTGACAACAACCTCGTGCCGGGCACATTGCGCTGGGCTTTGCGCCACGACAACGGCGGTAAGCCACGTACCGTGCTTTTCAACGTGTCGGGAACAATCTACCTTACGTCAAAACTCAAACTGCAATATCCTGACGTCTCCATCCTCGGACAGACGGCTCCGGGCGGCGGCGTGACCATTACGGGTTACAATATGTACATCTGCCGCAACAACGTCATCGTGCGTTACCTGCGTTTCCGTGCTGGAGATGTGCCTTCTACGTCAATGACAGGACTGGACATTGAAAACGCCAAGAACGTAATCCTTGACCATTGCTCCATGACATGGAGTATGGAGGAGTGCCTCACTGCGTATGATACCGACTACACCACGGTGCAATGGTGTATCATTGGCGAAGGTCTCTATAACTCAAAGAACTCTAAGGGTGCACGTGCCTACGCCACTCAGTGGGGCGGTGAGCACTCTACTATGCACCATACGCTTATAACCAACTCACATTCTCGTGCTCCTCGCTTCAACGGTGTGCGCTCGTCAAGCAAGACGAAGGGCGAACACGACTACCAGGTGGACTCGGAGTTTGCCAATAACGTGGTCTTCAACTGGAGCCAAAGCGGCAACCAGTATGGCGGTGAGTACGACAAAGCGAAGGTGGAAGTGGCTGACTGGTGCGCCAGCGACCCTGGTTACGACCGTGTTTACCTCATTAACAACTACTATAAGCCTGGTCCTTCGACCAAGAACGGGGCGGCTACGGCACGCTACTGGTGTTCGCCTTCAAGCCCTTACGGACAGTGGTACCTCAGTGGTAACAAGTTCGAAGTGGACGGAAAGTTCTCTACCAAAACGGGAGTATGGAGCGCTGCGGAACTGAACAAGGTGAACGCTGACAACTACCACGGTGCTTCTGACGGCAATGCAAGTCGTGGCATCAGCCTCAGCGGAAGCCTTTTCACCCAGTATGTGATGAAGGAACTGCCCTACTCTCTCTCGGGCATGACATACGAGACGGCTGACGAGGCGTATAATAACGTAGTTACCAAGGCGGGAGCGTCACTGCCTCGCTACGACGAAGTGGACCGCCGACTGCTCGACGAAGCCGCTGGTAAGAGGGACCCACAGTTTGTTGGTGCCTCAATGAAGGCTACGGGCGACTATGGCATCATCGACTCGCCTGACGATATCACCCTAAGCCGCACCAGCCAGTATGCTGTTGACGGTGTGATCTACAACAACTTCCCATTCGTTGGCATGCAGGAGGGCGACCGATATGCCGTTGATACTGATGCCGACGGTTTGCCAGACGCATACGAAGACGCCATGGGACTGAACAAAGATGATGCAAGCGACGGTGCTGCCGTTACCGCAAGCGGATACACCAACCTCGAGGTTTACCTCAACGGAGTGGCTGACGGCACTATCGACAAAGCGAAATACGAGACCAGCGACGTGCCTGTAAAGCCGGGTTCTAACGTTCTGCCTGAGAGCATCATGGTGCAATACTCATGTAAGGACGCTGACGTTAAAGGTGTTGCGCCTGAAATGACGACGGTAAAGTATGGCAATGAGGTTACCATTCCTGAGAACACTACGCTTTACAAGGAGGGTTACACGCTCACGGCATGGACGGGCAACGACTACACCCTGTACGCAGGGCAGTCCGTTCTCCTTACGCAGAGCGTCACACTGACACCTGTCTTCACTCAGAACACTACGTCCATAGCAGGCAGAACGGCACCTGTAGTGGCAATATTTGAAAACAAGGACAACGCACTTGAGAATAAAGGTATCATCGTTACACGTGCGAACGTGGGCGGAAAAGACATCGACCTTGCCGTTACGTTATCTCGTGGCTACCTCACCGTGCCTACCGCCACTGGCTCATACGCTGTAATTAAGTTTGCCGACGGTACCTCGCAGACTATCACAGAGGAACAGGTAATGGTAGGCAACGCCGAGATAAAACAGGTTTCTGTGGTCTTCCCTTACAAGAAACAGACCGATGGCGTGAGCGGTAGCGGCGACGCTACGGTGGCATGGGAATGGGCTGGCACCGCAACCAAGGGCGGAGCGGTCACTCCTACCGACATCGAAGGGGCCTTCGCAAGCGTTACGGGCGTTGTAAACGAGGACGCTTTCACCGTGGGCAGCAGCACAAAGCCTGGCTCTAAGTGCGTGGCTGTTACGCCAAAGACAATGGAAAGTGACTTCGCTACTACCAACAAGGGGTACATTACCTTCACCGTAACACCAGCAGAGGGCGTGAAGTTCAAGGCTACCACGCTGTCGTTCAAGGCTGGACACTTCGGAACGAACGGTGGTACGCTGGCCGTTACGCAGAAAATAGACGAAAAAGGAGCCGAGACTGTTATCAGCAATGCGGTGACTATTAACCGCGACTCATACAAAGAGGTGTCACTCACCCTGCCTAACACTGTGCTTTCTGCAGAGCCTTATATAATAAAGGTGTACGTTTACGGTCTGGGCACCAATAAGCAGGTGGGCATTCGCGACATCACCGTGACGGGCGCATGGGAGGGGTCTGCCGCAGCAGCGGAGACTTACACCGTGCAGCCAAGCGTCATCCCTGCCAAAGCGGGCACCGTAAGCGTTTCGCCCGAAGAGGACTCATACGCCAAAGGAAAGACGGTAACTATCACCGTAACGCCTAAAAGCGGATATAACTTCATAGGTTGGGAGGACGTTGACGGCACTATACTGTCAAAAGCGTTGTCTTACACCACTACCATCGAGAGCGACATCTACCCTTGCGCTCGCTTTAAGGCCGACAATGAATACGCTAACATTTTCAAGGGCGTGGAGCCTTACGATGCTGTGGTGTCTTCAGAGGACGAACTTTTCATAGCCCTCGCTGCCGCTTCACGACGTGAGGACATGACAAAGCGTTACCGCATATTCCTTAAGGACGGCAACTATGACTTCGGAGTGAACGCCAAAACTGCTGTTCCACAGAACACGTCACTCATCGGCGAGAGCCAAGAGGGCGTGCTGATACAGAACAATCCTGGCGCTGTGGCAAACTATCAGGAGCAGACTCCAGTGTTGTTCATTGACCAAAACCAGAACAATGTATATATGCAAGACCTGACAATACGCCAGGCTCGCGACTGGGCGACGAAGAAGTCGGCTGGTCAGGCCATCGCATTACGCCAGCGTGGCAAACAGGCTGCATACAAGAATGTTACCATCCAGGGCGTACAGGATACGTATTACCTGAACAAAGCCGACGCTACGGCATACTTCGAGGACTGCACCATAGCAGGCGAAGTGGACTTTATCTATGGCGATGGCACCATGTTCTTCCAGAACTGCACACTCAACCCACTGTCATCAGCGGCATATATCACCGCCTCTAACGCACAGACAGGCTACAAAGGAATCGTCTTCAACGGCTGTACCATTACGGGCGATGCGTCAGCAGCAGGCTATCGCCTCGGAAGACCATGGAATGACTCGCCTGCCGTAACCTACCTCAACACCCGCATGGAGATACTCCCAGCCGCAAAGGGATGGGGCAGCATGAAGAGCGGACTGGTATGCCGCTTCCATGAGTACGGCTCTGTTGACGCTGAGGGCAACACTCTCGACCTCTCTTCACGTTCGTTGGCTGACTGTGGCGCAGCGACAACGTCAGACAGTCCTGTTATCGACGCAACGCAAGCAGCGGAATACAGCATAGACAAGGTGTTCACCGCATGGCAGCCACAGACCTTGACAGCACAGATCACGGCTCCACTGCCATCTATTTCCCTCAACACACTGTCGTGGAACGAGGCTGACGGTGCAATAGGTTATGCCGTATGCAAGGACGGAAAGGTTATCGCCGTAACGACAAAGACATCGTATGACGTTGACGACACTAACGCTAAGTACACCATCCGCGCCATAAACGCTATGGGCGGACTGGGCAAACAGTCGGACATCGCTACAGGTATAGGCTGCATCTCTGCACCTAACGCCAACCAGCAAGGCGATGGCGCGATATATTCCGTTACAGGTGTCAAGGTAGCGGAGGGCACATCACACCCTAACCTCGCACCAGGCGTATATGTAAAGAACAACAAAACGTTTGTGGTTAAGTAACAAACGACAACATACCTACTTCGGGTAACAATATAATACAATTCTCCCCACGCTATCATTTCACAATGTCAGCGTGGGGAGTTCTTTTTATACTAACCAAACTATATTCAATCTATATCTAAAAACTCGATAATTCAAAATTATGGGTGGTTCTATAAATTACCTTTGTTATATTTCGAGGTTATTTTCGAGGTC
>DAIUFT010000050.1:0-21503 GCA_036844425.1 Prevotella sp. | reverse complement strand
ATTAATCCATCATTAATCTTTTCTTGCAGGATTAGCGTTCCATCGAGAGGTACAAAAACAGAAGTATTAATGAGAGATTAACGTCAGATTGATGGAGATTAATGTTGAAAAAGAAAATAAAATCAAGGTACTGTAACGTTGATTACTTTTCTATGCTGTCGCATTGTTGTTTTTAACATTAATCATCGTTAATCTAACATTAATCTAACATAAATTTATTGTTATGGATTTAGGGCAATATAAGGAAGTCGTATATCAGATAATAGGTTCAGCAATGAATGTTTATGCCGAACTAAGATATGGATTGCTGGAGCCGGTTTATCAAGAAGCGTTAAGTTGGGAACTTGAACAACGCGGTATTCCCAATAAACGCGAGCAGGAAATAGAAATATTTTATAAGGAGCATAGGTTGGAGAAAAAATATAAAATGGATATTACAGTTGGTGATATAGTTGTAGAACTAAAATCAGTCGTGCAATTATTGCCAGCGCATCGTGCTCAGTTATGTAACTATCTTAGACTAACTCACAAGCCAATAGGTGTTCTTATAAACTTTGGTGGCAAGGACTTGATAGGGGAGCGATGGGCTTTTGATAAAGAAACTAACGAGTGCTTCCTAATAGATAGACACATGAATCGTGTATATTGTGAAAATTATAATAAACTACTGTTGCATGATTGTATTGATACAGACGATGAATAAAAAAAAGATATGTAAAGTATTAACGAGAGATTAATGTTAGATTAATGGTGATTAATGTATAAAAAAGAAGACGCAATCAAAGTAATGCCACGTGGAATACTTTTCAATGCTGTAGCATTGTTGTTTTTAACATTAATCACCATTAATCTAACATTAATTTTTCATTAATCTTTTCTTGTTGTATTTACACTACATCAAGGTGTATAGGACTAAAGTATAAACGAGAGATTAATGTCGGATTAATGGCGATTAATGTTGAAAAAAGAGGAAGAAGCGAAGCGTTTAACGTATAAAACAAATCTAATAAGCAATGAAATATAACGTAAAAAGAATGATATTGGCGTTTACCGCCTTGACTATGCCATTGCTGTGCGCCGCCTGGTCGGGTAATCCAATAATAACAGATGCATACTCTGCTGACCCATCGGCGCACGTGTTCGGCGACACACTGTGGGTGTATCCCAGCCATGATAGGGATGATGCCGCAGCGTTTTCTATGGAAGACTATCACGCCTACTACACAACCGATATGACACAGTGGCACGATGCAGGTGTAATATTCTCGCCATTTAAGCAGACGTTGTGGGCTAAGAGTGCGGCATGGGCACCCGACTGCGTGGAGCGTAACGGCAAATACTACCTCTATTACCCTACAGACAAACGACACATCGGCGTGGCTGTGGGCGATAGTCCTAAGGGACCGTTTCATGACCCGTTAGGACATCCGCTGCTGTCGATAGACAGTCCGGGAGTGGTGTGCGACAGAGATTTCATTGACCCAGCCGTGTTCATCGACGATGATGGACAGGCTTACCTCTTCGTAGGTCAGAACACGGTGTGCTGTGTGAAACTGAACGACGATATGGTGTCGTATGATGGCAAGGTACATATAATAGAAGGCGTAAAGGATTTCTTTGAAGCCGTGTGGGTACATAAGCGTAATGGCATATACTATATGTCGTATTCTGACGGTCCTTTCCGTGGACACGAACCACGAATAGCTTATTGTACCGCTACATCGCCAATGGGACCGTACACCTATCAAGGCGTGATACTCGACCCAGTGAATAGTGGTACCAACCACCACTCTATAGTAACGTATCGTGGGCAGGACTACCTGTTCTATCATACCGCCGACCTATCACGCCGATTGGCACCCGACTACCATTGCGGAGTGCGACGCTCTGTGTGTGTTGACTCGCTGTTTTATAACCAAGACGGTACCATTAAAAAGGTGAAGCAAACGCTTGACACGGCTCGCCTTGACCTTAAAGATATAGCACCTCAGCGTAGGGCTGCTCTGATAGCAGGTGCAGTGAGAGGCGTGAGCATACCGAAAAGTGCACGAACACTACGCATTGGCGCTACTCGTAGGGAGTTGCAAGCGCAGATAGATAGTTGTTCGTCGCAGGGTGGCGGCACTGTGGTGGTGCCACAGGGAATGTATTACATGGATGGACCGTTACAAATGAAAAGCAATGTGCGCCTACACCTAAAAGATGGAGCCACGCTGAGGTTCTCGCCTAATGCTGACGATTACCTGCCGGCGGTGCTGTCACGCTGGGAAGGCACAGAACTGTATAACCGTTCTTCAATGATTCATGCCCACGGTCAGCAGAATATAGCCATCACAGGTGAAGGAACAGCAACGATAGACGCTAATGGCGGCGAGATGGCACGATGGGGAATGCCTGGTGGAGACCCTAACTTCGTAGAGAATACTCACGGCACTCATGGCGTGACACCAGAGAAAGCGGACGTGGACAGACTGCGACAGATGGGCGATGATCTTACGCCCGTAACGGAAAGAGTGTTTGGTAAGGGCACAAAACTGCGTCCCTGTGCCATAGAGTTCAACTCTTGCAGTAAGGTGTTGGTGGAGGACGTGACGCTGAAGAACAGTCCTTTCTGGTGTATTCACCCTCTGTATAGCGAGGATGTAACGGTGCGTAACGTCACCATCGACTCCCACTTCCCTAACAATGACGGTTGTGACCCAGAGTCAAGTCGCAGGGTGCTGATAGAGAACTGCATTTTCCGCACAGGCGATGATGCCGTAGCGATAAAGGCTGGACGTGACGCTGATGGCAGAAGAGTGGCGCGTCCGTCGGAGGATATAGTGATAAGGAACTGCAAGTTCTATAGCAAGTGCAACGGATTGTGTATCGGTTCGGAGATGTCGGGCGGCGTAAAAGGAGTGTATATGACCAACATCGAGATAGGAGATGTAAAGAATGCCCTGCTGTTTAAGTCGAACCTTGACCGCGGAGGTTATATAGAAGACGTCTTTGTTGACTCCGTAAGCATTGGCGATGTGGCAGGAGCGGTGCTGCGTTTCGAGACAAACTACTTCGGTTATCGTGGTGGTAACTTCCCGGCAAGATACTCTCGCTTCAGCATTAACAATGTCTCCGCTCGCTCATCAGCGGCATACGCCATCTATTATGATGGCAACGAGGCGGAGCCTATACGTGACATCACGGTGCGAAACTTTAATGTCGCTACGGCTCTTCACCCTTATTACCTTTTCCATACCAAGCGTTGCACGTTCGCAAATTGTTCTGTTGGCGGCAAAGAATTGCTCGGAACGCTGCCGGAAAGCAAGGAAAGACAGCAGTGTGATGTGTGGTAGAGGGTCTGATTATATGTATCTTTTCATCTCTTCGCCTTCCACACCTGCGTGCAGTTCTATCAGATTCTTTGCAGGGCTTGACTCAATCTTAGGTATCAGCACCTCTTCAACCTGAAAGAAACCGACTTCCGACTTCATGTGTATTTCAATTTTTATCGGTCGTTCTTCACCAGGTATAATCTTTACCTTTTCGATGGAGTGAGCAGAGTATTTGTGGATGTCTCCCTCTGTAGGCTTTGATGGAATTTCCAGTGGAATACGGGCACGACCCTTCGTCATGTCACAGCCGTCAGCAATGAGTATTAATCCAGCCTCAAGAGAATGTATCGTGGTTGTAGCCATGTGTCCTACAATGCCCTCCAGAGCCATAGAACGGATAATGACACGTCGCATAACGTTGTCATCCCCAGGCATAATCTGCCGCGTGATGGCATCAATGTAAGAGTAGGCGATAATACCTGAGTAAAGTTCGTGGTTCTTGCGCCCCACTGTCATGCCGCTGTCGTGCAGTAGTGCCGCCAATATCACTGCTATAACGCTGTCATCGAACTTGCCAATGTTTTCTGCTTCAATGCTCGTCTTGATACCAGCCTCATGCAATATGCATAGCATTTTTAGCGCATTACGACAAACAGTCTTGGCGTGAACAGGTCCGTGGTCATTCAGTCCTATACGTGTTATAGATACAGTGTTGGCATAGTCGTGTATGGCTTTTAACTCTTTGTCGGCTAATAGTTGTTTTATGAGGTCTAAGGGCAGTGTGTCACCATTGGTATGTTTGCTTACAATCTCCTCTACTGTCTTTAGCAGTTTCTCCTCAACATGTATTTCCTTTGGACTCTTCATAATAGTTTTCGTTCGTTCATATTCTGTTGCAAAATTACAAGTATGAGATTACAAAGGTATAAAAAAAATATTGCAACCACGTTACATTAACATGGTTGCAATATTTTTTACTTTGACTTGGCGCATTCATCAATCGCCAGTCCTTTCATCTATTTCTTCTTATCTGTATGTTAAGTAAGTATTTTAAAAATTAAAAGAATTTTGATCACTTACTTAGTATTCTACCTTCAGAGGGTTCTTTAGGTTGTCGGAGTAAAGTTTCAGAGTCTCCTGCCATATCTTCATGGTTGGAACGTCATACTTGCTCCATGCTGAACCAGCGTAATATACGAACGGAGTACCTGCGGTGTATGTCGTGATACCTGCCACATGACCAATGCCACCAGCCTTTTCCTCAGCGAGAGGGAGATACTTCAGAGCCTTCATCTTGCCTGGATAGAGGCAGGCAATGAACAGTTGTCCGTTCTGACCTTGCGGCGTATCGAGAGCGTCAGAGTAGGTTATGTAACCCGCCTTCTTGTCTATCACGTAAGCATCGGGCTGACTCTTGTGTACCACAATGCCGCTTGCCACATGTGTTCCGTCGGCAATGCCGTCGTAAGAAACCTCTACTCGTGCAAGGTGCGAACCCTTGTCCTGAGAGAAAATGCGTGTTTCCTTAATGCCGTTCTGCTCATACATTTGCAGGCGAACGGTGAAACGCAGTGGTCCGTTGTCCACAATCTCAGCCTTCTCATATACGTCTGGCATCACGATGTTGCCGTCTTTCATCACCGCAGGAGCACCCGCACCGAGGGTATTGCCCACGGTATAGGCGTCCATGCCCTGTCCGCGGTCACGGTGGTAGGTGTAAACATCGCGATGAATCTGTGCCCATTCTGCGCCACGACCAGCCTTACGCAGTGTGTTGTTGACGCCATAACTGGTCAGTTCGTTATGGTATAGCGCGTCTTGTATAGGATATGTCACGTTCTTTGCGAAGGTATCGAAGCCGCTAACGCCCCTGTTGTGCATCTTAGGACCATACATTCGCCATGCGCTCTTGTCGTTCTCCCATGTCAAGTCGTCCTCACGGTCAGGGTAAATATGCCCGTTGCAGTCAAGGCGTGCTGCCTTTGGCTCACCGCGTTTGATAGTGAACGTAGTGGTAGAGTGGGGAGCAACAAATGCTTGAACGAGCACTTTGCCGTCGCTTGTCAACTGATACGGACGTTCAACATTATCACCATCAAGCACAACGAACTGTCTTCCGCCGCATATTCCGAGTGTGGTGAACACCTTGTCAGCATCCAGTTCTACCACGTCAGAGCGGTTATTGTCGGTAGAGTTGGTCACCTTCACCGTCATGCTCTTATCGCCTGTTACGTGAGGAGCACCGGGAAGGAAGTACTGCGAAGCCGTACCATCGAGGTAACGCACCCTTTCACAAGCGGCAAGCAGCCATGCGCCAGTGCCGAAAGGAGCCTGACTGCGAGCGTCAACAATCTTGTTTGGGTCAGGCTTTTCACCTATTGGCTGCACGAAACCAATGCTGCCGTCTGGTTGCAGAGCCTTGTCGGTAAGGTATTTCCATGCCTTTTCTATTACAGGAGCATACTTAGCCTTGTCAAGATAGCCATGGTTTACACCCCAAAGCATACCGTAACAGAAGAATGCTGTGCCAGATGTCTCTGGTCCTGGGGCGTCACCCTCGCATAGCATAGAGCGGCTCCAGTAGCCATCAGGACGCTGACAGCGTGCTACGCCCTCGGCAAGTTGCTTGAAACGCTGCACGAAGATGTCGCGATTCTTATAGTCGCGTGGCATGTCCGCAAGTACTTTGGCGAGTCCTGCCAGTACCCAACCGTCGCCACGAGCCCAGAAACTCTTGCCGCCATCGCACGAAGTCTTCACCTTTGGCCATATATATTTGCCGTCACGGTAATACAGTTGTTCGTCTTTATCCCACATAAGGCTGTCGCTCCAGAGAAAGTTCTCGTAGAGTTTGTCAAGGTATTTTACCTCGCCCGTGAGCAGATACATTTTCGTCATCACTGGCATTACCATGTAAAGAGCGTCAGACCACCACCAGAACTTGTTGTCATGCATGCTGCATTCATGTGACATGACGTCGATGGCGCGTGCCACTTTATAGTCGGCAGGCACCAGATTGTGCATATCGATGTACGTCTGGAAGCACGTCTGCCAGTCGCCAAAGAGCACGAAGTCATTGCCTTCGCCATACGTCTTGTACTTCCATCGGCTCTTATCGTTAGACGTTGCGCCCATCCAGCGGTTGTGTCTGCACCATTGGTCGCTGTAGTCGTAGTAGCGAGCGATACCAGTAAGGCGATACACCTCCATGTTGCCTGTGTAGTAAGCAGCGTTGTCCCAAAACGCACGTTGCTTAGGGCTGTTGTGAGATTGCCAATAATCATTAACCTTCACAATCTTCTGTAATACCTGCGCAGACGTCTCTGCTTGTGCAGAGGAACGTAATGGGCATAGTGCGAGAAAGGTAATGATAGTCAAGAATATATTCTTCATCATTATAATTGTAAGTATTTAGTATAGTTTGTAAATGCAAATATATAGAAAAAATGCGTTATTGCATGCATAATGTGAAATTAAATTTGTGCGTAACACATTAAATTTGTAATTTTGCAACAATAAAGTCATATATCGTTTATTACGTTTAATGCGTGGTAAACACTTATATTAAAAATGAAAACATTATGAATATAGAGGAGAAAAAGGAGCAGTTGACCCCAAAAGAGAGGCAACTTGTAGAGGAAGACAAGCGTGAAGAGTTGTTTCCTGAAGTAGATGAGGCAGGCAACGTTATAGGCAGTATGACCCGTGAAGAGGCGCATTGCGGTGAGAAACGCTTGCACCCCGTGGTACACCTGCACGTGTTTAACAGCAAGGGCGAGTTGTATTTGCAGCACCGTGCTGACTGGAAAGAGGTGCAACCAGATAAATGGGACACCGCTACAGGAGGGCATTTGGACTATGGCGAGACAGTTGATGCTGCGTTAGCACGTGAGGTTTACGAGGAGATAGGACTGAAAGTAGGTGAGTACGAGCCAAAGTTTCTGAAGAAATACGTGTATGAGAGTGCAATAGAGCGTGAACTCGTCTATGTGTTTACAACCGTATATGATGGTGAACTAATACCTTCTGCCACAGAGACACAGGGCGGTAGGTTCTGGACCATGGACGAAATACGCGACAATCTCGGCATTGGCGTCTTCACACCGATGTTTGAGAAGGAAGTGAAGAGACTTGAATTTATTTGATGATAGTGATAGGCAATAGTGTGAAAATATTGCGAAAGGCATCTTTATGCATCGCGTTAGCCTCCTCAGTGGCGACTTCTTATGCCATGATGCAGACGGATTCGGTTGCGGAAGGCAAGCGTAAGCCAACGCTAAAACAATATGTTGCCACCGCAGACAGTCTGCGTTTACGTGTCAGACACGCTGCCGACAATGGCTATATGCTGCAATGGGCGGACTCGATAGTGCGCGGAAAGCGACTCGGAGTGGGAGCAGACTCAATAAAAGTAAGGCGAAGACATGAGAAGTTAGCGAAGGTAGATGGCAGCCTCTTGAAGGTAGATAGACTATTAGCACGTAGGTATGGCAAGATAACGTATGACACTCTCTACATGACAAGACCACAATACCGTTGGACAGTGAAGGTTATGGCAAACTTTTCAGGTGCTACAGTCACTACGAGAACGCGTGGAAACGACGACGTGTTGCATGAAGCCAGAGTGATGTCCGACTTCAGAGGCACGCTGAGTCTTGGTGCAACGTATCGCGGTTTGGGGTTGTCCGTAGCGGTAAACCCTACGAAATGGGCAGGAAAAAATAAGGATTATGAGTTTAACCTTAACTCATACAGCAACAAATACGGCTTCGACGTAATCTATTTCGCATCGAATACATATAAAGGCAGACTGCTGGTGGGCGATAAACGCATCGACATAGACAAAGGACTGGTAAGTCAAAAGGGCTTGAACGTAAACTTCTACTACGCCCTTTCAGGCAAACGTTTTTCCTTTCCAGCAGCATTTAGTCAGAGTTATGTGCAGAAGAAGAGTGCAGGAAGCGTGATGATGGGAGCCAGTTTTGACGGCTCTTTCACAGACATCAATGCCGATGAAGAGGCAGGTATAAAGGCTACTAAGATAAAGATGTTAGGTTTTGCCCTCGGTGCAGGTTACGGATACAACTACGTAGCGGGCAAACACTGGCTGTTTCATCTATCTGCTTTGCCTACGTTCCATACGTATATACACGCCAAGACGACTGTTGACGGTGATGAGAAAACACTAAAATACAAATTTCCCAGCATTATATTGACAGGACGTGGAGCTGTGGTATATAGTTGGAAGAATAAGTTTGCCAGTGCTACAGCGGTGTATAATTTCTCAGTATCGGGCGATGAGGCTCGCCTGCAACTACTAAGAGAGAAGTTTAGAGTACGCTGTAGTTACGGCTTCCGCTTCTGAACGGTCCAGTATTTGCACCAAGTACTGGAGTGATCTCTATCAAAAACAGAAGTAAAAGAAGAGCGTCTTTGCATTAATCACAATGCAAAGACGCTCTTTTAGGTATCTATATGTAGTATTATAATTACAGTATTCTGCCGTTGATGCGGAAACTCAGCGTTGGATAAACGGTAATCTTAGAGATGGTCTTGATAATGCCACCATCGCCATCGATGTTGCTATCCTTGTCAATCTTTTTGTCTTGAACATAGATAGTTGGTGTTCCCCAGAATTGTGCACCAAGGTCCCATGCGAAAGAGAAGCGGTGATTGTTGCTTATAGCACGTCCAGAACCGATGCCAATGTATGGCTTAAAGCCATTAACCTTGAGGAAACCACGAGCCTGCGGACCGTCTGGCTCGATGAGATATTCACCCACCTCAACGCCAACTCTGTTCAGATTACCAACTCTTCCAGCCAATATGGGGTTAGAATTAATAATTGCGTTATATTCATCCACATGACTGTTGTAGTCGGTGATGGCTTGAAGTTCATTTTCGCAATTGGTAGTCCATGCGTCGATAAGTTGTGACTTGCCAGCATAGAAACCTACGGTAAGGCGCCAAGGAGATGTCTTTGTTGGGTAGATATCAAAGAGTAACTTGAAGTTAGTCATGTTAATCTTGCCAGTCATCAACAATTCTCTTGGTGGATTAATCTCGTTTATCGGAGCGCCAATGCCCATCTGGTTGTACTGTCTGATGAATTCGTTAGCTCTGTTTACGTCAGCGTTACTGATGTCCACCTCAATGTCTTTCACTTCGATGCTTGGCATGAAACTAACGCCAGCTCTTGCCTGTACGTAAGGAGTAATTGTAGTAGCAGCATTGATACCGATACCGTCGGTACCTACGCTAAAGCCGAGACCAACATGGTTGAACAACTGTTTGTCATCAGAGTCAATCTGCGCAGAAGCACCTACGGCTGCTGTCAGCATGCAGATAGAGAGGAAAAGTTTTTTCATAACGTTTGTTTTTTTAGGTAAATAATTTATATTACTGTTGTCACTTATCTTCATCGAGATAGTCTTGTGCATACTGAGCATAGTGGGCTGCAAAACTCTCCGCTTGGTCGGGTGCAGTCTTCTTAATGAACTTAGCTGGCACTCCTCCCCATATCTCATGGGCACCCACCTTTGTCTTTCCTAACACCAATGCGCCAGCCGCAATGATAGCCCCTTCGCCAATATCCGCCTTATCGAGCACCGTCGCTCCCATGCCAATGAGACACCCTTTGCGCAGGGTGCAGGCATGAACCGTGGCGTTATGACCAATGGTAACGTCGTCTTCCATCACTGTCGGTCCTGTGGTGTTAGTGACATGAACGCACGCACCGTCCTGCACGTTGCAGCGGTCACCCATCGTTATGGGCGCGACATCGCCACGAACCACCGCACTGAACCATACGGAGCATTGTTTGCCCATGGTTACATCGCCCACTATCGCTGCCGTTTCGCTGAAATAGCAACCTTCGCCCCACTTAGGAGTCTTGCCATATATAGTTTTAATGATAGCCATATTGTTACTTATTTCGCCAGTTTCGCTGCTGGCAATTTGATAATTCTTGGTGCTGCGAGTTCAGGAAGGTTAACAACTTCTGTCTTTGTAGCAGTCTTAACACCACGCATATTGCTGCTTACCGTCTTGCGCCCAGGAGCATCGAAGGTGATGAACGTGTTGACGTCCCATGTCCATGATGGACTTGCGGCACGCATAATGCGCTTGTATGTCATAGCGCGCGACACTACGTTGAACACCTCGTTGTTAGCATTGTAAGAAGGGTCATTCTCCTTTTGAGTACCGTTCATAATGCTGTAGTCGCCAAAACGCAGGAACTTCGTAGTGTATTCGTAGGCCCCCACGTACCAGTGCAGGTCCTCGGCTGCATAGTTCTCATTCTGAGTGAATGCGTATATCCATGAACTTGAATTGATGTTATACATCTGATTCCATGTGTTGGCATAGGCACTGTATGTGGTGTTCTGATAGAAACCATACTGATACAGTTCCGTGTATTTGTTTATAACATCGTCAGAAGGCGTCTTGCCATTGTTATAAGAGTACTCGTCCGCCAGTTTTGCAATGCCGTGACCCACGCCCTCGTGCCTTATAAGGTAGTTGAAGACGTTGAGGTTGTCAACGGTAGCGTATGCAGGGACGTAAGAAATGGAGTAGCCGTTAGGAATTCTGTCCGTGACCGTCTCGTCAGCAGCCAGCAGTGTTACACCTTTATATATATTAGTGTTGAGCAGCGTGATGACGAGCGTCTTGTTGATTCGGTTGTTCAGTTCCGCCTGTTGCTTAATGTTGTATTGGTCTATAAGGGCTTTGCACGCGCAGTTAAGTATCGTCAGAGAATCTCCGTACACCCCACTGTCGTTGCCAGAAGACAAACTTGTGCGCAGACCAGTGTTACGTTTGGTATAGTCCACGCCGTCGTGTGTGGAAGGAATCGAAATGGAAAATACGTCAACATAGTTGCGCAGAGACCTCATAGGCTCCTTTTCGAACATTGCGGTCTGTGCAGCCTGTACAGCGTTTGTAAACTTGCCGTTGCTAATATCGCTCTGCGTGAAGCCATCGCCCATGATGATAACGTGGAAGCCGTCACCTTGCGAGTGTCTTTGTATCAACTGAACGTTGCACAGTTTCGTAATAGAGTCAGCGTATATAGAGTCCTTCTGCTCCTGCGTAAGGTCCTTATGTTTGTTTGGTGGTGTAGGAACATCATCCTCAAGATCTACGCATGACGCTACGCTTGCCACTGCCATAAGTGACAGAAACCCTTTCCCTAGAACATTGTAATAATTCTTTTTCATAATAATCGCTATAGGATTAGTCAGTTACTTTTGCCTTCTCGCCAGGCTCCATGCGTAGCCCTTGTCAGTGTTTAGCCCGCTTGTCAGCGTGATGTCATTGGTACGTGAAGAGAGAAGTACAGTTTTTAGGTCGTCTGTAATGCCCTCGCCAGTCAGTTTTAGTAATGCCTCCTTACGTGTCCACAGTTCGGTGAACATACCGTCGGGGTCGTTAGCCATGGCGATGCAGTCTTTTTCCGAGTCGTTCATGCAGTAGTCAGCCAGAGCAGTGGTGTAACGCCCCGTGCATTCCACGTCAATTCCCACGTCTTCCGTGTCGCTTACTACACAAGCCACGACGCGCTTGCAGTGTGAGATGTTGAACCTGATGTTGCAGTTGGCAATATCCAAAGTGGGTTTCCCGTGCTCTCCAATAATGAAGCGCGGCTGACAGGTGATGCCAAACGACTCTCGTAGTATGTCGCATAATAACAGATAAGATAGGCAACACTCCCTGCGTCCCTGCTCAATTCTATATTTTAGGGCGACTTCCCTGCGCCACTGGGGTAGGGAAGAGATAAGAGCGTTGAGGCTTTCACCGCAAGGTTCCGTGCTACTTATGATGCGATAGTCTGTCATTCTGTTCAGTGGTCAAAGGTAACAAAAAAAACTTTAATAATTAACAATTGAAGTAAGATTTTAATGTTATTGTCATTTTTTTCTGTTAACTGTTGTGTAATTCAGGTTAACTTTGTATCTTTGCAGTCGAATTTACAATAAAAATAGTTATAAATTTCAAATGGCTTACAACTTACTAAAGGGCAAGAGAGGCATCATCTTCGGTGCGCTTAACGAGCAGTCCATAGCATGGAAGGTAGCGGAGCGTGCGGTAGAAGAGGGTGCACAGATTGCACTAACTAACACAGCGGTAGCATGCCGCATGGGAACAATTGCAGAACTGGCAAAGAAAACAAACGCAGTAGTGATACCTGCTGACGCTACAAACGTGGCAGACCTTGAAAATCTCTTCACAGAGGCGCAGAAGCAACTCGGTGGAAAGATAGACTTTGTGCTACATTCATGCGCAATGTCAGTCAATATGCGTAAGAAGCGTACTTACGACGATTTGGATTATAATTTCCTTGACAAAACTCTTGACATCTCGGCAATATCATTCCACAAGATGATACAGGTGGCAAAGAAACTCGATGCTATCGCAGACTGCGGTTCAATCTTGGCACTTACCTACGTGGCAAGTCATAGAACCTTCTTCGGTTACAACGATATGGCAGACGCTAAGGCACTGCTCGAATCAATAGCGCGTAGTTTTGGTTACATCTACGGACGCGAAAAGGGTGTGCGCGTAAACTGTATCTCACAGTCGCCAACGCCAACAACAGCAGGCAACGGTATCAAGGGCTTCGACGGTATGCTTGACTATGCTGACCGTATGTCGCCACTTGGCAATGCAAGTGCTGACGAATGTGCAGACTACTGCATTGTTATGTTCTCAGACCTTACAAAGAAGGTTACCATGCAGACACTCTTCCATGACGGCGGTTTCTCTAATATGGGAATGTCATTGCGCGGCATGACGCAGTATAACAAGAGTTTCGTGGCAGAGAATACAGACGAAACAGGTAAGATAATTTACGGATAATACACCTCCCTTATACACAAGGGAGAACGGATAAAAGTGGCGTTTCTCTCCTGATAACAGGTAGGGAGACGCCATTATGGTTTTAAGAAACATCAACAACAAAACTATACCATACAACAATGGGAGGCTTTTTCGGAACCATTTCAAAGAAGAAATGCATAGCAGACCTTTTCTACGGTACTGACTATCAGTCACATCTCGGAACACGTCGCGGTGGTCTGGCGACGTTTAACAAGGAGACGGGCTTCGTGCGTCGCATACACAAACTTGAGAGTAGTTATTTCCGTTCGCAGTTTGAGGACGAACTGAGCAACTTTGACGGCACAAGCGGCATAGGCGTGATAAGCGATACCGATGCCCAACCAATGCTCTACAACTCTCACCTCGGACGTTTCGCACTGGTAACAGTAGCGAGAATAAACAACAGCGAGGAGATAGCACAGCAGTTGCTGAAAGAGAATATGCACCTGTCAGAGTTTTCTTCAGGCAAGATAAACCCTACGGAGTTGATAGGCCTGCTAATCCTGAAAGGCAAGAACTATGTAGAAGGCATAGAAAATGTTTACCGTACGGTGAAGGGTTCGTGCTCTATGCTGCTACTAACAGAAGATGGTATCATAGCAGCACGCGACTTCTGGGGCAGAACACCTATCGTGATAGGTAAGAAAGACGGGGCCATGGCGGCCACGTCAGAATCTACAGCCTTTCCGAACCTTGACTACGAGACAGAGTACTACGTAGGTCCAGGCGAGATAGTACGCCTCACCGCAGATGGCATGGAGGTACTGCGCAAGGCAGAAGAGAATATGCAGATTTGCTCATTCCTGTGGATATACTACGGTTTCCCAACATCGTTCTACGAAGGAAAGAACGTAGAAGAGATGCGATATGAGACAGGACGTGTGATGGGCGAGGAAGACGATGTGGAGGTTGACGCCGCTGGTGGTATTCCAGACTCAGGACTTGGCATGGCAACAGGTTACGCTGATGGTCACAAGGTGCCATACCAGCGTTGCATATCAAAGTACACACCAACATGGCCACGCAGTTTTATGCCTTCAAATCAAGAGATGCGTAACCTCGTAGCGAGAATGAAACTGATACCAAACCAGTCGATGATGAGGGGCAAGCGATGCCTCTTCTGCGATGACTCCATAGTGCGCGGCACCCAGTTGCGTGAGAATACCGTGGTGCTCAAGAAACTCGGAGCAAAGGAGGTGCACATGCGCATAGCCTGTCCGCCACTGATTTGGGGATGTCCGTTTATCAACTTCTCCGCTTCAAAGACCGAGTTGGAGTTGATAACACGCCGTGTGATACTCGACCTTGAGACACAGTCGGGTAAGGCAACCATGCTCGACGATGCACAGACAGCCACCGTTGTTAACATACCAGAGGACCGACTGAAGGCGTATGCCACCACAGGCTCACCAGAGTATAACGCCATGGTGGACGAGATAGCAAAGCGACTGAACCTCGATTCGCTGAAGTTCTCGAAGATAGAGACCATTATCAAGGCTATAGGACTGCCTAAGTGTAAAGTTTGCACGCACTGCTTCGATGGCAGTTCGGCGCATACAATGTAAAAAGGTAGTAGGCAATGTCGAGTCTTTTTATAGTATTACCGATACTGACGCTGCTGATGTTTGACCTCGGACTGACGCTTCAGCCCCGAGACTTCATGCTGATAGCGCAGCGTCCACGCGCCGTTCTCGTAGGATTGTGTGGACAGTTATTGCTATTGCCGTTGATAGGCTATGCCCTTGCTACGGCTTTCGCCCTGCCACCATATATGTTTATTGGCGTAATGCTGATAGCCTGTTGTCCCGGTGGTTCATCAAGCAACATCTTTTCCATGCTTGCTAAGGGCGATGTAGCACTCTCAGTATCGCTCACCGCATGCAGTTCAGTACTTACGCTCATTACGCTACCGATAGTGATGCAGTATGCTACGGCTGCCGCAGGAACGTCTGTTGGCATACATCTGCCAATAGGCGGACTGTTGATGCAGAACCTTGTAACGATGCTGGTGCCCATAGTGGCAGGCATCGTGGTAAGGATGAAGTGGGAGAGAGTTGCGGAACGCATAGACAGAGTGTTGTCAAAGACGGCTTTCCCAGCGCTGATGCTCTTAGCGGGAATGTTCTTCGTGCAGCATCATGACACCATATCCAACAACTTCTCGGCCCTCGGACTGTGCGTAACGCTGCTCATCTTGGTATCAGTAACAGTAGCATACTGTGGCAGTAGGGCATGTCGCCTAAATACAAAGGAGCGTCGCACCATAGTGATAGAGGTGGGAATGCAGAACGCGGCACAGGCAATAGCAATAGCATCAAGCCCACTTGTCTTCAACAATGGCGCTATAGCTATCCCGGCTATAGTCTATGCTCTAATGATGAATGTAGTACTGCTATGTTATGTAGGAGCGTTAAGGAGTACTAAAGCGTATGCAAAGAGTTTTTTAGAGAAATAATTTGGTTGTATCAACAGTTTTTCTTAACTTTGCAAAATAAAGCATTTTGGCTAATAAAATAGCCAAAATGTAAGATAGAAAGCCGTGATGACGACAAAAAGTCAATGCGGCAGAAGTATTAAAACAGAACAACAAAACATAAAAACAAAATAATATGACACGAGCAATCATCACCGTAGTAGGTAAAGACACCGTAGGTATCATAGCAAAGGTATGCACATACCTCGCAGACAGTCAGATAAACATCCTTGATATCTCACAGACCATAGTTCAAGACTTCTTCAACATGATGATGATTGTTGATATGTCACGTTGTAATACAGCCTTTGAACAGGTATCAACAGACCTCACCAACATAGGCAATGAGATGGGAGTACAGGTAAAATGCCAGTTGGAAGACATCTTCGACAAGATGCACCGTATCTAAATCATGAATCAAATACTTGCTTAAGTAATGATTAATATATCTGAAGTGCTCGAGACGAATAACATGATCGAGCGTGAAAACCTTGACGTACGTACCATTACTATGGGTATCAGTCTGCTGGACTGTGCAGACACCTCATTGGATGCTACGTGTGAAAAGATTTATAATAAGATTACAACACTTGCGCGTGACCTCGTTAAAACAGGCGAAGAGATAAGCAAGGAGTTTGCAATACCTATCGTAAACAAGCGTATCTCCATCACGCCAATATCACTTGTAGGCTCTGCTTGCTGTAAGATACCAGCAGACTACGTTGTAATAGCAAAGACACTTGATAAGGCAGCAAAGGAAGTCGGTGTGAACTTCCTCGGTGGTTACAGTGCAATAGTGTCAAAAGGCATGACCAAGAGCGATGAACTCTTGATACGCTCCATACCACAGGCAATGGCAGAGACAGAGCGAATATGTTCAAGTGTGAACGTAGGCTCTACCAAAACTGGTATCAATATGGATGCCGTGCGCCTTATGGGTGATATAATATTGCAGACTGCGGAATGCACCAAGGAGCAGGATTCATTGGGATGTGCAAAACTTGTTGTGCTTTGCAATGCGCCAGACGATAACCCATTCATGGCGGGAGCATTCCATGGCGTGAGCGAGGCTGATGCTATTATCAATGTAGGTGTGTCAGGACCGGGCGTGGTAAAGTATGCCTTGGAGCAGATGGACAAGAAATCTCCAGTGAATAAGCAGACTGGTACAGGTCTCGCAAACTTCGAGGTCCTCTGCGAAACGATTAAAAAGACAGCGTTTAAGATAACACGTGTAGGACAACTCGTGGCGCAAGAGGCATCAAAGCGACTTGGTGTTCCATTCGGAATAATAGACCTCTCGCTTGCTCCAACGCCTGCTATTGGCGACTCTGTGGCAGACATACTGCAGTGTATCGGTGTAGATCGTGCGGGTGCACCAGGCACAACAGCAGCACTTGCGTTGCTTAATGACCAAGTAAAGAAAGGCGGTGTGATGGCATCATCATACGTTGGAGGACTGTCGGGTGCCTTTATACCAGTTTCAGAAGACCAGGGTATGATAGACTCAGTGCTTGCCGGAGCGTTGACAATAGAGAAACTGGAGGCGATGACGTGCGTATGCTCCGTAGGTCTCGATATGATAGCGATACCAGGAGATACCTCTGCCGCTACCATCTCAGGCATCATAGCCGATGAGAGTGCCATAGGCATGATAAACCAAAAGACAACAGCAGTGCGTATCATTCCTGTTATAGGCAAGAAGGTGGGCGAGACAGTAGAGTTCGGTGGACTCTTAGGTTATGCACCGATAATGCCAGTCAACACGTTTGCTTGTGACAGACTGGTGAATCGTGGTGGCAGAATCCCAGCGCCAATACACAGTTTCAAGAACTAAAAGAAGAAATGGCGATGCATATGCATTGTGTGTTGCATTGCCAAAAATATAACAACAACAACCAAACAAAAATGAAAAAGATTAGAGCAGCCGTAGTTGGCTATGGCAACATCGGCAAATTCGCCATCGAAGCACTCGAGGCTTCAAAGGATTTTGAAATCGCAGGCGTAGTACGTCGTAAGGGCGCAGAGGACAAACCAGCAGAACTTGCACCGTACGAGGTAGTAAAAGACATAACAGAATTGAAGGATGTTGACGTGGCTATCCTTGCTACTCCAACACGTTCTTGTCAAGAATATGCAGAGAAGATACTCGCAATGGGCATCAATACTGTTGACTCATTTGATATTCACACCTCAATAGTAGATTACCGTCGTGCTCTCATGCCAATCTGTAAGGAGCATAAGGCAGTAGCAGTCATTGCTGCAGGTTGGGATCCAGGTTCTGACTCTGTAGTACGTATGCTCATGCAGAGTCTTGCTCCAAAGGGTATCACATACACAAACTTCGGTCCTGGCCGCTCAATGGGTCACTCTGTATGCGTTCGTTCTAAGGAAGGCGTTAAGGATGCACTCTCTATGACAATACCTGTAGGTGAGGGAATACACCGCCGTATGGTATATGTAGAGTTGGAAGAAGGTGCCGACTTGGAGAAGGTTACAGCTGCAATCAAGGCCGATCCATACTTCGCTAACGACGAAACACACGTGTTCCAGGTAGAAAGCGTAGATGATCTCAACGATGTAGGTCATGGTGTGAACCTCGTTCGCAAGGGCGTAAGTGGTAAGACACACAACCAGATGATTGAGTTCGACATGAAGATTAACAACCCAGCCCTCACCGCACAGGTACTTGTAAACGTTGCTCGTGCCTCAATGCGTCAGCAGCCAGGTTGTTACACCATGGTAGAGATACCTGTTATAGACTATCTGCCAGGCGATCGTGAGGAACTTATCGGTCACCTCGTGTAAGTATAAGGGCGGTTCTATAAATTACCACCGTTACGTAAAACTTAATTAATGTAATGACGTTTTGTCATCTTTCGGGCTCTTTTCGGTTCAAAGCGTAAGTTTACTCAGTCATTATGCATAGCATTCTTCGCTGTGCTCAGGCGTTTCACGGAGTCCTCCTTCGCTCACTTACACTTTGACCTCGAAAATAGCCTCGAAATATAACAAAGGCAATTTATAGAACCACCCATAAGAATATAGGACGTTAATTTTTATAGCCCCCTATAAAGGTATAAAAACATCAAAAGAGCCATCAGTCTTTATGGCAAACCAATGGTTTGACGTAAAAGACTGATGGCTCTTTTTGTGTTTTATCTTTTCAAAGTAAAGACAATGGTAAGTCCTCCGCCCGATGTTATTTCAGCATGTACCGTACCGTGGTGCGCAATAACTGCGTTCTTTACTATCGCAAGTCCTAATCCTGTGCCTCCCATCTTGCGTGAACGCCCTTTATCCACCCGATAGAAGCGTTCAAAGATACGTTGCAGATGTTGCGGTGCAACACCGACACCATTGTCGCTGACAGAGAATTCATAGTATGATTCTGGGCCTTCATCAATAGTCTTGCACGTTATGCCAAGGCGTGTGGCGCCATGAGCATACGCTATGACGTTGTCTACGAGATTACGGAACAAACTATAGATAAGCGAGTGGTCTCCAGGTACGAGCACCAGTTCTGGCACTTCAACATCAGGGATAATGCCCTTGTCAGCCAACTGTAACGAGGTATCGTCCATTACGCAATCAATAATCTTGTGTACATCGACCACCGCATCCTCCACCTGACGCTGCTGTATGCCATCCATCTCGTCCAGGCGTGTTAATGTCGACATATCGTTGAGTAGTTTCACCATACGCTCGCTCTGTGCGTAACAACGTTCAAGGAAGTGCTGGCGTTTGTCCAGTGGCATGTCAGGGTTAGCGATAATAGTCTCCAAGTACCCATTTATGCTGGCTGTAGGTGTCTTCAATTCATGCGCAGCGTTCTGTGTTAGTTGTCTCTTGATACGCTCTCGTTCCTCCTCCGAGTGTCGCAATTTCCAGTATAGGGCAATGATGGTATGCGATATGTCGCCCAACTCATCATCGGGCAATTGCCTTTCCAATTCATGGTCGAGCGCCTCGCCCTCCTCTGCCTTTATGGCAAATTCACGAAGGTAGTGAATATGTCGTGCTATGCGAGAAGTGTTATAGTAAAGCACCAGTCCTAAAAGAAGCGTTAGTGCCACCGTAAAGTATATATACGTATTGTCAGCCTGCAGCGAACGCGTAATTTCCGCAGAATAAGGCACTGCGGAACGAATTATAATATCGCCAACATGGCTTACCTTGCCCGACAGGAAAGTGGCAGAGTAAAAGTACGTCTCGTGCGTATAGACAGACGCTCGTTTAATGTCATAGCCATTACCGTGGCGCAAAGCCTCCTTTACCTCCTCGCGTTCCAAGTGGTTTCCCATGCGGCTCACATCCTTCTGCTGACTGTCAAGCAACACCTGTCCGTTGCGTTTGATGAGCGTAACGCGCAAGTTGTCCATGCGGTGTTCGCGCACATATTTGTTGAACGCTACAGGATTGACAATAGAATCGCCCAGCACCTGCATCATTTCGTAATTATACATCTGCAGTCTTGACTGCATAATGTCAATCTTGTACTCCTTCTCACGCTTGAACTGATACGCCAGGAAGCAGATGGCAAAGACCACGAAGACACCACCTATGCTGAAGAGCAGACTGCTTTGGAAGGATTTACTCCTCAAACGTGTAGCCATAACCAAACCTTGTCTTTATCTGTTTACCATATTTCCCAATCTTTTTGCGCAGCCTTGTTATGTTCACGTCCACCGTTCTGTCAAGAACATACGTGTCGCTTGGCCAGCAACGCTTCAGTAGTTCCTCGCGGTCAAAGACCTTATTGGGCTTGCGCAGGAAGAGGTTCAGCAGTTCAAACTCCAGTTTTGTCAGTGCAATCTTTTCCCCGTCGAGTGTCACGGTCTTAGAAGACGTATCTACCTGTAGTGTCTGGTAGGTCACGATACAGTCTTCCTCCGCCTTTGACTTCTCCTTAGCAGGACTCTCCTGCGTACGTCTTAGCACGGCAGCCACCCTTGCTTTCAGTTCACGTATGCTCACCGGCTTGCGCATATAGTCATCCGCCCCGATGTTAAGTCCCTTCACCATGTTGTCCTCCGTATCAAGGGCGGTAAGGAATATTATAGGAATACGTGCCGTGTCAGGATTATTCTTCAGCACACGTGCCATCTGAAATCCCGACATCTCGCCCATCATGACATCGAGAAGCAGCAGGTTATAGTCATTAAGTGACATCGTTAGCGCCTCTTCTGCCGAATTGGCTATATCTACCTCATAGCCTTCGTTCTCCAGATTATATTGCAGTATCTCGCAGAGGTCCTGCTCATCATCAACAACAAGTATTTTCATATCTTTGTCATCTTTATAAGTTAATGCTGCAAAGGTAGGCAAAACAATCTCTGCAGGCAAGAAAATCCCGTTAAAATTTTGTTACAAACGATTTTCTTTTTGTGATTATTCATCGGTAGTAACGCCAACTTTCGTACTTATTTACTTGCATGTTTTCTCGCCATGGAAAAGTTAGGCTTATTTTACAGAAAACCAATATTTTGAGTAACTAAGTGTGTTGTCTGCCTTTATACGCCCTGTTTAAACACGTTTTATGATGTTAATGCAATTGACAAACTATTGTTTGGCAATTGCCAAACGAATGTACGGCAATTGCCAAACAATTGTACGGCAGTTGCCAAACAATAGCATGGCAATTGTCAAACAGTTATATTATGCAGCCAATTGGGGCAGAAAGGCTAATCTTCTCCATACCCCTTTCCTCGTCATGACAATCCGAGGTTAAAAACATTAATAAACATACCGCAAAGTTCACGCAATAGGAGTATGGAGTCGAAGTTAAAAACTTCGGCATTAGCAATGTGTCACAGGAATAACCGAAGTTAAAA
>DAIUFT010000049.1:0-22778 GCA_036844425.1 Prevotella sp. | reverse complement strand
AAAAAAAAAAATATATATATAAAAAAAAGGCAACATCTATTTTCGTAGATGTTGCCTTTTTTAGTTGTCATTTATAACCATGCTCCGAATCTTGTGCTTGGCAATGGTGCTGCGAAGTAATAGTTCTGGTCGTCCTGGGTATTGAGGAAGTTCACCTTCTTCATACCGAAGAATGGCAAGCCATTAGGGAAGAGACGGTCGAAATCGGTAACACCGCCTGACAATGCTGGACTGCCTTCTAGGAAGTGAAAATTCCAACTTCTGTCGAATGTCAATGGAGCACCCTCCTCCACATCGTCAACCTCGCAATTCACGTCCATTTTATCGTTCTGTCTGAAGTTTACGAAAAGCGGATTGAGCTGACCTGCCACGCTGCTCTTGATGTCGGTGTCGAACCAAATGCCGAGCGACGCATCCTTTGCCATCTGCTCTACGCCTGTAGCGGTGGAAGCGAAGTAATAGTTTGGCGTAAGGCGGCTGTGGTCCATGTCGGCACCATCCTTCTTAGGCTGTTTCAAACCGAAACGAGAGTCGTAGATGAGGTTGTTGACGAACACAGGCTTGGCAGCCTTCTCCACCCATACGCTGCCGCCTTTCTTGTTCTTGGAGCGACGCCAACCGCAGTTGACGATGGTGTTGTTGTAGATTGTCATCTCAGTAAGCGGAATCACCTCGCTGTTGCCTGCGTTAGAGAGTTTGAAGGCATTGGTGCAAGCATTGTAGATGACGTTGTTGGCTACATCGAGTTTGCAACCCGACTTCACGTTGATAGCCTCTCCACCGTCGGCAGCATTGCCGCTGTCGGCAAAGATATTGTTAATAATCACACCATTACCACCAGTGAAGTAAGTCTGGTCGTTGTAATTGTCGTGGAAGAAGCAGTTTGCCATCACGAACTTACCGTTCACATTACAGAAGTGGAAAGCTGGCACACCGCCGTCGATGGGGGCCTTGAAAAGTCTGTTTTGGAAGGAAGCGGAACTCTCGGTAGGTGTGGCGCCAGCATAGGCGATGTCCACATGGTTGAGCAGTACCTCCTCGCTCTCGTATCCGCAGATGATGCCTCCCCAATCCTCAGGCTTCTTGGTATCAGAAGTGAAGGTAACAGGCTTCTCAGCAGTACCGAGGCAGTAGAGGTTACCCAGCACAACGATTTCCACAGGCACCTGTACGGAGCTTTTGCAAGTTACGGTAACCCCCGGCTCGATATAGAGCGAAGTGCCCACAGGAATCTCCACACTCTCGCTGATGGTAGTATCGCGTGTCCATACTATGGAGCCCACAGGATATTCAGCCATGGCAGTCTTGATGACATCCTTAGAACCTACGTTCTCATTTCCGCTGCCATTGTTGTTTACGTAATCGTATGGATTGATATTGTCGTTCTCACAAGAAGTGAAGAAGACAGGAGTCGCAGCTGCCATCAGCAGCATGCAAGCAAATGTATTAATCTTTTTCATCTCTAAAATCTCAAATTGTCATTGTTTCATTAATAAGGCGCAAGCCCCAACTTAACATTTAACATTAAAGTTTATACCTCACTCCTATGAGGAATGTTCTGCCATACTGGTAAGTGCCGATGATAGTCTTGTCGCTCTTCTGTCCCTCGTATTCGAGGTTGCTCTTGTTCACGGTCTTGAGGAATCGCTCACGTTTAGCATCGAGCAGATTGTTAGCCTTCAAGAACACGGAGAAACCATTCTTAAACTGTTTCTCTGCGCTGAGATCGAGACCGAACATAGCCTTGTCCCACTGGTCGGCGTCCTTGAAAGGCGAAACCACGGCGAGTTTGGTGCCGGTGTAAGAAGCGGCGAGTTGTGCGTTCCAGCCATGGTCGGTGTCCTTGTAGAGTAAGGAGAGATTAGCAGTGTGAGGAGCCTGGTTTACCAAAGGACGGGTTTGTGTAACGCCCGATTTATACTCCGCGCTGCCCTCTTGGTACTCGCGCTTCGAAGTGGTGATTTCAGAGTGTGTATAAGTATAGTTCGCCTTCAGTCCGAAGTGGCGGATGTACTTGATGATGTCAATCTCGAACCCCATGTTCTTGGCGTTACCGAGGTTGTCGGGCATGTAGTAGGCATCCGTTCCAGCGCCAATCTTGCCATCCGAAGCAACAAACACTTGCTCGATAGGATCCTTCAAATACTTGTAGAATACGCCTGCCAACACCTGCTCGGTAGCAGATGGGAACCACTCCCATCGCAAGTCGATGTTGTCGATGCGCGCACGCTTCAGGTTAGGGTTACCCTTCTCTTGATATTCCTCGCCCATGATTTGGTAAGGCACGATTTCGTAGAAGCCAGGACGGTTGATGGAGCGATAGTAAGAGAGTCGCACGTTCATTTTCTTGGTAGGTGTCCACTTGATGGAAGCCGAAGGCAGATAATCCCAATAACTTTGTTCGCCCATCTGCCCCATGTTGCGGAAGTGCTGTAGCATGGTGTAGATTTGGTTGGTGTGCTCTGCACGGAAACCTGCGTTCAACTCGCCGAGGTCAGACTTCACGGTTACCATGGCGTAAGCAGCACCGATGTGCTCCTTGGAGTTGTAGTTGAGTTGGGAGGCCTGTGAGTATGGGGTTTTACAAACCCAGTCGATGGCAGCGAACTGGTCGAGGCCGTTGCCGTCGAGTTGCTGCGAAATGTCGGTAGGATTGAACTTATAAGAGTAATAACGGTTGCTACGTTCCTTGCGACGATACTGCGCTCCCGCTTTCCAGAGTGCGTCCACGTCGTTGGAGAAATGCGTGTCGTAAGAGAGGTTGATGTACCCTGCCCAGTCGGTGTCCTTATTGTGCTGGTATCGACGCTCGGAACTCTTAGGTAGCGTTTTCTGTATGTTCTTGTTAGTATCCCAAATCGAACCGTCGATGTCTGCCTGCACCGTATTGGTGAGGGTTACGTAAGTTCTGTCAGGGTCATCCTCCTTGGCTTGCGAGAAGATCCCCGACCAATCCACCGTGAAGTCCTTGGTAAGATGGTGGGTACCCTTGAGGTTGGTGGCGAATACGCTCTGTGTGGTGGAGAGAGAGCGAATCTCATCATCCTGCGTATAGGTGTCTTCGCTGATGTACTCCGTGTTGATTCCGTTGTCGTATCGGATGCCCTTGGAGTTGGTGTGCACATACATATTGTACCACTCCAACTTATGGGCGCCTGGCATCAGATGGTTGCCCAAAGTGAGGTCTATCTTGGCATGGGCACCCGCCGTGAGGTCGTGTATGCTGTAGTAGCGATGATGCAACTGTGAGATGTACATCGCCTGTTCGCCCGAAGCCATCTTTACGGAGTTGTATGTGCGCTCTGTACCACGGAATGTGTTCTGAATGCTACCGGCTAACATCACGCCCAAGCGGCCGTTCCAGAAGCGATTGCCGATGGAGAGACCACCGATGAAATTAGGCGCAGGATTGGAATGCCTCTTCAGTTGGGTAGGTCCCTGCTTGAAGTCTCCCATGCCAGCCTTGTATTCCGAGCCGAAAGCCTCGTAAGGAGCTTTCTTTGTATAGTCGCTGCGATTGGAGGTGAGGTAGTCCCTGCCGTCTTTCCAGAAGTAGTCGGTGGCACCGATGGCTGCGTTCGCTTGGAGTTGGAAGCGAGAAGGAGCATCCTTCATCACCATATCTACCACTCCACCAGCTGCGTCACCCTCCATGTCGGCGGTCAATGACTTCGACACCACAAGGCGGTCCATCAAGTCGCTAGGGAAGATGTTGAGCGGAATGTAACGGTTCTTATCATCAGGGCTCGGAATCTTCACGCCGTTCACAAGGGTGTAGTTGTAACGCTTGTCCATGCCTCGGAGGATGGCGTAGGAAGCCTCGCCCGAAGCGTCACGCTCCATCGTCACGCCCGACACACGCTGCAAGACGCTCGCTACGTTTACGTCAGGCGAGAGTTGGATGCTCTGCTGGCTCATCACGTTGAGCACATTGCCTGCGTTCTTCACGGTCTCCACGGCACTGCGGTCAGAGCGATACTCGCGATGACCTGTCACCATCACCTCATCGAGTTGCTTGGTGTCTTCGTCCATGGCGATGGTGAGTTGTCCGTCCTTTCCATCTTTTCCACCCTTGTAGTAGTCCTTTGCCGTATCCACCACCATCTCCATGGTTTTGTAAGACATGTAGGTTACGATGATGGTAAACTTGCCTTTGTCGGGCAACTCATGCAGGGAGAAAGTACCATCGAGACCAGTCGTGGTACTTACATTGGGCAACTCCTTCACCCGAACCACAGTTCCGATGAGCGGTTCGCCCGTCTTGTTATCCTTTACGACACCGTCCAGCGTATGTGCTTGGATGGCGGATGTCGTTGCGGCAAGAAGTGTCGCACTGATTAAAATCCGTTTCATCTATAAAAAATAATTCAAATGCTGAAAAGGGGATTTGCAATCCTCCTATTTACTTTTTCTTTGTAATTGCATGGATGATGTTTCCATTCTCATCAATCATCGACATTCTGAGTTGCTTTTTATCTACGGTAAATACTGAGTAGCCTTCGGCAGAACTACAGAAGACTGTGCCGTCGATAGGCTTCACAGGACGAGCCAATGATGAGGATGAGTTGACTACGTAGTCGATATTATCACCCTTCTTCTGGATGTGCTGGAAGTTGTGGATGTGTCCGCAAGCGTAAATCGACACATTATTGTATTTGTGGAGAATTGGAAGAAGATACTTCTGCATGTCGAGGCGTTCGTCCTCCTTCTTGCTCGTTTCAGCATAGATCGGATGATGGCCCACCACGATGATCCAGTCTTCCTTGGCGTTTTTCAGGGTCGTGTCGAGCCAAGCAAGCTGTGTCTCCCTATTCTCTTTGCAAGCATCAGGATAAGTCTCTGAGTTTTTGCGATAAGATTCGATAAGCGGTGTGGTGTCGAGGAAAACAACACGCACGGTTGTGCCATTGTGGTCGAACACCTTGGTATAATATTTGGCTGGCATCATCCATCGACGGCTCACCTTGCCATAGTCCATAAAGGCCTGTGTGTTGCCACGATACTCATGGTTTCCGCAAACAGGGAACCAATCCAGCATCAAGTCGGGATGAGAATAAATCCATTCATAGTTGGTGTTCCAAAGCGGGTCCTGCAAGGAGGCTACGCCATTAAAGTGGTGGATGTCGCCTACTGCGAGCACGCACTCAGGATCTACTACGCCCGCCATCTCGCCCATAAGTTCGGCGATAGGTTTCTGGTCATAATAGCCGTTGCGACCCATGTCGTTGGTCATGTAAAGGGTGATTTCGCCTTGAAGGGAAGCCCATGTGCTGCGGCTGGCGTACTGGCGAGGAGTGAGTAGGGTAGGTTGTACGAGACTCACCTGTGCTGCGTTATCCTGAGCACCTTTGGTAACATTGGCCTGCTGTGCATTCATTACGTGGGTGTTTGCAGAAAGCATCAACATAAGCGAAACTGCAAACATGGATTTGAACGTCTTCTTTTCCATTCGATTTATACTATTTATTTGTTTAATGTTCAAAACTATTTAAATATTCTCAATAATAGTGATAAAAGAGAGGCTTACTCATTTATAAAAATAATTTTGAATACTTACTTATATTTAAATTCTATTAATACACGTTTTCTTTACACGTTTTTTTCGGGTGCAAAGGTACGGATATATTGTGTCAAAAATATTACAAGGATATGAAGTAGATGATAAAGGATAATACAATTTTATGACAAGAAAGAGAAAGACTGGGAAAAATCCATAGCGACACGTCTGACAAAGTACGCTTTTATTTAAAAGAAAGTTAGAAGAAATACGGGAGCACCAGTAAAAACCTGTGTCAATAATGTGTGAAAAGTGGAAAAAAATTAGCACCTTGTGTCCCCACAAGCCCAAGAAGATTATGCAGCAAGAACCATTAGTAAAACTTTTAAATTATATATAGCCATCAGAGTTTACAGAGTACTTTGACCTTGTAGAGGTCAAAAGAGGAGAAACGTAACCAGGAGTTGTTACTCGATCTGTATCTTAACGAGAAGGACATTCTGCCAATTGGACTCTCCGGCTTGCGACCTAATGATTTCTGTGCGGAATTAATTTTAGTAGACAAAGAATATTGTAGTAACGGTCATCAACAGTGATGTTGGTGACCGTTTTTTTGTATCTCTGTTAGTGAATGTCATAACTTTACTTCCCTAAGAACTTCGCGTTCACGTATTCCGTTAGTCGTTCGCGGTAACTGTCGCCAATGGAAATGCTCGCCCCAGTGTCGAGAATTACACGGCTTTTGTTAATCTCCGATATGTGGCGCAGGTTGATAATGTACGACTTATGAATGCGCATGAAGGCGTGGTTACGCAGTCTTTCCTCCATTTTCTTCATGCTAAGGAGCGTTATCAGCGGCTTCTCCTGCCCGTCGAGGTATATGCGCAGGTATTCTGCCATGCCCTCAATGTAAACGATGTCGGTCACTATGACACGCACCACCTTATATTCCGTCTTCAGAAACAGGGCGTCATCCTCATCTACAGGCGACGCTGTGGCGGCGTGCAGCAGTTCGTAACGCTCCTTGACGTGCTCCGCTGCCCGCATAATGTCTGCCATGCCGAAGGGCTTCAGCAGATAATCCACGGCGTTAACCTTATATCCCTCCACGGCATACTCCTGATATGCAGTGGTGAAGACAACGAGAGGCGGGTGTTGCAGCGACTTCACAAACTCCATACCGTTAAGGTCTGGCATGTTGATGTCGATGAAAATAGCGTCTATCTCCTCCTCTTCTAAAATGCGCATAGCGTCCATTGCGCTTTGGCAACCGCCCATAACGTCAAGGAAAGGCACCTTCTTGAGGTAACTCTCCAGTTGGCGCAGTGCCAGTGGTTCATCGTCAATGGCAAGACATCTTATCATAATTAAAGTCCTTTATCGTTAATGGTAAACACAGTTTTACGTCATATACCTCGTTCGCAGTGCTGATATCGAGTGAGTATTGCTTTCCGTATATCAGTTTAAGTCGCTTGAAGGCGTTTACTAATCCTACGCCCCCATGCTTTGATTCCTTATGTGGCTGTATGCTGTTGCGGCACGTCAGAGTAACGTTGTCGTTGTCCGTAGTCACCGCAACGTTGATAAACGACTCCCTTTCGTAACTAATGCCGTGCTTAAAAGCGTTCTCTACGAAGGTTACGAACAGCAGTGGCGGAATGTTACCCTCAGGCGTTTCCGCTGGAATGTGGAAATCAATGCGCACCCGTTCGGTGTAACGTATGCTCATAAGTTCCACATAATTCTTCAAGAAATCGAGTTCCTTGCGCAGCGGTGCCATTGGTTTGTTGCCCTCATAGAGCACGTACCGCATCAGTTTCGACAGCACCTCTATGGTATATTTGGCCTGTTCGGGGTCTATATCCACAAGTGCGTGGATGTTGTTCAGCGTATTCATGAAGAAGTGGGGGTTGATCTGGTACTTCAAGTACTCCAGTTGCTGCCTCAGGTTCTGTTGCTCCAGTTCCCTCATGCGCTTGCGGTAGTCCTGTGATTTGAAGTAATACTTGGTGCCAATGTTAAGTCCTAAGAGCAGCAACATTATCACCGTAGCCACCGAGTCCTGTCCTCCGAACGCTTTAGGCGGCTCCTTCTTCCTGCCTTTCTTGTGAATATCGCGCGGTGGATGTGGTTCAAAGCCCACTTTGTCAGGCGGTGTCCCCTCAGCGTCATGTGGTGTCCTCATTCTCTCTGGTGGCTCCTGCATGGGCGTTTCCGTTCTTGGCTGGTGGTCATCGTCGTGCCTTGGGTGCGGTCTTAGGTAGCAATGGTACACCTCGAAGACGGCTATCAGCGCAACAACGGTGGCGGCGTAAAGGCGTCGTCGGTTGCTGTACACCAACAAGGGGGCAAGAAACAGGTTGTGAAGCATGAACACTATGAAGAACATAGAGAGCAGTTTCCATGAACTATACAGCCCCTCCCAGTCAAGCGCGGTGGCGTTTGACGTTACTTTCTCTATGTACGCAGACAGTACAGGTGCCGCGAACAGTATGGTCCACAGCACCATGTAGAGTATAAATTCGGCTTTCTTCTGTCCTTTCATCAGTAATATAACGAATTATATGCCGTTTTGTTGCTTTCTCCGTAAGTTTTTCATGCACGTTGTTTGCTTCCTTTGTCCGTTACCATTACTACAGCCTCTGCCGTTCTCTGTGAGTAAGTCACAAAAGAAACAGGCGGGGGACTGTGGCAAGGGTGCAAACAAGGGATAGGTGCAAATCAGGGAATTACATTGCGATATGTAAAATTTTATGAAAAACGTTATATGTTACAAAGTTATAAAGATAGTATGAATGGGGCAAAAACTTTCAATAACCAGCCAATATTTCTCAATAAATGATGCGGTAATGTTTGGCAGACTCAGAATAATTCAGTACTTTTGTAAAAATAATTACTTAGCATTGTCACCATAACTTATGACAAACGAAATGAGCGCAGAGGCAAAACTTGCCCAGGACATAATAGAAAAAACAAGTGTTAACCTCTTCCTTACGGGCAAGGCAGGCACGGGCAAGACCACGTTTCTCCGTTCGTTGCGTGAGAAGTCGCCCAAGCGCATGGTGGTACTTGCCCCTACTGGCATTGCCGCCATTAACGCAGAGGGACAGACCATACACTCCTTCTTTCAGTTGCCCCTGTCGCCCTACATCCCCGGCACCGCCTTCAACTCGGGCGACAAGAACCGCAGGTTTAAGTTTAGCAAGGTGAAGCGTAACATCATCCGCACGCTCGACCTCATCGTTATCGACGAGATAAGTATGGTGCGCAGCGACCTTCTCGATGCCATAGACGACGTAATGCGCCGTTATCGTGAGCGCGACAAGCCCTTCGGGGGCGTTCAACTGCTCATGATAGGCGACCTTCACCAGTTGGCACCCGTCACCGTGGGCGATGAGGAGAGCATACTCAGTCGTTATTATGATACCCCTTACTTCTTCTCCAGCAAGCAGTTGCAGAAGGCGGGCTACCTTACCGTGGAACTGACAAAGGTGTATCGTCAGCAGGACGACCGCTTTGTCAGCCTGCTCAACGAGATACGCAACAACACAGCCACAGCCGCTACGCTGGCAGAACTGAACAAACGGTATATCCCTAACTTCAAACCCTCGAAGGAAGATAACTACATACGCCTAACGACCCACAACCGTCCAGCGCAGATGATAAACGAGAAAGAGTTGGAACTTATTGACTCTACGCTCTATACATTCGACGCCACCGTCACGGGAACGTTCCCCGAGACGTCTTACCCTGCCGACTTCACGCTGAAACTAAAGGCTGGCGCACAGATAATGTTCATACGCAACGATGCCAACCACCGCTACTATAACGGCATGATAGGCGAGATAGTCAGCATAGACAGCGATGGCATCACGGTGCGAAGCCGCGACACGGGCGAGGAGTTCGCATTGGACCCAGCCGAGTGGACCAACTCTAAGTACACCCTTAACGAAAGTACCAAGGAGATAGAAGAAACCGTTGAGGGCACCTTCCGCCAGTATCCAGTGCGCCTGGCGTGGGCAATCACCATACACAAGAGTCAGGGACTGACCTTCGAACACGCCATAATCGATGCCTCGCACTCCTTCACCCACGGACAGACCTACGTGGCGCTGAGCCGTTGTAAGTCGTTGGAGGGCATGGTGTTGAGCGAACCACTGTCGCAGGGGGCGATAATAAAAGACGACATAGTGGATGCTTTCACCAACAGCATGCGCCAACCCGACGAAGAAACCGTTAGCGAGATGGAACGTCGCTTCACCGTGCAGTGCGTTGACGAACTCTTCAACTTCATCCCGATGCACGACAAGTTCGACCTCCTCGTGCGCACCATGATAGAATATTTCTCAACGAAATATCCGAAACTAATAGACGAATACCGCCAAACGGACGTAGTCTTCAAGTCGCTCATCAGCGTGGCGCAGACCTTCCACCAGCAATATATGCGCATGCTTTATGAGACTAACGACATAACCGACAGTGCCATACAAGAGCGCATAAGAAAAGGTGCAGAGTATTTTGCCGATAAGAACAGCATTGTGCGTTCGCTCGTCAGTCTGACCAACATTAAGAGTGATAACAAAAACGCCATGACGCTCTTCACCGACCGCTTCCAGGCACTGCGCGAGGAGACCGAGGTGAAGGCGAAACTATTTACATATTACGCCAATGGCAGAGAATTCACCGTCAGCGACTACCTCAAGCGCAAGGCACGTTACCTCCTTGGCGAGGACGATAAAGAGGAATCAACCCCCAAGAAGGCAGCGGCAGAAAAGCCAAAGAAACCCAAGCCAGAGAAAGGAGCCACACGCAAGTTGACGCTCGAAATGTACAAACGTGGCATGAAGGCCGACGAGATAGCCCGTGAGCGAAACCTGGCGCAGAGCACCGTGATGGGACACTTGGCACAACTTGTGGTGGATGGAGAGATAGGTGTACGCGACTTCGTATCGACGGCACACGAGAAAAAACTCAGAGAGTTCATCACTGCCAACCCCGACATGACCTTCTCGGAGATACGAACAGCCCTGGGCGAGAGTTATAATTATAACGAAATAAGCATCGTCAAGAAACTAATGGACCGCGAATCCTAACAAGGCGAAAAATGGTAAATTTGGGAAACGCAGTAATCACTATGCTTTTGCGCGGTAAAAGCATAGTGATTACAGTGTAAAAGCATAGAGATTACACTCTAAAAGCATAGTGATTACAGCGTAAAATCTAAGATATAGTTTTGCCATAGTTTAAACGTTTGGAAATCAATCGATTACAAAAACGCTCCAAGAGTGAGGCGAAAATGGTAAATTTGGGAAACAACGAAAAATGAGCACTTAGAGGAGAAGCAGCGAAAACACAGAAAAATAATACCTATGATTAGGTATTGTGTAGGTCGCAAAAATGGAGTACCTTTGCACTCGGAAATTATAGGTAGAAGTTATAGGGTGGTTCTATGAATTACCTTTGTTATATTTCGAGGTTATTTTCGAGGTCAAAGTGTAAGTGAGTGAGGACTCCGTGAAACGCCTGAGCACAGCGAAGAATGCGAGCATAACGACTGAACGAACTTACGCCTTGAACCGAAAAGAACCTGAAAGATGACAAAACGTCATAATATCTATTAAGTTTTAAATAACGGTGGTAATTTATAGAACCACCCTACAGTTGAAGTATGAGGACAGGAATAACAATTTTGGTGTTTATTATGGCAACAATAGCGGCAATGGCTGGCACAGGGCGTTTTACTGTGTCGGGCACAATACTTGACGACCGCACGATGAAACCCCTCTCATACGCAACAATAAGAATACAGAACGTAGAACTTTGGGCTGTGGCTGACGATAACGGACACTTCGTCATAGCCAACGTGCCCGATGGACAGGTAGTGGTGGAGGTAAAAACCTTAGGCTACGTGACACGCACCGTTACGTTTCGCCTGAACCGCGACACCGACCTCAAGAACATACGTATGAAGGAGGATAACCTCAGCATTCCCGGAGTGGAGGTAACGGCACGCAAGAAGACCGCCATGGGCACTACCGTCTATACCATGGACCGCACCACGCTGGACCATTCGCAGGTGCTCTCGCTCAGCGATATTACTGCACTCCTTCCGGGCGGACAGACCGTTAACTCGTCGCTGATGAACGACTCGCGCCTCGCACTGCGCGCAGGCAGCGGAGAGAGAGGTAATGCAGCCTTCGGTACCGCCATAGAGATTGACGGCATGCGCCTTGACAATAACGCCAACATGGGCGAGACGCTCTCTGCCTCCACACGCAACATCTCTGCCTCTAACATAGAGAGCGTAGAGGTAATAGCAGGAATACCAGGCGTAGAATACGGCGATGTGTCTAACGGAGTTGTGAAGGTAAACACCCGCAAGGGACGCTCGCCTTGGATAATCGAAGGCTCCATAAACCCCTATACCCGACAAGTAGCGTTGAGCAAGGGCTTGGCGTTGGGCAGAAACGCCGGCACACTGAACCTCTCCTTCGAGCATGCACGCTCGTTTTCAGAGATAGCCTCGCCCTACACGGCATACAACCGCAATATACTCTCAGCCACTTATGCCAATGTCTTCCGCCTCGGAACGTCAACACTTAACCTCACGGCAGGGTTGACAGGCAATGTAGGTGGGTATAACTCAGAGGCAGACCCCGACGCATTTCGTGATACTTACCAGAAGCAGCGCGACAACCTGCTGCGCGGTAACCTGCAACTGGACTGGCTCTATAACTCACAGCGTGCGGGAGTGTTCAACGTAGGTCTGCAGGCAGCGTTCTCAACGGCAGACAAACGCATGGAGAATTACGCCAATACGTCATCTTCTTCATCGCAGGCGTACCTCCACACCATGACCGCAGGGTATGCCATAGCGCAGGATTATGCAAGCGGCATGGGCGTAGGCAGCATAATACTCGGACCTACGGGCTACTGGTACGTGCGCTCATATAATGACCAAAAGCCGCTCACTACGCAACTGAAACTGAAGGGCGAGTGGACAAAACGCCTCCTGGGAGCAGTTAACAAGGTGACACTTGGTACCGAACTCAACTCCTCTCGCAACAACGGCATGGGCTCTTATTATGAAGATATGAGCGTGGCACCTACGTGGCGTCCTTATGATTACAGCGAACTGCCAACGATGCGCAACCTCGCCCTCTTCCTTGAAGAACGCCTAACGGCAGGCAGACTGCTTCTCGTGGCAGGCGTTCGCGACGATATCACGATGATAAGCGGTTCGGCATACGGCAATGTATCGAGTCTGTCGCCACGCGTAAACGCACGTTACGACCTGCTGAAAGGCAAGAAAGGCTCGCTGACGCTACACGCAGGCTACGGAAAGAGCGTGAAACTGCCCTCCTTCCAGGTGCTCTATCCAGCCGAGACGTACACCGACCGCCTCGTGTTCACGCCAGGCTCAACGGCAGACAACAAGGCATATTACGCCTATTATACCAACGTGCAACGCGCATTGTATAACCCCGACCTCAAGTGGCAGCACTCAAAGCAGTGGGAAATAGGGGCAGACGCTACCGTGGGTAAGGCTCGTTTCAGTCTGTCAGCCTTCTGGAACAAGACGTATAACCCATATCAGATGGTCAACATCTATACGCCCTTCACCTATAATCAGACATCACAGTCAGCACTGGAGAACTGTGGAATAGCGGTAGCCGATAGAGATTACAGCATAAACCCAGCGACTGGCGTGGTAACAGTGTCGTCCATAGCCAACGGAAACAGCGTAACACTGCCATATTCAGAGCGACACACCTTCACCACGAACCGTCAGTACGTGAACGGTTCGCCCGTAACACGCTACGGCCTCGAGTGGGTGGCAGAGATGCCGTTGGTAAGTAACGCCCACACCGTGGGCTTGTCACTGCGCCTTGACGGTAAGTATTACCACTATAAAGGCATTGACAACACGCTCATAGCAGGCAGCCCCAACGGTATAGGCGACCAAGCAGCATCGGCAGCGGTGCAACCACTGATAGGTTATTACATAGGTAGTAATGTAACCTCAACCTCATCAGCAAGCACACCAGCCGTAAGCAACGGCATACTGAACAAAGGATGCAGCCTTAACACCACGCTGACGGCACGCATACCAAAGTTGAGGCTCATCATGACGATGCGTCTTGAGGCTACGTTCCTTAACTATCGTCGCAACCTTTCAGAGGGTCGCAGCACCATATTGCTGCAAGAGGCTGGCGACATCACGGGCACAACATACAACGGAGAGGAAAACCATTACGTGGCAGTATATCCAGAATATTACTCCACATGGGACAACCCAGCGGAGCGAATGCCCTTTGCAGAGGCGTTACTTGCCGCCAAGGACAACGACCCAGCACTGTATCAGCAGTTGAGCAGACTTATAGTAAGGAGCAACACGGCATACTATTTCAATCCGCAAGACATCTCTGCGTATTACTCCGCCAACTTCTCCATAACGAAGGAGATAGGAAGATGGGTCAGCCTATCGTTCTATGCCAACAACTTCTTCAACAATATGTCGATGATAAAGAACTCGCAGACCGGTCTGGAGTCGTCACTCTTCAGCAGCGGTTACATCCCGAAGTTCTACTACGGAGCCTCTGTCAGAGTGAAGTTGTAAACCTTCCCACCGTGCGGTGGCGTATCAACGCAAAGGAAATATCCCGTCCTTCCCCGTGCGGTGGCGTTTCTACGCTATCCGTTAATCTAAAAAAAAAGAAAAAATGAAAGCAATGCGTCATATCCTTTCCTGCTTCATAGCGCTTGTGCTCCTCGTTTCGTGCAGTTACGATGAGCATCTTGATACCTATGACGTTGAGGTAACCCTCAGCGAGGCGCTCGACTCCGTGCCTGTGCAACTGACAAACGGCACTGGTCATACCTTCACAGCCCTGACAGACGGCAGCGGTGTGGCGCGCTTCTCGTTGCCAGCAGGCATCTATAGTGCCAATGCCTCGAAGGTAACCGATGACGGTTACTTCCGTAAGGTGTGCAACGGCTCGCTGGCAGACATCACGATAGGAGCAACACTGACCCGTGTCGCGCTCCCCGTCACCATGACATCCATGCAGACAACCAACCCAATCCTGATAAAGGAGATATACAATGGTGGCTGTCAGAAGGACGATGGCTCGGGCAAATTCGCCATAGACAAGTGCATAATAATATACAATAACTCCTCGGAGCCAGTATCGCTCGACAACGTAGGCTTCGGTATAGTGGAGCCATATAATGCTGAGGCAGGCACGCACTCGTTTCTTAACGGCGGAAAACTGGACTATGCCGATGCAGATTGGATTCCGGCACTGAACGGAATATGGTACTTCCAGGAAGGAAACACTATCGAACCGTACTCAGAAATAGTGGTGAACGTACATGGAGCGATAGACAACACACTGACATACAGCAACTCCGTAAACTATGTCAATGCCGCATACTACTGCATGTACGATGTGGAGGCAACGAGCAGCGATGGTGGTAAGTATAGCAACACGATGTATTACCCATCACCAGCCGATGTAATTCCTACCAGTCACTACCTGAAAGCAGTGAAATATGGCAAGGGTAATGCCTGGGCAATGAGCCAAACATCGCCAGCGGTGATAATGTTCCGCACAGAAGGCATAACGCCCAAGGCTTTTGGAGATAACACCAGCAACATAATCTATCCTACAGGCAAGGAGGGCAACATAGTCTATGCCTGTCTGAAACTACCAAGACAGTGGGTGATTGATGCTGTGGAGGTGTATAACGCTACTGCGCTGGCAAACTGTAAGAAACGTATTACGCCCGACCTTGATAACGGTTACGCTGTGCTCACGGGTGGGTACGGTCACTCCCTCATACGAAAAGTGGAGAAAACAGTAAATGGGCATGCCATATATCAGGACACTAACAATTCAACAAACGATTTCTATGAAGCCGATAATTGCTCTCTTCGCTAACCTGTTGTGCCTGCCAGTCATGGCGCAACGTGACTATGGGCTTACGGAACAGCGCAACCCGTGGCTCACTTCGGGCAATGATGCTGCGCTCGTGACGCTGAAGGACAGCACCATAGCCCACGCTTCACTCGGCTATAGCCACACGGGAGGGGCGCTGCGCACGCTCTCCGAGGGTAGGAGAGTAGATGCAGTGAACGCTGATGTACGCTCTTACTACCGTCTATCGCCAAGCATTGTAGCGTTTGGCAGCATGACCTATAGCAATGTTAGCGGTTCACAAGCAAACGGGAGCATGTTCATCCATACGCAAGAACTTATGCCTTTTGACCTTGTTGACGCTTCAACGGACAATGCAGGCGACAAGCGCATGGAGACATTCCGTATCAATGGCGCAGTGGGTTGGACAACGTGGCGCAACGTTTCCATCGGAGCAAGGCTTGATTATACCGCTGGCACCTACGCCAAGCAACGTGACCTGCGCCACAGTAACACGCTGATGGATCTTAATGCACGACTGAATACACATATCGCACTGAGTGATAACAGTGGTATAGGTGCGGGCTTTGTCTACCATCGCCGCACGGAGACGATGCTGTTTAAAACATACGGTACGACAGACCGCATATACACCACGCTCGTTGACTACGCAAACCGCCAGGGAGAGACAGAGATGTTTGGTACGGAAGGGTTTACCGATGGCAACCGCGAACTACCATTGCTCAACGAATACGCTGGCTTCACGGTGCAAGGAGCATGGAACCGACTGTTCATCGACATGACATACGCTCACCGAACGGGCTACTACGGACGGCAGTCGCAATACACAGCCTCGCACGAACAACATCATGGCGACGCCTTCTCAATGCATCTGCGCTACGATATAGCACGAAACGCACAACGATTGATGTGGGTTGACGCCACGATGACTACCGAACGCCTCACCGCAGAGCGTGAGAACTACCGCCAAACGACTGCCACTGACGGCACCGCGGCAACCTTCTACGAGTACTTTGAACCTACGAAGATGGCGGACAAGACGCAGACTTACGGCACAGTGGCGCTGACTGCATACTGGAAACCTGCAGGCGAGATATTCCTATGGCACGTAAAAGGTGGTGTGGATTACTGGACAAGGCGGCAGACGGCATACGTCTTCCCCGACACATACACTGCAAAACGCCACGTCATAGCACCATTCCTGACCGCTAAGCGCGGCATCTTGACGCACAATTCATCATTGTGGACAGCGCAAGTAGGCTGCTCCATGCTCACGGGTAGCGAGGAACAGTTTGCTGCTAACGCGGCATTGGCATACGAAATGCCCATACAGGGCACACGAATAAGACCAAGCGTCACGCTGAGTTACAACTTCCGCACCGCCACCAGTGGCGACATGAAGGGACTAACACGCAACACCCTCAGCCTTATCGCTGCCGCAACGTTTTAATGCCTATACCTTGTGTGATGGCGTTTCTGCCCCAATGTGGCAGTTTTCCCGTCCTTGTGTGATGGCGTTTCTACGCCATCATTATCCCTAAAAAGCAAAACAAATAAACAAAACACAATAAAAACAAAACGCAAATGAAAAAAATCTTTACTCTAATCGTTGCTTGCATAGCAGCCGTTTCGGCAATGGCGCAGATGCATGGCGCAATGAATTTCATCGGTAACTCTGAGTTTTACCTCCCTACAATGAAGGAGCAGACTCTCACAAAGACCGTTAAGGACGATGTTCAGGTAACCATGAACTCAGATTATCAGTCTATAACAGTTCCTGACATGACTTATGCTGCCATGGGCATGACTATCAAGTCATTCACCATTACGGGCCTTTCTTACACCATGACAGGTTCTTATCCTACTGGCGACATGGCGTTTGAGTGGAGCACAGACTACTTTGCTACAAAGACAGTAGGTACAGATGGCAACGAAAAGACCATTACAGGTTCTGCACTTAAGGCTAAGTACACCCACGCAACAGGCGAGTTTACGCTTGAAATAACGTTCAAGTACGGTGCTATGCCTATGGCTCTCACTTACAATATCGATGGTTTCTACACTGCAGACAACGCTTGGGGACTTAGCGGTCGCGGCACACAAGGCAATCCATATCGTATCTATGACGCTGCTGACTTTACCGCATTGGCACAGAACTACAGCACAGAGAACACTGGTAAGGGTGAGTATTTCCTCGTGATGAACGACGTTAACTTCGGTGGTTCTGCCGAGAACCCTGTGCAACTGCCTGCTATCGCTAAGGACGGTAACGCTCAGATAGCAAAGATTTCTGGTGGTTTCAACGGTACTTTCGATGGTGGTAACCACACTATCAGCGGCATATACCACACCAACAACAGCAATAGCGCAGACGGTAAGTACAATGGTCTCTTCGGTTTTGTTGACAAAGAAGGTGTCATTAAGAATGTAATCTTCGGCAAAGATAACTATGTTAGCAGTTATAACTATGTAGGTTCAATCGTTTCTGTGAACCAAGGCACAATAGAAAACTGCGTCAACTATGCTGACATCACTGCTTCAAACTTCGCTGCTGCCGGAATATGTGGATATATGGTTAATAGTTTTGGTACCGTGAAAAACTGCCAGAACTATGGTAATATCAAGGCTATGACATATGCTACAGGTATCTGTAGCGGTACACAGTCTGGTAAATCGATCACTGAATACAACTATCTGATAGAGGACTGCACCAACTACGGAAATATGTCTACTACTAACGGTTTAGGTTCTGCTGGTATAGCAGGTTCTTACTCTGGTTCAATCAAGGGCTGCACCAACAATGGTAACGTTGACGATATGGATGGAACAGCGAAAAGTAGGCAATATACCGCTGGCGTAGTTGCATGCATGAGTTACGCTGTTGCGCTGGAAAACTGTACCAACAACGGTAATATCAGCGGTGTAACTAGAGTTGCTGGCATCGTAGCCCATGTATTGAATGGTGACGGCAAAGCGTTTACTGTGAAGAACTGCATCAACAACGGTGCTGTCAGTGCCACCGGCAACAATGTTGCTGGTATCATCGCTAACAGTGCACGCGCTAAGGATGTGGTATCAGTAACAGGTTGTACAAACAACGGTGTTGTAACTTCTGCTGAAGGTATTGAAACTCTTGGTAATATTCGTGGCAGTGAGAGCATTGCTGTAGGTGAGGGTAACGCAAGAGATATCAACCTTGAGGTACTTCCACTCGATACAGATAACATCGCTACAGGCATAGAAAACGTTATTGCCAAGGATAATGTTACCGTTAATGGTAAATACATTAAGAACGGTAAGATTGTCATCGTTAAGAACGGTAAGGCATACAACGTTGCTGGTGTAGAGCAGTAATACTGAACTGTGACTACGAAAGAAGAAAGTATTAATCAATAACATTCTCCACTAAAAAACTCCTCTCCTACTGGGGGAGGAGAGAATAGGGGTTACTATATGCTACATACAAAAGTAATATCGCTACTCGTTTGCCTCGGCAGTTTCATGGCTGCCGAAGCGCAGACGTTGCCTTTGGACAGTTGCATACGCAAAGGCAAACTCAACAACGGGCTTACCTATTACATAAGGCACAACAATCAGACGCCAGGACAGGCTGATTTCTACATAGCACAGCGTGTTGGCTCTATACTCGAGGAGCCACAGCAGCGCGGATTGGCCCACTTCCTGGAGCACATGGCGTTCAACGGCACCCGTAACTTTCCTGATGGCAATGGGGAAGTGAGGTCTGTACGCAACTGGTGTGAGAAGAATGGCATCAAGTTTGGTGCCGACCTCAACGCCTATACATCCATAGACCAGACGGTATATAATATCTCTAACGCCCCTGTCACTAAGGCTGGCGTTACCGATACCTGCCTTATCATACTTCACGATTGGGCTGGTTCGTTGCTATTGAAGGACGAAGAGATAGACCAGGAACGCGGTGTGATACGCGAGGAATGGCGCACTCGTCGCTCGCGTTTTGCCTCTACACGCATGATGGAGGACGCGATGCCTGTGATATATGCAGGTTCTAAGTACGCAGACTGTCTGCCTATAGGCCACATGGAGGTAGTCGATACGTTCAAACACGAGGTGCTTCGCGACTATTATCACAAGTGGTACCGCCCTGACTTGCAGGGTATCATAGTGGTAGGCGACATTAACGTAGATGAGATTGAGAGCAAGATAAAGGCTTTATTCGCTGAAGACAAAGTGCCAGAGGGTGCTCCTGAGCGCACGTACTATAGCGTTCCTGACAACAAGGACATGATAGTCTATACCCAAGCGGACAACGAGCAGCCTACGCTCAACTTCTCTCTCTACATGAAACGTGACGCGGAGCCACGCGAGACAAGGGCTACACGTGAGGCGTTCCTCGGTGGATACAAGTCAAGACTCGCTATGTTCATACTGCGCCAGCGCTTGGCTCAACTCTCACATGAGGCACAGCCAAGGGTGATGTCGGCAACTTGTCGCGACAATAGTTTCTATGTTACACCAGAGAAGGATGCCTTCGCACTCAACATCGGTCTGATGCCAAACAATCCTAAGGCTGGTATTGACGCCGCACTGGAGATTGTTGAGAAGGCAAGACGATATGGCTTCACCGAAGCAGAGTTGGAACACGCCAAGGTACAGCACACGGTGAACATCGAACATCGCCTTGACAACAAGGACAAGACACGCAATGCGGAGTACGCCAAGAACATTGTTGGCAACTTCTGCAGTGCTGAGCCTTGCATGAACATTGAGTATGAGGCAGCACTGGAGGCTGAGTTCTCTGCCACAGTAACACTCGCTGACGTTAACGAAGCGATGAAAGAGATTGTGACTGACCAGAACCAGGTGTGCATTGTCTTCGGTCCTACGCAGTATGACGGCAAGCCTTACACCATGCCAACAAAGGAGCAGTTCAAGAACTGGATAGAGAGCGCACAGCAAAAGGAGTATTCTGACGACAATAAGAACAACGAGGTAGATCCTACCTTCATGAAGAAACTGCCTAAGAAGGGCAAGATTATCGCAAAGAAGCAGGCTGCCAATGGTTACACGGAGTATCTCCTGTCGAACGGTATCAAGGTTAGCGCACGCCAATCAGACATAGAGCCTAACCGACTTACGATAAATATGTTCCGCCTTGGTGGTCGTTCGCTCTACGCTGACGCTGATGCCGCTACGCTACAGTTCCTCGGTTCTGTAGTAAGAGAGAGTGGTGCGGCAGACTTTGACTACCTTACTCTTGAGAAAAAACGCCGTGGCAAGGCGCTGCGCGTGGTGCCTTACATCGACCAAGAGGAAGAGGGCGTGAAGGGAGTATGCGTGGCTTCTGATCTGAAGACATGGCTTGAGATAATGTACCTCTACCTTACTGAACCACGTAAGGATAAGGACATCTTCCAGAACACGATGGCAAAGCAGGCGTCTATGCTCAAGAACCGCAACGCAAACCCTAACGTTACCTACAACGACTCATTGCGTTACGCTGTCTATGGCAAGAGCAAGCGCACCGAACCGATGACAACGGAACGCCTGAAAGAGGTGGACTTCGAGCGTATGTACAAGATATACAACGAGCGTTTCGCTGACCTCTCGGGCATGAACCTCATCGTTACGGGCGACATTCGCGAGGATGAGTTTGAAGACTTGATATGCCAGTACGTAGCGAGTCTGCCAGGTAAGAAGGGCAAGAACACCGACTGCAGGCCAGGAGAGCATATCCTCGACATTCAGCGTGGACAGATAACAAATGTGTTCCACGAGGAGATGAAGACGCCATCGGCACAGACTAACATCTTCTACACTGCCGACTTGCCTTACACAGCCGACAATGACCTGAAGTTAGACGTGCTCTCTCAGATTATGCGTGCCGTATATACGGAGAAGGTACGCGAAGAGAAGGGTGGCACATACGGTGTAAGTGTCAGCGGACAGTTCTGGAAATATCCTTCAGAGGGCTGCTCGATGACGGTGAACTTCCGTTGCGATCCTAACAAATTCGAGGAACTTCTGCCTATCATCGACGAGCAGTTGCAGCGAATGGCGACAGAAGGTCCTACGCAAGACCAGTTAAATAAGGTCAAAGAATATGAGCACAAGAACTACGACCGTGCCGTGTTGACCAACGGATGGTGGGAGTATGTGCGCTATCATGAGTTGCGTGAGGGCATCGACTTTGAGAAAGACTACATGAAGAAGGTAGATAACCTCACGACAGATGATATCCGCGACTTCTGCAAACAGCTCATCGCGGCGAAGAACCGCATACAGGTAACGATGAAGTAAGAGTTGTATAGTTATTTAGTTGGTTGGTGGTTTGGTGGTTTAGTTGTTGGATAATATGGTTGGTAGCCATAAAACGAAACCGCAAAAAATAACCAAATAACCAAACAACCAAACAACTAAACAACCAAACGACTAAACAACCAAACAACAAAGTAATGACAAAATCAATTCTTTTTACCCTCTCCCTGCTTTTCGCTCTCGCCGCCAATGCTGACAACGTGATGACGAAACAGGGTGACGGCACATACGTAGTACGTACCAACACCATTTGTAACGCACGCGGATACCGCAAGGCTACGCCAGTGGAGGTACACATAAACAAAGGCAACGTGGTAAAGGTTGTTGCCCTAAAGAACGAAGAAACGGTGCCTTACTTCGCTAAGGTAAAGCAGTTCCTGCTGCCAAAGTATAACAATCTGAAACTATCAAAGGCAAAGAAACTGACCGAAAAGACAAAGGTGGACGGATGCACAGGCGCAACATTCAGCACCAAGGCTGTGCAGAAGAACATTCGTGCTGCCATAGATTACTATGAGAAGCATAAGTAAACCGCGGCCGTAAGACATCTTTTTTGTAACTGTACTATAGTGATAATCCCGCTACCGTAATATGGTGGTGGGATTATCTGTTTTTGGGATTAGGATTTTTTGTTGCCTTTGTAGCCATAATAATACTATTAGTAAGGCATGATAGGAATGTCGCCTATGACGTAAGGGTGGTTCTATAAATTACCACCGTTATGTAAACCTTAATTGATGTAATGACGTTTTGTCATCTTTCGGGTTCTTTTCGGTTCAAAGCGTAAGTTTACTCAGTCATTATGCATAGCATTCTTCGCTGTGCTCAGGCGTTTCACGGAGTCCTCCTTCGCTCACTTACACTTTGACCTCGAAAATAGCCTCGAAATATAACAAAGGCAATTTATAGAACCACCCGTAAAAGAAAAGGCTGTCATTACCCCCGAGAACTGGATAGAGTGGGGAGTGTAACAACTTACAATCTGAAAGTGTCTTAATACAGAAAAGCTCTACAGTTTTTAACAATTCAAAAACTGGTGT
>DAIUFT010000048.1:0-22924 GCA_036844425.1 Prevotella sp. | reverse complement strand
ACGACTACTATAAGACAAAGCGTGGTTATCATGAGCGTTCCATCAATTCTGGGCAAGGCTGGAATCTGACTTCTAACTTGGGCTTTATGAACTCTCAGATATTGCAATATGCAAGCGAGATTCGCAATGCCGTGTTTATCGTTCATGGTGAGAAAGCCCACTCACGCTATATGGGCGAGGATGCCTTCAAACTATTAAAGGGCAACAACAAACAGCTCTACATCGTTCCATGTGCCAGCCATTGCGACCTGTACGACAAGGTGGACGTCATTCCATTCGACAAAATCGAACAGTTCTACAGAACTTATCTCGTCAGCAAAAGAAAATAAAAGCTTGAGAATTACGTTATATGAGAAAAAGGATTATCTTTATGTTGTTGACATTCTTTGTATTGAATGGGCAGACAGCTTGCAGTTCCGAACCCGGTGACACTGAGCTAAACTTTACTGAGGCAGACGACAACAAGCAAAACTTAACATCGACAAGGATGAACATAACAATAAACAATCACGTGTTAGTGGTAACTCTTGTTGACAACAGCGCAACGAGAGCATTGGTAGAACGCCTGCAAGAGGGAAACGTCAGTTACAGTTCTTCAAACTATGGCAATTTCGAGACCGTTGGCAACATCGGCTTCTCTCTGCCTACGAGCAACAGTAGCATTACCACTCAGGCTGGCGACGTCATCCTCTACCAAGGCAACCAAATCTGTATCTTTTATGGTTCCAACAGTTGGTCCTACACCCGATTGGGACGAATATCCAACGCCTCGCAGGAGGAACTTCGCAGTTTGCTGAGTCATGGAACAGTGAACATCACGCTTTCACTAACAGCCGATGATGCCACAGATGTTTCTTCGGTAAAATCGGAAGTCTTGCCAAAGAACAGCACAGTCCGCAAGGGCATCTATAGCCTTACGGGAGAGAAATTGGCGAAAGCTCCACAAAGAGGTGTCTATATAGAAGACGGCATTAAGAAAGCAAAATAGAAATCGAATAAAAAAAGGAGATATTAGGTATGGGCGAAATCATCCAACTCGACAGCATCAAGACGTATAATGAACTGTATGGTCTCCCAACAGTTCATCCTCTGGTCACGGTCGTTGACCTGCGCAAGGCTCGCCACATGGTGAACCATGTCAGAATGCATTATGGCATGTATGCGCTTTTCATCAAGCACGGCATCGGTTGTACGCTCAGATACGGGCGTCAGAACTACGATTACCAAGAGGGTACGGTGGTGAGCTTTGCTCCCGGTCAACTGGTACAGGTGGACTATGAGGCCGAGGAACTGAGCAAGGATGTCAGTGGACTGATTTTCCACCCAGACCTTATTTTTGGTACTTCGCTTGCCGAGAAGATAAGCAAGTACACATTTTTCTCGTATGCCCAAAGCGAAGCTCTCCATATGTCTGAAAAGGAGCAGAACATCCTCGTGGACTTGCTCCACCGCATACAGGAAGAGATGGAATACCCGATAGACAAGCACAGCCGTGACTTGCTTTGTGCCTACATCGAGTTGTTCCTGGATTATTGCCTTCGATTCTACGACCGTCAGTTTTTAACACGTTGCAAGGTGAACAGCGACATTCTACAACGTTTCGAGCATCTTCTGCACGACTACTTCGATAGTGAAAAGGCCATTCGTCTTGGACTTCCATCTGTGGCTTACTTTGCAGATAAGATTTGTCTCTCAGCTAATTATTTCGGTGACTTAATCAAGAAGGAGACTGGCAGGACTGCACAAGAGCACATTCAATTGAAGCTTTTAGATGAAGCCAAGAAGCAACTACTTGGTTCCACCCTCGGCATCAACCAGATAGCGGAGCGGTTGGGCTATCAAGATACACAACATTTCATCAGAATGTTCAAGAAACGTACAGGACGGACTCCACTTAAGTTCAGAGTGGAAAACAATGGGTGAATGGATGGACTTAAGAGCATTATTGTGTAATTTTCTTCCACAATATTACCGTGTAATACTTTGGCGCTGCAGATTGGTGATGTGGCACGCGTGGCACCAGTCGACAAGTTGAGCGTGGTTTTAGCAACGGACTTGACTTGGAGCATATCAACTGGGGCAACTACGACCTTATCGTTATTGACGAGAGCCACAATTTCCGCAATGGCGGCAATGTTGACGAAGAGGAAATCGACGACGGTGATGAGCCACGCAAGGAGAACCGCTACGAGCGACTGATGAACCGTGTCATCCGCTCCGGTGTGAAGACAAAGGTGCTGATGCTCAGTGCCACGCCAGTGAACAACCGTTTCAACGACCAGAAAAACCAGTTGCAGCTTGCCTACGAAGGCAAGGCGGACAACATCAACGAAGCCCTTGAATTGGACAAGAGCATAGACGATGTTTTCCGCAATGCCCAGACTGTTTACAACCGATGGGCGAAACTCTCTCCCCGAAGAGCGCACCACGGAACGTTTGCTGAACGATTTGAGCTTCGACTTCTTCCAGTTGCTCGATGCAGTAACCATTGCACGCAGCCGGAGCCACATCACGAAATGTATGCCTACACCGTGAGTTTCGACAGCGAGGAACTCATCGACAAGGCAGTAGCAGCAATCGACCGCGAACTCTCGGTGACGCAGCTCAGCTATGTGGTGACACGAGGCGAGCAGAAGGACATTACATCGCTCGACGACATGATGCACGGCGACATTATGCGTCAGCAGCAGACTGCCACAGAGGAACTGCGGACGGACATCGTGAGCAATGTGCGCTATGACCTGCTGGGCAAGATAAGCCGCACGACACGCCTGACACGCAAGACCGTGGCAACGATACTCTCAATGATACACCCGTCGAAGTTCGCCATGTTCAAGGCCAATCCCGAGGAGTTTATCCGCAAGACCACACGCCTGATAATGGAACAGAAAGCCACCATCATCGTGGAGCATATCAGCTATAACAGAATAGAGGGCAAGTTCGACAGCGACATTTTTACGCAGGAGAAGCACGGAACCATCGACCGCGCCTTTGAGGGCAAGAAGAGCATCGTGGACTATGTGTTTACCGACAGCGATGGAGAACGCGAGTTTGTAGGACAGATAGACACGGCAAAGGAAGTGGCGGTATATGCAAAGTTGCCGAAGGGCTTCCACATACCGACACCGGTGGGCAACTATTCACCCGACTGGGCGATAGCGTTTCAGGAAGGCGAGGTGAAACACATCTATTTCGTGGCAGAGACCAAAGAATCCATGTCGAGCATGGACTTGCGCGAGATAGAGAAGAGCAAGATAAGTTGTGCAGAGAAACTCTTTAAGCAGATTTCCTCCTCGAATGTGAAATATGGCAAAATAGACAGTTTCGAGAAACTGATGGATATTGTAAAATAACAACAAATTGGGCTATCTGTTTCGCCTTTTTAATAGGTGATACAGATAGCCTGATTCATTTATCTGCAAGAGCTGCATTTGGTCAGCTACTCCGTGCCAATGCTTCACACCATTTGGAAATGTCAATGACATGGATGAGTGCTACTGCACATTATTCCAGACGACAGCCTCTGTGTTCAAAGGTAAGCGAAGATGCCCAAACCATTTCTGCCAAGTAAGGGAAAGTAAATTCTGGCGTAAATGTATCAAAAACGAATTAGTGGTAAAAAAAAACGCCATTTTATTAATGCCTGTTTCATATAATGTTGCTAACTTTGCCAACAAAACAACGTTGGTGAAGATAATTATCTTGCCGACGGACAAAATCGCAAGACTATGAACAATATTACATTGAGCAACGGCGTTGAGATGCCGCAAATGGGGTATGGTGTTTACCAAGTGACTCCCGATGAGTGTGAACGATGCGTGATGGATGCCATCAGCGTGGGCTACCGCATGATTGACACCGCACAGGCTTACCACAACGAGGAGGCTGTGGGCAGCGCATGGAAAAAGAGCGGAGTGAAACGTGACGAACTCTTCCTTGTCTCTAAGGTATGGATATCCAACTATGGCGATGGACAGACCATGAAGAGCATAGACGAGAGTCTGCGCAAACTGCAGACCGACCACATCGACTTGATGCTCCTCCACCAGCCTTTCTGCGACCGCTATGGTGCCTACCGCGACCTTGAGAGGGCTTACAAGGCTGGCAAGTTGCGTGCCATCGGTGTGAGCAACTTCTATCCAGACCACTTGATAGACCTTGCCAACAACGTGGAGATTGCGCCAATGGTGAATCAGGTGGAGACTCATGTGTTCAACCAGCAGCATGAGGCACGCAAGTTTATGGACGAGTTTGGCACACACATCATGGCGTGGGGACCTTTGGCTGAGGGGCGCAACGGACTATTCTCTAACCAGGTGCTCGCTCAGATTGGCGAGAAGCACGGCAAGACGGTAGCACAGGTGGCTTTGCGCTGGCTATTGCAGAGTGGTGTCATCATCATCCCTAAGAGCACCCACAAGGAGCGCATGGCAGAGAATCTAAACCTCTTCGACTTTGAACTGGATGCAGCAGATATGCAAGCCATAGCATCGCTCGACTTGAAGCACAGCCTCTTCTTCGACCATCACGATGGCGAAGTGGCTAAGCAGTTTATGTCGTGGCGCGGGCTTGTAGCTCCCGCTAAATAATAACCGAGACGATTAAATGCGCAAGCAGGTATTCTGGACTAAGTGTCTGAATACCTGCTTGTTTTTTAACACTCAGCTATCGCATCAACCGCAGGCTTTTATCGCACGAGATTGCCGCAAAGCCAATCAATGTAACGGGCTACAAGGATTACTACGGTCATCGCTACAACGTCCTTAAGACCGCACCTACTACGAATTGCAACCGTACAGGTTGATTTTTTTTACTCGGTTTACGCCCTAATACCAAAATCTTTTTGCTCGATTTACACCCTAATACCAAAATTTATTTTGGCAAAATACAGTCTGACACCAAAATCTTGCGATTATTTATGCTGTATTACATAGTCCAAAAGAACATTTGCGTCAATAGCTATGCAATGGCAGAAGAATGTTCTGACATAAATATGAAGAATATATTCTGTAGTTTCGGCTGTGCAAGAATGGATGAGTAAAAAAGAACATAAATAAAAAAACGCATATCATCGTAGAAATGCTATGATGATATGCGTTTTCTTTATACTGCACGCATGATTAATCGAGTTTATGGATTATCAGTCCAGAACGCAACTTTGGTTCAAACCATGTTGCCTTTGGTGGCATGATGTTACCAGAATCGGCAATGTCCATTATCTGCTTCATAGATACTGGATAGAGTGCCAATGCCGCACGCATCTCGCCTGAATCTACACGACGCTTCAGTTCGCCAAGACCACGGAGTCCTCCTACGAAGTCTATGCGCTGGCTGGAACGCAGGTCGCCTATCTCCAGTATGTCCTGAAGTATGAGGCGTGAAGAGATGTCAACATCAAGCACACCGATAGGGTCTGCATCGTTATATGTGCCAGGCTTCGCATTAAGCGCATACCATTCGCCATCGAGATACAGAGAGAACTCGTGTGCGTGCTGTGGACGATACTCCTCGGTTCCCTTCTTTTCTACTACGAAGTTCTTTGCCAACTTCTCAAGGAACTGCTCTGAGGTGTTTCCGTTAAGATCCTTAACAACACGGTTGTAGTCAAGCACGGTCAACTGGCTTGCCTGGAAGCATACTGCCATGAAGTAGTTGTATTCTTCGTCTCCCTTATGATTAGGATTCAGTTTTGCCTTCTCTGCACCTACGAGTGCTGCGGCTGCGGAACGGTGATGACCGTCGGCTATGTAAAGAGCAGGCATCTTGGCGAACTCTGCCGTAATGGTCTTGATGTCGGCATCGTCGCTTACCACCCACAGTTGATGACGGAAACCGTCTATTGGCGCAACGAAGTCATACTCTGGCTCTGTTGCGGCATACTTCATGATGAGTGTGTTCAGCGTGTAGTTATCAGGATAAGCGAAGAACACTGGCTCTATGTTAGCGTTGTTCACACGCACGTGCTTCATGCGGTCTTCTTCCTTATCGCGACGTGTCAACTCATGCTTCTTGATGACGCCTGTCTGGTAATCGCCAGAGTATGCACCTACCACAAGGCCGTACTGTGTCTTCTCCTTACCGCCATTGGCTGGCAGGCATGATGTCTGCGCATAGATATAGTACTGTTCCTTATCGTCCTGCACAAGCCAACCCTTGTCTTGGAACTTCTTAAAGTTCTCGGCAGCCTTCTCATATACGCGTGGGTCGTACTCGCTGGTGCCTACGGGGAAGTCTATCTCTGGTTTGATAATATGATACAGCGACATCTCGTTATCGCCAGCCTCTGCGCGTGCCTCTTCTGAATCGAGCACATCATACGGGCGGCTCTCTACCTTCTCTACTAAGTCTTTCGGTGGGCGAACGCCCTTAAATGGTTTTACTTTTGCCATATATAAATAGGTTTTATTTGTTTGTTACACGTATAATTCCATGCAAAAGTACTAAATATATTTCATACAGCAAAATAAAATCTACAGTACTAAGTAAGCGTTCTAAATTATTTTAAGGGTGGTTCTATAAATTACCACCGTTATGTAAAACTAAATTATAGTAATGACGTTTTATCATCTTTCGGGTCCTTTTCGGTTCAAAGCGTAAGTGCATTCAGTCGAGTAGCACGCTACTTCAATGGTCTTTACACCCCCTCCGCTGCGCTATGCTCCGCTTCTCCCCCGTTTGTCGGGGGAGAGCAACCTTCATTTACTTACACTTTGACCTCGAAAATAACCTCGAAATATAACAAAGGTAATTTATAGAACCACCCTTAATATTATGCCTTTTCTTTGGCGCAATGATTTTTTTACTATAACTTTGCAATAATATCACACACATAATACTAAAGAATCATGGAAATAGGACAAAGGTTACCAGAAGTGCTTGGCATCGACCAAGACGGTAAGGAATGGACATTAAAGGAACTGAGTGGCAAGAAAGTTGTGCTTTACGTTTATCCTCGCGACTCTACGCCTGGATGTACTAACGAGGCATGCAACCTGCGCGACAACTACGAACGCTTCCTTGCTGAAGGATACGCGGTGATTGGCGTGAGCACACAGGATGCGAAGTCGCACAAACGATTTATTGAAAAGAACAACCTGCCGTTTCCTTTGATATGCGATACGGACAAGCAACTTGTAGAAACACTTGGCGTGTATGGCGAAAAGAAGATGTATGGCAAGACGGTTATGGGCGTATTCCGTACTACGTTCCTTGCCGACAAGAATGGCATCATAACTCGTATCATGGGACCGAAAGAGATTAAGGTGAAGGAACACGCTGCACAGATACTCGGTTGAGAAGACCACAACACGCCGTTACCGTGCTTCGCACAGTTTGTTTAACATTAATCTCCGTTAATCATTCATTAATCTATCTCTGACGAGATATTTAAAACCCCGGCTCCAAAAGGCTTCCACCGTGTGAGCAAAAAGCATTAATGACAGATTAATGAATGATTAACGGGGATTAATGTAAAGAGATCGTTTTCGTTAAACCAAATGAGCAAAGCGAAGTTTACATAATCATTCTATCACACTCCAAAAACTCTTTGGCAGATAGACGTTCTCCAAGTCCTTTGCCTCAACGAAGAGTGGAGCTATATCCTCTGGCTCAAAACCTGCAATACCACAGCCTATTGGTGTTACATAAAAGAGCATGTCTGGATGAGCCTTTGCGTATGCTATGAAGTCATCAACATAAGGACGTATTGTCTCTACTCCGCCCTGCATGGTAGGTATGGCGTATGACTGCCCATGCATACCTACGCCCTGCCCCATGATGGCTCCGAAATGCTGATGTGCCGTACGTGCCGCACCACCTGCGTGAGCACCACGAAGGTTAGAGCCAAAGACGAAGACTTCGTTTTCTTTTAATGACCTTATGAAGTCTGGGGTTATTCTATTCTTTTGCATATTGTCTGTTTCTTTATCATTTGTATTACTATTGAATCGACTCTTGAGTTTATCCCACATACTATAATTATTCATGGAGAAGGAGTTGCATATAATATTCATGTGCAAGCGAATAGTAGTCCAGTCCCACTTTGTTATTAATGATATGCGTTTTTTTCCTTCTATACTGCGTGTTTACACTCCCTTCATCGTCAGGGCGAGGCGTTTACGTTTCAGATCTACGTCTATTACCTTTACCGTTACGTGCTGATGAAGCGAGACTACGGTGTAGGGGTCTTTCACAAACTTGTCTGCCATCTCGCTGATGTGAACGAGTCCCTGGGTGTGAACGCCTACGTCAACAAAGCAACCGAAGTTGGTGATGTTCGTTACTATGCCTGGGAGCACCATGCCCTCGCGAACGTCCTCCAACTCGTGAATGTCATTAGAGAACTCAAACTGTGTCAACTGCTCGCGTGGGTCACGACCAGGCTTGTCCAGTTCGGTCATGATGTCTTTTAGCGTTGGCAGTCCTACCTTGTCGGTCACGTAGCGGTTGATGTCGATAGCATCACGCAGTTCCTTCTTCGCAAGCAGGTCGGCAACAGAACATTTGTTGTCTCGCGCCATCTGCTCTACTATGCAGTATGACTCTGGGTGTACGGCACTATTGTCAAGCGGTTCTTTGCCACCAGCAACTCGAAGGAATCCTGCCGCCTGCTCGAATGCTTTTGGACCGAGTTTTGGCACCTTCAGCAACTGTCGACGAGTGGTGAACGCTCCGTTAGCGGCACGATAATCCACGATGTTCTGGGCTATCGTGGCAGTAAGTCCTGAGACGTATGTCAGCAAGTGCTTAGAGGCCGTGTTAAGGTTCACGCCCACCTTGTTTACGCACATCTCCACAGTTTGGTCAAGTGAGTGCTTAAGCATCTTCTGGTCAACGTCCTTCTGATACTGCCCTACCCCAATGCTGTTAGCATCAATCTTCACCAATTCTGCCAATGGGTCCATCAGTCTGCGACCTATGCTGACGGCACCACGCACGGTTACGTCCTCATCGGGGAACTCCTCGCGTGCCACCTTGCTGGCTGAATATATACTTGCGCCATCCTCGCTGACTACGAATATTCCTACGTCATCTGGCAAATGTAGCTTGCGCACAAACTCCTCTGTCTCACGACTTGCCGTGCCATTGCCTATAGAGATTGCCTCTATGCGATATTTCTTAACGAGCGTCTCCACACGTTCTGCTGCCTTTGCCCTGTCTGCACGTGGTGGATGTGGGAATATCGCCTCATGGTGAAGCAGGTTGCCCTCGGCATCAAGACAAACCAGTTTACAACCTGTACGGAAACCAGGGTCGAGTGCCAACACTCTTTTCTGACCAAGAGGGGCTGCCATGAGGAGTTGTTCAAGGTTCTTTACGAAGATGCGGATTGCTTCTTCGTCTGCTGTCTGCTTTGATGATGCAGCAAACTCCGTCACTATACTTGGCTTAATCAGACGTTTGTAACTGTCTTCTACCGCCTCCCACACCAAGTCTGACGCCTCGCAAGGCATGTTGATGTACTGACGTTTGAAACGGTCAAGACAACGCTCATCGTCGCCATTGATGCTTATCGTGAGGTATCCCTCTGCCTCACCACGACGCATGGCGAGTATGCGATGGCTGGCGCAACGTGACAGTCGCTCTGAGAAATCGAAATAGTCACGATACTTCTGCGCTTCTTCATTAAATTGCTCTTTTTCCTCCGCAGAGAGTTTTGAGCCTGGCGCCTTTTGCTTTGCCGATATCACAGCCCCCTTCTGAAAGTCGTGGCGCACTATGTTACGCGCTTTCTCGTCTTCGCTTATCTGTTCAGCAATGATATCCTGCGCACCCTTTATTGCATCTTCTACGGTCTCTACGCCTTTCTCTTTTGACAAGAACTCGCGTGCCTTCTTCTTAACGTTGGCATTAGGATTCTGAAACCTTAGAAAGAGAGCCAACGGTTCCAGTCCCTTTTGTCGTGCAGCCTCAGCGCGCGTCTTACGTTTTGGCTTATAAGGCATATATATATCCTCCAGCACGTTAGCCTCCCATGTGTCGTTTATGCGCTGACGGAGTTCGTCTGTCAGTTTGCCCAAGCCCTCTATTGTGGCAAGGATAGTCTCCTTACGTTTACTCAACTCTTTGAGTTTGTCTAACTCATCGCTGATGCTGGATATCTGCACCTCGTCAAGTCCTCCTGTTGCCTCCTTACGATAACGACTGATGAAAGGTATCGTAGCACCTTCATCAAGGAGAGATATTACGCTAAGTACCTGCTTCTGGCTTATTCCTGTGCTCTTGGCTATAACTTGTGAATACGTCTGATTCATTGTTTATGAAATGTAAATAATTGAAATGGACGACAAAGTTACAAATAAAATTTGAGATTATAAACGGCAAGATGTAAAAATAATCAACAACGAATGGCACCGATTTGAAATATAATTAGTATATTTGCAATCGTAAAACATAAAAATGCTGAAGATGATGACGGAAATAAAGAAAAGAAGACTACCTGTAGGTCTACAGTCTTTCAAAAAGATAAGAGAGGAGAAATGCTTGTATGTTGACAAAACAGACTTAATCTGGAGACTTGCCAACAACGGTATGACATACAATTACCTTAGCCGTCCGCGTCGCTTTGGTAAGTCTGTTCTCGTTGATACCCTTCAGGCCTATTTCGAAGGCAAGAAAGAACTCTTTGAGGGCTTGAAGATAATGGACATGGAGAAGGAATGGATAAAGCGTCCCGTCATCAGACTTGACATGAGTCGTGCAGGTGCTACGGCAGAGACGATACACTCGTATCTTGACGATTTGTTTAACCAATATGAGGAACAATACGGACTAACTCCCAAACCTACAGAACAACTTGCGGTTCGCTTTAACAAAATCATCCGGACTGCCTACGAGCAAACTGGTCTGCAGGTAGCAATACTTATTGACGAATATGACTCTCCTTTGCAGCACTCATGGCGAACCCCACACCATGAGGAGTGTACTGCTATGTATCGCGAGGTCTTCGCCATATTGAAAGCAGACGACGAATATGAGAAGTTTGTCTTCATCACAGGCATTACGAAGTTTACACAAATATCTCTCTTTTCCGTACTCAACAACCTAACCAACATCAGTTTCTATCCCCAATATGCCACACTCTGCGGCATTACTAAGCAAGAGATTACTGATAACTTCATGCCAGAACTACAGGCAATGGGCGAGAAGAACGGCTGGACGGTAGAGGAAACCGTAGAACAACTGGCTGCCAATTATGATGGTTATCACTTCAGCGTTGACAACATGATCGACGTATTCAACCCCTTCAGCCTTATAAATGCATTATATGAAGGAAAACTCAGGAATTATTGGGCCTCATCGGGTGCCACTTCTCTATTACCAAAGTTTGTTAATGACATGGAGATACACCTGAAGGACTTTGACAATTCGTCAATATTAGACTCGGTTATTGAAACTTCTGACGTTACTGGAGGAGGTCCAGAGTTATTTCTTTACCAGTCGGGGTATCTCACGATTAAGGGCTGCGAGAATGGCGTCTATCAGTTAGGCATCCCTAACCACGAAGTTCGCCAGGCACTATACTATACGGTATTGCCTGCTCTCACCATGCAGAAGATGGGAGCCAACCAGTCCGTTCAAGCCAACCTGCTGCTTGCACTTCAGCGCGGCACCACCGAAGAGGCTAAGAAATGCCTTAAAGCTCTAATCGCCGACGTGCCTTATAGCAATAAGAAACTCGCCTCTATGGACATGGAAGAGCGTTACCGCCTTATCATGAGCACCATCTTTAATGCCATTGGCTGCCGCGTGGAGGTAGAGAAAATGATTTCCACGGGCAGGATAGACATGGTGGTAGGTGTCATACATTATATATATGTAATAGAACTGAAACTGACAAAGAATGGTGGCATCGCTGCTGCCGAGGCACAGATAAAGGCTAACAACTATGCGGAGCCTTTCAAGGCGGACAAGCGCAAGGTAATACCCCTCGCCATCGAACTGGACGACATGGGCAAGGGACTGATAGAATTGAAGGAAGTGGAGTAAGCCGTAAAATGTTAAAAAACTTAGATAATAGAAAAAATCATTGAAAGATAAGCCTTATTTTCAAAATAAAAAGTTTACCTTTGCAGCGATATATAAAATATTGTATAACTTAAACCAATTATTAACCCCGCGAAACTGATAGTGACATATTAAACATTGCCCTGCGTAACGGCTTAGCCGTTTAGCGGAGCAGAGACATATTAATATATTGGACTTTGTCCTTGTTTCTCGTCAATCGAAACCGCCAATTTCAACAACGTATGAGAACAAGCAGACGAAGGCTCATGTCCATATATGGGCGTGGGCTGTTCGTGCTTTTCTATACGTGTGGTGCTTGGCGGTACCTGATTGGCGGAAAAGTCACGAACAGTTCCGCCCATTTTTTATTATTATGAAGAGATTTGTTCTTTCCTTGTTCGCATTGGTTTGCGTAACAATGAGTTTCGCACAGAGTTCGCTTCTCGCTACTCTCAGTCATGATGGCAACATCAAAACATTCTATGGTGCCAAGGCACTTATAGAAGCGCACAGTGCTGCGGAGAACGGTGACGTTATTACGCTATCCTCTGGTTCTTTCGTTGCTACCAACATCGAGAAAGCCCTAACCATACGTGGAGCAGGCATGGAGGTGGATAGCATTAACGGCACGTTACCTACCATCCTTACTGGTAATTTTGCAATTAATATCCCTGATACTGTATCAGAGAGACTGACACTGGAGGGTGTGTATAGTAATCATACCATTAGATATAGTGGTACATTGAATAAGCCGATGTTCTTGAAGTGTAGGATAAAAGATATCTCTAATTACGGCAATACTGACTGTATTGTTAACGCTTCATTTATACACTGTAAAATTACAGACCAATTATCATTAAAGCAAAATAGTTCTGCATCATGCATCAATAGTTGTGTAAGACGACCTTATTCACATAACGATAAAACTTCTAATTTCGAATTTATTAATTGTGTTATATGCTATTCTGGATACGTTAAATCGTCCTTGTTTAATAATAGCATAATATATTCAATAGGCGAGGGAAGAGAAATTGACTATTCATGCACGGTATACAACTGTATTAGCGCGAATAATAGTAATTTGTTTAAATGGATTCCGAATACCACAAACAAAGTTTCAACCTTTGAAGAAATATTCAAAACTTTCCGTGGTGGTGACTTCAACGACAACGATTCTTTCGAACTAACAGACGAAGCCAAGACAAAGTTTTTGGGCATTGACGGAACACAGGTAGGAATATATGGCGGTATGTTACCATACGATCCAATACCAAGTAATCCACAGATTACTAAGTGTAACGTAGCGGCAAAATCTACTGCTGACGGTAAACTAAGCGTGGACATAGAGGTTAAGGCTGCAGAATAAGAAAAGCATAATAGAGAAACATTTTGAAAAGGAGGCTATTATGCCAAAGAGATTTATATTATCCATCGTGCTCTTGGTGTTCACGTCGTGGACGCTACGAGCACAGGACACTTACAGATACCGCTACTGGTTTGACGGTGCTGAAAGCAAGGCACATGAAGAAACGGTGGAGGGAACGAAGTGGCACTTCAACGCTGATATCAGTGCGCTCAATGACGCCTTGCACACTATATACGTACAGGTACAAGATACGGCAGGACAATGGAGTGCACCACAGATGCGCTACTTCCTAAAACAGCAGACGAAGAAGGACGTTACCTACGCCTATTGGTTTGACAATGACCAGACCGCTATTAAGGGTGTGACATTATCGGACGGAGTAATTGAACTGGACGTTAACGAACTAACGGACGGATTTCACAGGCTCTACCTTCAAGCGACAGGCAAAGGCAGTGAGTCCACTCCCGTAACGCGTATGTTCATTAAAGTACCACAAACTGAGCGCATTGGCGAAATGACGTGCGTCTGCAGCATTGACGGTACAATGTATAAGCAAGAGAAGGTGCCTTCGGAGGGCGGCATTGTGAACTGGAACCTTGACACAAACTCATTGGAGCAAGGACTGCACCGCATAATGGTACAGGTGCTTACGCCAACGGGTGCCGCATCAAACGTGTATAACAGTTTCTTCTTTCGATGTGCGAAACAAGAGGAACTTAACGGCATGAAATTCATTTACAGCATAGACGGTGGTGAATATGGTGCTGGTGTTGGTTCTACAGGCAACGGACTGTTTCATTTTGACATTGACGTAGCGTCATTGGCTGACGGACTGCACAGAATAAACTATATGTTGGTAGGCGACAAGGGACTGTCAACAGTTGCGAGGTCACAGTTCTTTGTAAAAGTTTCTGTTGGCGGCAATGGCATTGACAGTTACAAATATTGGCTAAACGAAGACGATGCTGAAGTAACAACGGTTAAATTGCCTAAGCGTGTATCATCGTTGGCGTTAGTAAAACTATTGCCCATTAGGACTGTGCCACTGCGCAGCAAAGACTTCCACTTTGAAATAGACAAGAACGGCAAGCCTGTGATGTATGCCAAGAATGACATTCATTTCCAGTTTGTTGACGCTTCGTCAAAGGTGGCGGAAGTGCATAAGCAGTACACAGATTACAGTGTCCGCCACGATGTGGAAGACATAACGCCACTGCAAGCCACACAAACCTTTGCACGTCCAAAAGAGAATAGCGTAAAATGGTTCTCGTTTAAGGCGGAGGAAGGTGATACGGTGTCATTCCGCAGTAACCAAGCAACAGCGTTACAGGTATTCTCACCAAGCGGCAAGGAGGTATATTCCGTTAAGGAAGACAAGTCTGTAGAGTTCGGTGGATGCCATACGTGGGAAAACGGTACATATTATGTTGCGCTACATGACGTTACAGGTTCAAGGCAAGACGTAAAACTTGACTTTACTCATCTTGAGAAATACGACGTTGTTGCACAAGATGTTAAAACTGTGGGTAACGGAGGTTACAACAATATAACATTCACGGGTAATGGCTTCAATGAACTTGACAGCGTTGTATTCGTAGGAAAGTCACGCATTGTTAGCGATAGCATATACCATGAGAGCGACGCTAAGACTTCTGTTAGAATAAACTTTGCAGGAGCGGAACTTGGTACGTACACCGCTACATTCATGTTCAAAGACGGTACAAAGGTCATAGAAAATTGTATTAATGTAGAACAGGCAGAAGATATTGTAATAAAAGGCAACGTAAACTATGCCTCTACGTATCTAAGGTCACGAAGTAATACGTACACAATACAGTTGACCAACAAGAGTAACATGACTGCATACGATATTCCTCTGTCTATATTTGTATACACACAGGAAGAGAATGACCTAAAATGGGTTAGTCTTAATGGTTATGATTTGTATAAACGCTACACGCGGAAACTTTCTGAAGAAGATGCCAAGCGGCTCCAAGATAGTGTTAATACGCATAAGAATATTTCTGGGGATATGTATCTCTTTACCAAGAGTATGGACAACGATTACGTAGAGGGGTATCCTGCGCTGCATAAAACTATAGTACCTATAACATTGCCATCTAATAGCACTCAAACATTTAAGGTTGAAATAAAGGCGGAAAGCACGGCTATAGTCTATGTTTGGTATCCTAGTGAATGGGAAATATCACCGGTTGCCACTATAGCAAACATGAGAAGTGGAGCAAAAGATGGTCTTTGTGCGATACTTAACCGTAGGGCTAGTATGTGCGAGGAGAATGAAATGTACAAAGCAAACGGATTTGGTGATGCTATATATGATGTAGATTGTGATAACATCAAACCAAGCAAACAGTGCCCTAAACCTCTGGGCGGTTCATCCACTCCTGTTAACTCTCTTGACCCTAATGACATTTATGGTTACACGTCAGAGTCTGGTAGTAAGTTTATTAATGACTCTATTAAGAACGTAAATTACAGAATAGAGTTTGAAAACGACACTACCTTCGCCTCGGCTGCCGCTCATACGGTAGAGATTATGGACACGTTAGACAGCAGATACTTTGACTTAACAACCTTCGCACCTATAAGTATAAAGATAGGTGATAAGACAGAGTACCTTGACGGCAAGGCTAATTTTGTAAAGACGATAGACTTGCGACCTGATATTTACGCTATTGCACAAGTAGAAGGAAACTTTGACGAGAAGAACGGCATAGCGTCATGGACATTCACTTCGCTTGACCCTATGACAATGGAACCAGCAGAGAACATTGTCCAAGGTTTCTTGCCTGTGAACTATGACGGGAAGTCTGGCATAGGAGAGGTCTCTTTTGATATAGCTACAAAATCAGGAAAAGATGACGGAGCAAAGGTAAACAACTGCGCTAGTATCGTGTTCGACTCTAATGAACCTATCATGACACCAGTCTGGACCAACACCGTTGATACGATATGTCCTAAGAGTAGTATTACGAATGTGGAGCACAAGAATGATACTACCTTGACGTTGGTCATAGAAAGTGGTGATAACCGTTCAGGCGTATGGAAGCACGAAATTTATGCGCAGTACGGCACAACGGCTCCATGGGTGAAGGTAGCGGAATTAGGGGCCGACTCTACGTCTGTTGACTTCAGATTCTATGACGGCATTGACTATGGTTTCTGCGTATTGGCAACGGATTCCGCTGGAAATATAGAGAAGAAAGAGTTGAAACGTGAACAGTCATTCTGTAAGGTAACACTCGGTGACGTAAACAAGGACGGTGAGATAAACTCACTTGACGCAAGTCTTATTTCTGGTTATTACATAGAGGAACCTGTGTATATCCTTGCTCTTGCTGCGAACATTAACGGTGACGGTATCATAGACTCTATGGATGCGACGTTAACCGCAGATATGTACCTTCAGAAGAACAATACTGGCAAGGCAAGACGCGCAACCGTAACTAGACAACGAATTAAGAAAATAACTATAAAACAATGAAAACGATTTTTATTACATTAGCCTTTGCACTCCTCACTGTGGTAGGAGCACAGGCACAATCAGAGACAATGAAAGTATGGCTTGACAGTCATGTTACGTTTACCGCAAACGGTAAGAGCGTGTCTTACCTGAAACTGTATGAGAATGATGGTGACCAAGGTTACGTATCATTTAATATGTCTCTTATCCTTCCTAAGGGAATACATATTAATAAGGTAAAACAAGGACGTGACTATGTTAACATAAAGCTCTAAAGCAACCAAAGGCGAATAAGAGAGGTTGGAACGTAAACAGTTGGGAATGAGCAGAATTGCACAAAGTTGCCGAATCGGCACGAAGCAAGCGAGTGAGGAATATTGAAGTAGTTCAGTTACCAAATCGTGAGCCATAGTTACCTATGCAAAGCAGGTAACAATGCGGAAAGGCAACTTTGTGCATCAACGGATTTTATTGCACTGATTCTCAATGTTTTGCGTATCAAGGAACGCTTACAAAATGATTATATTTGCACACTCAAAATGTAAGCGTTATGAAAATCGAAAAATTCAAGGTGTTGCTCTACCTAAAAAAGAGCGGAATGGACAAGAATGGAAAAGCTCCCATCATGGGACGCATCACGGTGAACAGGACTATGGCGCAGTTCTCCTGCAAGTTGTCTTGCACTCCATCGCTTTGGAATCCTCGTGCCAGCCGATTGGAGGGCAAGAGCAAGGAAGCCGTGGAGACCAACAAGGACATCGACCTGTTGCTGCTCTCCATACAAAAGGCTTTCGATGTGCTTGTGGAAAAGAGAATGGACTTCGAGGCTAAGGATGTCAAGGAGGCTTTGCAGGGAAGCGTCAAGACCCAGACCACCCTTCTCGCCTTTGTGGACGAGCATATCAGTGAACTCAGCACCCATGAGGGCGTTGACATGTCAAAGAGCAGCATCTGGACTTACCGAAAGATTCGCAAGAACCTCGCCGAGTTCATCAGTGAGAAATACAAGTTGGCTGACTTGGCTTTCGGACAGTTGGCCGAGCCGTTCATCAGCGACTTTCACCATTACCTGCTTGACGAGAAGGGCTTCTCCTCTGGAACCATCACCATCTATGTGTCGCTCTTCAAGAAGATGTGTCGCATCGCCTTTGAGCGAGGCTTGTGCAAGAACCTGCTGTTTGCCCATTATCGGGTTGGCATTCCAAAGGTTACGACACCCAAGGCACTCAGCATGTCTGATTTCTTAAAAATCCGTGACGTGGAACTACCCGAAGACAAGCCGAGACTGTCCGTAAGCCGTGACTTGTTTCTCTTCGCTTGCTATGCAGGTACAGCCTTCATAGACACTGTCTCCATCACGAAAGCCAATGTCAAGGTGTTGGAGGATGGCGACAAGTGGCTTGTCTATAACCGCAAGAAGACAGGAACACTTGCAAGGGTGAAATTGTTGCCCGAGGCGTTGGAGCTGATGGCTAAATACGAAGATGAGGCAAGAGATGCCATTTTCCCCTTGCTGAACTCGAATCGTGTTCGCATCGACCTCATCACCATCTGCAAGTTGGCAGGAACGAGCAAGGCTTATTCCTACCATTCGGGGCGACATTCGTTCGCAAGCCTCATTACGCTTGAGGCAGGTGTTCCGATGGAGACCATTTGCAAGATGCTCGGACACAAGGATGTGAAGATGACGCAACGATATGCGAGAGTGACACAAAAGAAGCTCTTCGAAGACATGGACAAGTTCATAGCAGCAACCGAGAAGGACTTTGTTCTCGTGTTATGAACAATGACTTTCAACTTTTCTTTTTCACAGTTCAACAACAATATTAATAAGGACAACTATCATGAGCAGAAGTACATTTTCAATTTTGCCTTACATCAACAGACAGAAGGTGAAGGCAAACGGAACCACCAACATACTTTGCCGCATCACCGTTGACGGCAAGAGTGCAGCCATTTCCACAGGTATATCTTGCGCCCCACAGGAGTGGAACGCCCAGAAGGGAGAGATAAGAAACGCAAGGGACAAAGGACGATTGGCAAGCTTCATCGCCGAGGTCAAGGACAAGTACAACGCACTCCTTGTCGCCAACGGCATCATCACCGTGGAAATGCTGAAGGCAGCGTTGAAGGACCAGGACACGACAGGAAAGTTCTTGCTGAGTTTTGGCGATACCATCGTGGAATGGTATCGAACCACAAGAGCCAGACAAACCTTCCTTCACAAGCGAACGTGGCAGAAGAACCTAAGGGACTTTGTCCATACATTGGATAAAGAAGACATTGCCTTCGAAGACATTGACGAGAACTTTGGGGAGGGATACAAGCTGTTCTTGAAACGAGACCAAGGACGCATCGACAGCTACGTGAACCATTGCTTGCTCTGGCTGAACATGTTGATGTACAAGGCAGTGGACAGGAGCATCATCCGCTTCAACCCCATAGCCAAGATAGGTTACGAGAAGAAGCCTGCCCCTAAAATGACACACCTCAGCAAGGTGGATTTTATCAAGATGCTCTCCACCCCGATTGCAGACGAGCGAACGGAGCTTGCACGCAGATGCTTCATCTTTGCCTCGCTCACCTCCTTGTCCTATATAGATGTGAAGAAACTGTACCCTCACCATATCGGTGAGAACACAGAGGGCAGGAAGTTCATCCGCAAGGAAAGAGAGAAGACTGGCGTGGAGTTCTTCGTGCCACTCCATCCGATAGCCGAGAAGATTCTTTCCCTCTACAATACCACGGACGATAGCAAGCCTGTTTTTCCATTGGGTGAGAAAAAAGACATCTACATCGACATACATACCCTTGGAATGGTGCTTGGCATCAGTTCCAAGTTGGGATTCCACTCCAGCCGGCATACTTTTGGTGTCTTGATGCTCAACGAGGACATTCCCATCGGCAGCATAGCCAAGATGATGGGACACGCAGACATCACAAGCACACAGGTCTATGCGCAAGTGACGGAGCAAAAGATTTCAAGCGACATGGACAAGCTCATCGCCAAGCGAGAGAGAAACAAGAACACTATGGCATAGAACTGCCAGAGAGCAACGTTCCTTGGAGGCTTTGCGCCTCCAGCCACTTGGGCGAACCACCGCAGTGTGTTTTAGCATGGTATTAGATTTACATGCTGATTATACAGAATACACTCGGCAAACACTACCAACTCAATATAGCCAATAAAACGAGGCGACAACATATAACCACCATACTCGGTAAGTTATACGTTGTCGCCTTGTTCATTTCACACACCCATCCAGGACATGTTTTTCTCCTACACACCCTTCATTTGGTACGCCTCACGATAGTTTGCCATCAGTATTTTCTGAATGTCGGACTCTCGGTAGAGTATCTTTCCGCCAAGTTGAATATACGGAATGACACCATTATTGCGGTAGTCCTGCAAGGTTCTGCGGCTCAGTTGCAGCTTGGCACATAGTTCCTTGTCCGTCATGAAACGCTCGCCGCCAAGCATGGGGCGGTAATTTGCCACGATACGCTCAAAGTTGTCAACCAATCGGTTAAGGTGGCTCACGATGTGGTTCATCCACTCGCTGTTTCTTGTCAGTACTTCGTTGCTCATAGTTGTTTGTTTTATAGTTGATACTTACGTTACTCGGTTTACTTACTATATTGGATTAAGTGGTTGTGTTATATGCAGCCTACTTATCCTGTACGTTTACGGAAGCGCATGTCTTTCTTCTTGTCCTCCACCTTGGCTACGATAGCCATCACATCCTCTGGCTTGTAGTAAGTTTTGTGGCTGATTTGCGTGTAAGCCAACGTTCCGTTGTCCCGAAGCGTCTGCACGGTTCGAGGGCAGATGTTGAGCATCTGACACACATCTTGGGTGTCGAGCCACTTGTTCATGGTCTTGTCCTCACTGCGCTCATGGATTCTGTCCATGCGCTTCACGAAGTTCTCCAACTGGGCATCAAGATAGTTGAATGCCTCTTCCTCAAATACAATAAATGCCATACTTTTCTTTTTTCTAAGTTAATACTATGTTGTCTGTCGCACTGCACCACCAATATGCGGTGCTCCACGTTTGCGAGTGCAAAGATAAGGCACAGCTACCTAAAAACAAGCATTTTTTATTTCTGTGGCAGCATGTTGCCGAAAGTTGCAGTGGTTTGCCGTGTTCGGCGACAAAAGCGACATGAACAACTTTAACGGTTGCAAAGATAAAACAGAAAAAGCAAAATGCCATAACTTTACAGAGTGGTGGCAGTGTTTGGCGTTATTGTGGCAGCATTTGTCGTCATAGTATGTTTAATGGTTGCTCTAAATCCAACAAATAAAGTGTTCTTGCAATATCGAGTTGGGAAATACATTGAAGTTATAACTGTCAAGCCTGTGTACCTACAGCAAAACACAACTAAATTGCCACGTTACACCCAATCTGTTGCATGGTTGCACTCAGTACACTTACTTTGCACCCGACAATCGGTCAATGGTGCAAACCGTGACCACTATACAAACAAATAAAACAACATAAGCTATGGCAAGAACAAAAGATGTAGTCTTGACTCCTGAGGAAAAGGAGCAGATGGAAAAGGAGTATTTGGAGTTTGTTAAACCATCTACGTATGGCAACTATGCCAATCCAAGTAGCCACAGTTCTCTCTACACCGATGATGTGGAGAATCCAGAGTTGAGAGCTATCGTTGAGAATGTGGCAGCAACAACTCCCTATCGAGATGGAGAACCAACGAATGAGGCTCAATCGCCACCGAATACACAGAAACGCATCAGTGGCAAACAGCGCAAGGCGACATTGGAGGAGTATCAGCAGACTTTTCTCCAGGTTCCAAAGATTGACGACCGTAAGCCTGTCTTCGTCAGTTCCGAGGCACGAGACCGTCTTGATCGTGTCGTCCGCATCCTTGGAGGAAGGCGCATGAGCGTATCGGGCATCATTGAGAACATCGTGCGCCACCACCTCGCCCTCTACGAAGAGGACTTCGAGGCATGGCGCAAATTGTGAGAATTAAGGTCTGTGACCTTGGGCATGGAGAGCCGAAAGGCAGAAGTCTCAACTAACGTGCTTTGAGGAGGGAGCGAGGTTATGTTTTGGGAACCCCAAAACGCCTCGCTCCACCATGAGGGCGGAGATTTTTTGCTCCCAACGGTCGCAGAAAGTGAGTGTACAAACTATAAACAGTGTATCGAATGACAAACGTACAGGAACAGGACAAGAGAAAGGGCGGAAGACCGCCCACAGGCAGGGTTCGCAAGCTGTCGAAGTCTGTCACGGTAAAGTTCTCGAAGCCAAGCTACGAGGCTCTGAAGCTGAGGGCGAGAAAAGCCAACCGCAAGTTGGCGGAGTACATCCGTGAGTCCGCCTTGAATGGCGAGGTGGTCAGTGGACACAACACTAAGACGGTAGCCATCGCCAAGAATCTCATCGGTATGGCGAACAACCTCAACCAACTTACCAAGCTGTCGCATCAGAGAGGTTTCCATGAAACCCATGTATATGTGGTGGACTTGTTGAGAAGATTGAAAGAAATCCTTGGCGAGTATCGCCAAGCAAGTCCAAAATCGAAGCCATGCAGAATAGGCAGAAAGGAGGATGCCACATGATAGGCAAGCTAAAGAAGGGCAGCTCATTTGGTGGTTGCATCCGCTATGTTACAGGCAAGGACGAGGCGAAAATCATCGCCTCAGATGGCGTGTTGCTCGGCACGAATGCCGAGATGGCTCAATGTTTTGAGCTACAGAGGCTGCTAAATCCAAGAATTAAGAAGCCTGTGGGACACATTGCATTGAGCTTCAAACCCGAGGACAAGCCACGTTTGACGGATGAGTTCATGGCTAAGATAGCCATTGAATACATGCAGATGATGGGCATCACCGATACCCAGTTCATTATCGTAAGGCATCACAACACGGACAATCCACATTGTCATATCGTGTATAACCGCATCAACAATGAGGGCAAACTCATATCAGACAGGAATGATTACAGGCGTAATGAGCAGGTGACCAAGGCTCTTAAATCCATGTATGGATTTACCTACGGAACGGACAAGAGCAATACTAATACTCGCAAGTTACGC
>DAIUFT010000047.1:0-22940 GCA_036844425.1 Prevotella sp. | reverse complement strand
CTTCTTTCAAAGAAACGAACCCCTCAGAAGTCGAAAGATTTCTGAGGGGTTTTTCATTAATCTTATTTTATCTTGTTATCTTCTTTCGGATGATTACTTTGAGGCAAAAGAGCATAAAATTGCTATATAATTGCAAATATTCCTCCAGAAAGGAGTGTTTTACTCATATTTTATTTGTACTTTTGTTGTGTAAATTAGAGTATTTTACTCTTTAACAGGTACTGTAAGTTCATCTTGCGTGGTGTGCCCTGTGCTGAGTCTTCAAGGTTTTTGGACGACTCTTGGGAATCTGTTGGTTTGCCCCGTTCCTTCTGCATTTCGTATTTTGAGTCCCAAAAGTTCTATATGGGCTATGGATGGTATCGTAAGGTCTTCGAGTTGGGGATACTGTTGTTCATAAGTTTGCTAGTTCGGATTATGACGGAGTGTTCCTGGATGCAGAGGTTTATGTCGATGAGTGTTTTGCCATGTGTCATGTGGGAGAATATACAGGTTTCTCTGTGCTGATATCTAAATTAGTCAGACTGTGCGAAAATGTTGCGTCAGTGCGTGTTAACGATATTTGGTGCGCGGATTGTTGCTTAGCGAGCAGGCGAATTATATCAGATAGGTTTTACATAACGGTAGTAATTTATAGAATCACCCATATATAAAAGTATGATATTATGAGAGCGACAAAGGTCTTTATAACAAGTGTCCTGTTTCTTATTTTTGCTATATCTGTTTGTGCGCAGACAGAAATAGTGGTGGACTATAGCCAAGCCAGTTCTATAAAAATAGAAGAACCAAGGTTGGCGCATGTCAATATCACAGGAATAGATGCTTTGCCTGAGGGTAAGGAGGATAATCTGCATGCTTGGATGGAATATAATGATGATAATGGTGTTTTTTTCAAGAAAAGGGTGGTTGTGAATGCCCAGGGAGCCACATCGTTAAAATTTCCAAAGAAGAACCTTGCCATTGATTTTTGTGAGGATGAATGGATAGGCGAAACCACCACATCTGTCACTATTGGAGATTGGGTGAAGCAGGATGCTTTTCATCTCAAGGCCAATTGGCTTGATTCCTTTCGTGGCGGATTGGCTGTTGCCACTGCATATAAGTTGTATGATGACATGGTTGCAGACGAACCTCATATACTGGAGAGAGCAGGTCTCACCGACTATTCAGAAAAAGTGTTGTGCCATCCTGATGGTTTTCCATGTGTGGTCTCCTTAAACGGTTCGTTCTATGGTGTCTATGCGTGGCAGCTGAAGAAGCATAGGCGAAACATGGGGATGAAGAAAGATAATCCTCAGCATGTGTGGTTTCAGTTGCAGACATACACATCGAGTTTTGTAACAGGTGATGTGAACTGGAATCATATAGAGGTGAGGAATCCTAAGGTGGTGACAGATGAAACTAAAGGCATAATAGAACAGTTTGCTGGTTATTACAAGGAACTTGAGTCTATGAACCATACTCTTTCCAGGGATGCTATGAGGCATGAGATAGAGAGGAGGTATGATGTGCCATGTCTTATTGACTTCATCATTCACGGCATGGTGACAGCAAATATTGATGGCTTTGGCAAGAATGCCCAGTTCTTCACGTACGATGGCTATAAATGGTTTGTCATGCCATACGATTTAGATGAGACGTTTGGTAACTCATGGGTCGGCTCGTTCCAGTTTCCTGCGGAGTGGTCGTGGGTGAGTGTGCCTTATAGTATGGAGGGTTATGTCAATACAGTACCTTATACGTGGATTGTTGATTATTTCTGGGACGATCTCAAAAAGAGGTATGCCTGCCTGCGCCGTAGTGGAGTGCTTTCTGTGGAGAAGATCATGTCTTATCTGGAGGATTGGAACGATCGTGTGGGGGAGGATTATTATGATAAAGAATATGCCATGTGGGCCTCCTGCCCGTCAAACGGTGTTACTGTGCTTGATCCGCATTGGAAGAAGATAGAAGACTGGAGTCAATATGCTAAGACTGTGGCTTACGATGCCAAGAAGACATATACTCCAGGACAGACCTGCGTCTACAACTATCAGATATGGGAGGCTGTGCAAACTTCTACTGGAGTGTTGCCTGTAGTTCAGTCTGGTTATACTGATACAGAGGAGAGAGTGAGCCGCTGGATAGAGAAAAGATTACAGTTGGAAGATAAATACCTTGGCTATGATCCTTCGAGTGGAGGTGTGGGACTTGATGGAGTGGCTGTTGATGGTGGTCGTTATCGAAACAATAGTACTAAATATATCTATAATGGTGCTGTCGTCATCCAGAAAGATGGAAGTAAGTGGCGAGTCAACGGATTGAATTTATGATTGTTGAAAGTGTATTCTGAAGAAACTGAAAATTTAAGTATTTTCATCTTAAAAGAATAATTCTTTAGTATTATCTGCTTATAATTCGCAAATTTTGGTTAATTTTGCAAAATAATAGAAATATAAACACAATGAAGAAGATAATTTTGTCATTGACAATGATTTGTATGATGTGTAAGAGTAGTTTCGCTGTACAATATTGTCATTTAGATACGTTGAACAACGTGGTAAAAAAGAACTGGAGCATGCCGAAAACAGATGCGGACAGCATGAAAATGTCTTTTGGCACTATAAAGCCTTACAAGTTTAAGGACGACATGACGTATGCAGGCATTCCTTTGTTTGTAGCAGGTATTATAGCGAAGAGCGAGAAAGCCAGTTTCCGTCAGGATTATAACAACAGCAATGCCCGTACACGCTTTTTGAAAAACTTCCACAATGAGTTAGACAACTACACGCAGTTTGCGCCAGCCGTATTAGCATTGGGTCTTAACTTTGCAGGAGTAGAAGGCAGGAGCGACCATTTGCGTTTCTTAGCAAACAGTGCCATGGCCTACGGTATCATGGCAGCGATAGTAAATCCAATCAAGAACACAGCAAAGGAAATGCGTCCAGATGGTTCAACGCGTAATTCATGGCCTTCAGGTCATACAGCAACAGCCTTTGTCAGCGCAACAATCTTGCACAAGGAGTATGGTTTGACACGTAGTCCTTGGTATTCCGTTGCAGGTTATGGTCTTGCCACAGCCACAGGCGTAATGCGTGTATTGAACAATCGTCATTGGGTGAGCGATGTACTTTCAGGTGCCGGTATAGGTATATTATCAACGGAGTTAGCCTATGGCATTGGCGACCTGTTGTTTAAGGAGAAGCATTTAAAACGTAATGACCTTGCTACAGTGGCAAATATAAAAGAGCATCCATCCTTCTTCAGCATCTCTATGGGTGTAGGTTTAGGTACCAGAAACCTTACTTTCTCAGGAGAAGAACTCGGCTTAGGCAATGCGTCAACAGGTAAGCCGAGCGACGTAAACTTAAAGTTTGGTACAGCGACAGTGGTAGGAGCAGAAGGAGCCTACTTCTTTAGTAAACACATTGGTGTTGGTGGTAGGCTACGTGTAAAGAGCAGTCCTATCAAGGGTTGGAGTGATGTAACAAACCTTGAGCGTGCCAAACTTGAAAATTTGTTCAATAGCATATCTTCACATGAAGATTTCGATTATAATCGTTGGGCACCGACACATGATTTGACCATAGAGTCAGACCATATCACGGAGTTTGCCGCTGACCTTGGCGTTTACTTCAATTTCCCTCTGTCAAGACGTTTGACATTAGGCAGCAAGTTGCTTATAGGTAGAAGTATAATTCAAGACTTAGATGTCAACGGTCATTTCGCTGGTGAGTCAATAGACGTAGATTTCGAAAGCGATAATAAAGTGTCTTATACTTATTCCTCACCTTACGACGTGACGTGGGACTATCTGACCGTTAGTGGCAACAACAGCATGAAGTACGGAACAGGCATCTCGTTGACCTATGCCTACAAGTCCAACTTCTCTTGGAAGGTCTTTGCCGATTATGACTTCACGCGCAAGCACTATACAATGGAGTACGATCAATTCTCCTTCACCAAGCAAGCCTTCCCTATGGTGTATGTCCTAGTAGAAGCTTTCGGTGATGGAGGCAGAGCAACATCAACAGTAAAGAAGAATATGAATACCTTTGTCTTGGGAGCGTCCTTTGCGGTCTCTTTCTAAAACTTGTTGGCAGAAACGTAATAACGGCTATGACTCGAAAGAATCATAGCCGTTATTACGTTTATATCTCCATTCTTTAATCATATTTATTGTCAGGATTTATTTCTGCCGGTGTATACCATATGATACCATATTTTTCCTTTAGAATATTCTTTTGAATAGCCCATAACTCTTGGCATGTGCCCATTCTGAAATATAATCTCGCAGCTTGTTCCGGAGCGTCTTTCAGTAACTGCTTTGCTTCCGTTATTTTCTCTCTGTCATCATGACTGTAGAACGAATCTGTGTCTTCGTGCATCCTCAGCAGATGTTCCTCTTCACGTTTTATTTCCTCTTCGGCATATGTGCGGTAAACCTCTTTCATGACTTCTGGCAGTATCTTTTTAAAATACGGAGAACGCTCTACGGAGTCATTATGAAGTTTGTATTCATTAGGGTCATAGTATTGTTTACGTTTTTTTATAAACGAATATTCTGTTGGATATATATTAGAATACAACAGAATACATCCCGCTACAAGCGCAGCGAGTAACAGTATAATCATAAAAAAACGTTTTCTTATTTTCATGATTTATGGTTTAGTATATTCGTTTGCAAAGTTAATAAATTATTCTGAGAAAAACGCCCAGATTACTTTAAAACTTTCATAATATTCTAATTTCCTGGTAATGATGCAATCCACACGATAGAGGAATTAAGGAAATGGAGTGTCCATTGCAATATGTCTGTACATATAGACAAAGGAAATTCCAGCAGAGGAATGTATGGTGATAAACTTCCAAGTACGAGTACTATTATTGCACAGGGAATGATAACCATGGCGCAAGGAGAGACAATATAATTACTCAGCAAGAACCATGGACTTACAACACCAAAATAAAGTGATATCAGTGGAGCTACTGCCACTTGCGCTGTTATCGAGACGATGGTAATGCCATAAATCCATCTTATAAAAGTCTTAAGTGTGTTGATAAACCCCAGTTTAACTTGCGCGATGTATCTATCTCTTTTACTGCATGATATAATGGTAGGATTCATCTCCTTTGACGATAATCCAAATAAATCAGGTAGGTATAGATGTTTGTAAAAGATAACAATACTCAACACGGCAGCAAAAGACATTTGAAAACCAATATCGAACAGCCAGTTAGGCTTCACTGTTAACAGCAGAATGCCCGTAGAGAGTACGGTGGCCTCTGTTGTGGTTCGCCTACCCAGCAGTGGTATGATCATGTATATCGTCATCATAATAGAGGCTCTTATTATTGACGCCCTGCATCCTACAAGTATAGTGTATGTCCATAAGAATGCGCAAACTATTATGGTGCATAGCGTTGGGTATCGTCTGCGTGGCACGATGAGCATGAGTATTCCGAATATGATGCCTATGTGCAGTCCCGAAAGCGCAAAGACGTGCGCAGCACCGCTCTTGCTGTATGCCTGTTTTAATTCTCGGCTAATCTCTTTTTTCTCGCCCAATGTCATTGCCGTAACGATAGCTTTCTCGTCACCTTTCAACCCCTGCTCTGTGTAGATGTTAGCTAACTGGTGTCTTTTCTCCGCCATGAAACCATCATTCGGCGGTGTGTATGTTTGTTCTTGTTGCTCAGAAATAGACAACACATCATGAATCCTAATCATGGTGGTCCCTAACGTAACTACGGCGGCAAGCGATATTGCTGCATATAACAGTCTTAGATGTTTCGTAACAAGCGAAGATATAATAGATAATGTAGCAGTCGCTATAGTTATGTCCGCTAAGATATTAGGGTGTAGAATCCATTTCCAACCTGTAGGTATATCATAGGCGTGTATCCCCAATTGCCTACCTATTACGATACCTATTATTAATGATATCGCCACGGCAAACAGGTGCCAGGGTAGGGGAGGGAACGGAATATAGGTCATGAGATAATAATAGGGCGTATGCCTCAGGTGGAGTCCCCTGGTGGCATACGCCTTTTCTTAAAAAGTGTATTTTATTCAGCCGAGAACTCCTTAATGCGCTGTTCTTCCGACAGTTTGCATATCAGCAGTCGTCCGTCGCGCTGAGCAACAATATATCCGTCCAGTCCTTGAACAACAACCTGTTTGTTACCTTCAACGTTTATAATACAGTTGCTGGTTTCGAAAGTCTTAACGTTGTCGCTAATCAGTCCGTTGCCGTTAGCGTCCTTCTTGGTAAGTGTTTGTAGCGAGCCCCACGTGCCGAGGTCGCTCCATCCGAAGTCTGATGGGAAGACGAAAATCTCCTCCGCCTTTTCCATGATAGCATAGTCTACGGATATATTCTCACATTCCGCATAGTGTTCATTGATAGCCTGTTGCTCCTTGTCGGTGCCGTACACATCGTTCATAGATTCGAATATACGGTTCATGGCAGGCTGATACATACGGAAGGCATTAACAATAGTATTTACGTTCCACACGAAGATGCCAGCGTTCCAATAGTAGTAGTTATGCTTAATATACTCCTTTGCCGTCTTAAGGTCAGGCTTTTCCCTGAAAGATTCCACCTGGAAAATCTCCTTATTTCGCATGCTTCTCTCAGCCATGTTTGCCTGTATGTATCCGTATCCCGTCTCGGGGCGAGTAGGTTTCATGCCGAGCGTTACGATAGCGTCAGTCTCTCCCGCAAACTGCAGTGCTCCACTTATTACGCGCTGAAACTCCTGCGTATTCATTACCACGTGGTCGCTTGGCGTAACGACGATGTTGCCCTTAGGGTCCTTCGCCTTAATGCGATAACTAACGTATGCAATGCATGGTGCGGTGTTGCGTCGGCAAGGCTCACTCAGAATATTACCAACAGGAATTTCTGGCAGTTGCTCCTTAACCTTTCCAACGTAGTCTTCACTTGTTACTACCCACACGTTCTCTGGGTCACAGATGCCTTTAAAGCGATCGTAGGTCAGTTGCATCAGCGAACGCCCCACGCCCAATACGTCAATGAACTGTTTAGGATTATCAACGGTGCTCATAGGCCAGAAGCGGCTACCTACGCCACCTGCCATTATAACGAGATGATTCATAGTAGTGTTTATTAAAAAATGATGTTAGGTTGTGTTAAACAAAAAAGGTTGCAGGCAATTTTAGCCTAAGCCGAGTGTGGCTTTGCTGTCTTGCCTACAACCAGTCATTCTCTTTCTTTCTTTTATCCGAGGTACTTCATCAGTATCTTCGAGTTGCCACTGTCGCGCAGTTTGGCGATAGACTTCTCTCTAATCTGGCGTACACGCTCACGTGTCAGTCCCAGTTCGTCGCCAATCTCCTCCAGTCCCTTCTCATGACATCCAATGCCGAAGCATTCGCGTATGATGGTAATTTCTCTTTCTTTCAACACTCTGCTTAGTACCGCATTCAGTTCCTGCGCCATAGACTCATGGTCTACGCTGCGGTCGGTACGTGAGTCATCGCCACTCGCCATGACGTCAAGCATACAGTTCTCCTCACCGTCCTGGAAAGGTGCGTCGATAGACACATGGTGTCCGTCCGCCATGAGGCTCTGTCCAATCTTCTCTTCGTCGAGGTTTGTAGCCTCAGAAAGTTCTCCTACACTTGGATGACGCTGGTTTTCCTGTTCAAAACGGTTGATTTCGTGATTGATTTTGTTAAGTGAACCAACCTGATTCAACGGCAGTCTAACGATACGACTCTGCTCTGCAATAGCCTGCAGTATGCTCTGACGAATCCACCAAACGGCATACGATATAAACTTAAAGCCTCGTGTTTCGTCAAATTTCTGTGCTGCTTTAATGAGTCCGATGTTACCTTCGTCGATAAGGTCAGTCAGTGACAGTCCCTGATGCTGATACTGCTTAGCCACAGACACCACGAAGCGAAGGTTGGCGGTCACGAGTTTATCCTTGGCGCGTTCGCCAGCTCTTCCACCTTTTTTTATAGCCTGAGCTAATTCAATTTCTTCGTCAATGGTGATAAGCGGGGCACGACCGATCTCCACGAGATATTTGTCAAGTGCCTCACTGCTACGGTTTGTAATACTCTTCTGAATCTTAAGCTGTCTCATTCTCAGTCTTCCTTAAATAAAAGCAAACAATCTTAATTCCTTAACCTATAGTGACTTTTCCTTTCTTTGTCCCCCACTATTTAGGGACTACGTATAACTTAACTTATATATAACGAAAAACGTGCCAAATTATTATGTGTCACATATGTTTTTGTTATATATTTAACATTTGTTTGCTAAACATGGAGGAGAAGCAACTACTTAAACATAAAATAAAAAGACTCACGGGTAGTGGACCTGTGAGTCTTTAAAGGAAGTTATTTAAGGGTTATAATATTCTTTGGTTGTGTATCGTGGATAATCTCCTGCAATGTGCTGTCGGGTGCAATGAAGCCAACGGTTATCCGCTCCGCCTTTTGTGCGATAAAGCAGTTTGCTGCCAGTGCCGTCTCTCGGCTTATCCTGCTGTTCTCGGATATGGAGACAATCAGCAGTCTGCCGCTGCTGAGTGCACGCAGTTTCTCGGGCAACCTCTTATATAGCCGTCTGCCCAACACCATGACGATAGGGCACGTCCCCCTCAGCAGCACATCGAGCACCGCCACCTCCATCTCGCTATGAAAGGTACTAATGATGGGTGTGGCACCCCTGCTCTGCACGGCAGCCCTGTCCAAGCACGGCAGTATAACGCTGCTCCGTGTGGTTCGTGAGCAGACGAACGCGTGCATGGGTTGGTCTAAATAGGATATGTTGCCAAGGGAGGTCATAGCGGATGTTACTTCCATATATCTAATTTTCCTAACAACAGGTCATAAAGGCTAATTATTAGGATACCGTCTTCGTTATAGCCAGAAGAGAATCTGTCACCTGCTACTATAATCTTTCTGAATCCATCTTTAACGCGCAGAAGTGAAGCCTGCTCCTGGATTATCTTTTCTGTTGTGGGTAGTGCATAGGCTGACTGAATGTATAGACGTTCGTCATGACGGTTTACAACAAAGTCTATTTCTAACTTTCTTCGCTGAAGCGCACCGTTAGCGTCACGCTTGTAGTCGTTGACCAAACCGATATCTACAGAGAATCCGTTACGGCACAACTCGTTATAAACCACATTCTCCATTGTGTGCGTGTATTCTATTTGGCGAAAGTCAACAATTGCGTTACGAATGCCAAGGTCTTCAAAGTAGTACTTGGTATCGGTACCTATATATTTTCTACCTTTTACGTCATACCGCAAAGCCTCGCTTATGAAAAAAGCATCTTTAAGGCACTCAATGTATTTCGTTATGGTCTCTGGACTGATACTGATTCCTGCCGCAGACTTGAAAGTATTTGCAATTCTTCTGGCATTAGTGCTTGCTCCAATGCCAGAAGCCAAAATCCTAATGAGTTCACGCATACCGTCGGGATTCTTTAGGTTGTTGCGTTCAAGAACATCACGCAGATATACCGTTTCATAAATCTCACGTAAGTAGTTCTGTTTGTCTTCCGCTCTTTCAAGGTTGGCTACAGCGGGTAGTCCACCATATTTATAATATATTTCAAGTGCTTCGCCCTTTTCGCCTCCTACGACCTCATAGTATTCTGCAAAGTTGAGAGGGTGAATACGTATTTCCCAACCACGTCCGCGAAACTCAGTAATGACGTCCTTTGACAAGAATTTTGCGTTAGAACCAGTTACATAAACCTCCGCATTCGGAACGTTAAGGTAAGAATTCAGTACGTCTTCGAATTCCTTAACCATTTGCACCTCGTCAAGCATGATGTAGTATTTATCTGTATCCTTCATCATCGAGTCAATGTGTTCAAGCAATAGGTCTGGGTCTCGGTATTTCTTGTTCCTTCTGTCCTCCAGATTTATTTGTATTATATGGTCCGTCGCGACACCTCTTGCTATCAATTTGTCTCGGAAAAGGTTAAACAACAGATAAGACTTGCCACAACGACGTATGCCTGTTATGACTTTAATCATTCCGTTGCCCTCTGCTCTCAGCAGTTGGTCAAGATAGTATTTTCGTTCAAAAAGCATTGTTTTACCTTATATTTTTGTGTCATGACACACTTTTATACGGCAAAAGTACGCTTTTTTGTTCATATCTCCAAGTTTTTTCTTGATTATTGTAAGCATTTGTTTAATAAATCGTCAACAGATTTTGCCCTGTATGTCTTTCCTGCTTTTGCATTATTTATCGTCTTTCTCGTTATATAGTTCATCGCCCATTCTGTACTTAATGTCGTAGTTTATGATAAAGTCGAGTTCCTCTTCCGTAAAGCCGTAGTGCTTCGCAAGGACTTTATCGATTTCGTCGATGATGGGCTTGGAGAGTTTCATGTAGAATTCGTCGTATTCTACTCGACCTGATGTTCGATAATTGTATACTCGTCTCTTTGATTTGCGAAGCATATCTTGTGCTAATTCGTCTGAGATAGCGATAAGTTCATTGTCGCTGTTTGCATTATAATCAAATCTAAATTCGGAAATTTCAGTTTTGTTTAGATGATAGCAGTCAGAGTTTACAATCCACCAAATAAAGAATAGCGAACTATTGATTAATGCACTTGCGACTTTTACTTCGTTCTTGTTTTCAAATGGTATAACTTTAAGTTGAGTAGTAATACCTTCTCCGTCTCTTTCACTTGAGAAATATGGAATAAATGAATGTGAGCGAATCCAGTTAACAGGTGTGTTATGGTATAGGCACTTATGTTCTCCATATTTCGTATAGAAGAAATAAGAGTTTGTTTGCATCTTGTTAAATGCACTTATAATGAAAGGAGATGGTATCTTTCCAATAATATTCCCATAAGAATATGTAGAGTCATCAACGTAGTTAATCTTCTTGAAAAGGAAATCTCTTTCTTCTGCATACCATCTTGTATATTTAGTAGAGTAATGTCCTTTATGAGCATTAGAAACAAAGAAGATACATAATCTAAACTTCACACCCTCAAAAAGTTTTTGAGGGTTTGCGTCTGCACTTAAGTTTAAGTGCAGACGCAAACCGTATGCATTATAGAAGTTCTTAACAAGCGGAGCCATTCTCTCGGTACTGTGTCCGCTTAATGGTACAATCATTCCAATGTATGAAGCGTTCCTTGTTATGCTTTTTGTACGTTCCATCACAAAGGCATACAAGTTACCACACTCTTCAGTCTTATAACCTCTTATCTTATAAATATCGGAGATGGCTTTCTTTGTTTTAGAGTCTTTCTTATTATACTCCACATACGGTGGATTACCAATGATAACGTCAAAGCCTCCATTGTCATGAATAATCTGGTAGAACTCTGCCAACCAGTGGAATGGTTGGTGAGACTTAAGCCAAGCGTCATAGTCCGTGCTGTTGGCTATTGTCTTATACATGTGGCGGTTAAGCAAATCGTTAAGACCAGTGAGACGTTTCCTTAGCATCTCTTTCGTTGCCTTAATGCTGGCGTTGTCGTCGTATGCCTTCAGTTGTTCGGAACGGAAACAGTTGTAGGCTGTTGCCACAACCTGCATCTCTGTCTTTATCTTATCCTCAAACTCTTGCTTGGCAAAGATGTCTGCATCGTTAAGAAAGGCATAGTTCAGTTCCTTCTCTGTAGCGTAGCCAACAAGCGTGTTGCCACACTTGATGTTGAAGTCAATGTCGGGCAATGGGTCAAGACCGAGGTTGTCCTTACGCTTGTCCACATCTACCACTGCCACCATCTTTAGGAACAGGCGCAGTTTCGCTATCTCCGTAGCCTCCACCATGATGTCAACACCATAGAGGTTGCGGAGAATTATGCTCTTGTAGATAAAGTACTGTCGGTTGCTGCTGTACTTAGCCTGCAGTTCCTCCAGTTCCTGCTGGAAGAGATTGGCGTTCTGCTTGTGCCACTCCTCCATGCGATCAAGACACGCCTCGTAAAGCGGTTCGAGAATGTTGAGTGCGGCAAAGAGAAAGGCTCCCGAGCCACACGTAGGGTCGAGGATTGTTACTCCCTGCAGGGCGTGATAGAAGTGGAGTATGAACAGGTGGTCGTCAGTACAACGAAGCACATCCTCAGCAAACAGGCGTATGTTGAGGTTGTAGGTGATAAAATCGTTGATAGAAAGAATCTCGCCGCTGTTAATCTTCTGCAACAGCGTGTCACAACGCTGCAATCGCTCTACCGTCTCGCGCCATATCTCTGTAGGCAGGGCGAAGTCGTCGTGTGTTCGCTCGTTCCATCTGACGCGACGCTGCAACAGATCGCCCTGGGTGGTATCTATGCCTTGGCTGATATAGTCAGGGAGCCGCTGCTGCCAGTCATGGGTGTAACCCTTCTTTACTGCGTCGTAGATATACTTGTCACCGCTATGCTGCAACGTTTGCCATACGAAGCCCGTAGGCTTGAACGCCTCCTTCGACTTCTCGGCAGTCTTGTCCATGAGGAAGGGGATAATGCAGTTCTTGCCAATGTATTCCGTAATGTCTTCCTTAGTATAGTAGGCACCCATGGCAGCGCGGTCGTTGATGTATTGTTCGAAGATGTATCCCAGGACGTCGGGGTTGATGTCCTTGCCCGAAGCCGTAAGGCGAGTGTCGAGATGCCAGTTCCATTTGTCGAAGAAGGTAAAGAGATTCTCGAACGCCACGTCGGCAATGTCGATGCCTTTGTTCTCGCGCTCCAGTTGGTGTTCATCGAACATACCGCCATTAAGATACGGTATGCGCCCGTACTTCTCGATGAACTCCTGGCTGTCATGACACGGATTGTTAAGACCATCATGAAACAAAGCGCAGAGAAAACCCTGATAGAACGAGCCGAAGAACTGGTCCTCGCCCTGCTGTTGCTTTACCCATTGCAGTTTGTCTTGCAGGTAGTTCTTGTTAAGGTCAAGAAAGCCTTTCTTCTGAATGAAGTAGCAGAACATGAGACGGTTGAGCATAACGCTGGCGTACCAGTCACGGTTCTTCTCGTCGGCAATGCCACTGATGTACTTCTTGAAAGCCGTGTGCTCCTTGCGAAACTGTGCATAGAAATCCTTTGTCACCTTCTCGCTATTGAGATGGAAGGAGCCTTGCACCTTCGCCTTAACGTCAGAGATAAGCACCCTCTCTTGTAAATCGAAGGTAAGGTCGTCAATCTTCGAGAAGAGGAAATCCGCCTTTGCACCGCCAATGTATTCCGTTTTTACGAGTTCGCGTTTCTCGTTGGTCTTCACCGGGGTGAGCCACAGGTGGTGATGCGTGCCACTTTGCACGAAGATGCAGATGTAGTCGTAACTGTCCTTGCGCAGTTGGTTGTCAATCTTCTTACATTCGGCAGCGGTAGGAATAGAGTCAACCTCGCAGGAATAAACCTGAAAGCCACTCTTCTCCGCCACAGGTGTGAAGGCATATTCGGTGTCATCAATAGTGATATATATAGGTTTAGAGAAGGCAGGGTTGTTCCATCCCATCTCCGTTATAAACAGATCGCAGAATGAGTTGCCGTCAATCAGTCTGTCAAAGTCTTTTCGTTTCATAGTTTATATGTTCGTTTCGTTTCTTAATCCCATAGAGCAGATGACGTGTGCCTCCTTGTCTTCCGTCTCGTTTTCAACAATGCAGAGTTGGTTAGCCTTGTACATCTCCGTCAGGTAGTCAGACAGTTCTCCAATCATGTCGCCGCGTCTCAGCATCTGTCCCAACGTGAACTTAGTCTGTTCCCGCATGGGGTAGTTGTATATTTGGTTGATGGCTTCCTTCAACTCAGGTGTAGCCCAGAGCGGATTAAGAGCCATGTGGTCCTCCATCATAGTGACAATCTTATACTTTGTGCTAAAACGGCTGCCGAGTGCCCCGCTCGTTTTTAGATTCATGTTGCTGACAGCCGACAGTGCTTTGTTAACCAGTTCAAGGTGATTATCGAGCGGACTGACGCTTGGTGTGTCGGCATCACACGCCATAGCCTTGAGAATGGTAAGTTGTGACTGCGTAACGATGCGCCCGTTCCTGTCAATCCACGTCAGCATATCGCTGTCGCTCGCCGTCTTGGTGTATGTTACCACACCTTCGTCAATGGAAAGTCCCGTGTTCTTCTTGGTAGTGTATGCCTTCTCAGGTATGGCAGGTATAATTCTCTTAAGGTTAGGATTAGCATCAGTAGCGTTTTTCCATATTTGGTAAGCGTATGATGCCATGTCGACATCGCTGTCGTCCTCATCGTCAAGCGCCCCCGCTTTCTCATTAAACAAGTCTTGTAGGTTCTGTGCATTGCCCTCGAAGAAAATCTCGTCGCTGCCAACGACGTTAGCGTTCTCGTTGATACGGTCGTTAAGTTTGGTGCGCAGTTTGATGATATCCTCCACACCGTCGGCAGGGAAGAAGGAGTAACACTGTATTTTTTCAGCCTCCTGACCAATGCGGTCCACACGTCCAGCACGCTGAATGAGTCGTATGATAGCCCATGGCATGTCGTAGTTCACGATGACATGGGCGTCCTGTAGGTTCTGACCTTCAGACAGTACGTCCGTTGCGACGATAATGCGCAGTTCGTCCTCCTCTGGAATGTCGGCGTTATTGCTCTTTGGAGAGAAGTGCTCCACGATGTCGGTAGGGTTCTTGGTGTCACCAGTTACGCAACCGACAGCCTCCACGCCACGCTTCTTTAACTGTGAGTATATGTAGTTTGCGGTATCACTATACTGCGTGAAGATAAGTACTTTATCGTCTTTGTGCTTCGTGGTGACAAGTTTCTCCAGTTCGTTAAGTTTATTATCCTCTTTAGGTTGCCAATCACCACACATCTTAATCATGCTGAAGAGGGTGTCGCAGTCCTTCTTTAGTTGCTGTTTAAGGGAGCGTTTGAAGTAGGTAGAGTTCAGTCGTGTAACGCTGTTGCCTGCTTTAGTGGATATTGTCTCGTAATAATCCTTTGCTACTTTCATGTAGAGTTCTTGGTCAGTGGAGACGGTAATGACTCCGTTCTCTTCCTTTAGTATGCTGTCTTTAGACTGAGTGCCAGGTATCTTGTTCTGGTCCTCATCGTCATTAAAGCCGTCGGGCAGGGCGTTCTCGTCACTAATAGGCAACTTCAGTTTGTTGTCAATGGCATAGATAAACACCATGTTGCGCAGAATGTGGCGATAGAGCGTGAGCAGAAACGAATAGCCAGAAGAGTCGATACGCTTAAAGAACGTGCTCATGCAGAATCCCATCATGCGTTGACCGGCACGTGACAGGTTCTTGATGTATTGTTGTTCTGCGCCAGCAGCATCGGCAGCCTTCTTTTCATCGATGTACTTTGAGAGTCCGTAGCGAGGCAGTTTCAGTTCCTTGATGGTCTCAATCATCTCCTTACTGTACAGTCGTGAGTACTGGTCGCCACTCTTCGTAGCGAACTTCAAGGCGCGTGGCTGTCGCTCAGGGAAGTAACTGCGCTGCCCGTTGTTAAACTGTAAGTACTTTCTGCCGTTCTCAGGGTCGGTTTTTGCGTAGTTCTCCTTAATAAAAGTGCGTGTGCGTCTGACGAGAAACAGTTTCATAAGGTCGCGCCAGTCTTCCGCCTTGTCGCTGTGTTCGAAAGCACGCAGACTGCGTATGGACTCATTACTGTACTTCCTTTGGAACATGTGTTCGCCACCTGCATCCTTAATGGCGCGCTCAGGACGTATGCCAAGGTCTGCGTCGGGGTCAAGGAAGAGGCGCAGTTGGTTGCTGAGGTCAGTGAAATCCTTATTGTAAGGCGTGGCGGTGAGCAGCAGAACCTTACAGTCCATCTTGTTAATAAGGTCCTTGATGTTATTGTAACGGCTACCTTCAGAGTTGCGAAGGTTATGGCTTTCGTCTATGATGAGAAGGCGATAATACCTCATGTTCTCCACGTCCATCTTCTTCTGCATGGACGTTACGTCTGCCTTTAGGTCGTATTTCTTAATGTATTTCAGCCACATCTCCTGCAGGTTAGCAGGACAGATGATGAGCGTGCTGGCATAAAACTGTTGTTCAAAGACCTTGGCAATGGCGCAAGCGGTGATGGTCTTGCCCAGACCAACCACATCGCCAATCATCGCTCCGCCACGCTTATCGTTGTTAAGGTGGCGCGCAGCAATCTTAACGGCAGTCTCCTGAAACTCAAAAAGGTCTTTCTTGAACATTGGCGGCAGCGTATATTCGGCAATGCCCGAACGTGCGTCCTGACTTAACAGATACGCAGTCTTCAGGTAAATGTGATAAGGAGAGATCTCATTGTCAGCCGCCCAACTGTTATTTATAATATCAATCAGTTCCTGGCTAATGTCTATGGAGAAGCGGTCGTCCCAGCGTTCGTTAAACCATTCCGCCAGATACTCATCGTCATTGGTGTCGTTAACCTCCGTGTTCAGTTCGCCATTACCCATCAGTCCGCTATAAGTAAGGTTGCTACTGCCGAGGTAAGCGAAAATCTTTTTGATGTTGCTGTTGGGGTTATAAGCCAGGTAGAGTTTAGCGTGCAGAGGCTCCTTGAGGTACAGTTTCACGCAAAGTTTCTTCTCTTGCAGTTGTCGTGCGAGAGTGCGCAGCGTGTCCTCGTCCTTTGCAGTGCATTTACCAATGAGCAGTTGGCGGCGGAAATCTTCCGCAATTCTGCGCTTGCACCTCTGCACGTAGTCAGCGTCAGGAAGCATATATCGTCCGTATTGCAGTTTAATCAGGTCTTCAGGAGCACGATACATGCCGATAAGCAGTCGGGCGGTGCGCAGCGTTCTGCCGCTTTCTTCGTCAATATACGCACCTTCCAGGTTGTCAACCTCATCAGAAATGAAGTCCCAGCCGCGCAGATTGAAGTAGCCAACGCACAGGTCTATGCGCTTCACGCCATCTTCAGAAATGACATCTTTAAGAACTCTCTTGAACTGTTTATCAGTAGAACTGTTATCAAAAATCTTGGACATAGGGCATTGTGGCTCATAAAGCCAGTCTCCATCGCCCCCAGTTTGGAATTACTAAGTGTTGTTCAGTATTTAGGTTTACGGCATAAAAACAAAAAAGCGGGGAGCCTAAATCTGCTTTGCCCGCTCCTTTAGGTCCTAGGAAAACCTTGTACTGAGAACAATGCAGATAGACTCCACGCTGAAGTGAATATATAATACACCCATAATGTGTGCCAAAAGGACATGGTTAGCCCTCGGCACACAAACAGGTATGGTATGTATATAACACGCCCGTGGCGTCTTACTCATGCAATGTTTTTGGCAGTACATCTGAATTTCCTAGGTTCAAAGGAGCCAAAAACAAAGCGTCGTAAACGCCTTTTTTATTGATATGTCTTGTATTGCATGAGCAGGATGCTCTTGCAAAACGCTTACAAAATTAAGAAAAAATGTTGGAAAAATAATGTTTTTTGAAAAATATTTGGCAAAAGTGTTGCAGAATAACAGAAAAATATCTAACTTTGCACCCGTAAACATCAAGAGTTGCCTATGTTTGGCACACCAACCGAGTTAAATCATGAAGATAGCCACGGTGGTAAAAGGATGCGTAAGTAATATTATTAACTTAAAATATTTATCTTTATGAATTCAAATTCAAACAAGCCAGAGTTAGAATTGGGCGAGTATGCCGAGTCAAGAATCAAGATGTATGCAGAGCGTTTTGCCGCATGCAGCGATGATGAGTTGCGTGAAATCAGAGAACGGGAGAGTCATAGTAGAGGCTGTGGGTCGGAACGTGGTTATTATCTTTATGCCCTGCATGGCGAGTGCAAGCGTAGAGGGCTGGGGAAGGATGCTGCTTCAAGCCGCTTGGCAAGCAAGGTGGTGTTTGTAGAAGACTAACAAGTAGAAGACAAACAGGCAAAGACTAACAAACACAGTATACAAAAAGTCCGCAAAACGACAGTGCGTTTTGCGGACTTTTTGTATGCTGTGTTTGTTTTATATTAAATATTAAAATATTCTGAGCACTTAGTAACTCTTCAGCGGTAGTGCGATAACAATATGGAGCAGGTGTCCCGCAATAGGAATATGGAGCCGAAGTTTCCAACTTCGGTTATCCCTAAAAATAACATTAATGAACAAGCTGCAGGGTTCATACAATAGGAATATGTAGCCGAAATTTCCTGCCTTCGGTATTGATACGTGGCGCAGGGGTAACCGAAGTTAAAAACTTCGGCTCCATATTCCTACTGCTCAAAACATTTTCCTGCCATAACATTTTCCAGCCTTCGGTTTGCCATGACTGGAAAAGGTACATGAATATTAATACTTTTGATTGGCGAAAACACCGCTGAATAGTTACAGCACTTACTTATACGTATAACGAACGTTTACAGTTCCGCTTTCAGGAAGCGAGCCGTTTCGCTCTTCTTGCATTTCGCTACCTCCTCAGGTGTGCCTGTAGCCATTACCATGCCGCCTTTGCGACCACCTTCAGGTCCCATGTCGATGATGTGGTCGGCAAGTTTTATGACATCGAGGTTGTGTTCAATGACAATAACCGTATTGCCTTTGTCAACCAGTCGTTGCAGGATGTCCATAAGGATGCGGATATCCTCAAAGTGCAGACCAGTGGTAGGCTCATCAAGAATATAAAGCGTTTTGCCAGTGTCGCGCTTAGCCAACTCCGTAGCCAACTTAACACGCTGACTCTCTCCGCCAGAGAGGGTGGTGGAGGGTTGGCCTAACTTAATGTAACCTAAGCCAACGTCCTGCAGACTCTTGATGCGACGCAGAATATTAGGTACAGATTCAAAGAACTCCACTGCTTGATTGATGGTCATGTCGAGCACATCGGCAATGGACTTGCCTTTGTATCTTACCTCAAGTGTCTCGCGGTTGTAGCGTTTGCCTTGGCATGTCTCACAGGGAACCATCACGTCGGGCAAGAAGTTCATCTCTATAGTCTTATATCCGTTGCCACCGCAAGTCTCGCATCGTCCGCCCTTTACGTTGAAAGAGAAGCGTCCGGGCTTGTAACCACGTATCTTAGCCTCAGGCAGTTCTACGAAGAGTGTGCGTATGTCAGAGAATACGCCAGTGTACGTTGCCGGGTTACTGCGTGGTGTTCTGCCTATCGGTGACTGGTCAACATTTACTACCTTGTCTATAAGGTCTATGCCCTCAATGCTTTCGTATGGCATAGGGCGTTGCAGTGAATGGTAGAAATGTTGCGACAGTATGGGCTGCAGCGTCTCGTTGATAAGTGTAGATTTACCCGAACCGCTGACACCTGTGACAAGAATCAGTTTGCCGAGTGGGAACTCTACGGTAACGTCTTTAAGGTTATTACCCTTTGCTCCACGTAGGATGATGCTCTTGCCAGAGCCTTCGCGCCTGTGTTCAGGTACGGGTATCGTGCGTTTGCCGTTGAGATAGTTGGCGGTTATGGTATCATGCTTCAGCATTTCGGCAGGAGTTCCCTGGAATACTATGTTGCCACCTTTGCGTCCTGCCATAGGTCCGATGTCAACAATATAGTCTGCATTGAGCATCATGTCCTTGTCGTGTTCCACCACGATTACCGTATTGCCGATGTCGCGCAGTTGTTTTAAGGAGTTAATGAGTCGCTCGTTGTCCCTCTGGTGCAGACCTATCGAGGGCTCGTCGAGAATGTAAAGCACGTTAACCAACTGCGAGCCTATCTGCGTGGCAAGGCGTATGCGCTGACTCTCGCCACCCGATAGCGACTTGGATTGGCGGCCTAAGGCGAGATAGTCCAGACCAACGTCGAGCATGAACTTCAGCCTTGTGCGTATTTCCTTAAGTATTTCTGCTGCAATGGCGCCCTGGCGTTTGTCAAGATGCTGTGGTACCTGCTCTAACCAGTCGTAGAGTTGGTCGATATCCATGTCAGCCAGTTCCGCAATGTTCTTATCCCATATACGGTAAGACAGCGCTTCCTGATTCAGTCTCTTGCCGTGGCATGCGGGACACGCTACGGTGAGTACTTCTTCTTCCTCAGGTTCTACGGCGTTAGCGCGTCGTGTAGATTTCTTCTTTGGTTTCTCTTGTTGTTCCTGTGGCGATATTTGTGGTCCAAAGGTCTCAATAACCAGTGGGTCATCCACCTGCACCTCGCCCAATCCTTTACAGTAAGGGCATGCCCCTTCGGGCGAGTTGAAAGAGAAAATGTTAGGAGCAGGGTCCTTATATGCCATGCCCGTTGTGGGGCACATAAGTCTTTTAGAGTAATACTTTGCGTTGCCGCTGTCCTTATCGAGAATCATTATGAGGCCATCGCCTTGCTTCATTGCTATGCCCACACTCTTTGTTAGGCGTTCTATCTCCTGTTCCTCGTTGCGAGTGTGTGTGTCGTCAGCGTCAGACTGTCGTTGTGTAACCTTCAGTTTATCGACAACTACCTCTATGTTATGATTCTTGTAGCGGTCCACCTTCATGTTGGGCACCAGTTCTTGCAACTCTTCGTCGATGCGTATGGAAAGGAATCCTTTCTTTCTCATCTGTTCAAACAACTCGCGGTAGTGTCCCTTACGGTTGCGAACGAGAGGCGCGAGGATGAAGATGCGCTTGCCGGCATACTCCTTCATAATCATTTCCACCACCTGTTCCTCGGTATATTTCACCATTTTCTCGCCCGAGGCGTAACTGTATGCGGTACCAGCACGGGCGTATAGAAGTCGCAGATAGTCGTAAACCTCTGTCGTGGTGCCCACGGTGGAGCGTGGACTCTTGTTCGTAGTCTTCTGTTCTATGCTGATGACAGGCGACAGTCCCGTTATCTTGTCAACGTCAGGACGCTCCATGCCACCGAGAAAGTTTCGTGCGTAGGCAGAGAACGTCTCTATGTATCGTCGCTGTCCCTCGGCAAAGATGGTGTCGAAGGCGAGAGACGACTTGCCCGAGCCAGACAATCCCGTAATGACGGTCAGGCTGTTTCGTGGAATCTGTACGTCGACGTTCTTGAGGTTGTGTACCCTCGCGCCGTAAACGTTAATCATTTCCTTAGAGGTCATAGAAGTAAGACATTTTGATGTATATGGTATTATGGTTTGATGTTCCGAAATAGTCACGCTTAGAATCGCCGTAGATATTGCCAAGCCCGTAATAGAAACGTCCTTCAAGGTCAAAGCGTCCCACCTTATTAATATGTAGTTCTATGCCTGCACCGGCGGTAATGCCGAAGTCCAGTTTGTTCTCTACAGGCATAGTCTCCTGCGCTTCCACCTGCGACACGCGACCAATGGTGTTAGTGAAGTTGTCAGGATAATTCTCCATAGTGTAAGGTTTGTCATAGTTTTTCGTCGTCTTGTCAGAAATCATGTAACCCAACTGTGGTCCCATGTTGACGAAAGCATTAACGCCCTTACTCTCTTTACCCCATGAAAGGTGGGCGAGGAGAGGCAGTTGAAGGTAAGTAATGTTACGCTCGTATTGCTCCGCTACTCCTGTCGTGGGATTAATTACAGGTGCGCCCTCAATGTTTGAAATGTCCTGCGTCCAGCCCACTTGTGCAACGTTCAACTCCACTTGCAGTGCGCAGAGTGTAGAGAAGTACTTCTCCGTGGTGTATCTACCAGCAATGCCGACCAGCATGCCGCCGTGCATGTTCTGTGGTACGGTAGGAGTAAAGTTGACAGTATTGAGCAAATAGCCCCCACTGGCACCTATGCTGAAGGTGTTGCGATATTCGCCTACCTGCGCATGGAGTGACGTTGGCAGCAGAAAGATGGCTAACGTAATAGCGGATAATATAGTGTTAAATCTTTTCATTTCTAAATATCGGTGTGAGTTTAGAAGCTTAATGCTTCAATGCCACCGTTTTGTTTGTAATGAATGAACATAAACGCCTTGTTGCGATAGCCACCGTTACCGCTCTTAACAAACTTCAGTGGCGACTGAACCCACTGCCTGCGGTTGCCAATGAAGTACATGGCGTGGTCATAACCAGTAATGGCAAAGTGGGGTAGAGCATACGACATGTCTTCGTTGAAAGCCGACTTGTAACGCGCAGCAAGAGACTGAGTTACTGTGGCAGCATCATTGTAATAGAACGTAGTAGGGATGTAAGTGTTGAACTTGGCAAAACGCGCTTTGTTATACTTAGCGTACATCAGCCATTCTGTGTAGCCAAAGAGCGAAATCTGCACGTCTTTATTGTCGGCAACAAGGTTGTCGAGTTTATTCATTACTGCGGTCAGTTCAGGCGAACGTCCCGTGTTGAGGATGACGAGGTTAGGCTTAGTAAGCGAGAAAGCACGTGCGAACATCTCTGCCGACGAATTGACGTTGGTGATGTTATACGTAACCTTTTTCTTCTCCAGTACCTTACGTAGTCCGAAGGTAAATGCCCCCTTGCGTGAAGTGGTGTCGTTACAGTCGATGATGACAATGTTGTGGTTACCAAACTGTTCCGTAACGTGCTTTATGGTAACGGTGTTGATATCGTCAGGCGACTGATAGACTTGATAGATATTTGGGTTCTTGTCCACGTCGTTGCCAGAGATAGAGAATGGGATAACCATCTTAATGCCGTACGCCTTACAGAAGTTGCCCATGTCCGTAACCTGTTTAGAATAAAGCGGACCGAATATTATCTTGCAGTCAGTGGCACCATCCTTCAGTAGAGTGGCGCGTATGTCGTCGTTGCCAGTCACGTTCCATGCGCGGACGTTGACGTTGACGCCCTCTTGCTTAAGTTTCTCTATAGCCAGCAGCATTCCCCTGTAGTATTCAACCATTCTGCGCCCGTCGCCGTCAACATTGTGCAGCGGTAGCATAATGCCAACGTTAACAGCGTTTTGTGCTATCTGTGCCTTGATACCGCATACGAAGAGAAGTGCGACAATTGTCAGTATGTATCTAAGATTCTTTATCATAGTAGTATTGAAAAGTTTGTGTTCTCACTATAGTTTTACCATTAAGTGACGATAAAAAAATAACTTGGTACAATTTAACGGAGAGAATTACATAGTAGGTATTGTTTCCTTGTCATATCTTTTTGGATATTTTGAAGCCATTCATCAGTCACA
>DAIUFT010000046.1:0-22985 GCA_036844425.1 Prevotella sp. | reverse complement strand
TGACCTCGAAAATAGCCTCGAAATATAACAAAGGCAATTTATAGAACCACCCTTATTTCAGATGTTTTTCGAAAAACTCCAGCGTCTTCTCTTGTGCCTTCAGTCCGCATGAATGAGGTATGTCCCATAACTCTGTGTCAAGATTCTCATCCGCCTTTTGGCTCTTCCACACCTTGTGCATTTCCTCAAAAGCCTCTTTTACGCCAGGTATAGGGAAGAGTTTATCCTGCGTGCCGTTTATGAACAGCATAGGTTTAGGGCAGGCAAGCGAGGCAATGTGCGGATAGTCAAGATACTGCCTGAGGGCAGGAATACAGTTGGCGAAACCGCCATTCTCCTTTCTTCCGAATCGCTTTGTCAACTGTGCATCCGTGGTAATCATCCAGCATACAGAAACTCCAACCTTTATCCTGTCGGACAATGCTGATAACATCCATGCGCGGTAGGCACCCATAGAGCATCCCATGCAACCGATTCTGTTGGCATCGACCATAGGTAGTGAAGCCAAGAACTCCGTGCTGGCAATGTCGTCGTAGGTCATAAAAGCAGAGAGGTCACGCCCGAGCATCATCATGTTGCCGGCAATGATGTCATACTTGTTGCGGTCAACGCCCTCCTTACGTCCTCGTTCGCCCCACATAGGTGCGTCCATGGAGAATACTACATATCCATGCTTGGCGAGATAGTCGCCTACATACTGTCCCTCATAGAGTTGAACAACCCATGCATCGGCATCATCCAATACCTCTTTACATGCAGATTGCTTCTTACGTCTGTCGGTTTCATTAGATAGGTTTCCACCCAACTCTTCGTTAGAGAAAAAAGGTCGAATCATCTTCTCCTTGCCGATGAACAGGTGTGCGCCATGGTCATGAAGGAGGTTAACTGTAGGAAACTTAGTGGTGTTTGACGTTTCCTTGAAGTAATCGTCAGGAACCAGAAGGTAGGCAGTAATGCGTGAATAGGCATTGATGTTGAAAGAAATCTTCTGTGCTCTGTAACCGTCACGTTGTTCCTCTGCGATAACGTCCATGTCCCATGAAGTGGCTTTCTTGGGAGGTGTCATCATACATTCAAAAACCTTTTCTCTTGCGATTTTTTTCCATTTCTTGAAGTCCTTGATGGGAGCGTTGCCCCATGCAAGAGGGTAGGTGAGTTCCTGTTTAAGAGACTCAACGTATGTAGGAATATCACCGTCCCATTCGTATTTCTCACGCTTTTGAATCTTGGGCTTGGTGGTGGCTTGTGCAAATATCATTGATGATTGCAGCAGTCCAATGATGCAATATGATATGATTTTTTTCATGGCATGGTTATTAGTGTCCTCTAACGAACTGTCCTTCAGGCATGGACTCAAAGCATATCTCGTCCATCTCGTCTTCTTGTTGTTGTGCCATCATCTTACAGTATTTCTCGTAGTCTGTAAGTTCATTTTCTTCTTTGTTTTTCTTTTCTTCCATAACAAATATGCTTTTAAGATTCTTATGCCGAATAAATATTGGGTGTTTATCTAACGGTAATATGAAAACAACCCTGTTTGACTTCATACTTAATATAACACAATTGTTGCTCGCGCATGTCGCGAAGTACCTCAGATAGAACCCATTTAAGTGTATCGTTGCGAACTTGACGCTGTGGCGCCTTGGCAGTCTGTACCGTAACATAGCGGTTGTAACAAATATCAAAGGTGGTTCCGTAGCGATGGCATGAGTTTTCGCTGGCATTGCCATTATGCGTACGTAATCGTTGTACGTCTTCCTCAGTACGAAGCATGCTCGTAACAATAATCTGGTGCATAGGTATCCCTTTAATATATAGACTGTCATAGAAAGCCTTACCAATATTTTGAAGAAGTATGTTGGCTCTTGGTACAAGGTATGGTATGCTCTCGCGCAACGGATCTACGCTATAGTATGGATTAGCGGCAGAATAAACAAGTTCTGCTTTTCTTCCTTCTGCGTCTATGCGGTTTTGTACAGGCGTGACACCGTGTAGTTGCGCAGCCTGTATTTGTACGTTGTTACTGTCAGGAAATGTGTTTTTAAAAGAAGGTACACTGAATATCTTGTGTGGTATGAAATCCTTGTCTAAAGGAATACTTGCATCTTTATATTGAGATGTAATAGAATCTTTTAATATCTTAACAGAATCAGTGACACGTATAGAATCATTAGTATCAGAATATTTCTTTGAATTTAAGTATGGAGAGTCGTATGCACATCTTACCAAAGCGAGTACCATAGTTATTATGGCGAAAGTATGTAAATATTGTTTTTGTGAAATCATAATATTTATGTTCTTGTGTCTATTGAAACATTAAAAAATAGTTTCTGGTGCACAAAGGTACAAAAAAGTTATCGAAATATGGAAAAAGTTTTGTAATTTTGCAGAAATATTATAATTTTAAGCAAAAGAAGTGATAGAGAAACATATTGTACTTGAGAACATAGACCCAGTAACACTATACGGGGTAAACAATTGCCATCTGCAAATGGTACGCTCTTTATATCCCAAAATACGCATAATGGCGAGGGGAAATATTATCCGAGTGCTTGGGGATGAGGAGGATATTACACCCTTTGAGGAGTGTATTGACCGTATACAGAAACATATACTCAAGTATAATGTGATAACAGAAGAGGATATAATAGACCTTGTTAATGGAGAACAGACGAGTGTTGATGCAGCTAACGGGGTCGTTGTATATAGCACGAGTGGTAAACCTATAAAAAGCCGCTCAAAGAATCAGCAGGAACTGATAGATGCCTATAATAGGAAGGATATGGTATTTGCTATCGGCCCAGCGGGAACAGGTAAAACATACCTCTCTATAGCGTTGGCGGTAAAAGCGTTGAAAGAAAAAAAAGTAAAACGCATTTTGCTTTCAAGACCAGCAGTGGAAGCCGGAGAAAAATTAGGGTTCCTGCCAGGAGATATGAAAGAAAAAATCGATCCATACTTGCAACCATTGTATGACGCTCTGGAAGATATGATTCCAGCGGCAAAGTTGCAGGATATGATGGATAAACACATGATACAGATTGCTCCGCTAGCATTTATGCGTGGTAGGACACTTAACGATGCCGTGGTAATATTGGACGAGGCGCAGAATACCACAACAGCACAAATGCGTATGTTCTTGACCCGTTTGGGGTGGAACTCTAAGATGATTATTACGGGTGACCTTACTCAGGTGGATCTGCCACGAGGACAGAAGAGTGGACTAAGGGAAGCAATAGAGGTGTTATCGGGAATTGACGATATAGCAATAGTGGAACTGACGGATAAGGATATAGTAAGACATAAGTTGGTTACACGTATTGTTAAGGCTTATGATAAACATGAGGCTTGAATAAAATATTAAAAATTCTATAACTAACAACATATATAGATATGAACAAGGCATTAACTTCAACAGATTTTCACTTTCCTGGTCAGAAAAGTGTGTACCATGGAAAGGTACGTGACGTTTACAACATTAATGATGATATCATGGTCATGGTAGCAACAGACCGTATATCTGCATTTGATGTAGTATTGCCAAAAGGTATTCCGTTTAAAGGACAGGTGTTGAATCAGATCGCGGCAAAATTCCTTGATGCTACAAGTGATATATGCCCTAACTGGAAATTGGCTACTCCGGATCCTCAGGTTACAGTAGGATTGAAGTGCGAAGGCTTCCGCGTAGAAATGATTATACGTGGTATCCTTACTGGTTCCGCATGGCGTGACTATCAGAAAGGCTGCAGAGAGATTTGTGGCGTAAAATTGCCTGACGGAATGCGTGAGAACGAAAGATTCCCAGAACCAATCATTACTCCAACAACAAAGGCTGACGAAGGACACGACCTTAATATATCAAAGGAAGAAATCATTGCACAGGGTATCGTGGACAAAGAGGACTATGAGATTATGGAGGATTATACTCGTAAACTCTTCGCACGTGGTCAGGAAATAGCAGCGAAACAGGGACTTATCCTTGTTGATACTAAATATGAATTTGGTAAGCGCGATGGTAAGGTGTATCTCATAGATGAAATACATACTCCTGACTCTTCACGCTATTTCTATGCAGATGGATATGAAGAGAAGTTTGCTAAGGGAGAACCACAGCGTCAGTTGTCAAAAGAATTTGTTCGTCAGTGGCTTATTGAACATAACTTTATGAATGAGCCAGGACAGACTATGCCTGAAATAACGGATGAATATGCAGAAAGCGTAAGCGAACGTTATATAGAACTCTATGAGCATATCGTAGGAGAGAAGTTTGATAGAAACACAGATCAAACCGACATAAATGTACGTATAGAGAAAAATGTAAGTGATTATCTTGCAAAGTTATAATGACTGATATTGAAAATAGTGACAATTACTGTGGTAATTTTTAACTTCAGTCAGAATCAATGTATAAGCAAGAAGAAATAAAGCCATATAGCGCATATGGTGAAAAAGCAAGTCAGGTAGAGGCGATGTTTGATAATATCGCCCCTACCTATGATGTTTTAAATCATCGCCTATCATGGGATATAGATAAGTATTGGCGTAGAACCGCCATAAAGAATTTGCAGAAAAGTAAGCCCGGCAGGATTTTAGACATCGCAACGGGTACAGGAGATTTCGCCATTCTTGCTGCACAGAAACTTAAACCATATGAGGTTATAGGGGCGGATATATCAGAGGGGATGATGCAAGTGGGTAAACAGAAGGTAAAACAACAAGGTTTACAAGATGTTATCTCCTTTAAAAAGGAAGACTGTACCAACCTATCTTTTCAGGATGGATACTTTGATGCGGTGATGGCAGCTTTCGGTATAAGAAATTTCCAAAATCTGGAAAAGGGATTGCAGGAAATGTGTCGGGTATTAAAACCTGGTGGAATGCTGTGCGTGTTGGAGTTAACGACTCCTGTAACGTTCCCAATAAAGCAGATGTTTATGGTTTACAGTCATACAATTCTTCCTATATATGGAAGATTGATAAGCAAGGACGTTTCGGCATATTCATACCTGACAAAAACTATAGAAGCCTTTCCGCAAGGCGAGACAATGGTAGAAATCTTAAACAAAGTAGGTTTTTCGCAGGCAACATTCCGTAGACTAACATTCGGGATATGCACACTATATGTAGCATATAAATAAATTATTAAAATGAAGAAATTTGGAATAGTAGGTTACCCTTTGGGACATTCCTTCTCTCCTGGTTATTTCAATGAGAAATTTCAGAATGAGGGAATTGATGCTGTGTATGAAAAATATGAACTCCCAGTAATAACGGATTTGTTATCAGTTATTGACTATACTCAAGATCTGTGTGGCTTTAATGTTACGATACCATACAAAGAGAAGGTAATATCGTATCTTGACAGTGTTTCACCAGAAGCAAGAGCCATTGGAGCCGTAAACGTGGTTAAAGTTACGGAAAAGGATGGAAAACGAATACTAGAAGGATACAATAGCGATGTAATGGGATTTACCAGAAGCATTAAACCGCTCCTTGAGGTACACCATAAAAAGGCACTTGTGTTGGGAACTGGTGGAGCAAGTAAAGCTATTGTCTATGGACTCCATCAACTCGGAATAGAAACATTGCTTGTTAGCCGATACAAAAAGAATGGTACCATACAATATGAACAGATAACAGAAGACTTGTTGAAGGAATATACTGTGATAGTCAACTGTACACCGTGTGGTATGGCACCACATTTTGACGAGTGTCCTTCAATTCCGTATTCATTGCTTACTCCTCGTCACCTACTATATGATCTTATTTATAATCCTGACGAGACACTTTTCTTGAAGAAAGGGCGAGAACAAAAGGCTGTTACGAAAAATGGTCTTGAAATGCTTCTGTTGCAAGCAGATGGTTCGTGGGAAATATGGAATAGATAAGTTCTTTGATATAAAACAGCGTTAAATAACGAAATAATCTCTAAACCACTAATATGATTTCTGTTGAAGGGTTAAAAGTTGAATTTGGGATAAAACCACTTTTTAAAGATGTTTCATTTGTCGTAAATGATCGTGATCGTATAGCCTTGGTGGGCAAAAACGGTGCAGGAAAGTCAACAATGTTGAAGATACTTGCTGGTATACAAACGCCGACTGAGGGTATTGTGTCTGTGCCAAATGATACCACTGTAGGCTATCTACCACAGGTTATGGTGTTGCAAGATAATACTACACTACGCGAAGAAACAATGAAGGCATTTGCTGATGTGGATAAGATGAAAGAGAAAATAGAACGTCTGCAAAAGGAAATGGAGCTTCGCACTGACTATGAAACAGATAGTTATATGCAGTTGGTGGAGAAATTTACATTGGAGCACGAACGTTACCTGATGATGAATGCTGAGGGATGTGAGGCTGAGATGGAACGTACGTTAACGGGTTTGGGATTTAAACGTAGTGATTTTGATCGTCCTACCGCAGAATTTTCTGGTGGCTGGAGAATGCGAATAGAACTTGCTAAACTTCTTCTGCGCCATAATGATGTGTTGTTGCTTGATGAGCCGACCAATCATCTTGACATTGAATCAATACAATGGTTAGAGCAATTCCTTGCGCAGAGTTCGCAGGCTGTAGTGCTTGTGAGCCATGACAGAGCTTTTATTAATAATGTAACAAATCGTACATTGGAAATATCATGCTCTCATGTAATCGACTATAAAGTCAAATATGATGAGTATATGGTTTTGCGTAGGGAACGTCGCGAGCAGCAACTACGTGCGTATGAAAACCAACAAAAAGAGATAGCAGATACCAAGGCGTTCATAGAGCGTTTTCGTTACCAAGCAACAAAGGCGGTGCAAGTACAGCAGCGTATACGTCAATTGGAGAAAATAGTACCAATCGAAGTTGATGATATAGATACATCAGCGTTACGTTTGAAATTCCCTCCATGCTTGCGCTCTGGCGATTATCCTGTGATAGCTGATGGAGTGGGGAAAACATATGGGGAACACATCGTATTTCAAAATGTTAACATGACCATAAAGCGAGGGGAGAAAGTCGCTTTCGTAGGAAGAAACGGTGAGGGAAAATCTACGCTTGTAAAGTGTATAATGGGCGAAATACCTTATGATGGCTATCTAAAAATAGGACACAATATACAGATAGGTTACTTTGCACAAAACCAAGCACAGTTGCTTGATGAATCTTTAACTGTTTTTCAGACTATAGATAACGTAGCGCGAGGAGATATAAGATTAAAAATCAATGACATTCTTGGAGCGTTTATGTTTGGTGGTGAAGCTTCGGAGAAATATGTGAAATTCCTTTCGGGAGGCGAACGTACACGTCTAGCCATGATACGTCTACTCCTAGAACCTGTTAATTTCCTCATTCTTGATGAGCCAACCAACCATCTTGATATGGTTTCTAAAGATGTGCTGAAAGATGCAATAAAAGCATTTGATGGTACTGTTATTGTAGTAAGCCATGACCGAGAATTCCTTGACGGACTCGTAGAAAAGGTATATGAGTTTGGTAATGGTACTGTACGAGAACACTTGGGAGGTATATATGACTATCTGCGCACAAAGAATGCAGAGACAATTAATGAGGCAATTGCTATATCTTCTAAAAACGTTTCTTCCAACGATAAAAAAGTGGGAAATGTACAATCGACAGTTTCTTGTTCAAACGGTAGGGAGGCAAGAAAGGCTGAACAGAAAAGATTGAACAAACTTAATAAACAGCGTAAAATGCTTGAAGAAAGCATAGAAAAACTGGAACAGCGAAAAACGCAGTTGGATGATGAACTAATCAGACCAGAAAATGCTGCCAACATGCAATTGATCAACGAGTACACTGATGTACAGAGTCAATTAGAGAGACTTGAAGAAGAATACTTTTCTCTTGAGGAATAAAAGATAAAATTAATAAAAATAAATCATGCCATTAAGATTACCAGATAAACTTCCTGCAATAAAACTTCTTGAAGACGAGAATATATTCGTTATTGACGAAACACGTGGACACTCACAGGACATCCGTTCATTGCGTTTTGTCATATTAAATCTTATGCCAATAAAGGTGACAACAGAGACGGATCTTGTTCGACTTTTATCAAATACACCTTTGCAAATAGACGTGACTTTTATGAAACTGAAGTCACACACATCAAAGAATACTCCTATAGAGCACATGAAACAGTTTTATATACCGTTTGATGAATTGCGTAATAGGAAGTTTGATGGAATGATAGTAACTGGTGCCCCAGTAGAAGGTATGGCTTTCGAGGATGTTAATTATTGGCAGGAAATAACGGAAATATTCTCGTGGGCGCGTACCAATGTTACGTCTACACTTTATATTTGCTGGGCTGCACAAGCTGCATTGTACTATTTCTATAATATAAATAAATATCCGCTTGATAAGAAGAAATTCGGAGTGTTTACGCAAATCATAAATCCTAAATATGAGAATGCTCACATATTCCGTGGCTTCGACAGCTGTTTCGCAATGCCGCATTCACGACATACCGAAAATAGAAGGGAGGATATATTAAAGGTGCCAGAGTTGTCTATTCTTGCCGATTCAGAAGAAACAGGTCCAAGTGTCATGATGGCACGTGGTGGAAGAGAGTTTTTTGTTACAGGGCACATGGAATATAATCCAGATACGCTTGACTCAGAATATAGACGCGATTTGGGAAAACGTTCGGATGTTGAGTTGCCTAAAAATTATTATAAAGATAATGACCCAGACAAAGGACCATTAATAACTTGGCGTGCACATGCTAATCTGTTTTATCATAACTGGATAAATTATTATATTTATCAGCGTACGCCGTATAATATAAATGAAATAAGTTTTGATATGAACTATTAGTCCTCATGATATACCAAATAGTCATATATCAAGTACTATTTGGTATAAAATGTATCTTTTGATTAAAAAAAAAGAGGAAATATTTGGTAGAATAGGAAAAAAGTAGTACCTTTGCACTCGCAAAAAAGAAACATACTCCGATAAAGATATGCACTCTTAGCTCAGTTGGTAGAGCAACTGACTCTTAATCAGTGGGTCCAGGGTTCGAACCCCTGAGAGTGTACTCTTATTGAAGGAAGTTCTTTAAAAAAAAGAAAAGTGGTATGCACTCTTAGCTCAGTTGGTAGAGCAACTGACTCTTAATCAGTGGGTCCAGGGTTCGAACCCCTGAGAGTGTACTAACTTAATCTTTTTATTATGATGCACTCTTAGCTCAGTTGGTAGAGCAACTGACTCTTAATCAGTGGGTCCAGGGTTCGAACCCCTGAGAGTGTACTTGAAAAGGTCTCTGTAGCAAAAGTGTTACAGAGACTTTTTTTTTTCTGTATGAGATAATTTGTGGGCAGCGGACTTAATGTCATCCACAATCTTATGTAGATTTTATAATATATGTGAAAGTAAAAAATAGGAATATAAGATGTAAACAGAATCCTATATTCCTATTTCAATATTGTAATTTGGAGTCAACAACAAAAGTGCTATCAAAACATAGTCGTACTTCTATATGCTTATTGTTTAAAACTAAAAAGCATAAGAAAAGCCATTCTATATGAAGGTTATAACTTTAAAGAGCCTGTATGTTTGGGCTTTTTCGTTACTTTTCTTCCCGATAAATATTTCTCTGACTTTTTTTTAGTAAATTAAATTTTAGAATAACTCTAAATCTATACTGCAAGTTTTATACAAGTTTTACCTTTGTGATGTTCTGTTCCTTGTCGCAATAATGACAACGTACCGTGCCTATCTCTTTGTTTACAACACGGAAGATGGTTTGCATAGGTTCGTTATTGGTTATGCACTTAGGATTGTTACATCTTATGATACCCTTTAAGGTATCAGGCGTTTCTACAGTTTTCTTTTCGGTAACCTGGTAATCTTTTATAATATTAAGTACCACCTTGGGAGCCACAACTGACAGACGAGAAATTTCTTCATCTGTGAAGTATCTGTTAGTAACTTTTATAATTCCTTTTTTTCCGACTTTTTTTGAAGGATAGTTACTGCCTATCGTAACAGGCTCACGTAACTTTTCTAATTCAAGTAACGATGCTACCTGATAGGTCTTTTCTGTAGGTATATGGTCTATCACAGTGCCATTCTCTATGGCTGCTACAAGTCTTTCTTTTTTGCTCATAATTTACTCTTTGTTATAATCGATTAAATTATTGTTTTGTCATTAATTACTTCATCCAGTGTGATGCCAAGACAGTAACTAAAGATGGCCTCACGTGCATAAAGACCATTCCTTGCTTGCTGTATGTAATATGCGTGAGGATCCTCGTCAACGTCATAGGCTATTTCATTTACACGTGGTAGTGGATGTAGAATCTTCATGTTGTCTTTGCACAGTGACAACATGTCGCGATTAAGTATGTAAACGTTCTTCACACGTTCGTATTCCATAAGGTCAGAGAAACGTTCTTTCTGTACACGAGTCATATAGATTATATCAGCATCAGAAATTACTTGCTCATTGAATTCTGTATGTTCCACATACTTAATCCCATGCTCTCTGCAATATATCTTATATTCTTGTGGCATAGCAAGTTCCTGAGGAGCGATAAAATGGAAGGTTGGATTAAAATGGCGCATTGCAGTAATAAGGGAATGAACAGTGCGACCATATTTAAGATCACCGACAAGATAGATGTTTAAATTCTCCAGCGTTCCTTGAGTCTTATAAATGGAATATAAGTCAAGCAGGCATTGTGATGGATGTTCATGTGCGCCATCACCAGCGTTGATAATAGGGATTGGTGCTACCTCGGATGCATATTGTGCAGCTCCCTCTATATGATGTCTCATAGCTATAACATCAGCATAGTTTGATACCATGAGTATAGTGTCCTTGAGAGTCTCGCCTTTTGTTGCACTTGTTACTTTAGCATCGCTAAAACCAATAACGCGTGCCCCAAGACGATTAGCAGCAGTTTCAAAGGAGAGACGGGTTCTTGTACTTGGTTCAAAGAATAATGTAGCCACTACCTTTCCTTTGAGCAACTCGCGATTAGGATGTTTTTCAAACTCCTGTGCCATGCGGATGAGGTACAGTATTTCGTCCTTCGAAAGGTTGGCGATAGTAACGAAATTTTGTTTTTCCATAGATGTTATGTTAGTGAAAGATGTATCTGACTGCGAAGTTAAGCATTTTTTTTCAATAAAAATCTATTTTCTCGAATAAAAATTGTATTTTTGCATTCAAATAGTGAATTATTGATAATAATGAGAAGAAAATTTATTTTATCTCTTTGGACTATAATAGGAGGTTCTATACTCTTTGTCGTACTTATCTTCACCTCTATATGGAATGGGTGGATAGGTTACATGCCTAATATGGAAGAACTGCAAAATCCGATAGATAGGTATGCTACGCAAATCTATAGTGCAGATGGAAAGGTGCTTGGAACATGGAATATGAACAAAGAAAATCGTATCCATGTAGGTTTCAATAAAATAAGTCCATACATGGTACAAGCTCTTGTCGCAACAGAAGATGTGAGGTTCTACAGTCATTCAGGTGTAGACTTTATTGCGCTATCTCGTGCTATAGTGAAACGTGGAATTTTGGGACAGACAAGTGCTGGTGGAGGCAGTACAATAACGCAGCAACTAGCAAAACAACTCTATTCCTCACAGGCACATAGTACCATAGAACGTTTGATGCAGAAACCGATAGAGTGGGTTATAGCAATAAAACTGGAACGCTTCTTTACCAAAGAAGAGATTGTTACAATGTATCTTAACCAGTTTGATTTTTTGCATAATGCTGTGGGAATAAAGAATGCAGCAAATACCTATTTTAGCAAAGAACCAAACGAACTTAATTTGGAAGAATCGGCTTTGCTAATAGGACTGTGTAAGAACCCTTCTTATTTTAATCCTGTTAGACATAGCGAACGTTGCAAGGAACGTAGAAATGTAGTGTTACAACAGATGGTTAAGGCTGGGTATATCACGGATTCACAATATGAAGAAACCGCTGTAAAACCAATAGAACTGCATTTCCATCGTGCGGACCATAAAGATGGCATGGCGACGTATTTGAGAGAGTACCTGCGTAGATACCTTATGGCAAACAAACCAATAAGGGAATCCTATCCATCATGGCAACAGGTACAGTACGTTGTTGATTCAATAGCCTGGGAGCAAGATCCCCTTTATGGATGGTGTAATAAGAACCTTAAAAAAGATGGTACACCGTATAATATATATAAAGACGGTCTGAAGGTGTTTACTACCATAGATTCTCGTATGCAGCAGTATGCGGAAGAAGCTGTATATGCCCACGTAGCACGCTTCTTACAACCAGCTTTTGATAAGGAAAACCATCATAAGTCAAATGCGCCATTCTCGGGTCAATTGTCGGCAAAGGAAGTAAGACAAATACTTAATCGCTCCATTACACAGAGTGAGAGGTATCGCGTAATGAAGGGGGCAGGGTATAGTGACGAAGAAATTATGCATTCTTTCCGTGAGAAAACGGAGATGACCGTGTTTACATATCATGGGGAGGTTGATACAATAATGTCTCCATTAGATTCTATACGTTATTATAAGTCGTTCCTCAGAGCAGGATTCTGTTCAATGGACGTAAAAACGGGAGCGGTGAAGGCATATGTTGGCGGTCTCGATTTTTCTCATTTCCAGTATGATATGGTAATGGAAGGGCGACGTCAAGTGGGTTCTACTATAAAACCTTTCCTTTATGCATTGGCTATGGAAAACGGATTTTCTCCATGTGATAGAGCTCCAAACGTTCAGCGAACATATATGGTTGCAGGACAACCGTGGACCCCGCGTAATGCATCACATTCACACTACGGAGAAAATGTAACATTAAAGTGGGGATTGGCACAGTCAAACAACTGGATTTCCGCTTACCTGATGTCAAAACTTGACCCTCTGCAGTTTGTACAACTGTTGCATGAATTTGGAATAAACAATCCTAATATCCATCCATCTATGTCACTGTGTCTTGGACCTTGTGACATAACGGTAGGAGAAATGGTAAGTGCTTATACTGCATTTGCTAATCACGGCATTAGGTGCGCTCCAATGTTTGTCTCAAAAATAGAAGATAGCAATGGTCAGGTAATAGCAAGATTTGAACCACGTGTAAATGAAGTAATCTCAGAAGAGTCAGCATTTAAGATGCTTGTTTTATTACAAGGAGTCGTAAATGGTGGAACAGGTAGCAGAATACGATTCAAGTATAATATCGACGCACAGATGGGTGGTAAAACAGGAACAACAAACCGTAACTCTGATGCTTGGTTTATCGGTGTAACGCCAGACCTCGTTTCAGGTGTATGGGTTGGTGGTGAAGACCGTGATATTCATTTTGATTCTATGGCGATGGGACAGGGAGCAACGATGGCGCTGCCTATATACGCCTATTATATGAAGAAGGTGTACAGGAACACAAATCTTCCATACAGTGCCGCTGCTATATTCGATTTACCAGAAGGCTTTGATGGGTGTTCACAAACCGTGGATCAGGACGATATGATGGATATAGAAGATGTATTCGAATGATGTCGCCATACTGAGAATTTTTCTCTTATACGAATAAAAAAACATTTAAAGTTTCGTTAGGTGAAAAAAAAATAGTATATTTGCAACCGAATACCAACATACTAATTAAATCTAATATAAAAACAATGAAAAAGTTTAATGACGAGAACTTTCTGCTCGAAACTAAGACCGCGCAGGATTTGTATCACAACCATGCGGCAAAAATGCCAATCATAGATTACCACTGTCACCTGATTCCTCAGATGGTAGCAGAGAACAAGCGTTTTGATTCCATTGCGCAGATATGGCTTATGGGTGACCATTACAAGTGGCGTGCAATGCGTTCTAATGGTGTTGACGAGCGTTTCTGTACTGGTAAGGATACAACAGACTGGGAGAAGTTCGAAAAGTGGGCAGAAACAGTACCTTATACTTTCCGCAATCCTCTCTATCATTGGACACACCTTGAACTCAAGACAGCATTTGGCATAGAGGAGACGCTTAATCCTACCAATGCAAAGGAAATCTATGACAAGTGTAACGAACTCATTGCAACAGATCCTAAGTTTACTCCACGTGGACTCATGGAGCACTATAATGTAGAACTTGTTTGTACTACTGACGATCCTGTAGATTCCCTTGAGTATCATGATGTAGTAGCAGCAGATCCTACATGTAAGACTCGCATGATACCAGCATGGCGTCCGGATGCAGCAATGAATATAGAGGCTGCAACATTTAAGGCATATGTAGAGAAACTTGCTGAGGTATCAGGTGTCGCTATCTCTAAGTTTAGCGATATGGTTGATGCACTTCAGAAGCGTCATGATTTCTTTGCTAGCAAGGGATGTAAACTCTCTGATCATGGTATCGAGGAATTCTATGATGAGCCATATACAGAGAGCGAGATTGATGCAATACTTGACAAAGCCCTGTCTGGCAAAACACCTACAGTTGAGGAGCAGCGTAAGTACAAGCATGCTTTCCTTAAAGCTATGGCTATTATGGACTATGAGGCTGGTTGGACACAACAGTATCATTATGGTGCAATTCGTAATAATAATACTCTGATGTTCAATAAACTTGGTGCAGATACAGGTTTTGATTCTATAGGTGAGTTCACTACCGCAAAGGCAATGAGCCATTTCCTTGATGAACTGAATGTAGAGGGCAAGTTGACGAAAACAATACTTTATAACCTTAACCCATGTGCAAATGAAGTAATAGCTACAATGCTTGGTAACTTCCAGGATGGCTCATGCCCTGGTAAGATACAGTGGGGTTCTGGTTGGTGGTTCCTTGACCAGAAGGACGGCATGGAGAAGCAGATGAACGCTCTGTCTCTGCTTGGTCTTCTCTCGCGCTTTGTTGGCATGTTGACAGACTCTCGTTCATTCCTTTCATATCCACGTCATGAGTATTTCCGTCGTACGCTGTGTAACCTTATTGGTAAGGACATAGAGAACGGTCTTATACCATTTACAGGCTATGAGGAACAGCGTGTTCGTCAGATGATAGAAGATATTTGCTACAACAACGCAAAGAACTACTTTAATTTTTAAGTAAGCATAAACAATAGCTATTGTCAGCTATAAAGGGACGATTTATATATTTAAAAGAACTGCATCCCAGTTATCAAATAGGATGCAGTTTTTTTTTGTTCTTAATGGAATTCTCGGTGATTAGATTCCAAAACTGCTACAGTCATAACTATTACCTATATTCATTATAAAGAGTATACTTGCCAAGAAGAATATAAATGACAACAAGTTGTAGCTTTAAACATTATTGGATGTAGTCATGAGAACAACTAGTTCGGTAGTTAAGTGACGGTAAAAATTCGTTTCCATTGTGTCATGCGGTATTGGATACGATACTGCTATTTTCCTACCATTTAAATAGAGGCACAAATGGTACTACTTTTTAGGCCATTTGTCCATTGTGGATGTTTAGTAGGAGAATCTGTTATGGTGTGGTGGAGTAGTATAATTTACGCAGTTTTTCTCTAAACCTTTAAAAATAAAGTAAGGCGTTAAAATTGTCTGTAAAGATACAGAATGTTACATACAAAAACATCAGTATTGGTACTCCAAATATTGCAATTAATATAATCGCACATATAATTTCAAAAGGCCCCCATTTCATGACTAAAAACTCTTTATAATGGTAAATATTAGCTCTGTATGTTGCAAAGAAAAAAACTATATCGACTTATTTTTTTTGCCACTATGTAATAAGTATTTATGTATACACTCGCCATACACAATGAAAGTAGTGTGTATGGTGAGTGTTTTATATTATTCGGTTTTGATTAATTTGCGGCAGCTTTTCTTTTCGCAAACACGAAGATGGCTGCAAGAGATGTTATTCCGAATGCCCATGAACATATTCCACTGGTAACGATACCCCATTGTTGCGTAAAGCCAGCAACGACAAATGTTAGCATTGAAACAGTTGCAACAGTTAAGGCATAAGGCAATTGGGATGAAACATGGTTGACATGCTTACATCCTGCACCTGCACTAGCCATAATTGTCGTGTCAGAAATAGGTGAGATATGGTCACCACATACGGCACCTGCCATACAAGCAGAAATAGAGATTATTCGCAACGGTGTTCCTATTGGGAATACGGCAATGCAGATAGGTATAAGAATACCGAATGTTCCCCATGAAGTTCCTGTGGCAAATGCAAGAAAACATGCCGTAATAAAAATTATTGCTGGTAAAAGCATTTGGAATCCAGCAGCACTTGTGCCAACAAGATTAGCAACATATGTTGTTGCTCCCAAAGCATCTGTCATTGATTTTAGAGTCCATGCCAACGATAGTATTATTATTGCTGGTACCATAGCCTCGAAACCTTTTATAAGGCAACTCATAGACTCGTTGAATGAAAGAACACGGCGGGAAACATACCATATAATGGATATTATCAACGCAGAAAGTGAACCAATAACCAAGCCTATAGAAGCATCGCTTGCTGCGAATGCTGCTATAAAATCCATATTTGTGTCGCCCTGTGCAAAGAATCCACCTGAGTAAATCATACCAACAATACAGAAAAGTATAAGAATAAATATTGGCACAATAAGATCCAATACAGATCCTGTTTTTGTTAAGGTAGAGATAATACCGTTGGAGGCAACATTTAGTTTCGTGTTTGCTACGGCATAGTCATCGGAAGAACCATTCACTTCTGTCTCTTCGTCATTAATCTCAAACTTTTTCATTGCTTTGAAATCAAATTTAGAGAAAATAATGCAGAATAGGAAAATTATCGTGAAGAAGGCGTAGAAGTTAAACGGAATAGCCTGACAGAACAAAGCCAGTCCGTTCTCCCCTTTAGTAACGAAACCAGAAACTGCAGCAGCCCAACTTGATATAGGGGCTATAATGCAGATAGGGGCAGCGGTAGAATCAATAATATATGCCAGTTTTTCTTTTGAAATCTTATATTTATCCGTGATAGGTTTCATTACGGAACCTACAGTAAGACAGTTAAAGTAGTCGTCTATAAAAATAAGAATTCCAAGTAGCAGAGTCGAAACCTGCGCTCCCGTTTTTGAGCGTACCCTTTTTATTGCCCAATCAGCGAATGCAGCAGAGCCTCCTGCTTTATTCATTAAGGCAACCATAGTGCCAAGGATGACAAGAAATACAAGGATGCCAACATTCCAACTGTCTGATAAACAATGTATCAAACCATATGATACAGTATCATCACCGTTATTTGCCGTTTCGTTTAGAAGGTGCGATATAAAGCCATCAATACCGCTACCATTTGATATAGCATAAAAAACAGCACCTATTACAATACCTATAAAAAGGGATGAATAAACTTCTTTTGTTATAAGTGCGAGTGTAATTGCTACTAAGGATGGTACTAGTGACCAAAAAGTTCCAATCATAATTTAAAAAGTGGAGGTTTAGAAATCAGGATGTCATTCTCTCATATTGAAAGACAGCAGCACCCTTTTATTTTTAGGATGCTGCTGTCTTTACTTAAGGGTGGTTCTATAAATTACCACCCCTTAATATATTATTTTTGATTTATTTGCAGCAAAGTTCTATAATCTTGTCTATAGCAGCCTTTAATCCTTCAGGATTCTTGCCACCAGCAGTAGCAAAGTGTGGTTGTCCTCCGCCACCACCTTGTATCAGTTTACCTGCTTCACGTATTATCTTGCCAGCGTTCTTGCCAGCTGCTACAAGGTCATCGGAGAGGGCAACAGTAAGACTTGGCTTTCCGCCTATTTCGCAGCCAATGGCTACAACAAGGTTTTCTGTAAATTGATTGCGCAATTGGAAGGCGATGTCCTTAGCGTTCTGTGGTTCTACAGGGCATACACCCGACATAACCTTTATGCCATTAATGTCCTGTGCCTTGCTGATGAGTATATCCTTCAGTTGTGCAGCCTTCTGTGCCTTGAATTCATTAACCTGGGCTTGAAGTTCCTTGTTGTCGCTAATAGCTTTCTTTATGGTCTCCAATAGGTTAGGAGCATTGTTGAACAGGTTGCGGATGTCATTTACCATATCCTGTGCGATGTCCATCATAGACTCTACGGCCTTACCAGTTACGGCTTCGATTCGACGTACGCCTGCAGCAACGCTGCTCTCGGATGTAATACGTACCATACCGATCTGTCCTGTTGCTTTAACATGGCAACCGCCACAGAATTCTACGCTTGAGCCGAACTTTACGACACGAACCTTGTCGCCATACTTCTCACCGAAGAGTGCGATAGCACCAAGTTGCTTTGCTTCTTCTATAGGTGTGTCACGATATTCCTCCAAAGGAATGTTCTGGCGTATTTTCTCGTTTACAATGTGTTCAACCTGACGTAACTGCTCAGGTGTTACCTTCTCGAAGTGTGAGAAGTCGAAACGCAAATAGTCATCAGTAACAAGAGAACCTTTTTGCTCTACATGTTCTCCGAGAACCTCACGAAGTGCATTATCAAGTAGGTGTGTGCACGAGTGGTTTGCCTCAATAGCTCTTCTGCGTTCAACATCTACACATGCCATGAATTCTGCTTCTGCGTTTTCTGGCAATTTGTCAACGATATGAATAGCAACACCGTTTTCTTTTTTGGTGTCAAGAACTTTTATCTCTTCGTTCTCGCTAACGAGCACACCGGTGTCACCAATCTCACCACCCATTTCTCCATAGAATGGTGTATAGTCAAGAATCATCTCATAGGCAACACTCTTCTTTTGTTTTACCTCGCGGTATTTAATGATGTGGCATGGGTATTCGGTATAGTCGTAACCTACGAATGAAGACTCAGCATCACTCAATGTAACCCAGTCACCAAGGTGAACTTCAGCAGCGTTACGTGCACGTTTCTTCTGTTCTTCCATGCATGCTTCAAATCCCTTGTTGTCGACAGCAATGCCCTGCTCTCGGCATATCAATTCGGTAAGATCAAGTGGGAAGCCGAATGTATCGAACAGAGTGAATGCCTTGTCGCCCGTAATTTCGTTCTTGCCAGCAGCCTTGGTCTCGTCGATGATGCCCTGTAACAGTTTGATACCGTTTTCCAGTGTTCTGAGGAAAGAACTCTCTTCCTCTTGCATCACCTTCATAATCAGCTTTTGCTGTGCTTTAATTTCAGGGAAGGCATCTCCCATTTCCTCTACAAGTGTAGGTACAAGTTTGTACATAAACGCTTCCTTCTGGTCGAGGAATGTGTATCCGTAACGTACTGCACGGCGAAGAATACGACGTATAACGTAACCAGCTTTGGCGTTAGAAGGTAATTGTCCGTCAGCAATAGCGAAAGCGATTGCACGCAGATGGTCTACGATAACGCGCAGAGCAATATCTTTCTTCTCGTCATCACCATATTTACAACCTGCCATTTCTGCCATAACCTTAATTAATGGCTGGAAAATGTCAGTATCGTAGTTAGATGTCTTTCCTTGCAGAGTGCGAACCAGTCGCTCAAATCCCATACCAGTATCAATCACCTTTGCAGGCAATCCCTCCAAAGAACCGTCAGCCTTACGGTTGTACTGCATGAACACAAGGTTCCATATCTCAATAACCTGTGGATGGTCTTTATTAACCAATTCCCGTCCTGGAACTTTTGCCTTTTCCTCTGCAGAACGTGAGTCTACGTGAATTTCAGAACATGGACCGCAAGGACCCGTGTCGCCCATCTCCCAGAAGTTATCGTGTTTATTACCGTTGATGATATGATCCTTAGGCAAGAACTGTTCCCATATACTTGCAGCCTCATCGTCTCTTTGCAGTCCTTCCTCTGCTGATCCTTCGAATACTGTTGCATATAGGTCTGCTGGGTCAATTTTCAGTACGTCAACAATATATTCCCATGCCCATGATATAGCCTCTTTTTTGAAGTAATCGCCAAATGACCAGTTACCGAGCATCTCAAACATTGTGTGATGGTATGTATCGTGACCAACTTCCTCAAGGTCATTGTGTTTACCTGATACACGCAGACACTTCTGTGAGTCAGCCTGTCGGCGGCTCTTAGGTGTTGTATTGCCAAGAATGATATCCTTGAATTGATTCATTCCTGCATTAGTAAACATAAGGGTAGGGTCATCTTTTACTACCATCGGAGCCGATGGAACAATCAAGTGTCCTTTGCTTTCAAAGAAACTCTTGAACGATTCACGTATTTCTTTTGCTGTCAGCATATAAATTGATGTTTTTTGAATTTTCGCTTTGAATGCAAAGGTACGAATTTATTCTGGTTCATGCAAATATTTTTATCCTAATGTTGCTATAGATATTGTGGCATTGGATTATTTTTCGTATCTTTGCGGACAATTACCAATTTTATATATTACAAAATATGGCAACAGTTGATGATAAAAAGATTATCTTTTCGATGGTTGGGGTTAGTAAGGTAATTCCACAGAATCAGAAACAGATATTAAAGAACATTTACCTTAGCTTCTTCTATGGAGCTAAGATTGGTATCATAGGTCTTAACGGCGCTGGTAAATCTACGTTGATGAAGATTATTGCCGGACTCGACGAGCAGTATCAGGGTGAGGTGGTATGGAGTCCTGGCTATACCGTTGGTTATCTGCCACAGGACCCACCGCTTGATGATAAAAAGACCGTCAAGGAAAATGTGCAGGAAGGTGTACAGCACGTGTATGATGCCTTGCGTGAGTATGACGAGATAAATGAGAAATTCGGTCTGGAGGAATATTATGGTGACCCTGACAAAATGGATAAGTTGATGCAACGTCAGTCAGAGGTGCAGGACATTATAGATGCTACCGATGCATGGAATATGGATTCACGATTGGAGCGTGCTATGGATGCTCTCCATTGTCCGCCAGGTGACTGGAGTGTAGAGAATCTTTCAGGTGGTGAGCGCCGTCGTGTGGCGTTATGTAGACTCCTTTTGCAGAAACCAGATGTACTTCTGCTTGATGAGCCTACCAACCATCTAGATGCAGAGTCAATTGATTGGCTCGAACAACATCTGCAGCAGTATGAGGGAACTGTTATCGCTGTTACCCACGATCGTTATTTCCTTGACGACGTAAGTGAGTGGATTCTTGAGTTGGACCGTGGTGAGGGTATTCCATGGAAGGGTAACTATTCCTCATGGCTTGACCAGAAGACAAAACGTATGATGCAGGAGGAAAAGACTGCATCAAAGCGTCGTAAGACCCTTGAACGAGAGTTGGAGTGGGTACGCATGGCTCCTAAAGCACGCCAAGCTAAAGGTAAGGCGCGTCTTAACTCTTATGATGCTATGCTTAATGAAGAGCAGAAGGAGCGTGAGGAGAAACTTGAGATATTTATTCCTAATGGTCCGCGTTTGGGTAATAAAGTTATTGAGGCGCAACACGTGGCTAAGGCTTTCGGAGACAAGGTACTGTTCAAGGATCTTAATTTCATGTTGCCACCTAATGGTATTGTAGGTGTTATAGGACCTAATGGTGCTGGTAAGACAACACTTTTCCGCCTTATTATGGGCTTAGAACAGGTTGATAGTGGTTCATTTGAGGTGGGAGAGACTGTAAAACTTGCTTATGTGGACCAACAGCACAAGGATATTGACCCAAAGAAAACGGTTTACGAGGTGGTTTCACAGGGTACAGAAACATTCCGCATGGGTGGACGTGATGTAAATGCACGTGCTTATCTCTCACGTTTTAATTTCTCTGGTACTGATCAGGGTAAACTTTGTGGTGTTCTCTCTGGTGGTGAGCGAAACCGTTTGCAGTTGGCTTTGGCATTAAAACAAGAAGGTAATGTACTTTTGCTTGATGAGCCTACCAACGATATCGATGTTAACACACTCCGTGCCTTGGAAGAAGGTCTTGACGCCTTTGCCGGTTGCGCAGTAGTTATATCCCATGACCGTTGGTTCCTCGATAGAATTTGTACCCATATACTGGCTTTCGAAGGTAATGGAGAAGTGTTCTTCTTTGAAGGAAGTTACTCTGATTACGAAATAAACAAAGCTCGACGCCTTGGTACTGATGAAATCAAGCGTCCTCGCTACCGTAAACTTCTAGAGGATTAAGTATTGTTATACATACCATTTTTAGAGTAATAATTCAATGTATATATTATTACCGAATAGTTATGTTTTTATACTGGCAAAAATGGTAAATTTGGGAAATAGTGTAAAAGCGGTTTAATCGCTCTGTAAAAGCTATGCTTTTACCGTGTAAAAAGATAGAGATTACATGGTAAAAGCATAGCTTTTACAGAGTGAAATGTTATATATTGCGTTACTGTCTTGTAACGATTTTATTTTCAAGCATGTACATAGTATATGCTTCGTTTGTGCCAAAATGGTAAATTATGGAAATTACATTAAATCTCTTCTTCACATTCTAAGCGCTTTAATGCGAGGTGATGACCTGCAGCAGCTGCCTTATTATAATATAGCATAGCCTTCTCAAGATTAGGCTCAGATGTCCAGCCTTCTTCATAACTCTGACCTATGCGATACCATGAATATGGGTCAGTAGACAACATATACGTTTCGTGGGCAAGCCTAAGGTTGGGCTCGATGGGGGATAATCCGCGACGATAGATGTCGCCGAGACTTGAAGGGGCATATAGCAGGTCGCCGTGTTGTATGGCGCGTTTATACCAGCAAACAGCAGCAATGGCGTCTTGTTTCGTACCTATGCCATATTCATAAATTGTAGCGATATCGTTAAGTACTACTCCCTCATAATGTTTTTCTGGGACGTATGACTCTGCTATATGTAATAATAGTCGTACATCCTCTATTGAGTAACTTTCTATAGTGCGTGCACCATCTGTGTGCCATGACAGAACGGTACCGATGGACTCATGTTGAGGAACATCTACGACGGTCTCGATGTCTGTATCTGATAATTCAACTTCATCGTCTGCAGGTAACAAATTGTGGCGAAGCATGTAGTTTACGTACTCGAAACTACAAGTTTTTTATAAGTGATTGAGAATGAGATAAGTTTTTATCTCATAAAAAGAAGAGGT
>DAIUFT010000045.1:0-23216 GCA_036844425.1 Prevotella sp. | reverse complement strand
ACTAAACAACCAAACCACTAAACAACCAAACAACTAAACAACCAAACAACTAAACAACCAAACAACTATGATAAACACTAAGTGGAGCATAATCATCAACGCCGTACTGACGGCACTAACGTCAATAATCAGCGCACTGACGGTAACGTCGTGCACCTTTTAAGCCAATAACCCCATAACCAACAGTAATTAGGGCTTCGCCACGGCAAACAACCGTGACGAAGCCTTTTTTTTGTGACGCAGAAAATGCCCACCAATGCGGCACAAAGAAAAAAAACGACGAAAACGACTGCTATTCAGTAAATTCTTTGTAATTTTGCAGGTAAAACGAAAATTACACATAATTAATAAAAATGGAATATAACTTCAGAGACATCGAAAAGAAGTGGTTCGACTACTGGAAGGAGCAGAAGACCTATCACGTTACGGAGAATAAGGACAAGAAAAAATTCTATGTGCTTAACATGTTCCCTTACCCATCGGGAGCAGGACTGCACGTAGGTCACCCACTGGGCTACATCGCCAGTGATATCTACGCACGCTACAAGCGTCTGCAGGGCTTCAACGTGCTCAACCCTATGGGATACGACGCTTACGGTCTGCCTGCCGAGCAGTATGCCATACAGACCGGACAGCACCCTGAGGTTACAACCAACGCTAACATCAACCGCTATCGTGAGCAGTTGGACAAGATAGGTTTCTCGTTCGACTGGGACCGCGAGGTGCGCACCTGCGACCCTGGTTACTATAAGTGGACACAGTGGGCATTCCAGAAGATGTATAACTCCTTCTTCTGCAACGCATGCCAGAAGGCACAGCCTATTGAGGAACTCGTAAAGCACTTCAGCGAGAAGGGCACAGAGGGCGTCAATGCTGCTTGCACCGAGGAGATGACATTCACCGCTGAGGAGTGGAACGCATGGGATGAGAAGAAGAAAAACGCTGTCCTCATGAACTACCGCATTGCCTTCATGGGCGAGACAATGGTAAACTGGTGTGCCGGACTGGGCACGGTGCTTGCCAACGACGAGGTGGTTGACGGTGTCAGCGTGCGCGGCGGTTACCCCGTGGAGCAGAAGAAGATGCGCCAGTGGTGCCTGCGTGTCAGCGCATACGCACAGCGACTGCTCGACGGTCTGCAGACCATTGACTGGAGCGACTCCATCACCGAGACACAGAAAAACTGGATAGGCCGCTCTGAGGGTACAGAGGTTAACATTAAGGTGGCAGACCAGGACGTGGAGTTCACCATCTTCACCACACGTGCCGACACCATGTTTGGTGTGACATTCTTCGTACTCGCACCAGAGTCTGACCTCGTTGACCAGGTTACGACTGCAGAGCAGCGACAGGCTGTTGACGAATACGTAAAATACGTAAAGGGCAGAACAGAGCGCGAGCGCATGATAGACCACACCGTGACGGGCGTCTTCTCGGGTGCTTACGGCATCAACCCTATCACGGGCGACAAGTGTCCTATCTATGTTTCTGAATACGTATTGGCAGGCTACGGCACAGGTGCCATCATGGCGGTGCCTGCACACGACTCGCGCGACTACGCCTTTGCTAAGCACTTCGACCTCCCTATCATACCACTGATAGAGGGAGCCGACGTTAGCGAGGAGAGTTATGACGCCAAGGAAGGTATCGTGATGAACTCGCCAATGGAGGGGAAGACTGCTTATAAGGGCTTTAACCTCAACGGACTGACCATCAAGGAGGCTATAGCGGCAACCAAGAAGTTTGTGAAGGCTGAGGGACTGGGCAGAGTGAAGGTAAACTACCGTCTGCGCGACGCCATCTTCTCACGCCAGCGCTACTGGGGCGAGCCATTCCCAGTTTATTATAAGGACGGCATGCCGGTGATGATACCTGAGGAGTGTCTGCCTATACAACTGCCACAGGTGGAGAAGTTCTTGCCTACCGAGACGGGCGAGCCACCATTGGGCAACGCTACCAAGTGGGCATGGAACGAGGAGAAGAAGTGCATCGTGGACAATAAGGACATCGACAACAAGACGGTCTTCCCTATAGAACTTTACACCATGCCGGGCTTCGCAGGTTCGTCTGCATACTACCTGCGCTACATGGACCCACACAACGACCAGGCTCTCGTAAGCAAGGAGGCTGACGAGTACTGGCAGAACGTAGATCTCTACGTGGGAGGTTCAGAGCACGCTACGGGTCACCTTATCTACTCACGCTTCTGGTGTAAGTTCCTCTACGACCTCGGCGTAAGTTGCAAGGACGAGCCGTTCCAGAAACTTGTTAACCAAGGCATGATACAGGGACGCTCTAACTTCGTATATCGTATAAAGGACACCAACACCTTCGTATCTCTCGACAAGAAGGAAGGCTATGACGTAACGCCAATCCACGTAGATGTGAACATCGTAAGTGGCGACATTCTCGACGTTGAAGCATTCAAGGCATGGCGCCCAGAGTATAACGATGCGGAGTTCATACTCAACGACGAGGGCAAGTACCTCTGCGGATGGGCTGTAGAGAAGATGTCGAAGTCAATGTTCAACGTTGTCAACCCCGACATGATAGTAGAGAAATACGGTGCCGACACCCTGCGCCTCTACGAGATGTTCCTCGGACCTGTAGAGCAGTCAAAGCCATGGGACACCAACGGCATCGACGGTTGTCACCGCTTCCTGAAGAAGTTCTGGGGACTGTTCTTCGACCGTGAGGGCAACTTCATCGTTACCGACGACGCACCTACGGCAGAGCAGGAGAAGTCGCTCCACAAACTCATCAAGAAGGTGACGGGCGACATAGAGCAGTTCTCTTACAACACCTCTATCTCTGCCTTCATGATAGCCGTTGGCGAACTGCAGAAGTGCCACAGCAAGGCGGTACTGAAAGACCTCGTAGTGCTCCTCGCACCGTTCGCACCATTCATGGCAGAAGAACTGTGGCACGTACTCGGAGGCGAAGGCACAGTATGCGACGCACAGTGGCCAGCATGGGACGAGGCTAAGATGAAGGACTCTGAGAAGACCATACCAGTACAGTTCTGCGGCAAGACACGCTTCACCATACAGTTGCCTGCCGACATCAGCCGTGAGGATGCTGAGAAGGCGGCACTGGCTGACGAGCGCACTGCAAAATATACTGAGGGCAAGCAGGTAATGAAGGTTATCGTGGTGCCTGGACGTATCATTAATATTGTAGTGAAGTAAATGCAAATAGTTTTCGCAACCAACAACGCGCACAAACTCTCTGAGGTGCGCGAGATACTCTCTTCCCTGCCCAAGGAGGCGAGAAAGATTGAGGTACTGTCGCTCAACGACATAGGATGCCACGAGGACATTCCCGAAGACGCCGACACACTGGAGGGCAACGCCCTACAGAAGGCACGTTACATAAAGGAACACTATGGCTACGACTGCTTTGCCGACGACACTGGCTTGGAGGTAACAGCCCTTGGCGGTGCACCGGGCGTGTTTAGCGCACGCTATGCTTCGCTTGCAGACCCTACGGCAGCGTCGCACGACAGCGAGGCAAATATGCAACGCCTTCTGCGTGAACTCGATGGTAAGGCAGACCGCACGGCACAGTTTCGCACCGTCATAGCCCTTATATACAATGGAGAGACAACAACCTTCGAGGGCATCGTGCGTGGCACCATAACCACGGAACGCCATGGCGCTGACGGCTTCGGCTACGACCCCATCTTCGCACCAACGGAAGGCGACGGACGCACCTTTGCCGAGATGACAGCGGAGGAGAAGAACGCCATAAGCCACCGCGGAAGGGCTACGCAACAACTGGCGCAGTATTTTGCGAAGGCATAGGTAACAATACATAATTAGGGCTTTGCCACGTTAATATATGAGCGTGACGAAGCCCTAATTGTTTTATAGACAGTGAACTCTATTTATATGGAGCCGTAGTTAACAACATTAATAAACATGCAGAAAGGTCTTCACGGCAATAGGAATATGGAGCCGAAGTTTCCTGCCTTCGGTATTAGCAATGTTTCACAGGTATAACCGAAGTTAAAAACTTCGGCTCCATATTCCAACTGCTCAAAACATTTGCTGTCCTGCCTTCGGCATTAGCAATGTAGCACATATAAAGTCCGAAGTAAACAACATTAATAAACAAGCAGCAGGGTTCACGCAATAGGAATATGGAGCCGAAGTTTCCTGCCTTCGGTATTAGCAATGTTTCACAGGTATAACCGAAGTTAAAAACTTCGGCTCCATATTCCAACTGCTCAAAACATTTGCTGTCCTGCCTTCGGCATTAGCAATGTAGCACATATAAAGTCCGAAGTAAACAACATTAATAAACAAGCAGCAGGGTTCACGCAATAGGAATATGGAGCCGAAGTTTCCAACTTCGGTATTCGCAAAGCCCACAGATATGAATACTTACTTATGAAAAAGAAACGATATACATTATTATTAATATTAGTTACTTTCCTCTCCATAGTCACAGTAGCCCAGGAACGCATACGACTATGGGAAGGAACGAAAGTCCACGCCAGCAGCGTGACGCTCGATGCCTATCTGCCAGACGGAGCCACCCACCCCACCATGGGCGTTATAGTATGCCCAGGAGGCAGTTATTGCTGGCACGACCGCGAGACAGAAGGCGTAGCGGTGGCACGTTGGCTGCAGAAGAACGGCATAGCAGCGTTTGTGCTTAACTACAGGGTGCAGGGCATATTCCAGTATGTTACGCACTCGCGACTGATAGTGCCAGGCAGACGTCATCCCATGATGCTACAGGACATACAGATGGCTGTACACACCGTGAGGGAGCATGCCATGCAGTGGAACGTGAACCCCGACAGCGTAGGAGCGATGGGCTTCTCTGCCGGTGGTCACCTCGTGATGTCGGCAGCGGCATACCATCATACGGATTTCCTCTCGCCGTTGGGTATCAGCGTGAGGCACTCGTTGCGCCCCGACTTTGTAGTGCCGGTGTACCCCGTAGTAACCATGCAGGGACCGCTGACGCACAAACGCTCGCGCAGGGCATTACTCGGTGAACTGCGTAAGTATCGTCGTTCGCTGCGTGACTCCTTATCATTAGAGAAGCACATCCCAGCGGATTGTCCCCCCGTGTTCCTTGTTAACTGTAAAGACGATCCCGTGGTAAAATACGGCAATTCCCTGTTACTTGACTCTGCACTCACCGCGCGTGGCATCCCCCATCGTTATATACTCTATAACACAGGTGGTCACGGGTTTGGAGCATCAGAAACCAAAGGGTCTGAAGAATGTAGAGAGTGGAAAAAAGAATTCTTGAAATGGATAGGGAAGAATTAATCCCAAGAAAATATATGGAGCCGAGTTATCCAACCTCGGTTAAAAGAACAAGGCGGGCTGTAAGCCCAACCTCCCCATAGCCCAGGGCAAGCGCAGCGGCACCCTGGGAATACTGATGGTACACAAACAGTGCGCCCTGCAGGGGCAAAAGCATTATGGGTGGTTCTATAAATTACCACCGTTATTTTAGAAAGCGTACAAGTAATGCTTTTGCCCCTGCAGGGCGCATGGATTTTATATGGTTATCCCTTTACTATTTTCTTTATCTCACTGAGTTTGTTGAGCGCCTCAATAGGGGTGAGGTTGTTGATGTCGAGCCCCAGGATTTCGTCACGCACCTGCTCGAGAACAGGGTCGTCGAGTTTAAAGAACGACAGTTGCGCATCGTCAGCCATCGCTGTCGGCATGGCACTGAGTGTCTCTCGCGTTGCCTTCTTGCCAGCATTGCCCACCTGCGCCGCTTCCTTCTCAAGTGATGCGAGTATGGTCTGCGCACGCTTTACTATCGATGGTGGCATGCCCGCTATCTGCGCTACGTGTATGCCGAAGGAGTGCTCGCTGCCACCCTCTACGAGTTTGCGTAGGAAAATAACCTTGCCGTTCATCTCTTTTACCGAGACGTTGTAGTTGCGTATGCGCGGATAGTTCTTCATCATCTCGTTGAGTTCGTGGTAGTGCGTGGCGAAGAGTGTGCGCGCCTCAGCCCCTTTGTGTTCGTGCAGATACTCCACTATAGCCCAGGCTATGGATATGCCGTCGTAGGTGGAGGTGCCGCGCCCCAGTTCGTCGAAGAGTACGAGTGACCGTTCGGTGACGTTGTTAAGTATGTTCGCCGCCTCGGTCATCTCTACCATGAAGGTTGACTCGCCTGTAGAAAGGCTGTCGCTTGCTCCTACACGTGTGAATATCTTGTCCACCAGACCTATTTTCGCGCTCTCTGCGGGCACGTAACAGCCTATCTGTGCCAAGAGTACGATGAGGGCAGTTTGGCGCAACAGGGCGGACTTACCAGCCATATTAGGACCGGTTATGATGATAATCTGCTGCGACTTTGAGTCGAGCATCACGTCGTTAGGTATATATTCCTCGCCTACGGGGAGGTTGGTCTCAATAACGGGGTGGCGGCCCTGCTTGATGTCGATGACTGTAGAGGAATCTACTACAGGGCGCACGTAATGGTGCTGCACGGCGGTCTTGGCGAAGGAGAGGAGGCAGTCCAGTTCGGCTACGAGCACCGCGTCCTGTTGCAGTTGCTTAATGAACTGCTGCACGTAAGCCACGGTCTCGGCATAGAGTTTCGTCTCCAGACCGAGGATTTTCTCTTCGGCACCGAGGATTTTCTCTTCGTATTCCTTCAGTTCCTGCGTGATGTATCGCTCTGCCTGCGCCAGTGTTTGCTTGCGCACCCACTCTGGCGGCACGTTGTCCTTAAAAGTGTTGCGCACTTCGAGATAATATCCAAAGACGTTATTATAGCCTATCTTAAGCGATGAGATGCCCGTCTTCTCTATCTCGCGCTGCTGCATCTTCAGTAGGTAGTCCTTGCCAGAGTATGCTATTTGTCGCAGTTCATCGAGTTGCGGGTCAACGCCATTGCGTATCACTCCACCCTTTGCCACCAACTGCGGTGGGTCGGGCTCTATGCAGTGGTCTATGCGCTCACGCAGTTCGTCGAGGGTGTCGAGGTTCTCCCCTACCCTTTTCAGCACTTCTGTCTGCGACTGCATGCATATCACCTTTATCGGTTTGATGGCTTGCAGCGCGAGTTTCAGTTGTACCACTTCGCGTGGCGATACTCTGCCTGTGGCTACGCGCGATACGATGCGTTCCATGTCGCCTATGCGGTGCATCTCGTCTTCTATGACATCGCGTGAGTCGGGCTGGCGGAAGAGGTAGTCCACCACATCCAGTCGGTCGTTGATTCGTTTCTCCTCACGTAGTGGGAAGACCAACCAGCGGCGTAGCATGCGTGCACCCATTGGCGATATGGTGTTGTCGATGACGTCAACGAGTGCCGTTCCGCCCTCGTGCAGGGGGTGGTTGAGTTCGAGGTTACGCACGGTGAAGTTGTCGAGTCTTACGTATCGCTCTGCCTCTATGCGCTGTATTTTCGTGATGTGGTCAATGTGCGTATGCTGCGTCAGTTCAAGGTATTGCAGTATGGCGCCAGCAGCAATGAGTCCATCCTGCAGGTTCTGCACGCCAAAGCCCTTCATGTTCTTCACCTTGAAGTGGCGGTGAAGGCGTTGCGTGGCAGTCTGTTCGGTGAACACCCAGTCGTCGAGTTCGAAGAGGCACAGGCGTGACCCGAACATCTGTTCTGCCTGCGCCTTGCGTCCGCGTTCTACAAGGATTTCCTTTGGCTGGAAGTCTGCCAGCATCTTGTCTATATACTCGTGATTGCCTTGATCTACGAGGAACTCGCCCGTTGAGATGTCGAGCAAGGAGAGACCGAAGGAGCCTTTACCGAAGTGCAGTGCGCAGAGGAAGTTGTTCTCCTTATAGTTCAGCACATTATCCTGCATCGCCACACCCGGTGTGACAAGTTCCGTTATACCTCGCTTTACGAGTTTCTTCGTCAGTTTAGGGTCTTCCAGTTGGTCGCATATTGCCACTCTCCTACCTGCACGTATTAGTTTTGGCAGATAGGTGTCGAGGGCGTGGTAAGGAAAGCCAGCCATGGCGTCGCCCTGCGTGGCACCGTTGTTACGGCGTGTCAGGGTTATGCCGAGTATGCGCGAGGCGTCGAGAGCGTCGTCGCAGTATGTTTCATAGAAGTCGCCACAGCGAAACAGTAGCAGGGCGTCAGGATGCTTAGCCTTAAAATCAAAGAACTGTTTCATCATCGGCGTCAGTTCGCCGTCTTTCTTTGCCATTACTTGCTAAATTAATAATTAAAAATTAAAAATTAGAAATTAGAAATTATGATTACAAATCATTAGAAATTAATAATTAAAAATTATGATTACCAACTGTTAGAATTAAAAATTATGATTACCTTTGATGGGATATTGTTTGCAAAATTACACCCCTCAATAGTAATCATAATTTTAAATTTTTAATTATTAATTTTTAATTTTCCTCATTCCCCTCACCATGAAGTATGCTCCTATGAGGATAAATGGAATGGAGAGTATCTGTCCCATATCTACTGGTAGCGTTGCCTCAAAGGCTTCCTGCACTTCCTTGGTGTATTCTATAAAGAAGCGGAAGATGAAGGTGCAGAACAGCAGCGTGCCCAGGAAGAAGCCTGTGCCTACATAGTCAGGGCGTTTTTTCCATAGCGCTATCAGCAGGATGCCGATGCATAGATAGGCTATTGCCTCATATAACTGTCCTGGATGTCGCGGCTGCATGTCTATCCTCTCGAAGATGAACGCCCACGGCAGGTCGGTTGGTTTGCCGATTATCTCGGAGTTCATAAGGTTGCCAAGGCGTATGAAGGTGGCAGTGAACGGTACCGCTATTGAGACGGTATCGCATACGATGAGTGGTTTCATCTTCATACGGTAGCAATAGAGCAAGCCTGCGATTATTACGCCTATGGAACCGCCATGCGAGGCAAGCCCCTCATAACCAGTAAAATGCCAGTCGCCCCACATATCTTGTCGTATAGGCAACAGCATCTCTGCGATGTGTGCCCCACTGCTGAGGAAGTAGCCTGGTTCATAGAACAGGCAGTGTCCCAGTCGGGCACCGATAAGTATGCCGATGAAGCAATAGACGAAGAGTGGTTCGAACTTCTCGTCGTCTATCTTCTGCTTGCGATACAGATACTTCACTGTAAGGTATGAGAGGAGTAGTCCTATCAGCCAGCAGGTGGAATACCAGCGTATGGCGACAGGTCCGAGATGGAACATTACAAGGTCAGGGTTCCAGTGGACGTATAATAATTCATAATTCATAATTCACAATTCATAATTAAGCAGACGCCCTGTTTATTGCATTGCATTAAACTTAGCAATTTGTGTTCTTTACTATTTTCGTCAATATCTTTATTAATTCTATATCATCGTTGACAATAGATTTGTACGACTTAACGTCAATGTAATCTGATTCATAAAGCAATTCAAGCCAGTACTGAGTCTCACTCGCCTCTTTTAATGCAATATTCATCTTGGCATGAAAGTCCGCAACGCTCTGTCCTCTAAGTGCTTCCTTTATGTTTGCCCCTATGCTTGTTCCACTACGCAAAACCTGTTTTGATAAAACATATTCACGTAGTGGTGCCGAGATTGTATGGTATTTGTACAGTTTTATAATCCTTAGCGCGAATTCCTTACTCTTATCCCTAATGATATTCTCCTCTTTCATGGGCATACACAAATCGGTATGGTGGCAATAACAATTATGAATTATGCATTATGAATTATGAATTAACTTACACGTTAAATCTAAAGTGCATTATATCACCATCCTGCACAACGTATTCTTTGCCTTCGATGCCGAGTTTGCCTGCCTCGCGTATGGCTGCTTCTGAGCCGTACTTGATATAATCCTCGTACTTTATGACCTCTGCGCGAATGAAGCCCTTCTCAAAGTCGGTGTGGATAACGCCAGCACACTGTGGTGCCTTCCATCCCTTGTGGTATGTCCACGCCTTTACTTCCATCTCGCCAGCGGTGATGAAGGTTTGGAGGTTAAGCAGCGAGTAGGCCTTCTTAATTAAGCGATTGACACCAGACTCCTCCAGTCCTAACTCCTCAAGGAACAGTTGTTTATCCTCGTATGACTCGAAGCCTGCTATATCCTCTTCCGTCTTTGCTGCCACTACCATTGACTCGGCTTTCTCTTCCTTTGCCAGTTCCTCTACCTTGCGTGTCCACTCGTTGCCGTCCTTGGCAGAGTTCTCATCTACGTTGCACACGTAAAGCACTGGTTTACTGGTCAGGAGGAACAGGTTCTTTGCTGCTTCCTGCTCTTCTTTTGAGTCGAACTCCACGGTGCGTGCGTTCTTGCCTGCATCGAGAGCCTCTTTATATGCCGTCAGCACTGCCAGTTCTACTTTTGCTTCCTTATTACCTGTAGAAGCAATCTTTGCCGTCTTGGCAAGACGTCCCTCTATGGTCTCAAGGTCTTTAAGTTGCAATTCTGTATCAATGATTTCCTTATCGCGTATAGGGTCTATGGTACCGTCAACGTGTGTGATATTCTCGTCTTCAAAACAGCGCAACACATGGATGATGGCGTCTGTCTCACGTATGTTGCCCAGGAACTTGTTGCCCAGTCCCTCACCTTTGCTGGCACCCTTCACGAGTCCGGCAATGTCAACTATTTCACATGTTGCCGGTACTATTCTGCCTGGGTGTACTATTTCGGCAAGTTTCGTCAGTCGCTCGTCAGGCACTGTTATGACGCCTACGTTTGGTTCTATTGTACAGAAAGGGAAATTCGCTGCCTGTGCCTTTGCACTTGAGAGGCAGTTGAAGAGTGTAGATTTGCCTACGTTAGGCAGACCTACTATACCACATTTTAATGCCATATTTTGTTTTTTTTGTTGTTTTAGTGGTTTGGTGGTTTGGTGGTTTAGTGGTTTGGTAGATTAGTCGTTTGGTTGTTTAGTTGTTTAGTCGTTTAGTTGTTTCGTTGTTTAGTTGATAGTTTCCTTATCATAAAAGGTATTAACTAAACCACTAAACGACTAATCTACCAAACCACTAATCTACCAAACCACTAAACCACTAAATTCCTAATTCCTTTATTATATTCTCTACTTGTTCGGTTTTTGTCATCGTGTAGAAGTGCAGTACGGGGAAGCCTGCCTTTATGAGTTTCTCTCCTTGCGCTATCGCCCACTCTACTCCTACCTTCTTTACGTCATTATTATCCTTGCATGCGCTGACCTTATCTACCAGTTCCTGTGGCAGATCTACTGCGAACGTCTGCGGCAATACCGTCAACTGCGTCTTTGTTGCGAAAGGCTTCAGTCCTGGCAGTATTGGAGCGTCTATGCCAACCTTTTCACAGCGGTCACGAAACTCTATGAGTGTGTCAGAGTCATAGCATATCTGCGTTGCGATATACTCTGCTCCGGCATCTATCTTCTGTTTCAGGTAGCCCATGTCTGTCAATGCGTTAGGCGACTCTACGTGCTTCTCTGGATAGCCCGCAACACCTATACAGAAGTCTGTATGATGACAGGTGTTTGGCTCTCCGTCGATGAAGATGCCGTTGTTCATGTCAATAATCTGCTTTACCAGTCCGTCGGCATGTGCATGTCCTTCCTTGTTTGCCACAAAGCGGTGTGCTCCTGGCATGGCATCACCACGCAGTGCGAGCACGTTCTGTATGCCGAGGAAGTCAAGGTCTATCAGTGTGTCCTCTATATCGTAACGTGACTGTCCGCCACAGATAAGGTGTGGCACTACCTCTATACCGTACTTCTGCTTTATAGCGGCAGAGACACCCACTGTGCCCGGACGGCGTCGCATCACGTGCTTCTGTATCAGTCCGTCGGGACGCTCCGTATATTTTACCTCTTCTCTGTGGCATGTCACATTGATAAAGGCTGGATTGTATGGCACGAGGCGGTCTATCGCCCCGAATATCTTGTCAAGTCCATCGCCCTTCAGCGGTGGAAGGAGTTCAAAGGAAAAGCGTGGCTTGCCTGACTCCTTGGCTTGGTTTATGATGTCTATTACTTTCATTGTCGTTTGGTTGTTTGGTGGTTTGGGCGTTTGGTTGTTTGGTGGTTTAGTTGTTTGGTTGTTTGGTGGTTTAGTTGTTTGGTGGTTTGGTGGTTTGGTGGTTTGGTGGTTTGGTTGTTTGGTGGTTTGGTCGTTTAGTCGTTTGGTGGTTTGGGCGTTTAGTCGTTTGGGCGTTTGGGCGTTTGGTGGTTTGGTCGTTTGGGAAAGTTACCAATCTCCTAATCTACCAATCTCCTAATCTCCCAATCTCCTAATCTACCAATCTCCCAATCTACCAATCTACTAATCTCCCAAACCACCAATCTACTAATCTCCCAATCTCCTAATCTACCAATCTCCCAATCTACTAATCTCCTAATCTACTAATCTCCCAATCTCCTAAACCACGAAATACTTCTCTGGACTATTGGCAAAAATTATTCCACAGATGCTTTCGCCAGGGTTTATCATGTAACTGTCTGTTAGCGACAGCCCTGTCTCCTCCCCTATTCCGAGGATGTCGAACACCTGTTTCTTCATGCTGTGGTCTGGGCATGAGCCGTAGCCGAACGCCATGCGTATGTTCTTCTTGCCCCAGTGCATGGTGTCGCGCAGGTCTATGGAGAGTTTCTCTGCCATAGCCTCCGTCAGTCGGTCGGCAAGGAGTTTCAGCATAATGGCATGATACTCATCGCCATCGGCACGATAGCGTTCCTGCATCTCTGCCACACCCACGCCTGCACTTACGATGAACGGACATAGGTAGTCCTCAGGTGGCTCTGCCCCACTCTCTCGCTGCATCACGTAGTCTGCCAGGCACTTTGTCTCTGGCTCATCGCGCAGCGAGCGTTGCATAGGCAGACGGTGTTCGTTGCCCTTGGCATCCTTTATTATAATGTCGTCGCCCTCAGCCCATGCTGGCAGTATCTGCGCCCTGGTCTGCAGACGTAACAGTCTGAGGCGTATCACTTTATCAAGCAGTTGCTGTGCGTCGCGGTACAGTTTCTGTGCTTCCCCACCCTTTTCCTTGTCATTGAGCAGTTCGGGGAAATGTCCTTTCAGTCCCCATGCCGAGAAGAAGTACTGCCAGTTGATTAGTGGCACAAGCGGATTGCAACACATGCACTCGCCTTTCGGATGTATCAGCGAGTGGTTGTCCGACTTTATCAGCACCCTTGCCTCTGGCGTTGGCACCACCACCTCCTCGGGTTTCTTTACGTGCCGACGGCGTTGCGCCTCCTCCAGCGTCAGTTTTGGTTTCTTTTCTGCCTCGTTTCTTAGGTAGTTCTCGCGTATGATGCGCTGCTGCGCCTTCAGTTCTGCAATATACTCCTCACGGTCGTCAGCAAGCAGTCGGCGTATGATGGCAGGGTTATCAGCAGCCGCACGCACCTGTATTACAACGCCGTCAGGATACTCTGGTGCCATCTTTACGGCTGTATGCAGCGTTGATGTCGTAGCACCTCCCACGAGTACTGGTGTCGTCATGCCCTCACGGCGCAGTGCCCTGAGCACGTTTATCATCTCGTCGAGCGATGGCGTGATGAGTCCGCTGAGTCCTATCACCGCGGCATTGTGCTCCTTTGCAGCATTTATAATTGTCTCTGTATCAACCATTACGCCAAGGTCCATCACGTCGTAGCCATTACACTGTGTCACTACGCTCACGATGTTCTTGCCTATGTCGTGAACGTCGCCCTTCACGGTTGCCATGAGGATGGTTGGCTGGGCTGCTGCTTTAGCGGCTGACGTAGAAACGTCGCCGCACAAGGAGCCTTTGTTGTTGCCCAAGGATTCTTTGTCGTCGCCCTCAGGCTTTTGTGCGGTCATGTATGGTTCAAGCACCGCCACCGCCTTTTTCATTACGCGTGCCGACTTTACTACCTGCGGCAGGAACATCTTTCCCTGTCCGAAGAGTTCGCCCACCTGTTCCATGGCAGGCATAAGGTAGTTGTCTATCACGGCGAGGGCAGTGCCAGCCTCCTGATACGCCTCCTCGGTGTCAGCCTCTATATGGTCGGTCAGTCCCTTGAGCATGGCGTGGTTAATGCGGTCGTGGAGTGGGGCAGTGCGCCAGTCGTCCTTCGGTGCCGCAGCCTTTCCGTTACCTCCCTCGGCAGCCTTGCGTGCGTCCTCCGCCTCTTTTATAGCCTGCGCAAAGTCTATCAGTCGTTCGCTTGCACCGCTGTCACGGTTCAGTACCACGTCTTCTACAGCCTTCAGCATGTCCGCCGGTATGTCCGAGTAGATGGTGGTCATGGCAGGGTTGACAATGCTCATGTCGAGTCCTGCCTGCATGGCGTGATAAAGGAAAACGGAGTGCATCGCCTGACGTATCACGTTGTTGCCTCGGAACGAGAAACTAAGGTTACTGATACCTCCCGACATGTGGGTCTCTGGCATCTCCTTGTGTATTGTTCGGCAAGCCTCTATGAACGCCCTGCCATAGTCATCATGCTCTGGCATGCCTGTGGCTACTGCCAACACGTTAGGGTCGAAGATTATGTCTTCGCCAGGGAATCCGTTCTCTCTCAGCAGTTTATAGGCACGACGTGCCACACTCACCTTGCGTTCGTAGGTGTCTGCCTGTCCTTTCTCGTCGAAGAGCATCACCACTGCCGCCGCTCCCATGGAGTGAACGTAACGCGCCTTGGCTATGAATTTCTCTTCGCCTTCCTTCAGCGATATTGAGTTTACGATGCTCTTTCCCTGCACACACTGCAGTCCTGCCTTTAGTATCTCCCATTTCGAGGAGTCTATCATTATCGGCACGCGTGCTATCTCTGGCTCTGAAGCGATGAGGTTAAGGAACGTTGTCATGGCTTCTATACCGTCAATGAGTCCATCGTCCATGCAGACATCTATGACCTGCGCTCCGTTCTCCACCTGGTTACGGGCTACGGACAGTGCCTCGTCATACTTCTTCTCTTGTATCAGTCTCTTAAACTTTGCCGAACCTGCCACGTTCGTGCGCTCGCCAACGTTCACAAAGCCTGTCTCCTTACACAGCCTCAGGGCTTCAAGACCCGAGAGGGTGGTGTTTGGGAGATTGGTGGTTTGGTCGTTTGGGAGATTGGGCGTTTGGTCGTTTGGGAGATTGGTGGTTTGGTCGTTTGGCAGTGGGCGAGGGGAGTGGTGCTTTGCCACTTCCGCCAGAGCCTTGATATGTGCCGGTGTTGTACCGCAACAACCACCATATATATTTACCGGACTATGGTGTCCCTCTCCCTCGGCTTCGCCCGATGTGAGGAACTCCTCCGCCGCCTCGGCAAATGTCTCTGGTGTCTCGTCATATCCCCCCATCACGTTAGGCAGTCCTGCGTTAGGATGCACCGAGATAGGGCAGGGGGCAATCTTCGCAATACGCTTCAGCCATGGCAACAACTGTCTGGCACCAAAGCCGCAGTTCAATCCTATTGACAGCAGGTTGCCGTGTGACAATGATGCCACGAACGCCTCCACCGTCTGTCCTGACAGTGTGCGGCCAGACGCATCAGAGAGTGTACCTGACGCCATCACCGGCACGTCAATGCCACGTTCCTGCGCCACATCCTCTATAGCCTTCAGCGCAGCCTTAGCGTTGAGGGTATCGAAGATGGTTTCTATCAGCATCACGTCGGCACCACCGTCGAGCAGACCCTTTACCTGTTCGCTGTAGGTGTCATACAGTTGCTTGAACGTAACGTCGCGCTGCGCAGGGTTATTAACATCCGCCGACATTGAAGCAGTGCGGTTTGTAGGGCCTATCGAACCCGCCACAATACGTGCCCCTGCACGCCGAGCACACTCAGCGGCAGCCTTACTGATTTCGTACACCATGCTCTCCAAAGCATAATCAGCAAGCGAGAAACAGTTACAGTTAAAGGAATTAGTCTCTATTATGTCCGCCCCCGCATCTATGTAGTCACGATGCATTCGCTCAATAATCTGCGGCTGCGTAAGGCACAACACATCGTTACATCCCTTTAGCGGCACAGAATGATTCTTAAATCTCTCGCCTCTGAAGTCATCCTCCGTCAACTGCAAGTGCTGCAGATAAGTACCCGTAGCACCATCCAGTATGAGGATGCGCTCTCGCATTATGTCCTGAATCTCTTTTCTTGTCATGTATGGTTGTTTCGTGGACTGGTTGTATTGTTGTTTCTTATATAGTTTTAACCAAGATGCAAAGGTACAACAAAAACTTTAAATCAGCAAATTTTTTTACTTTGCTTAAAACCCAGAAATACTAAATAATATAGACCTCCCTAGTCATTACTAACCATCCTAGCCACCATAGTCCTCCTAGTCCCCCTATAAATCCTACAAACTCTATAAAAACCAAGAAAATATTTGGCTGTTCACAGGTTTTTCCGTAACTTTGCAAAAGTTATCACAATAATAATCACACTATCAATACATTTCATGTTTACAGAGAAAGCTAACGATATATTTCGCCGCGCTATCGCGGACTACCACGTTCACGATAACGTAGAGACTCCTATCAACAATCCTTACGAGGCTGGCACCATCGACGCCACTCTCTATCATAAGTGCTGGATAGATACCGTTCAGTGGCACTTTGAGGATATCATACGCGACCCACAGATTGACCCCGCTGCGGCACTCGTGCTGAAACGACGCATCGACAAGTCTAACCAGGACCGCACCGACATGGTGGAGGACATCGACACCTACTTCCGTCAACTCTATGCCGACGTGAAGGTGCAGGACAATGCTACCATCAACACCGAATCACCTGCCTGGGCTATCGACCGCCTCTCTATCCTCGCACTGAAGATATGGCACATGAAGGAACAGACAGAACGTACCGACGCTTCTGAAGAACATCTCGCTACATGCCGTGGCAAACTCGCCGTGCTCATGGAGCAACAGAAAGACCTCTCTACCGCTATCGACCAACTGCTGGACGACATCGCTGCAGGACGTAAGTACATGAAGGTGTACCGCCAAATGAAGATGTACAACGACCCAAGCACCAACCCCGTTCTGTACAAGAAATAACACAAGAAAAATACACAGAAATAATACACAGAAAAGCCCCCTCCGCTCTCAAAGAAGTAAAATTCTTTTGTTGAGAACGAAGGGGGCTTATCTTTACGCTGCCTTTACGCAGGCCTTACACTGTTTTTACGCTGCCTTTACACCGCCTTTACAGCCTTTATGCCATCGGTGAAGGTACGGACCAACTTGCCGTTAGTCTTCTTACCCTCAGCAAGGAAGTTCACAGTGAACGCCTTGATGTTTTCCTGTGCGTTAAACTTATCCTCGCTCGCTGCACCGCTGGTACGTATGCCCATATAGAAGGTGCCGAGACCATCAATCTTCACCTTGTTAGAGTTCTGGAGTTCGTAGTTCATCACGCTGACCATCTCGGTGAGCACCGCCAGCACGTCGCCCTTAGTCATAGAGCAGTTGTGCTGTATGCGCTCTGCCAGAGCATCGAGGTTGATAGTTGAAGGATGAATAGCGCGACCATACCAAAGATTGTTACCGTTCTTACGATTGTCTTGCTTAGTTACATACTGAATTGCCATAGTGTTTTTCCTTTCTTTTTAAGATTAATAATGTTGGTTGTTAATTTTAGGTTGTTGGTTTTAGTTTTTAGGTTTTAGGGTGGTTCCATAAATTACCACTCTTTAGGTTATAACCTTTTTTTAATTATAATCCCACATATTATAATTACATTGGTTATGGTGGGGTCCCCGTTTCTGTTTGCAAAGTTACAACATTTTCTATCCTTTTCCAAGCGTTGTATGTATAGTACGGTGTATAACGTTATGGTTACAATAACAAAAAGCGGGCTTCACGCCATGGCAGAGAGCTGTTTTCTCTCTCTTTGTCATGGGTGAAGCCCGCTTACTTTATGCATTACTATGGAGCCGTGGTTTCTATAGTTTTGTAAGTATTTCTATTCTGGTTTTACAGAAAGCATCATTATTGTATTCGTAAACTCTTCTATGACCTCTTTTAGTTTTGAATTATCATTCCTTATAATAATTGTAGCATAATTCACTACACCTTCGGCATCTTTTACTGATGAAGAAAGTACCGTTACCATAGATTTCCTTTGATACATCGAGAACCAACTCTGAAACAACCGGTTTCTCATCACTTGTTTTCCATCCGCCGTTTCACAGATGTATAACAACACATCATTATTACAACGAAAAAATGCGTCAAGAATTACCAATATCGTTTCTCTTACTTTTACATCTCCCGGAGAACTTTTACAATTAACATTGGCTATAAAAAATTCATAAGAACTTGCACTTTGTATTATGTCATCGGTCATAAAGCCTACACGATACCTTACGCCATAATCGGTAACAAATTCGTAGAATCCCTCTACTGACGAAACTTTTACCTTGTACGGTGCATCCGTTAATAATTCAGCGTTTAGTTTCATTACATCGCAAAGAAATAGTTAGCCTTTTTTCCCGTTTCCCTCTCATAGTCTTCTTTCATCTCTTGTTCCCATTTTGCGAGTATCTCAGACTTTCTGCGCTTTGCGGCAATGATTCTTTCTAATACTGAGTCTTGTATGTTATTTTCTTTACTCATATTTTTCTTTTATTTGCAAAGTTAAGAAAAAAATATTTTACTACAAAATATCCTCGCTTACTTTTTATTCAGTACACACAAAACAAATCAGGGCTTCATCACGTTAAAAGATATACGTGGCGAAGCCCTGATTATTAATTTTGATTTATTTATTATGGATTAAATCTCATCATCCTCATCATCTATCCACTGAATGGAGTTGTGACGGTACTGTACGTTGCTGAGGTCACCATCATAAGATTCATCGTTGCTAACCGTTGGATTGCTGCCCGACATGATTGTGGTCTGTACCTTTACTACGTTTATTGCTGGTGCTATATATGTCTTTTTCATTGTTGTTTGTTTTTTTTTAGTTGTTTTGTTATTTAGTGGTTTGGTCGTTTGGTTGGTCGTTTGGTAGATTGGGAGATTAGTAGATTGGGAGATTTGTAACTTTCCCAAACGACCAATCTACCAAACCACTAAACGACCAAACCACCAAACAACTTACTTAATATACTTCTTACCGTTAACGATATAGAGACCGCCCTTCTCAGCCTTCTCTACCTTTATGCCCTGAACGTTGTAGATAGCAGCGCTTTGAGCCTCTGCCTTCTCCTCTACACCATCGATGGCAGTAGCGTTGTTGTCACCGAAGACGAGTACGCTTGGCTTAGCCTGTGAGGAGGCAGCGTTATATACGAGGTACGCCTTGCCGGCAGGGATAGAACCCGTTGCACCACTTACTACCTTTGCGAAACTCTTGTCGTTCTTCAGTACATATACGTTACCCTTGTTGATAAGTTCAGCAGCAGCCACAGGCTCCGTTACTCCTACGAGAGCGTTCTCCTCTGTCATCGTAGCGTCTGTTGTTACAGGCACGGTCACCGTTGTATCCTCGCCAGTCTTCTTCAGCAGCACGCCCTTTCCTGCAGGCACCTTAGTAACCTGTGTGAGATTAACATTCGCATCAGCGTCCACTGTTACGGCGTATGCCTCTACGCCCTCCACGTCAGTAAAATCGAGGTCGCTCTGTGAGCAGAATGTAGAGAATATGTGGTCAGCGGAGAGGTCTACTGTTTCTGCAATCTTGGTGATGTAGATGTAGTCGAGCATACGTGTTGATGAACCACCTTCAAATGTAATTTCAGTAGGTACTGTTATTTCAAACACATCTGATGTTGAAGAAGCAATAGAACCAGTTGTTGCTGGTGTATGCACTGAAATGTCGCCTGCTTTTATAGTATGATAAGATTTATCATTTTGCTTTCCACCCCACAAAACAGTTGTGACTGTATACTTACCAGGCTGCAAGGTTGTCAGTTTTATTGCTTTTGAAGAATATCCACCTTGGCCACCAGAGCAACGGATAGGAGCATTATTATTAAGGACTGGTGTTAGCCCATCAATATCTTCAGCCTCGGCTAAATAAACGACGTTATTTTTATCTGACTTTTTATATTCTATATTGTAGTTATAATCGTTTTTTGTAGGGACAAAAGAATACTGGTAATATACAGAAGTTGAAAGTCTTTGTGCTTCGTATAATGTCCCGTTCTTATTTATATACTGCACATAGTTGCCCGTTACAGCTTCACCTTCGATACCTGTGCCTGATATTAGTTGTTCTCCCAAAGAGTTTGTCACAGTATATGTGTATTCATTTGCTTTTCTATATTTTATTGTATATACTTTGTTTGCTGACACATTACCTTGTGTAGCATAATCATCGCTTTCATAATAATATTTTTTTCCATCTTTCCAATATACATCCTTTCCTACCGTCAATTCTGTATTTTCTTCTGCCATAAAATCCTCAGAACTGAGTTCTTCTTCACCGCAAACTCGTTTGATGGTATAGTTTACCATCTCTACCTCTTTTGTTTCTGTCGTAATAGAGAAGTCATCTATGCCGCACCATCTATCGCTATTGGTAACAGTACTGCTTATATACTCGAATGACGCTAAATCAATCTTAGTTCCTTTTGGTAAATTTCCATAAAATGTTTGGTCTGTATTTTTGTAACCCAATACAAAATTAATCTCTACATATCCTGACTGTGATATTTTAATTTTTACTGCAAGATTCTTATTCGCATCTGGAACAAATCTTTGGTCTCTCTTTTTACTAGTATTATAATTACTATCACTATAGCCATTTGCAGACTTTTGGCCAACACCGCCATTATAGCTTTGGGCAATTATGTTCGCAAAGCCTGAAACAGTTGTTCCGCCTATCTTGACATCCGTTATAGAACAAGGTTTTCCACAATCATATGTATATTCAACTAAGACTGTGCCGTCTGAATTTTTGATACCGATAGTTGTGACACCACCAATCCAACCATTGAACGCTTTATAAGCAAAGGTAACTATTTCGTTTTCTTTTAAAGTATAGGGTTGATTGTCTTCTTTTGACTCATCTACATCAAACTCCAATTTTGCAAGGTTACCCGAACCCGCAGTAAGAACATTTGTCAAATTGGTGTTTGCGTTTGTCTGGATTTGTCCACCCGTAAAGATATGCGTATCGCCTTCAAAATCCTCGGTTACAGGGAGTGTTGTAACCTTACCATGCGCTGCCCCCCCCATTAGCAAAGCTACGAGGAGCATCATAAGATTAAGTAATTTCTTTTTCATAAAAGTTTAGTTAGTTTTTAGATTATTGATTAAAAGTTTTTTCCCTTCATTTCATGCACGTTTTCTCGCCATGGCAAAACTCAAACAAGTTTGTTTTTGCTCATCTGGCTTAACGAAAACCTTCATTTCATGCACGTTTTCTCGCCATGGATAGTCCTGCCGATTTGCCAAAGAGCATACACTGTGTTAAGCGGTGTACAGCCTTCCAGGCTGATGGCTACCGACCTATCACAATCCGTAGACTGCGTCCACGGTTACTCATAGTACAGCCTTCCAGGCTAATCATATACATACTATGATTGTACTATGTCGTGCACCCTTCTCGCCATGGATAGTCCTGCTGCCTTGGCTATGCTCAGATTTGCCGCTTGCCTTAGCAAGAAGGCAGTACCATGTTAAGTGGCATTAACGGAAAAGTACAAGCATGGTTAGTTTTGCAACGTGTGTTTGCGATAACAGCGCCACTTACACCCTCAAGGCTATCGCTACTATAATTACAGACTGTTAACGATTTGATGCCTCATGGTGTGTGAAACCGTTGCAAAGTTAATAATATTATACGAAAACAAAGCATTTTGTAAAATATTTAACATTCGTTAATATTAAATAGTTCCTTAGTAACTATTCAGCGATGGTGCGATAACAATATGGAGCAAGGTTCACGCAATAGGAATATGGAGCCGAAGTTTCCTACTTCGGTATTAGCAATGTGGCACAGAGGTAACCGAAGTTAAAAACTTCGGCTCCATATTCCGTCTGCTCAAAAAATTTTGCTGTCCTGCCTTCGGTTTGTCATTACTGGAATAGGCGTAACTATTCAGCGGTAATACTGTAACTTTGTTCTACTCCGTTAGGAGTAAAATACGGTAGCCAGCCATGCCAATGGCTGGTAGGTCAAGTGAATAGGCAGGCACGCCTTTAGGTGTGCAATAAATAATTTATACCGCACCTAAAGGCGCGGTTAATGTATAAAAAAAATAATACCAGCCATTGACATGGCTGGCTACCGTATATAGCCCCTAATGGGGCAATTACCATATACTGATAATTGCTTCTATATAACATGTATCGTTATTTCCCGTTTTGCTCAGGGGAAGGCCCTGTGGTGAACTGAATAGTTACACATATTTGTTTTATTACGAATATAATTATTATCTTTGTAATAAAAGAAACCCAAGTTTCGAATTTAGCTTTTCATCAAAGCGTCCACCGCCTACGGCGAGTGGACTCGGGTCAAAAGCACACAGATAACACTGAGATCACAGATTGGTCTTTTCACGGATCCTGACCCGTGCTAAATTTTGATTTACCCACGCCTACGGCGCTGATTTAAAAGGATTTTGCGAGCAAGCTCGCCTTGTAGATATGGCTAATTATTAATATAATCAGTTAAAATCCAAATTTATATGGTCAAAGGATCCGTGAAAAGACCAATCCGTCTTATTCGCAATCCGTGTTCCTTTGACCATTTCTCAGTAGCCGAAGGCTCTGAGAACCAACTTCGCACTTAAATCAGAAAGTTGAATAACTGAACAGCCAACCAAGTGGGGTAACTGTTCAGCGGTAGTCACGTTTCCTCGTCAAGGCAAACCGAAGTTTTCGACTTCGGTTGTCATAAAGGTCACGTATCACATCCGAAGTTAAAAGCATTAATGAACAAGCAGCAGGGTTCACGCAATAGGAATATGGAGCCGAAGTTTCCAACTTCGGTTATCCCTAAAGGCCACATTCTAATACCGAAGTTAAAAACTTCGGCTCCATAGAGGCTTACGCCAATGAAAAAACAGCCATAATATTCCTATTGCGTGACACATACTCCATATTGTTATCGCACCATCGCTGAACAGCCAACCAAGTGGGCTTTAATTGTTAAAAAAAAAAAAGGATACAGTGGTTAAGCGGACGATAAGCGTATAAAGAAACATTGAAACAGGTTTACTCGCTAACAAATTTATAATAAGTAAGTGTTCAAAATTATTTTAATATTTAATATAGGCTATTGGGAAGCAGATGCCCCAAAGAGACTGTATTAAATGTTATATTACAATTTTGATATACACTTACTATTATGAAATATCCATGAGCTAAAAAAAACTCGCCAAAGCGAATGTAAATTGGA
>DAIUFT010000044.1:0-23240 GCA_036844425.1 Prevotella sp. | reverse complement strand
AAATATAGGTTTATTACCACAAAAATATAGGTTTATTACCACAAAAATATAGGTTTGGAAAGCGGTAGCGCAGGCAAAAATGTTAAAAAAAAAGGAGAAATAAGAATATCAAAGAAAATATAGAAAGAAAATAAGAAAAGAGAGGAAATATTTGCGCATTAAGAAGAAAATAGATAACTTTGCCACATAAAAACCGCATCAAAGCAACACATGCAGACCACACACATGGAAAGAGACAAAACGAAGAAGACTGAGCTAATCAAACTCGCTCTTGACCAGCATCGCTGGATAAACACGCCAGCTGCCTACACCACCATTGGATCCCAACTTGAGACCCTGCAGCAAGACATCATGCTCATGGTCTCTGGAAAGCTTCAGGATCACATGAAGCGATTCTTCGAGGAAGGGCACCACCGCGAGCGCTCCACTCCCAATCCGCTCATAACCGACGAGGCGCTCGCCCATATGCCGCCTGTGCGCATCAGCCTCGCTGACCTGCATGTGGGCAACACCAACTACGCCTATGTGGAGAAGATGCTCAAAGCCATACAAGGGCTATGGATAAAGGTTCCCATTTTCGACCCCAACAGCGGTCTGAAGAATGGAGAGCTGCGCGTACCGGTATTCAAGAAAATCTTCATACCGAGCAAAGACACCAACGCAGAGGGGCAGGAATACCGCTACCGCCAGGCATCAGCGCCCGTCCCCGATGTAACAGACGACATAATCGACAACGAAGACCAAGCCTCCATGCAGCCAAGCAGAAGGCGGTGCTCCTACATCGAGGTAGCCATCAACCCCGAGGCTGCAGCCTATGCCTTCGACATGTCGGCAGGCTACATCAACCACCTGGAGCGCATAGCCCTGTGGTGTTCATCCTGCTACACATCCAGGCTGTATCTCCTCCTCATGAAGCACGTGGGCATGGGCAACATGAGTCCAGTCATCGACTACTCCGAGCTGAAAGACTTCCTTGGCATGATAGACCGCGATGAAGAGACAGGAGAGATCACCGGCGAAAAATACCGAGGCTTCTTCTCCCGCTTCAGCAAGTCAGTGCTGTGTGTGGCAAAACGTGACATGGAGCGCCTCAGTCGTGACAACAAGATAGAGATCATCCTTGATGAGACAAAAGCCCCCAACGGATATGAGGCAATATACCGCGGAACAAGGAAACGCGGCAACCCCGATGCCATACGCTTCTACATCAAGCGCAATGCCCTTGGCATAGCACGAGACATCAAGGTGCACCGCGCACAAAGCGAGGCGAAGCTTGCCGAATCCCTTCTCCGCATGTGTCCGTCTCTCGACAAAGCAGCGGCCCTTGACCTTTTCGCCACGATTAGCGACGAGCATTGGGAAGCCTTCCGCCAATATGCCTACAACGAGCTTCCCTCCGCCGTAGAGCAGCCGCACCGGTGGGGAGGCACCCTCGAAAGCTATGTCATGCACCTCCTCAAGCTTCGTCTCGCATCCTTCAGCGCAGCCGCAAAGCCGTCAGCCAGTGCAGAAGAAGGCGTCCATGACCAGAGCAGCTCCACAGCAGCAACGCCATCGTTGTTCAGCTCGGACCCCGCATTCACCCGTGTGGAAGGTCAATATGCAGAAGAATGGGGTAAGGTGATGAGCAACTACGAAGGCTCTCTAAAGCCATTCCTTGCCAAGGCAACGCACCGCGGCAGCGACCGTGGCTTCATTTGGATTGAGTTTCCTGACAGAAGCAGCTACGAAGCGTATGAGGCGGCCGAGAGAGACCCCAAAAATGCCAAGGACCTCAAGAAACTGCGCAAAGTCATAGCCTCCGTGATGCCAATCGGCATGCCATCAATCATAGTCAGAGACTACAGGAAGTGAAGAAGAAAGGTGGCGGAGATTGCAGCCTGTGAGAAAGAAGCGTGCAGCCCGTGAGAAAGAAACGTGCAGCCTGTGAGAAGGAAACGTGCAGCCTGTGAGAAGGAAACGTGCAGCCTGTGAGAAAGAAATATGCAGTCTGTGCCATGGTGCGTGCTGCTTCCGTCCGTGGAGACTGCAATCAGCGAGATAAAAACAGGAATTATTCCATGATTAGAATACAGAAAGCCTCTCAGAAGCAAAAATCGCTTCTAAGAGGCTTTCTGTGTATAGGATGGTAGATTGTCCATCTTTGGTGTTTGATAGCGTTAGACGGCTTGTATGGTGCCGTTTTGAGGCTTTTGTGTGAGCGGTGTGGAATGCAATTGCAATCATGCAGGTGTAAATCCTTTCAAATTCTCCATAACCGCAACTGCTGGCTTGCGGTCAAAAGCCAGGCTTTGACCCTTACAAATCGCTTACAATAGCATCCATTGGCTTGCGGTCTGTACGCTTAGTCTCCCCTACTCCATCTCCTGCATACCCAATCGGGACGATCACCGCAGCCTCCTCTTCCTCAGGCAGCGCAAGCAGGCTGTGGAGCAGAGGCGCGTCAAAGTTGCACACCCAGCACGAGCCTAAGCCTTTTTCCTCAGCCGCCAGGCAAATGTGTTCAGCCGCTATGGCCACATCGATGTCGCCATGATCCTTTCCATCCAAGCGCCTGTGCCACGATTCATCATGGCGGATGGTCAGCAGGATGTATAGGGGAGCTTCATTAAACCACTCCCGAGAGTAGCACTGGCGCAGCTTCGCCTTGCCTTCCTCTGAGCGCACCACATAGAAGCGCCACGGCTGCCGGTTCACGGCTGAGGGAGCCACACGGGCACACTCCAGAATGTAGCGCAACTTGTCCTCTTCTACCGTACGGTTTGTGTCATAAGAGCGCGTGGACCGTCTCTCTTGCGCCAGTTCCAAAAAATCTTTCATAGGCTAAAAATGTATATTTTGTTATTATGGTTAACTATTATAACAGTTAACTGTAATAATGATTAACTGAAATTAGTAATATGTTGTCAAACAATGCATAAGAAATGCGGGAAGCATATTCTTATAATGCAAAAGCGTCATTCTCTGACCTTATATTCAGCTATAATCCTGTCTATCTTTGCCCTCCCCTCTTCATCGAGGCCCATGCCGTGGTAATGCTCATCCACAAAGCCCCTCACCGCAGCAAATATCACCTCCTTGAAGTCATATCCGTCAAGAGCCTTAATCACCTTCAGCTCGCGTTCGGTATCCTGGTCCAGATACACCAGTTTAGCCAGTTTGCGGTCAAGCAGCGATTGCTTGCGCGCGGGTCTGCCGGCCGCATTCTTCGATGCCGCCTCAGCCTGCGCCTCAGAAATAAAAGCCCCCACTCCAAGTTCCTTGCGCTTATTTGTAGCCATAGTCATTCCTTGATGTTTTTAATTAAACCAGCATAGTCGGCAGGGCGCGCCTCGCCTGTCAGTTCCTCAGCGAGAAGCATGTAGTCTTCAGCCCCATTGCAAGTGGGAGCATACTCAAAGATGGTCTCATGCTGCAGCGGAGCCTCGTCAAACCTGACACACTTCCTTATCTTCGTCTTCAGCATCGGAGCGTCACCTTGACGGCTGAAATAGTCGGTCACCTCCCTCGCTATCCTCGTGCCCTTGTCGTACTTCACGATGAGATACCCCGCTATCGATAAGCCAGGGTTAACCTCCTCCTTGATCTCCTTGATGGCCTGAAGGATGTTCTGCATGCCTTGGAGTGAGAAGCCGCTGCACTCCGTGGGCACAATCACCAGGTCAGAAGCAGCCAGCGCATTGTCGTTGAGCACAGAGTCGCCCGGAGCGCAGTCGATGAGCACATAGTCATAAAGCCCCTGCAGCACGGCGAGCTTTCGCCGCAGCACCGTCTCCCGGCTTCTGCGCCCCATCAGTTCAGCCTCCATGTCGCGCAGCCGTTTCGACGCAGGCACATAGTCAAGCCCGTCATACTTCTCATATACGGGAGGTGGCTCAGACCCAGACCTCAGCCAGTCGAACAGCGTTGCGTCGCCCTGGTCTTGCGCGAAGCCCAGCACGCCCGACAGGTTGCACTGCTGGTCCGTGTCGATAGCAAGCACCTTCTTTCCCATCAGCCATAGTGCCATGGCAAGACTCGCGCAGGAGGTCGTCTTGGCCACTCCGCCCTTGTGGTTAAGGAAGCAAATAGTTTTAGCCATAAATCACACTTGTGTTATTAAGCGATTTTGAAATAAAAGAAAAAGCCGCGCTTCCGCAGCTCCTGAACGCTACGGGCAGAGGCATGTGTCCAGAGCCTCCTTGATGAAGCGCTTCATGTCAGCGTCCATGTGCTGTCCGATGAATACAATCTTCTGCATCCTGTCGCCATACTGCTCATCCCAGTCGTCGCGCAGCTTAGGCTCAGCAGCCATCAGTCGCTCGAGCTCGTCAGCGGGCATCGTGGCGTACCATTGTCCGCAGTTGCGCAGGTTAAACTGCCGTCCTGCCTGCTCAAACAGGTAGCATACGTCCTCTTCGCCCTCAAAATAGCATATGCCCTTGGCTCTGATGATGTCGCGAGGCCAGAGCTTTGCCACGAAGTTGTCAAACATCTGCAGGTTCATAGGCTTGCGGGCGAAGTACACGTACGTGCCGATGCCGTATTCCTCTGTCTCGCCGTGCTCATGGTCGTGCTCATGGTGATGATGGTGCCCATGGTCATGGTGCTCATGCTCGTGATGATGTTCATGCTCATGCTCGTGATGATGGTGCTCATGTTCATGTTCATGCTCATCCTCATCCTCTTCGTCATCATCGTCCTCTTCCTCCTCATGCTGGTTTTCTATAGCGTCGATCCAGCTTGCAGAGGAAGCCACTTTGTCAAAGTCGAACAGGCCAGTGTTCAGTATCCTCTCAAGCTCCACGTCGCAGTAGTCGCATTCAATGATCTCCGCCTTAGGCTGCAGGGCCTTCACCACCTTGCGCAGCTTGTCGAGGTCGGCAGCGTCCACCTCGCTCGCCTTGTTCAGGAGCACGATGTTGCAAAACTCTATCTGCTGTATCACGAGGTTCTCGATGTCTTCCTCAGCCACCAGCGGAGAGTTCAGTTTCTCGCCGGATGCAAACTCGTCCCTCATGCGCAGCGCGTCCACCACCGTCACGATGCAGTCGAGGCGAGCCAGCCCGTCGCGCCAGTAGCGTGGCTCCATCGTTGGGATAGACACAATGGTCTGGGCTATAGGCGCAGGCTCACACACGCCGCTAGCCTCAATCACCACGTAGTCAAACTTGCCCATTCCCGCTATCTCGCTCAGCTGCTCCACCAGGTCCATCTTCAGCGTGCAGCAGATGCACCCGTTCTGCAGAGCCACAAGGCTGTCGTCTTTCTTTCCGACCACTCCACCCTGCTCTATCAGCGAGGCGTCAATGTTCACCTCGCCTATGTCGTTCACGATCACCGCAAACTTGATTCCCCTCTCGTTGCTCAGAATCCTGTTGAGCAGCGTGGTCTTTCCGCTGCCCAGATAACCTGTCAGCAGCAGCACTGGTATAGTTTTCATATCGCAAAAATGTTTAATTGATAAAAGTTGCATTCTCTGTTATACTCTCTCTCCTCTGCGGCGTGGCCGTGCTCCATGATAACAAAGCGCATGGCCTCCGCGCGGAGAGCTGCCGCAAAGATAAGCATTTCAGCTGCCACAAGCAAGAGCAGCGCGTCATTTTTTCTTTCCCTGCCTATCTTATTCTACACATTATGTGCGTTTTGCCTCCCTTGCGCATAATTTCAGTTAACTATTATAACAGTTAACTATAATAACGTTATACTGTAATAATGAAATTTCCCTGCTTGCAATCCGTTGCACATTTCACTTTAAATTGCGGGAGGTGAAAAAGCCATCCAAGTAGCAAAAAGGCAGGAAAACAATGGCTGATGTAAAAAAAAGTGAAGAAAAAGGGCGAAATATTGCCGCAATAGAATTAAAGCCACTATATTTGCACCTGATTTTGTGATGGATGAGGAGGTTATGCCTGCATAGAGTCCATGCGCAGAACGCTTGTTCCACATTAACAGATAAAACATTTACAATCTGAAAAACATACCGCATTATGAAGAACTTTGAATTTAATTTCAAAACGCTCGCCATGGCAGCGGCATCCGCTGCGGTGGTGGCTTGTAGCGACTATTCTCCTGAGGAGTATGAGGGAAATCTCACACAGGAGGAATACAAGACTATTGTTGAATATACTAAAAACTTTGAGGACCGATACGGAAAGATTGACCCAGACCAGGACTGGGGCTTTGAAGCTCTCGCTGTAAAGGATGAGACCCGGTCTACAAGAGCGTGGATTTTTACTAATAGCAATATTGGCAATGGCAATAGTGGCTGGGTCAATGTCAAAAAAGGCAATGGAGATGTCGTCTATGGATATGAGAATTACAAAATATACAATAATGGAACCAGTTCAGAAATTGTAGTGCCAGGATTCCCTTCTAAAACAGATGGACTCTACTATGTTGGTTCAGCTAACACTGCATGCGCCAGCCCGTACACGCAAGAGCAGATAAAAGCAGGTGCGGTAAAAGAAGGTTCTGGCAATATCGTTGGTGACGTTACCAACGATGAGATAGTATTCGTGTCAAGATGGTTTAGGGAGCATCAGAACCCTGAAAACATGTCTGCATCAGAGCTTCTTGCGAATACTGACAGCAAGGTCACTCTTGTTAAGGCTGAATACGCTGGATGCCGAGACCTCAAACTAAATACATTTTTCGTGCAGCATATTTCAGGTGATGAAGACAGGTCCGATGTTAATGGAAGCTGGAAAAGCAACAGTCCTGGGTATGGAATGGACATGCTTATGGCAAAAAGCAATGTCACTGACAGCTGGGGGGCATCAGATGGAACGCACATAAATAATTTCAATAGTGGCTCAAGCATAAATAAGATAAACCAGAATAATCCCGACTCCTATGACAACGTATACAATTCAAGAGGAATACAGTTGTATGTAGGAAATGAAAATGAGACAGTATACGATTTCTGCTACCATAACAGTCAGGATGGCCAATATTACAACCGTTATGCCATCATGCATCTTGTTTTCAAGATAGGAGAACTTACCTATGATGGATATTACCTTGGTTTTGACTATGAAACTCATAAGAATAGAGAATGGTCTGCCGATGGCTACTACAACAACTGGATAGTGAAAATCTCCGATGCCCTTCCAAAAGACACGCCAGATCCAACTCCAGAGCCAGATAACACCACAGCCCGCGTCTTCTGCGAGGACCTTGGCAACACATACGACTTCGACTTCAACGACCTCGTGTTTGACATCTACTACACAAAGGCAAGCGAAGGAAACTACACAGCCCACATATCAGTGAAGGCCGTGGGCGGTACGCTTCCAATATACATCGGCACTGATCCTAACTATGAGCTGCACAAAATGATGGGCTACACAGACATGAAGCCTATCAACGTGGGAGCCGCAGGAGGACACGATGGCGTGGGTGCTTATGAATTCACCATCAGCGGCTGCGCTACAACCAATCCAGACGACATCACCATCTGCGTGCAGAGAAACGACAACAGCGCCATACCAACCATTCTGCCTAAGACATCAAGCACAAAGAGCCTCGCTCCGCAGAAGATTTGCATAAAGAACGGCACCGCAGTGAAGTGGACGAAGGAAAGCCAGCAGATAGAGTGGGGATACACCGACTTCGCTAAGTGGGTAGAAGGCAACGGTGATTTCGGCAAAGACAAGAAAGGCTTCTGGGAAGGAGAAATAAAGAGCGATTATCTCTACTGATAAGCAAAGGCACGCGCAACGCACAAGCCTCTGATTCATAGGCAAAGCGTCAAAGCGCAATAAGGGCAGCGGCATTTTCGGCGTTTTTAGCCGAAAATGCCGCTTTTCGCTTAAAAATGTCTGCCTATGTTTTTGTAATAGAGCAAATTTGTAGTAACTTTGCACCCGTTTTTGCGCAGCCTTCACCACAGAAGCAGATAAAAGGCATGGAGCGCAGCGCGCACAGCAGCATGGGCGAGGTCAGCGCGACTCATGCCATGCGCCGCATAGACACGAATGATATAAGAACAAAATACTTAACAATAACACAAAAACTATGACAAAAGCAGAAATAGTAGCTGAAATAAGCAAGGAGACTGGTGTAGAGAAGGAAAAGGCCCTGAAAGTGGTAGAGGCCATGATGGTAGTGGTGAAGAGAAAGACTCAGGAAGGCGAGGACATATTCCTCCGCGGCTTCGGCACTTTCACTACCAAGACTCGCGCCCAGAAGGTGGGCCGTCTCATCAAGGAGAACAAGTCGGTGGTTGTGCCTGAGCACAAGATTCCTTACTTCAAGCCATGTGAGGAGTTTAAGGCTATGCTCATGGACTAAGCTACCTTAGCGCAAGAGGCTATACATCCAAGCACAAAAAAACAGGATGCTTCACTATTGTGGGGCATCCTGTTTTTTTGTTGTTCGGTGTCGGGTTTTCTGTCCGTTTTGCCGCAGCGGCTCCAGCAGTCTTTTGGGCGTGCGTTGCTATGCAGACATGGCAAATGGCATTCTTGCACCCCGCAGAATGGCGCAGTTTTCGGCAAGTCTCCAAACAGGCTTTTTTGCCCCCTCGCTTCCGCGCATGGAATCAGCTACCTTTGCGGCACGGTGTTCGGCTGGCTAAGAGCGCTCGCTGGCGGCATGAATCAGGGGCTGTGGAAGGGTCGTGCCTCCGTTATGCCTCCCTTCTGCCTTCGTTCTGCCTCCCTTCTGCCTCCGATTGGTGATTAGGTAAACGGCTGATTCGTATAGAGAAAGGCTTAGCTCAATCGCAGGTAGGACGGAGAAGCAATGTAAAACAAGGCAAAAGCAGGGTGAAAAAGTGTAAAAACAAGAAGAAAAACGAAACAAAAATCAGTGTGGTGGAAAAATAAGGACACTTGATGAGTTGAATTGGAAAAGTTGACAAAGTTTTGATTTGTCGAGGTGGAAAAACAAAAGAGGCAGAGCGCCACTCATTGTGCATGGTGGAGCATCTGCCGCTTGTGCTATGATTGCTGGTGAACGCTCGAAGTGTTAACGTCCGCAGTATCCTTGTTCTTCTCGGGCTTATTTATTGGAGCCCGTGACAACCTGCTCTATCACCTCTGGGAAATGCTTCATCTCCAGTTCGTGCACCTTGGCCGCGATGTCGTCAGGCGTGTCGTCGGGAGAGAGTGGGGTAGAGAACTGGGCTATAGGCTCGCCCTCGTCAAGTTCTGCGTTGACATAATGGATGGTGATGCCGCTCTCCGTCTCGCCCGCGGCCTTCACGGCTTCGTGCACATGGTGGCCCCACATGCCTTTGCCTCCGAATTTGGGCAGGAGGGCAGGATGGATGTTGATGATGCGGTTAGGGAAGCGCTCAATGAGATAGAGCGGCACTTTGGGGAGGAAGCCTGCGAGAATGATGTAGTCGCAACCCTTCACCGCCTCAAGGGCGAGGTCTGGCTCCTCGTTGAGCTGCTGGCGTGTTATCACGGTTACGGGCACACCCAGGTTCTTAGCTCTTGTGATGGCGTAGGCGTCGGCGCGGCTGCTCACCACGATCTCCACCGCAACAGAGGTTGAGCCCTGAAAGTGTCTGATGATGTTTTCACAATTGGTTCCGCCTCCTGTGACGAAGACGGCAAGTTTTACTTTTTCCATAATAGCAGAAATATAAAATTTTTATGTTTAATCACAAATGTGAGATGTGTGATGAAAAAGCGCCGCTGCATCACGCAGCCGCGCTTCCGAATTTGTTAGACTAGCTATATTAATGAAAAACTTACTTATGCGCTTCTGTAAACGCATGGCAAAGATAAGGATATTTATCTCAATAGCCATGGATTTTAGTCTTATTTGTGTAAATTTAGTCCAAAACCTTGCAAAATATTACAATTTTTCAAAAAACCCGCTTACATTTTTATTCACATTCTGATGAAAAGACTAACTTTGCCAGTGTGATTTGTATCACTCCTTCAATGGATTAACCAACTAACTTAACACTAACTTTTTTATTCTGCGCCTGATGGCGCGGAGAAAGGAAAAAACATGAGAAAACATTACCTATCTGTCTTTGCGCTGGCTGTGGCCTTGATTTTCGGGCTTGCCTCTTTGGCTAAGGCGCAGCACACTGTGGATGTGAGTTCGGCTCCTCGCACAGATTACTCTAATGTAGGCAAGACGTTTGCCGCCACCGACATAGCGGAAGCTCTCGCCACCGACACGGCTTCTCTCCATGAGCTCATCATGCAGGAGGATGGCGGTGCCATCTATCTCACCACTGCCGACGGGCAGACAAACGAGTACACGGGCAATCATAATGAGTTCTGGCTCAACGCCGACGGCGCGGCTGTTGGTTATGGCACGGATGGATGCTGCTGGTTTGTGGGCATCACTTACAATGACCCTTATGTAGATGAGGAGACCCAGGAGAAGGTGGACGGAATGGTATATGTATATACAGGACAATACCCTGATTTCTTCAAGAAGATTTACGACCCATCGGTGCTCAAGTGCCAGCTCGCCATTGTGAGCGGTGAGAAGAAGGTCACTTTCGACATCACCCAGAATGTGGAGGCTGCAAGAAAATCGGAGCTTGCAGAAGCTGACACTCTGCTCTCAAAGCTGAACATCGTGGCTGAATATGAGGTAGAGATGCCGTTTGTGACTGGCAAGCAATATGAGGGAAAGACAGCCACCGTGGCCATGAGCGACGTGTATGAGAAGCTCGGCGCTGGCGTGGAGGATCTTGACGCGTTCAAGGCAGACCTTGAGTCGGCTCTCACAGACCATATCTTTGCTGAGTGCTCTTATTTCAAGAAAGAGAACGACGTTGTCACATATTATAAGTCAGACACACTCCGCCTGCCAGAGACCGTGGCTCAGGGTTCATGGTTTGGCCGCTACATCAACTATAATGAGGATACCGGTGAGGAAGTGGCTATGGAGTCGAACCTTCTTAAGGCTTGGTCTGCTGGCTGCACATTCTACACTCAGTCACCTAAACTTGCCGATGGCGAGTTCTCTTTCACTTACGGACAATATCCAAGCACAATGAAGGCTGGCGACACAGACTACGCTTATCTTTATGTGATCGTAGGCGGCAACGCTGTGCGCATCAAGGTGCAGGCAAAGGTTGCGGACCCTGAGGCCATAGACCCAGACAAGATGGTTAAGGTTGGAGAAGAGACAGTGCAGATAGAGGCTGCCATTGACAACGACTACCAGACAAAGAGCTTCACCATCGACATGGCTAACGTGCTTGAGAAGCTTGGCTGCGAGGCTGCCGACATAACTGACTTCTATGCTTATGACGAAAACGGCGGCATTTCTGACAACCATACAGAAGGCAGCGGCGGATATTACTATAGCGACGAAGGACGCATCATCGCATGGAACCAAAGCGCTACGGCTTGCTTCATCAAACCATCTGCGCTCGCTGACGGCAAATTCGATATTGGCCAGATGGCGAACCACTTCACAGACATCAAGGAAGCTGTCACTGTGAAGCCACAGTTCCTCTTCCAGTATGAACAGAACTATTATCTCGTCACTGTGGAATATACCGTTAAGCCAGCCAACCCTGACGCTGAGCCTATACAGTTCACCCTCGTGGAGCGTGACGGAATCAGCTTCGACATGGTGCCAAGCGCTGACACATGGGAATACGCTACAAAAACATCTATTGACCTCGACTACATTGAGGGCAAGATTGGCACAAAGGATTTCGTGCTCTATACAGATCTCGCCAAGACTGAAGGCGAGGAGACAACGCTCGAGATGAGCAAGAAGTACACCTGCGACCCTAAGCCTGGTTTCTGGTTCGGCGACAAGACTTACACCAACAAGGAAGGACAAGTGGTAGTTGACAACGCAGGATGGGGCTCTAACTCTTTCGGCGTGACATATAGTGATGGCGTGCTGACATGGTTCCAGTACCCAGGCCAGCGCAGCGTTGGCGACAGCTACACAGCTAACCTCTACCTTGTGAACGAAGAGACAGGCAACTATTTCCAGTATGTGCTCAACGTGAACTATGTGGAGACAGAGACAGAAAAGGCTACACTTCTCGACACCTTCGAGGGATTTGTGACCATGGCAGGTCTTAACGACGATGGAGCATTCAAATTCGCCCTCGAAACGCAGCAAATTGCTGACTCCTTGGGATTGAATGTGGAAGACGTGGCAGACAACGTGGCTGTTTACGCCTTTAAGACTCCATCCACTCGCTCGGCATTGAATATAGAAGAAGAATTCTGGCTCGATGCCAACGGCTATATGGATGAAAGCGGCTCAATCACCGCAGCTATCAACAAAGACGATGACGGAATGCTCCAGATTTACGTTGACCTTGGCTCACTCACATTCGAAGAAGGCAATGAAGACAAGGCTGTGATCCGCATTTCATTTGAGGCTAACGCAAAGAGGGTAGACTATGTTTACACTATCGTGTCAGTAAACAGCCCTATCCTCACAGGCATCAGCGGCACTGAGGCAGGCAGCGCAAAGGCTGCGGGCATCTACAACGCGGCAGGACAGAAGGTGGCAGGCCTCAGCAGGGGCATCAACATCATCCGACTCTCTGACGGCACAGCTAAGAAGGTGCTTGTGAAATGAAGGACTTAAAGACATAACTATATAGAAACTTACTTATAACAAAGAATGAAGGCGGAACGGGCATTTTTTTCAATCCCTTCCGCCTTCTTCGAAAAATGCACATGAGCAATATGAACATTAAATATACTCTCTTCGTGGCGGCACTCGCCGCTTGCGCTCAGATGGAAGCGCAAAAGAAGCTCTACATTCCTAATGAATGGCAAAACCGCACTGACACCCTGATTTATCAGGAGGAAGACACTGACAACAAATATACATGGTCGAAGTCGAGGTCAAAGGAAAGCAAGAACTTTATCGTCTACTGGGACAAGGACTATGGCAAGACCATCCCAACCGACGCTCCAAGCGCCTACAGGGTGGATGTGGACGACCTTCTGCAAAAGGCAGAGAAGTTTTACGCCCTCAATGTCGGCGAACTGGCTTTCTGCGATGAGAGCCACTCGAATGTGTCGAAATATAAGATGATGATTCTGCTGAACCATACTACTGGCTGGGTGTGCTACGGAGGAGGCTACGACAACGTGATAGGCGCGCTGTGGCTCAGTCCAAGCACATGTGCCCCAGTGGGACAGTCTGTGGCTCATGAGGTGGGACACTCGTTCCAGTATCAGTGCTTCTCAGACCTTGGAGGCAACGCTGGCTTCCGCGCGGCCATCGGCAGCGGATCCACTTTCTGGGAGCAGACGGCGCAATGGCAATCGGTGCAGGCATATCCAGAATTGAAATGGAGCCAGTCATGGGGACTGTATTCAGCCTACTCCAACTGCGCCATGACGCACGAGTGGATGCGGTACCAGTCATACTGGTGGCACTATTTCCTCGCAGAGAAGTATGGCATCGACATCATAGGCAAGCTGTGGCGTCATGACACGGGCAAGGCGCAAGATCCGAATGAGGTGCTCATGGACCTGCTCGGCATCGATGTGACGGAGCTGTATAAGCTCTATTTTGAGTATGCTCTCCGCATGGCAACCATCGACCTTGACGTGGCAAGGGATGAAGCTGGCCCATATATTGGCACCTATCCATACCGCTACTACTCTGTGGGCAACAACACCTACCAGGTGGCTTACTACAGCTGTCCTCAGAGCACGGGCTTCAATGTGATACCGCTCAATGTGCCTGCAGCCGGACAGCAGATAACCACAACTTTCACATCTCTCAAGTCGAGGGCTCCGCTCGCTTCAGGCGATGAAGCTGCGTATCTCGAGGATGGGGTGGAGACAAAGATGGAAGGACGCACGACATACAATGAAAATAAGCGCTACAACATACAGAGGGGCTTCCGCCTTGGATATGTGGCCCTGCTCAAGGACGGCACGCGCAAATATCTCTATGAAGACAAGCTCTATTGCGCTGCTGGGGGCATGGGCAGCAAAACGGACCAGGTCTCTGCTACCATCCCCGACAATGTCGACAAGCTCTACCTTGTTGTCTCACCTGCGCCTAAAGAATACATCCAGCATCAATGGGACACCAACTTTGCCAATGATGACCAGTGGCCTTACACCGTGTCGTTCTCTGGAACCAACATATACGGAGCGCCAACGATCAGCGAAGACCTCCCTGTGACTGACGCTACGCTCACCTACGATGTCAAGTTACCATACTCATCTACAGACTACAGCTTTGCCTCCGTTAAAGTGGAAGGAGAAGCGGCAGCAGCTCTCGGCACGGCTTTCCAAATGCCAGCTGCGCAGATAGCTGACCACATCGTTGCGTGGTCATCAGAGCAGCCCGCTGACGGACAGGCAAAATTCTATGCCGTTAACCGGCTTACAGGATCATGCGTCAACCAGGGGTCTTCCGCCAATGGCTATGGACACTGGTTCTCTTCTAAGGGAAGCCGCACTTCATACGCTTCTGGCGCGCTCTATAGCGAATTTGCTCCGTCAACCCTCACTTTCAACGTCGGCCAGAAACCTGCTGCGCTCACGCAGGGCAGCAGCTACACTATCAGCCAAGCCATCAAATACACAAGAGGGGAGACTACCGCTACCGTGCGCTTCATCTTCAACGTCACCTGCGTTAGCCCTGCAAGCAAGGCTTCAAGCCAGCTCACCAAAGTGTCTCAGTCTGACATCATCACTGGCATAACGGATGCCCCCGCGGAACAAAAAAACGCTGCGCAGACAGGAAACTACACTCTCACGGGCATAAGCGCGCCTGCTGCGCTGCCAGGCATAAGCATTATCAGAGCAAACGGCAAGGCACCCGTCAAGGTGCTCAACAGGAAATGAACACATCGTATTTGTAAATGACAGCACATTATGATCGCAAGGATGCTTATATTATAACAAGTAGGCATACCTTGCGATCTGCTTATACATATAAGCATAAACATACGTAAAGTTACTATAACCACGAGTGGAGTTTGCAATAACCACGAGTAACAAATGCAATAATCACAAGTAAAGTTTGCCAAACTGCATAGAAAAAACACCATGCTAATTTCTGTAATATACATCATCGCAGGCCTCCTTCTCCTCATAAAGGGAGGCGACTATCTCGTCACAAGTTCCGTAGCCATAGCGCAGCGACTGCATCTCAGTCCGCTCATCATTGGCATCACCGTGATAGGATTCGGCACCTCAATGCCTGAGCTATGCGTCAGCCTGCAGGCTGCCATTGCCCACACATCTGGCATAGCGCTCGGCAATGTCACGGGCTCCAACATTTGCAACATTGCGCTCATTCTCGGCATCACAGCCATCATACATCCTGCTCCGGCAAGCTCTGGCATACTCAAGCGCACCATTCCGTCGCTCGTCATCGCCATGCTTCTGCTTCTTGCCTTTGCGTACACAGGCACCATACAGAGATGGATGGGCATCCTGATGTTCGCTCTTATCATTGTTCAAATGACCATGGAGATAAGAACATCCAAGCAGACTCCACAAGCTTCAGAGGCTGGACTTCCGCAGCAAGCGCAAACCGCAACCACTGTCGGCGGAGGCACAAGTTCTCAAGGTCAATCCTGCGCTTCTGAGAGCATGATTAAGAACGCCATCATTGCGACCGTCTCGATAGCTGCTATGATTATAGGCTCAAGCATTCTTGTGAAGGGAGCCACTCACCTCGCTACCATCGCAGGCACAAGCCTTGGCATCGACCCAAAGGACGTGGAAAGGATAATTGCGCTCACCATCGTGGCGGTGGGCACCAGCCTGCCTGAACTGTGCGCGTCTGTCATAGCCGCAAGAAGAGGGGAGACGGACATGGCCATAGGGAATATAGCCGGCTCTGGAATATTTAATATTCTTTGTGTCATAGGAGCATCGAGCGCTATCGCGCCTATTAGCGATGCGTGGCATTCTTTTTACATCGACTACGTCGTGCAGCTCGCCTTATGCCTCCTTCTATGGCTTTTTCTCTTCACCAAGAGAACGCTTGAACGATGGGAAGGTTTTGTATTCTTGGCTGTTTATATTACCTATATCTCTTTTATAACATTATCAATTGATTAGGCATACATGGGATACAAAAACGGACTCCGTTTTTGTATCCCATGCAGATTTTAACCCTTCAAAATACATAAACAGACATGCACATATCTAACTTCATCTAACTGACGAGATTGCAGTCATAGGAAACATAAAACGACCTCACAAACCCCTTAAGTAAGACTTATATTGCCTTATTATTATCATTAATTTCCTTTTTACTTATATTTTTGTATTTAATCTTATACTTTTATGTGTTTTTTCTTGCAAACAAAATGAACTTTACATAAATTTGCACTGTCAACAAGGAAAAAGTGCAGCAATATGCCACTCAATTCTCAAGACACTGCTCAATGGCATGGCAGTAACACCATCTAAAACGATCAGAAATGAAAAAGTTTATCTTAACAGTATTATCATTCATAGCACTCGGAGCCTACAACCACGCAACGGCTCAGACTAACGGTCAGGATGCTTCTGAGAAGAACCCTAACCTCAAGGATGCTGGCACCTATAAGGGTGAGCGCAAGCAGGGCAAAATGCATGGCCAAGGCGTGTATGAGTGGAAGAATGGTGACAAGTTTGAGGGTAACTTCGAAAATGGCCAGATTAACGGCTACGGACGTTACTCTTGGACGGATGGTGATGTCTACCAAGGATCCTTCAAGAACGGCAAGCAGGACGGAGTAGGCTCAGCTTACTACGCTGACAAGTGCAACGTGTATGAGGGTGAGTGGAAGGACGGAAAACGCAACGGACACGGCAAGCTGACTTGGGCGAACGGCGACACTTACGAGGGTGAGTGGAAGGACGACGTAAGAGTGGGTGAAGGTGTGTTCACTGCTGCCAACGGTGACAAGTATGTTGGTCACTATGAGAACAACCAGAGAAACGGCTTCGGCACATACTATCATAACAATGGCGACGTGTATGCAGGTCAGTGGGTAAATGGCGAGAAGGAAGGTCTCGGCAAATATACCTACGCTAATGGCAGCACGTACGAAGGCCAATTCGTTCACTCTAACATCGAGGGTCGCGGCGTGTTTGTATGGGCATCTGGCGCTGTGTACGAAGGTCAGTTTAAGGACGACATGCGCAACGGCGAAGGCAAGTACACTACACCTTCAGGCAGGACTATTGCAGGCAACTGGAAAGATAACAGATTTGCAGGCAACGTGAATGATGCGGTGCTGGCTGCAAGATGACAATGACGCTATTATAGTGCCATCTGCAAGATGCTTTTTGTTTTAGATCCCTATATTTAAAGAATTTCTTCATAAATGCAAATGGGTGCATGCGGTGACGATAGTCACTGCATGCGCTTTCTTTTTTTCCTCTTTTCGGGCAAGGCTGCTTGTTCTTTTTATTTTACTCACATATGCAGACACTATAACCACGTATGCAGGTATATTTGAATGCTTACAGTAGGCTCGGTTATGGGGACGAGGAGTATTTCGATGGCATGCAGGTATATTTGAACGTTTACGGTAGGAAAGGTATTAGCCAAATATTCAGGGCTTGCCTCTGAGAGCAGTACTACTGCTCCGCCAAAGAAGTACTACTCATATTGAAAAGCAGCTATACTTCTATCGCCAATGAAGTTCTGCTGCTTTTTTATTCCGCAATACGGCATTGACAGAATGCTTGCGCTTGGCCTATATGCCTGAATTCTTTATAGCATATAAAACGATAATGCTTGCGTATTTAACATAACTGCCCTTGCATTGGTAAATAAAATACAACATTTCGAAATATTGGCGTCCGATAAATTCGAAAATCTCTGCGCCACTGCGAAAAAGCGGGAAAACGAATCTATGTAAGCTTTTTGCAAGTATCCCCAAAGCCGCACGCACATAAATTGCGGATACTCACAAAAAACAGACTGTTCAAAAAGGAGATGTACAGGTCAATGTCTTATCCTGCAATAGGACATAAAGTCCTATTTGACTTATAGATCAGAAAGGAAAGGCGTATGTGTCAAAGGAAAAGGCTGGTAAAAGGAGCATGATGCTCCCTTTACCAGTCTTATATTTGCTGTTTGCGCCTATATTCCATATGGTATAATGTGCGCATGAGATACCAGCCAGGTGTTAGAACGTCAATGTTGCGAAACCTCTGAGATGATAAAACTTTGACTCCGATGGCAATAATTCGTCTTGCGAATCGGTCTTTCCGCCATTGACAAAGAACAAAGAAAGTTTTCCGTTGGTCGTTCGCCTGAAATAGTAACCAACCCTGTCCTTGGGACTGCCATCCGCGTTCACCTGGTTAAGAGATATAGGCGTAGCTTTAAGCCGTTTCAGACCTTCGTTAATATCATTTATATTGGCTGCCAAATAACGGCGCTCCTGGAGGTCTGGCATCCTCAGAGTCAAATCGCCTTCAGAGAGTTCCTCCAGTCCCTCGGCTATTGCAGCCGAAGCGGATGACTGATTTTCCTCATAATCAAACTTGAGGCCTGTCTTCTCTTTTAGGCTCATGAGTGTGACAACCGTTGTGTTCTGTCCTTCCTGATAATGCCTGAGCACATAACAGCCTTTATATATGGTTCCAACGGCAGGAATAGTCTTCGTGTCGCCACTCACTTCATCCATAAGGAACGATATGTTCTTCGAGCCTGCCCAGTCGACTCCCTTGAGAGTGCCTGAAAGAATGATTTCCTTTGCCTTGAACACGCCTGTGATATTGACTATGTAGTTCTTCTCCAAGACCTCCTCGCTTGTGTAGGTGTATGCCTTGGTTTCACCATCATCACCGTACTCCAGCGCTACTTTTATTGTGGCTCTGCTATCTGACGCAAGAAGATATAAGCTATCCTCGTTTGACCATGTCCCTGGTTCTGCATCTTTCGCAAGACTAATGGTGCTGTAACCGCTAGTGCCACTGAGTGTTCCATTTATCTGAATGTCATTTCCGAGAGGAGATATAGTCACTTTGACACCTGTGACATCACTTGGTATGTTACGCAAGGTCACGTCATCCACCCTCAGCACTTTCCTTTCCATCTGCATGGTGACGGTGTTTTCTTCACCCTCCTCTACTACCACATTGGCTGTTGATGACATGAGGTCTGCATGACCGAGTCCGCTCTTCAATTTGACAAGAGACGTGGGTTGAGCAGTGCTCTGCGCAGGAATAGTGTAACGGTCTTCTATGTCTATTCCAAGGGCACATATCGTATATGAGCCCTTTATGAGGCTGAATTGGATAGGGTCGTCTGCGCTAGCCACTCTTTCCCTGCCCACACATTTGTTTCTTGAGTCAAATGCGTAGAGATACACAGGATAGCTGACCTTCTCTTTTGTCTCGCCAGCTTTTTCATCATATGTTACCACTCCGCGAGTCTTAACGGCGAACTCATTGAGGGATGATGCCTGATCCGCTTCACTATCTGGCTCACCTGATTCAATTGTAATCCTCTCACAGCTTCCCAAAAGCATTACTGCTGACATAAGCCATGCTGTTATAGATATTTTCATATTTTTCTATACAGCATCTTGATTGTTATTTTTTTACTTCCAGAATAGGTATGCGCAAGATATTCATTTTTCCCGATGCTGTTTAATAGGAAAAACGAATATCCTATGCTGCTTCAAATATAGTCCTTTTATTCCATATCTCCTTTCATTTTTTAAAAAAGTTATAAAAATTACAGCGTTTTTCTTAAGATGGAGTCTATTTTTTACATTTAAGCGCTTTTTTACTATACATACTTGAAAAATCGGTTCTACAGGATTTAGCGTGAGATTCCCCTTTGAATACCGCCACAAATGACAATACTGCAACGTTAAGTCGCCTTCTGCTCCTGCTGTGATAGCAAGTCCTTCAGTGCCGCAAATGACAATACTGCAACGTTAAGGGGTATCATATATATATTGTACGCACTTCTGATTGCATTGTTCAATAAAACTTTGCACATATCAATCTCGGGATAAACCATAGAGGTGAAGAGATTGTACTTGTCGATTTCATTTGGATTGAACATTCTTCGATTTTTGGGGACACAAAGTTCACGCTCTCTCGAACATCTCGCAACACGGATTGGATAGGATGCTTACATTTTTTCTCATAATGATTGCACTTGTTTGTGATTCGCTTTGACTCTATCAATTTTAGCATTAAAAACTTGTCGCTTTCTGCAAGAATATCTATCTTTGCACCCGCATTGGCATGGAACAAAAATGGGAAACTTTTTTTGAATGGAAAAAGAAAAAGTTTCCCGTTTTGGGAAACTTTTTCCATTTCCAAAAAGAAAAAGTTTTCCCAAAAAGAGAATTTCCATAATGTGCAATTTAAAAAAATAAGCAACATTATAACATGGCTAACACAATGGATATGAGCAATTTCAGTATCACTAAACGTGATGGTACAAAGGCTGTATTTTCGCTTGATAAAATTATGGGCGCTGTAGCGAAAGCGTTCGAAAGTGTAAACCGCGAAGTAGACCTGGCTACTCTTTCTGGTATACTTTGCGAGCTTCATTTACGTGACGACATAAAGGTTGAGGAGATTCAGAACCAAGTTGAGGTGGCTCTGATGAAGGGTGGATTTTACGATGTGGCTAAGTCGTTTATGCTGTATAGAGAAGCTCATAGAGAAGACAGGGAGACTCTGTCAAAACTGAAGTTTTTGTCAGACTACTGTGAATCGGTAAACGCTGCTACAGGATCAAAGTATGACGCTAACGCTAATGTGGAGCACAAGAATATAGCTACGCTGATTGGTGAGCTTCCGAAATCTAATTTCATACGACTGAACAGACGCCTGCTAACAGATAGAATTAAGAGGATGTACGGAAAAGAGCTTGCTGACGAATATGTAGACAAGCTGACTCATCATTTCATCTACAAGAATGATGAGACAAGTCTTGCCAACTATTGCGCCAGCATCACCATGTATCCATGGCTGATTGGCGGCACACTTGACATTGGCGGCAACTCAACAGCTCCAACTAACCTCAAGAGCTTCTGTGGAGGATTTGTGAACATGGTGTTTATGGTATCAAGCATGCTGTCTGGAGCTTGCGCCACACCTGAGTTTCTCATGTACATGAATTATTTCATCGGAGTAGAATACGGAAAAGATTACTGGAAGCATGCCGATGAACAAGCAGACCTGAGCTTGAAAAAGAGAACGCTCGATAAGGTTATAACCGACTATTTTGAGCAGATTGTATATTCGCTTAACCAGCCTACGGGAGCACGAAATTACCAGGCTGTATTCTGGAATATAGCTTACTATGATAAGTACTACTTTGAAAGCATCTTTGGAGATTTCTACTTTCCAGACGGTTCAAAGCCTGACTGGGACGGCTTGTCGTGGCTGCAGAAGCGCTTCATGAAATGGTTCAATAAGGAAAGGACAAGGACTATGCTTACTTTCCCTGTGGAAACCATGGCCTTGCTTACAACAGAGGATGGCGAACCAAGAGATAAGGAATGGGGCGATTTCACAGCTGAGATGTACGCAGAAGGACATTCATTTTTCACTTACATGAGCAAGGACGCAGACTCTCTTAGTTCTTGCTGTAGACTGAGAAATGAGATTACAGACAACGGATTTAGCTATACACTTGGTGCAGGTGGCGTTTCAACAGGTTCAAAGAGCGTGCTGACAATTAATCTGAACAGGTGTGTGCAGTATGCTGTGAATCACGGGCTCGACTACCACGAATACCTGGAAGGCATTGTGGATCTCTGCCACAAAGTGCAGCTGGCTTACAACGAAAATCTGAAGGATTTGCAGGCTCATGGCATGCTGCCGCTATTTGATGCAGGCTATATCAATATCGCACGCCAGTATCTGACCATAGGCATAAACGGTCTCGTGGAGGCAGCAGAATTTATGGGACTGAGGATTTCTCCTAACGATGAATATAAAGCTTTTGTACAGGGCATTTTGTCTATCGTAGAGAGATACAACAAGAAATATAAGACCAAGGATGTGATGTTCAACTGTGAGATGATTCCGGCAGAGAATGTTGGCGTGAAGCATGCTAAATGGGATAGAGAAGACGGGTATTTCGTCCCACGCGACTGCTACAACTCCTATTTCTACGTTGTGGAGGATCCTTCACTAACAGTGTTGGATAAGTTCAAGCTTCACGGAGCACCTTATATTGAGCATCTGACAGGTGGTTCTGCTTTGCACATGAATTTGGAAGAGCATCTTTCTAAACAGCAATATGCACATTTGCTTAGGGTTGCCGCAAAAGAAGGATGCAATTATTTCACTTTTAATATTCCAAACACAGTATGCAACAAGTGCGGTCACATCGACAAAAGATACTTGAAGGCATGCCCTGTGTGTGGATCGACAGACGTAGATTACATGACACGCATCATTGGATATCTGAAGCGAGTAAGCAACTTCTCTAAGCCAAGACAAGAGGAAGCTGCTCGCAGGTTCTATTCTAAAATATCTGATTAGCAAGGGATTGAGATTTCAGTATTATAGTTAAACGTTATAACAGTTAACTGTTATAACGTTTAACTGAAATTAAAAAGAGTTGTCTAAACTTATCTATAATTTTTTCAGCGGGAAGTCTGAATCGACGCAAAAACACCCTTTCAGGAAGTGCATTATGTTAGCTCATCATGTTAGGAAGTGAATGCGGAACGATATAGCCTTTCTCGCTGTTTTTTTGAAATAAGGTTGCCCTTAGTTTGAAATAAGGCTTCCCATAAAAAAACTATTTTACATGATGAAATACGAAAACGCTAGCATAGTCTTTCAAGAGGTTCCTAACGAGACGACATTGGCAATAAACATCACAGGATGCCCATGTCGATGCCCAGGATGCCACAGTCAGTATCTGTGGGAGGACAGAGGTACTCCCCTAACGAAAAAAGCGATAGACGCATTTATGAACGAATACGGAAGCGACATCACGTGTGTGGCTCTGATGGGAGGTGATGCAGACCCTAAATCAATAGATGATATTGCCGCTTATATCCATAAGGCATATACAGGGATTAAAGTGGCATGGTACAGCGGGAGAGCGCAACTCTCGCCACTTGTTAACCTTGAAAACTTCGATTTCTACAAAACCGGTCCATATCTGCGCCACCTTGGAGGACTTAATGCCTCCACCACAAACCAGCGCATCTACCGCAAAGAAAACGATGGGACATGGACAGACATAACATCCCTCATGCAGCGCAAGGGACTTCCAGGCTGAATACCATACGCCGATTTTAAGAAAAACCACCGATTTGTGGCGCAACCTATATTTTTGTGGTAATAAACCTATATTTTTGTGGTAATAAACCTATATTT
>DAIUFT010000043.1:24266-25218 GCA_036844425.1 Prevotella sp. | reverse complement strand
ATATTTTATATATAGTGACCCTTTTTTCGCATTTCCCGAAACGCTTAATGACAAAATGACCAAATGACAAGATGACAATGCGCTGCATAATTAATGCATAATGCATAATTCATAATTAAATTGATATTTACCTCACACGAAACACATTTGTAGTTTGTGTGGGGAAGGGTCGTTTATGCCTCAACATTCGCGTTGGGGCTTTTTTTGTGAAAAAACTAACCTACACTCTATTTCTGTCATCGTAAACTAGGATTCACCCTGGGGGTAGGTCCAAAACAACCACACAACATTATCCTCGACGCTCTTGGTGAAACGACGTCGTTAATGGTGCACCTGAAAGCCGAGGATAGGGGTAATGTTCTAAGCACACTTCACACAATGACAAAGAAGAAGAACATTACTAAGCATGACACATTGCTCTATGCTCTAAACAAACTTAACGAACTCGGAGTAAATTACGGAAAATAGCAACGAAACACCCATTGCGTGAGGGTACGCTGGGAAAAATAGCATGTGGTAAAATTATACAGAGGCAACGCGACAAGTTCTTGCGCTCTTTCGTGGAGGAGATTGACTACCTTTACCGACAGAAAGACGTATGGACAAAGAGACCCGGAAAGACTGATAAAAATATTACAGATAGAACGTAATATTTTACTGATTTACCTCGGACTGCCCACTGACGAAGAGTATTTGTCTTACACTTAGACGCCCTAACTGACAGACCCACCCAAATACTATTGCAGAGATTTCATAAAAGCAGTATCTTTGCCAACGGTTAGCGGTTTAGGAGATTGGGATGTTAGTAGATTGGGATGTTAGTAGATTAGTAACTTCCCCAAACGACTAAACGAACAATCTCCCAAACGACTAAACGAACACCAAACAACAAAACAACTAAACCACCAAACAACAAAACAACAAAACAACTAAACCACCAAACAACAAAACA
>DAIUFT010000043.1:0-24166 GCA_036844425.1 Prevotella sp. | reverse complement strand
ACTAAACAACTAAACCACCAAACAACTAAACCACCAAACAACTAAACAACTAAACCACCAAACAACTAAACCACCAAACAACAAAACAACTAAACAACTAAACCACCAAACAACTAAACCACCAAACAACTAAACAACTAAACAACTAAACAACTAAACAACCAAACAACAAACAACGTTTGACCCTACCAAAATCTATAGGTTATTGCTCCTCACGGAGGTACGACATGATTTGCTGCGCTCGGACCAGCCTTCCAGGCTAATTCTATCTATTGTCATCTTGTCATCTTTTCATTTTGTCATTAAGGATTATGAATTATGAATTAAAAAAAATCGAACTGTACGGTTGAAATAATTTGAATAATTACTTAAGTTACTAAGTGCCCCCAAAAGAAAACAACATTCCAAGACAGGGAGAAATCTTAGAACGTTTTCGTTAAGCCAGGTGAGCAGAACAAAGTTTACTTACGTTCTGCCATGGCGAGAAAAGGTGCGCGTAAGCGAACACACACAGGTACACCCGTAGGGAATCGAACCCTAATCTGAAGAACCGGAATCTTCCATTCTATCCGTTGAACTACGGGTGCATAAGCGACTGCAAAGGTACAAAAAAGATTTTAATTTCATAGCAAAACTTATAAAATTATGTAATTAATCAAAAGAAAAGATATGATTGTCAGTCTTTTTTTGTACCTTTGCAAAGATAATATTTTCAATAATCTGTATTTTCGTGGTGGGGAAAAGCATTTCCACCATTAAAAAGAACGTTTTCGTTAAGCCAGATGAGCAGAACAAAGTTTACTTATGTTCTGCCATGGCGAGAAAAGGTGCATGAATATGAACAAAAAGATGGAAAAGAAACTCGGTAAGATTATAGCCCTTGCAAACCAGAAAGGAGGCGTAGGCAAAACTACAACTGCAATAAACCTTGCGGCTTCATTGGCAACACTTGAGAAAGCCGTGCTCGTGATAGACGCGGACCCACAGGCCAACGCGTCAAGCGGACTGGGAGTGGACATTCAAGAGATTGACTGTTCGCTCTACGAGTGTATTATTGATCATGCCGACGTAAGAGACGCCATTTACACCACGGACATCAATGGACTGGACATCATACCAAGCCACATCAACCTTGTGGGAGCAGAAATAGAGATGCTCACCATACCACAACGCGAAAAAGTGCTGAAGAAAATGCTGGAACCTATAAGAATGGAGTACGACTACATCTTGATAGACTGTTCGCCATCATTAGGACTTATCACCGTTAATGCGTTGACGGCAGCACAGTCGGTAATCATACCTGTGCAATGCGAATACTTTGCACTTGAAGGTATTGGAAAATTGCTCAATACCATCAAAATCATTAAGACAAAACTGAACACAACGCTGGAAATAGAAGGCTTCCTGCTTACGATGTACGACAACCGCCTGCGCCTGGCCAACCAGATTTATGACGAGGTGAAGAGACATTTTCAGGAACTCGTGTTCAAGACCGTCATACAGCGTAACGTAAAACTTTCCGAGTGCCCAAGCCATGGACTGCCAGTAATACTCTATGACGCAGATGCCGCAGGAACAAAGAACTATCTGGCACTGGCAAAGGAAATAGTAAACCGCGAAAAATAATCACGACACATTACCAGTGGTGGTAACCCTACGAAAAACCACCTTTAACAACAATACGAAGAAAAAAAAGTCAAAGATATCATAACCCTCCAAAACATCAGAAAACAGGAGGAGACACGAAAAGGACTACTAAAAACATTATGGCAGTACATAAGAAATATAATGCTTTAGGTCGCGGACTGGACGCGTTAATATCAACCGAAGAGGTTAAGCCACAGGGGTCATCCACCATAAACGAGGTGGCAATAGAGATGATTGAAGCCAACCCCAACCAGCCACGACGCGACTTCGACCCACAGTCCCTGCAGGAACTTGCATCAAGCATACGCGAGATTGGAATAATACAACCTATCACGCTCCGACAGGTTGACGACAACAGATTTCAGATAATAGCAGGCGAAAGACGCTGGAGAGCATCACAACTGGCAGGACTAAGAGCCATACCTGCCTACATACGCACCATCAACGATGAAAGCGTAATGGAAATGGCGCTGGTGGAGAACATACAGCGCGAAGACCTTAACGCAATAGAAATAGCATTGGCATACCAACATCTTCTTGACAACGACGGCATGACACAGGAAAAGGTGTCGGAACGCGTAGGTAAAAGCCGTGCAGCAATAGCAAACTACCTAAGACTGTTGCGCTTGCCTGCACAAATACAGTTGTCACTGCAGAAGAAAGAGATAGACATGGGACACGCAAGGGCGCTACTTGCAATCGATTCGCCATCCATGCAGATAAAGATGTATAAGGAAATAATGAAGCATGGATACTCCGTAAGAAAAGTGGAGGAAATGGTGAACATGCTGAAGAATGGCGACGACCTGCAGGCTGCCTCTAAAGCACTAAGAGGTAAGGCGACGCTCCCACAGGAATACGAGTCGTTCAGATCGCACATAGCGGAAAGACTTGCTGTCAAAGTTCAAATGACCTGTTCAACTAACGGTAAGGGAAAGATTACAATTCCTTTCGCTTCAGACGAGGAACTGGCGAAAATCATTGCCATACTCGACAAATAAGTGCGCCCCACCCTATTATCCGCACAGAGAAATATTCAAAAGATGCGTTACATTAGCATAAGAAAATATTTGACGCCACTTGCTTTTGCCTGTCTTGTCAACGTTACAGCGGCAGCACAGTCCGTAAACAAGGTTGACAGCATGACTATGGCAGCAGACTCTGCCATAGAGAGTGAGCCAACCCTGTACTTATCTAAAAAAGACTCTGTAAGGCTTGCGAAAATAGACAGACAAAACAAGAAAATAAAAGAGAAGAGAGATTGGACCACATGGAAGCCAGACCCTAAGAGAGCAATGTGGCTCGCCTTGGTATTGCCTGGCGCAGGACAGATATACAACCGTAAATACTGGAAACTGCCTATTATCTATGGTGGCTTCCTTGGGTGCGCATACGCCATGCGATGGAATAACCAAATGTACCTGGACTATTCGCAAGCGTATCTGGACATCATGGACGATGACCCAACAACTAAGAGTTACACTCAATTCCTGCATTTAGGAACCCAGATAAACGCTTCAAACGAAGAACGTTACAAGCAGATATTCAAGTCGCGCAAAGACAAATTTCGCAGATGGAGAGACCTTAGTTTCTTCTGTATGCTCGGAGTTTACGCCTTGTCGGTAATAGATGCTTATGTTGACGCATCGCTCTCGCAGTTTGACATCTCGGACGACCTGAGTCTTCGCCTGCAGCCAGCAGTAATAAACGGTTCATCTGCCACAGAAAGAGGAACAACATCAAATGGTTTGAATCTCAACAATTCAGCCATCGGCGTACACGGTGCGCTGACATTCTAAATAAACTTCAATAAAAGAAATGACACTTTATAGATTAAGAGACTTAACAATTGTAGCATTATTCATCATTGGCGCTTCGCCCGTAATAGCCTATGCCAGCACTTCTGGCGACCCACAGGAAAACAACGTCAAGACTACGAATGACAATGATGATAAAGAGGAAGAGGAAGAAGACAACGATAGTGAAGACGAAGAAGAGGAGGAAGACGAAGACTTTGACAACGCTGACGACGAGGAGATTATAGTAAACTCGCAGAGCGGTAAGGAAGAAATTTTTGAGGTTCCTGAAGGCATGATTATCGACATGGAAAAGGTAATGGCTGACTACAACATCAAGCAATACCTTTCTGTTGACTCTTCATGCACAATGAAGGACGTGAACCCTGTGTTCAGTCAGGAGGTGTACCTCGACAGACTTAAGCGCCTGCCTACTGCAATGGAAATGCCATGGAACGATGTGGTTCAGAAATTTATTGACCGATACAGCGGAAGACTGCGTAGATCAGTAAGTTATATGCTCGGAGCATCAAACTTCTACATGCCAATTTTCGAACAGGCACTTGAGGTTTACGGCATACCGATGGAACTGAAATACCTTCCTGTCATAGAGTCGGCACTAAACCCTAACGCTGTAAGCCGCGTAGGTGCCACAGGTCTGTGGCAGTTCATGGCAGCAACAGGCAAGAGGTATGGTCTTAAACTGAACTCCATGATAGACGAGCGTCGCGACCCAATAAAGGCGTCATACGCCGCTGCACATTACCTAAGCGACCTCTACAACACCTTTGGCGACTGGAACCTTGTCATCGCTGCCTATAATGCAGGTCCGGCAAACATACTGAAGGCCATACAACGTGCAGGCGGCAACAAGGACTATTGGCAGATTTACCCTTATCTCCCTACAGAGACACGTGGTTACGTGCCTGCATTCATCGCAGCCAATTATATAATGAATTATTACTGCGAGCACAACATCTGCCCTATGCTGACAACTCTGCCAGAACAGACAGACACCATAATGCTGTACCGCAACGTACATTTCCAGCAGATATCAAGCGTTCTCGGCATCAGCATGGAAGAACTTAGAGCACTCAACCCACAATACAGACGCGACGTCATCACAGGATACTCTGAGCCTACAGACCTCAGACTGCCTATGGAATACGTGTCAAAGTACATCGCTAACGAGGACTCTATACTTGCCTACAAGATTGACGAGCAGTTAATGAAGCGCGACATGGTTGAGGTAAACGATGATACCCCTGCCTACAGACCCGCACGAAGCAGCAGCCACTCTTCTAACAAGTACCAAAGAGACAATAGAAGAAGTAATCGTAAAAAGTCAAAGAAATCACGCAGAAACAGGGAATCATCTGCCAGCGTAAGCATCAAGAGTGGTGACACCTTGGAGAAGATTGCTAAGAAACACGGTACTACCGTTGCCAAACTGAAGAAACTGAACAAGATTTCGGGCAGCAACATCAGAGCAGGTAAGAAACTTAAGATCAGATAAAACCATTACTTAATAAACACATATCACCCCTAAACAAATATGACTGAGCAGGAAATTATTCAGGCATCGTTTGATGACCTGCTTCAACATTATTTGAACTCTAACCACCGAAAGAAAGTCGATATAATCCAGAAGGCATATAACTTTGCACTTCACGCAACGGAGAACGTCAGACGCCCTTCCGGTGAACACTATATGATTCATCCCATTGCCGTAGCCACCATCGCATCAAAAGAGATGGGGCTCGGCAGTACCTCTATCTGCGCAGCATTACTGCACGACGTGATAGAGGAGAGCGATTACACCATTGACGACATTAAGGTGCTCTTTGGTCCAAAGATTGCGCAGATTGTTGATGGACTGACAAAGATTGCTGGAGGTATATTCGGAGACAAAGCAGAGGAACAGGCAGAAAACTTCAAGAAGTTGCTTCTCACCATGAGCGAGGACATACGTGTTATCCTCATCAAGATTTGCGACCGTCTCGACAATATGAGACATCTAGAGAATCAGCCTTTGCTGAAACAGGACAAAATCTCGGGTGAGACACTCTACATATACGCTCCTCTTGCCAATCGCTTGGGACTGAATCTTATAAAAACCGAATTGGAAGACCTTTCCTTCAAACATGAGCACCCTGAGGAGTACGCCACAATAGAGAAGAAACTGGCTTACACTCATGAGCAACGCGAACATCTTTTCGACGACTTCACCACCCCCATCAAGGCGGCATTGGATAAGTTAGGGACAAAATACACCATTAAGGCAAGGGTAAAAAGCCCCTACTCCATCTGGAACAAGATGCAGAAGAAGCACGTCTCTTTTGAGGAAATCTACGACATTCTCGCGGTAAGAATTGTCTTTACGCCAAGCAAGCGAGAGGATGAAGTAAAGGAGTGCTTCAACATCTATGTGGAACTGTGCAAATTGTACCAATCTCATCCTGACCGTCTGCGCGACTGGCTGTCACACCCTAAAGCCAACGGTTATCAGGCTCTCCACGTAACCCTTATGAGTAATCAGGGACGATGGATAGAAGTGCAGATACGTTCGGATAAGATGGACGAAATAGCGGAACAGGGATTTGCCGCCCATTGGAAGTATAAGACCGATGCCGACCCAATGAAGACAGAAAAGGTGGCAGAGGACGAACTGAACGGATGGCTGAAAACCATAAAGGAAATTCTTGACGACCCTCAGCCTGACGCCATGGACTTCCTTGACGCCATAAAACTGAACCTCTTTGCATCAGAAATATTTGTCTTCTCACCAAAGGGCGACATCATCACGATGCCAGCAGGATGCACAGCACTTGACTATGCCTTCCAGATACACACCTTCCTCGGCACCCACTGCATAGGAGCAAAGGTAAACCACAAACTGGTACCACTATCTCATAAACTGAAGAGTGGAGACCAAGTGGAAGTAATCACCTCCAATTCGCAACACGTACAGCCTGTATGGATAAACTTCGTCACCACTGCCAAGGCACGAAACAAAATACAGTCTCTCTTAAGGAAACAGGAACGCGAACTTACCAAGGAGGGCACGGTAATCTTGACCGCATGGCTGGAGCAGAACGAACTCACGTTGACCTCATCGGTACTTGACAAGTTAGCAGACGCCCATCAGGAGAAGCACCAAGAGAAACTGCTGGCCGCAATAGGGCGTGGCGACATAAAACTGGGCGAGAAAGACCTCGATGTCATCTACAGTAAGAACACGCCCGATACGCCGCCAACCACTAAGCGCGACTGGCGCAAGTACCTACCATTCGTCAAACATAAGAACAGCAAGCAGGACAAGGGCAAGGACTACTTGACCGTAGGCAAGGACTTTAACCGAGACCAAACCATCGTCATAACCGAGGACAATATCTCGCGATACAAGTTCCCGGCATGCTGCAAACCCATCCCTGGCGACCCAATAATCGCCTATATTAATGACGACAACAAACTGGAGATACACTCTAAATCATGCCGAGAGGCTGCACGACTAAAGGCATCCTTCGGAAAGAAAATACTTGCCGCACGCTGGAACATGCGAGGTGATATGAGTTTTCTTACCTCCATTGCCATGAAAGGCATTGACCGTAAGGGCATGATAAAGGATGTGACACTCATCCTTGCTGAGACATTCGACATAGACATACACAAGTTGACGGTAACAACAGATGATGGTGTATTCAGCGGCGAGATAGAATTACGCGTAAAGGACAACACCATCCTTGAGAGCATAATAAACAAACTCTCAACCATCAACGGTATGCACAACGTACATATAATTTAGAGATGGGGTGGTAATCTTATAGAACCACCCCTAAAAATAAGTAAGGGCTTCTTAGTGTTTAAAGGCTTACATTTCTCCCCACAAAAAACTAACTAACAAAACATTATGCGAAAACTTTTTCTTTCACTCATAGCCCTGGGAATATCTACACTTACCTTTGCCCAGGCAATGCCACACCCCAAGTCATGGGACTCACCAGACACCATAGTCGTTGCACGCGATGGTTCAGGACACTTCCGTAACATCAACGAGGCAGTCGAAGTATGCCGCGCATTCATGGAATACCATAAGGTAATCTATGTAAAAAAAGGAACATACAAGGAAAAACTCATCATACCGTCTTTCCTTACCAACATAGAAATATGTGGTGAAGACAGGGACAATACGGTCATTACATACGACGACCACGCTAACATCCTTGACTTTAAAGTTCCTAACAGCCACAAGATAGGCACCTTCCGTACCTATACGCTGAAGATTGAGGGCAACGCTATTACGCTGAAAAACATTACCGTAGAGAATAATGCTCCAAAACTGGGACAGGCAGTAGCACTACATACTGAGGGTGACCGTCTGAAATTCATCAACTGTCGTTTCCTCGGCAACCAAGACACCGTGTACACAGGCATAGAAAACACTCGTCTATACTTCGAGGGTTGTTACATAGAGGGAACGGTAGACTTTATCTTCGGACCTTCAACAGCATGGTTCGAGGGGTGTACCATCGTAAGCAAGTCTAACGGATACGTTACCGCTGCTTCAACACCAAACGGACAGCCCTTCGGTTACGTCTTCAACAACTGCAAACTCCTCGCTGATAAAGATGACATAAAGTGTTACCTCGGTCGCCCATGGCGTCCTTACGCATACACTCTCTTCATGAACTGCGAACTTGGCAAACACATCCGCCCACAAGGCTGGCACAATTGGGGCAAGGAGAGCAACGAGAAGACCACACGCTACATGGAATACAACAACCGTGGCGAAGGGGCAAAGACCAACGAGAGATGCACATGGGCTAAACAACTGACAAAGAAAGAGGCTGCCAAGATTACCCCACAGGTTATCTTCGGACAGAAAAACGACTGGGACCCTACCCTGTAAGAACGGCTTCAACCTTTTATTATCAACAAAGGAGCAACGACCTTTAGCGTCAACAGCTTATTACCGATAAGAGAACAACTACCTTTAGCGTCTCACCCTTTTTGCACAAGACAAAAGCATGAAAAAAAGTATCTTATCAACACTACTACTATCGTGCCTCACCCTTTACGCAGGAGCCACCATGCCACCTGTTCATGACCCTGTAATGGCAAAGGGAGAGGACGGTAAATACTACATATTCTCCACAGGCATGGGGATTGGCGTTTCATCTTCCACAGACATGGAAGACTGGCATCACGAGCCGCCTGTGTTCAATACCCGAGAACAACTGCAATGGGCAAAAGATAGTGTGCCAGGCTACCGAGGACACACCTGGGCACCAGACATCAGTTACCATGACGGCAGATGGTTGCTTTACTACTCTTGCTCCACCTTCGGAAAGAACACCAGCGCAATAGGGTTGGCAACAAACAAGACTCTTGACCCTACGTCACCCGACTTCAAGTGGGAGGACAAGGGAATGGTCATCAAGTCACATCGCAGGCAAGACAACTGGAACGCCATTGACCCTAACCTCATCGTCAGCAATGGTGAGCGCATACTTGTCTACGGTTCATTCTGGGACGGAATACAGATGGTAAAACTGGCAGACGACTACAAAACACCAATCTCACAGCCTAAGACCATCGCCCGACGCGTAAACCGAGGACTAACACTTCAGGAGATGAACGATGTAGAGAACTTCACAATAGAAGGAGGTGACACCATAGAAGCAGGCGAGAACGCAATTGAAGCACCATTCATAATAAAGCGAGGCGACTACTACTACCTCTTCGTATCGTTCGACTATTGTTGTCGCGGACAGGCTTCTACATACAAAACCGTTTACGGACGCTCTAAGAACGTAGAAGGTCCTTATATAGACCGCAATGGCAAACCCATGCTGATAGGTGGAGGAACCCTGTACGTTGGACCAGATAAGGAATTCTATGGCGTTGGACATTGTTCCGCATACGAGTTCAATGGCAAGTGGTACTTCATATCACACGCCTACGACAAACAGCGTAACGGGGCAGCCAGACTGTTCATAAAGGAAATGGACTTCGACAAACAAGGATGGCTTAAATAACACCACATACAAAGGTGGATAAAATAATAACACTACATAATTGTTAACTTTTAAATTACTAAAAACATGGCACAAAGATTTATTCTTAACGAAGTATCCTATTTCGGTGCAGGCGCACGTAAGGAACTTCCAGAAGTACTGAACCGCATGGGTCTTACCAAGGCTCTTGTATGTACAGACAAAGGTCTTATAAAGGTTGGTACCGCACAGAAGGTTACAGAGGTACTTGACGAAGCAGGTTTCCCATACGAAATCTACAGCGAGATAAAACCAAACCCAACCGTAACAAACGTAAAACAGGGCGTAGCCGCTTTTGCTGCTGCTAAGGCCGACTGCATCATCGCCATCGGTGGTGGTTCATCAATGGACACAGCAAAGGGTATCGGTATTGTTACCAATAACCCTGAGTTCTCTGACATCGTAAGCCTTGAAGGCGTTGCTCCAACCAAGAAGAAGAGTGTGCCTATCATCGCCCTCCCTACAACAGCAGGTACAGGTGCAGAGGTAACTATTAACTATGTTATCATCGACGAGGAGCGTCAGGCCAAGATGGTATGCGTAGATCCTAACGACATTCCTGCCGTGGCTATTGTTGACCCAGAACTGATGTACTCTCTGCCAAAGGGACTGACCGCAGCAACAGGTATGGACGCCCTTACCCACGCCATCGAGGGTTATATTACTAAGGGCGCATGGGTAATGAGTGACATGTATGAACTTCAGGCTATCAAGATGATTGCCGAGAACCTGCCTCTCGCAGTTGACGAGCCAACAAACCCTGTTGGTCGTGAGGGCATGGCTCTTGCACAGTACATCGCAGCACAGGCTTTCTCTAACGTTGGTCTTGGTCTTGTTCACGGCATGGCTCACCCTATGGGTTCACTCCACGACATTCCTCACGGAGTAGCCAACGCTCTCCTTCTCCCTACCATCATGGAGTTCAACATGCCAAAGTGCATAGAGAAATTTGGCGTAATAGCAAAGACAATGGGCGTAGATACCACAGGCATGACAGCAGAACAGGCTGCACAGGCTGCCGTTGATGCCGTTAAGGCTCTCTCTATCCGCGTAGGAATTCCACAGACACTCTCCGAACTCGGTATTAAGGAGGAGGATATCCCTGCACTCGCTGCACAGGCTATTACAGACGTTTGTACACCAGGTAACCCACGTGACGTTACCGAGGCAGAAATCGTAGAACTGTATAAGAAGGTTCTTTAATACACACAAGGGCAATAGAAATGTTGCCCAAGTAGTGTACGTAAAACAATATGATAAAAGTCAGCAATCAGAAAAATTCTGTTTGCTGACTTTTTTATTTAAAAATTCTTCTCTTTACCTTTCTTTATTTGAAATTCATTTCGTACCTTTGCAAACAGAACAGGAAACACAGATTATAATTAACCCCAAGATAATAATGAGAAAGACATTCCTTGCCCTTCTGCTTGCCTTTGCCACACTAAACGTGCCAGCGCAAAGCCTGAGACAGTCAGTTGAGAACGGTGTAGCCACAAGCGTGCGCCAATCAGAAAACCACGAATGGCGTGAAGCCTTCACCACATGTCGCAACCTCGACGCCATGATAGGCTCAGGAAATCCTGAACTGCACTACCTCGTGGCAAAGGAACGCTTTCGCCTCTATTTCCGCATTCACCGCACGGCGGAATGTAAGAGCCAACTCGCCCTTATGGAGCAGTACGCACGCGCCAGCAGACAAAATTCGGTCATAGAGGATATGCTGACGAGAAAAGCAGGATTTGCAAAGACCACGGGCAATACGGCTCTCGCCGTCAGTTGCTACAAGGAAATATTCTATATGCGTTCCGCTGGCAAGGACGACAATGGAAAGGAGAAATGCTTCAAAGACCTTCTTGCCAAAGCAAAACAATCGGGTGATGCTTCTATGAGTGGGGTCATTGACAGAATGTACACAGAATGGAAAGACTCTATCTCAGGCATTCGCGCAGCCAAGGAACTAACAGACACCAAAGCACAATTTGCCGCTGCTCAGGAAGAGATTAGCGATAAAGACACAAAGATTACTGCACAGTGGGCGTTCATCATAATACTTATCATCATTGCAGTTGCTCTCGGCATTGGTCTCGCCTTCTTCGTTCTACTAATGATGAAAAATGTTAGAGAGATTAAACGTCTGAAGTCAAGTCTCAACCTCGCAAATTCAAACAACGAACGCAAGAACAATTTCCTGACTAACATTGGCACCCAGATACGTCCGTCACTCGATGCCATTGCCGTTGCACACAACGACAGTAATGGGCAGATTAAGGCCTTAACCACCTACATTGCTCATATTGAGGAGTACATGACCCTTGAACAGTCTCGCGAGGAACGCTACGAACTAAGCAACCAAAACATGGGTCAATTCTGTGAAAAGATTAAAGAGGCTACTAAGGATATCGTCTCTCCTAACACTAAAGTAACCTTTGACAGTCAGCCTATCTCGTTCCCGACAAACACTGAGGCCCTCAGCACCTTGGCTCTCTGCATAGCACGCGAGGCAGCAAAGTGTGACACACTGGAACGTATAACCTACGAGTTCAAAAAACATGGTCCACGTACAGGTCATTTCCTCATTACCGCTGTAGGAATGATTATGCCTGAAGAGAAGCGCGCTACGCTCTTCCAAGCATTCGCCGAGACTGTTGACATAACCAAGGATGATGGACTCACCTACCCTACTTGTAGTCTCATATCCTACAAACTTGGCGGTCTGCTGCGCCTTGACGAAGAATACAAACGTGGCACACGCTTCGTGGTTGAACTGAAGGAATAATCTCACACCCAAAAGAATTATCACGTACAAAACGAAAGCTGACCTTTCTCCCCTTCACTGACAGCGACATCTGTTGTCAACATTGAGGGAGAAAGGTCAGTTTTTTTTTATTTTCAACGCAGCAAAATTATTTGGCCGTTTTTGTTCGATTTCCCAAATTTACCATTTTCGCCAACAACGTACGCTCCTTTCTTATATCTCTATATATCAAAAAGTTACAACACCGTTTATAATACATATCTTTTTCCCGTGTAATCACTATGCTTTTACCGTGAAATCACTATCTAATTACATGGTAAAAGCATAGTGATTACATGGCAATTAAGCCCATTTTACCACATTTCCCAAATTTACCATTTTTACCACTGTAAATAAACGCCTAAAACACGACTACTGAATATTCTGCATACTCAGGAATTGTTTTGGTTTATCATTCACAATGAGTGCCTCAGGGAACTCCGTCTGCGCAAGCAAAGGATAAAGGTTGCTATAGTCAGCAATATCAAAATGGATATGTGCATCGCTGCCCAGAATTACAGGCACCTCGTATTGTTTACATAGACGAAGTATCTCGAGGTTGTTAGGAATGGCTTTATCAAGTTTCCCTCGACATGGTTTAAGACTGGAATTGTTTATTTCGAGCAGAGTGCCTGTCTCCTTTGCAGCCAACACAATTGGTTCAAAGAACAGATCCGCCGTACCGTCCCCTGGATGGCTAATGATGTTTGTCCATGGATTACGAATGGCATTTACCATGCCACGAGTATTCTCTTCCTTAGTACCTCCTGTCCAGCAGAGGGAGTGGATGCCGGCTATACGGTAATCAAGGGAGGAATAATATCCATCATCTTCGTCAAGTGTACCGTTAGTGTCAAGAATATTTAGTTCTGCACCAAGAAAAAGGCGCATACCGTCCCACTCGCGCGGAACGACGTGCATGTTACGAAAATATATAGGGTGGCACGTGCCTGGCAACGATGGACCGTGCTCGGTTATCCCAAAAACTTCAAGGCCTTTTCGTTTGGCCTCGGTTACCATCTCTGTCAGCGTACTAAAAGCATGACCAGACACGATGGTATGTGTGTGTACATCTAATTTTATGTTCATTATTTCAAATTAATAAGGGTGATAATTTATAGAACCGCCCTTAAAGTATGAATGATAGAAAGTAAAAAAATTATGATTACCGTTTTCTGTAAACATAAATCAACAGACTGACGGTAATCATAATTTAAAATTTGTAATACATAATTCATAATTTGGCTTCGATTCGATAAACACAAGTCATTATGAATTATGAATTATTAATTACTTCTTTATCACATATACTGCAAATGTAGAAGCAGGAACTGTTGCCTCGAGTACGTTGCCATTGAGCGTTACACCCTCCTTGGCAATATTGGCAGCATCCTTTACTATTACAGGCGTAATCTTTGTAGGATTATCAAGTGTGTTCTCGGCTACAGGGTCGTTACTTGTAAACGTTACAACAGACGCCATCTTTGCAGCCGAAGCCTTGAGTCCATTCAGAGTTACCTTAATAGGCTGTGCCTCCTTGCCTACGTTAACAACCTTTACATAAATCTCGTTATTGTTCTTGTCAAGAACAGAAGAAGCGAAGAGTCCATTCTGATCATCATCTCCTGCTACGACCTTACCGTTCATTGTTGTTGCAAGCACATTGGTACCTTTATAGAGGCCATAGAGTTGCTGTACGTAATACGAGCATGATCTGAAACTGCGCAGATTGTCATACCATATCATGTCTGGTCTCCACTGCCATCCCTCTACGTGGGCGAAGAGAGGTGCGTAAGTTGCCATGCTTACTACATCAGCATTACGCTCAATTCCCGTCATGAAAGCAGCCTCAAGGAGCGAAGCGTTGAAGTGATTCCACTTCTTGCCCTTTCCATGGCAAGCGTACTCTCCTGCGAAGACTTTAGGTCCCTTACGATCATAATTGTCATAACGGTGACGGTTCTTACCATCAAGGAACCAAGCCTCATTACGGTAGAAGTGTTCATCATACAGGTCAACCTTCAGTTCCTTCATCTTAGGCTGCAAGATATCAAACTTCTCACCTTCAGAGTCAGGACCTGTTGTGCCGATATACTTAATTTCTGGGTGTTTCTTCTTAAGAACGTCAAGGAACTTCTTCAATCGTGCTGTGTAAGCAGGATTATCCTTGTAGTCCCATTGCTCGTTACCAATACCGAGGAACTTAAGGTTAAATGGTGCAGGATGTCCCATGTCTGCACGTACCTTACCCCACTTGGTGTCAGCGGCACCGTTTGCGAACTCTATGAGGTCAAGAGCGTCTTGAATGTATGGGTCAAGATCATCAACGGCTACGTGTGCCCCCTTATCGTTAATGCCATTCTGGTACTGGCAAGAAAGTCCACAACTAAGCACAGGCAAAGCCTCGCAACCAAAGTCCTCACAGAGCTGGAAGTACTCGAAGAAACCGAGACCATAACTCTGGAAGTAATTTGGATAGTAACGATGAGTAAAGGTATAGTGCCAACGGTTTTCGTTCAGCGGACGGTTCTCTACTGGTCCTACTGTGTTCTTCCACTGATAACGAGTTGCGAGGTCCGTGCCTTCCACAATACAACCACCAGGGAAACGGAACACACCAGGCTTCAAGTCGGCAAGGGCCTGTGCAAGGTCTTTACGCATACCGTTCTCACGTCCCTTCCATGTTTCTACTGGGAAGAGCGAAACATGCTCAAGGTCTGTAGTGTTCTTCGCATCGCCCCATACACGGAGGTGAGCCTTCTCAAGAGTCTTACGTGCCTTAACGACAACGGTATATTTCTTCCATTCCGTTCCCTCTACGTCAATACCGGCATTACCAATCTTCTGGTCATCGCCCATAGTGGCATTATCTACAAGGTCAACGTAAATCTTAGACTTGCCCCCCTGCGGACAACGTGCCCATACAGAGAAACGGTAATCTGCATCTTTCTTCACGCCCATTCCGAAGAAGCCGCTGTTCTCTATCATCGTGTGCTTTTCCCTATGACCTGATGGGGCAAGGCGAACGTAGTGCGGATTCTTGTCGAACGGTCCATCGTCACGAACGGTCACCTTTCCCGAAATATCCCAACCGGCAAGGCGATTAGGAAATTCAAACGAACGGTTCATGACTAGTTCTGCATACAAACCACCGTCTGCGGCATAGTTAATGTCTTCAAAGAAGATACCGTACATGGTACTTTGCACCTGAGCACCTGGTTTATTTGCCTTTACAATCATCTCGTTGGTCTGTGCATTTGCACAAAACACCGATGCCAAGGCAAGAGCAGATGCTAAAAAAGTTTTCTTCATGCTTTTTTGTAATTAAATTGTTTATGTTAGTTTTATTGTTGAAACAATTATTATTTCGCAAATTTAGACAATTAAATTCAATTATGCAACAGGTTGATGCTCTTTTTGTTTTTTTTTCTTTAAAAAGAACAGTAAAAGTTGTCTGTTACAAAGAAAATAAGTAAATTTGTATTTGAATATAAATATCACATATCACTAATCACTAACGACAAACAGGAAAATACATAATTACATATGGAATACACTAAAAGTTTTCTACTGACCCTTGCCGCTGGATTGACATTTTCTTCCGCCATGGCAGACGACGTTAAACTGACGTCCACACAGATCGCATCCATGACAGCCACCAAGAACTATTCATGGGTTTCGGTACACGACCCCTCTATCGTTTACAATAGCACAGACAAATTATACTATATTATAGGTTCGCACCGCGGATTGGCGCAAACGAAAGACCTTGTGAACATTACGGGGCTTGACAATGCCAACATCTACAATACCGGCTACGAAAACGCATTCAAGTCATGTCCCACTCATAAGGTGCAGGTAAAGCGAAACGGTGAAACACTGACCGAGACGCTACCTTCATACGACGCAGGAGCATTCTGTGCCACATACGCAGGCATTACCGTAGGAGATCGCGCACCTGTAACAGAGGCTAACTGGATATCAGGAGACCAATGGGCACCTGACATGGTATATAACCCTAACATGAAGAAATGGTGTATGTACCTATCACTTAACGGTGACTACTGGGCTTCGGTTATAGTAATGCTTACCGCTGACAGTCCTAAAGGACCGTTTACATATCAAGGACCTATAGTCTTCGGTGGCTTTAACGGACAGACATATTCGGGCAAAAGCGTATCATACAAGGACACAGACCTTGAATTGGTACTCGGAACGCTGTCTGCCCTACCATCACGCTACAACACCACCACATGGGGAAGTTATTGGCCTAACTGCATAGACCCATGCGTATTCTTCGACGACAACGGAGAACTGTGGATGGCATACGGCTCATGGTCTGGAGGCATCTTCATGCTGAAACTGGATAAGGAGACGGGGCTGCGTGACTATACTACTACGTACACGCAGCAGAAGAATGGCAACGTATATACCAGCGACCCTTACTTCGGAAAACTCATCGCTGGAGGTGCATACGTATCAGGCGAAGGACCTTACATACAGAAGATTGGCAATTACTACTATCTCTTCATGAGTTACGGATTCTATTCTCCTGACGGTGGATATGAGATGCGCATATTCCGTTCAAAGAACCCTAACGGACCGTTCGTAGATGGAAGCGGCAACCAGGCTACCTACACCAGTTACATGATGAATTATGGTCCTAAAGCCACTACAAACAGAGGAATGAAGATTATCGGTGCAATGAACAACTGGGGTAACATGACCGTTGGAGAATGTGCCGAAGGTCATAACTCTGCCATTGTAGATGAAGAGGGAGACGCATTTGTGGTTTACCATACTAAGTTTAATGACGGCACCGCAGGACACCAGGTACGCGTAAGACAACTGTTCCAGAATGAGAAAGGATGGCTCGTAGCATCTCCATTCAGATATACAGGTAAACAGACAACACAAGCGAAGATTGACGCAGCGCAGATGTTTACTGCCAAGGAGATTGCCGGAACATACCAACTTATGTTGCATCCATACAAAATGGACTACACCAAGATGCAGGAATCAACCCCTGTTACGGTTACGCTAACTGAAGACGGAAAGATTACTGGTAGTAAGACAGGAACATGGAAATATTCATCTACAGATAAGTCATACATCACTATAACTGTCGGTGGAGTAACTTATTACGGCGTTACGCTGGAGCAGAATGTGGATGGGCAGTCTAACATGCCAGCACTGTGTTTTACCGCAGTAAGCAATAGCGGTGTGCCTGTATGGCTTTACAAACACCAGCCTATGGCTGCTGTGGCTGCAGGATACAATGAGGTAAAGACATTCCTGACCAGTTCAAAGACCATCAGTAGCGACGCTCCACAACCATGGAACGTAACAACTACATACACCGCAACAATGTTTGGCACGAAGGATCCTGATAACGCATTGTCAGAGAGTGGTGTCTTTACTCCTACGGAGGATGGTCATAGGATTACGGTCTATGCAAACATCGCTGCTGACGGATACTATGCTTCATATGGACCTCGTACTGTTTATACTGCAACAGCCGATGCTGCGGACATATATTATCCTGTATCAACAAGCAAGAACACCACAGCCACATGGTGGACAAACTTCTCTACGGAAGACTACACCATAAAACAAGGCGAAACAAAGCAATTCCAGTTCTACAACTATACCAGCATGGCCAACAACTGGAACAACTGGTGTCTGTATGGTGCCAACACTACACACGGAACTACAAACTACTCGGAATATTTTGGCATAAGGTGCGACAACTGGGACAACACCACGGCCAGCAACACTGGATGCACGTCTAATTTTGACTGGAACACATTCAAAAGCGACATGAACGGGTCTCTCGTCAAGATGGAAGTTAAATATGATGCAAACGGCGTATTTACAATGGATGCTACCATAACGACAAAGGCAGGAAAGACATACAATTACTCTTACACCAAGACCATCTCCGATAAACCAGCAACAATAACGTTGTTCTTCGTTAACGAAGGTTCGTACATAGATGGAACTGACATTCCAACAGGTGTAGAGCGCGTTGCTGCTACATCAGACAATAAGAACGACAACACCATCTATAACCTTTCTGGACAAAAAGTGAACGCTTCATACAAAGGAATCGTCATAAAGAACGGAAAGAAATACGTAATGGGATTATAACTCGGAAAGGGTGTAAAGAATATTGAGTTGGTGAGGGGCTCAACAACCTATCACCAACCAATCACCAAACCACTAAACCACTAAACGTCCAAACCACTAAACGTCCAAACCACTAAACGTCCAAACGACTAAACGACTAAACGTCCAAACGACTAAACGTCCAAACGACTAAACGTCCAAACGCCCAAACGACTAAACGACTAAACGTCCAAACGTCCAAACGTCCAAACGACTAAACGACTAAACGTCCAAACGACTAAACGTCCAAACGACTAAACAACTAAACGACTAAACGACTAAACCACAAAACCACTATGAACACAACATTAATAGTAATACTTGTAATAATAGTACTAATAGTACTCTGGCTTATTGGCACTTACAACGGCCTCGTAAAGTTACGCAACAACCGCGAAAACGCTTTCGCCGACATCGACGTACAGTTGCGTCAGCGTTATGATCTCGTGCCACAATTGGTAAACACAGTAAAGGGATACGCTACACACGAACGCGAACTTCTGGAGAAGGTTACAGCAGCACGTACAGCAGCCATGAACGCCACAGGTATCAACGAAAAGATTGCAGCAGAAACTCAACTATCTGGAGCACTCGCTGGTCTGAAGGTTAGCGTGGAGGCTTACCCTGAACTGAAAGCAAACCAGAACTTTATGCAGTTACAAACAGAACTGGCTGACATAGAGAATAAACTCGCTGCCGTACGTCGCTTCTTTAACTCTGCAACAAAGGAACTGAACGTTTCTGTACAGTCTTTCCCTGCAAATCTCATCGCAGGCGCATTCGGATTCCATAAGGAACCTATGTTCGAAATTGCACGAGAAGAAAGGGCTGCTGTAGAGAAAGCACCTGAAGTAAAATTCTAAGCAACACAGCAAAAGAGAATGCAGTACGTCGGAATACAGACACAGATAAGTCGTAACAACCGTCTTAGCACCTTACTGCTCATAGCTTTCCCATGCATCATTATGGCTATGGTATGGATTTTCATTGCAATAATGAGTTATTTCTTGGGAGACTACGACCAATACGGCAACTTCGTCAACGAGGTTAACATTGATGAGGTGAATTATCAGTTCATACAAACATTGCCGTGGGTCATTGGTATCGTGGGCGTATGGTTCGCCATTGCATACTTCAGTAATACTGCCATGGTGCGCGCTGCTACTGGAGCCAAGCCACTCGAAAGACGGGATAATCCCAGGGTTTATAATATTGTTGAGAACCTATGCATGACCTGCGGTATGCCTATGCCACAGATAAACATCATCGATGACCCGCAACTAAATGCTTTCGCCAGTGGCATAGACCAGAAATCATACACTGTTACCGTTACGACAGGACTGCTCAACCTCCTTAACGACGAGGAATTGGCAGGCGTAATAGGCCACGAACTGACTCACATACGCAACCACGATACACGGTTGCTAATAACGAGCATAATATTCGTAGGAATTATCTCCACGGTGATGGGAATTGTAATGCGAATGCTGTTCAATATGATGCTCTACGGCAATCACAATAGTCGTGATGAGAAAGAACGTAATAATAGCGCAGGAATAATGTTCGCTCTGTTTGTTGGAGCGATATGTTGTGCCATTGCGTATGTTTTCACCCTGCTCACTCGCTTTGCCATAAGCCGCAAACGTGAGTACATGGCAGACGCAGGAGGTGCAGAACTTTGTCGCAACCCAAGAGCCTTAGCATCAGCCCTGCGAAAGATTTCTAATGACCCAGGACTACGTAACATTGACCGTGAAGACATCGCCCAACTGTTCATCATTCATCCACAAAGTTTGACAAGCGGTGTTATGGGCTTCTTCAGTAACATGTTTAGCACTCATCCCGACACAAGAAAGAGAATTGCAATTTTAGAACAGTTCTAACAAAGAGTATAGTCATTATGCATTATGCATTATCATTATGCATTATGCATAATAAATTATGAATTATAATACTTCAATGGATAAAAACAGTAAGATATATGTTGCTGGTCACCATGGTCTTGTTGGTTCCGCAATATGGAACAACCTTAAGGCACGTGGCTACAACAACCTTGTAGGAAGAACACACGCAGAACTTGACCTTACAGACCAGGTAGCAGTAAAACGCTTCTTCGATGAAGAGCAACCTGACGCTGTAGTACTGGCTGCGGCATTCGTGGGTGGTATAATGGCGAACTCGCTGTACCGTGCCGACTTCATGATGATGAACATGAAGATACAGTGTAACGTTATCTCTGAGGCTTACGCTCACGGAGTGAAGAAACTTCTTTTTCTCGGTTCCACATGCATCTATCCTAAGAACGCTCCGCAACCAATGAAAGAGGACTGTCTGCTGACAAGCGAACTGGAATATACCAACGAGGAGTACGCCATAGCAAAGATTGCAGGACTTAAGATGTGTGAGTCATACAATCTGCAATACGGAACAAACTACATTGCTGTTATGCCTACGAACCTATATGGTCCTAACGACAATTTCCACTTAGAGAACAGCCATGTGATGCCTGCTATGATGCGAAAGATTTACCTCTCTAAACTCATACACGACAACAACTGGGATGCTATCATCACCGACATGAACAAACGTCCTGTGGAGGGAATGGACGGAACGGCAAACAAGGTGGAAATCCTTAAAGTATTGGCAAAATATGGCATTGAAGACAACAGGGTTACACTCTGGGGAACAGGTAAGCCTCTACGCGAATTTCTTTGGAGCGAAGACATGGCAGACGCTTCTGTACATTGCCTGCTGAACGTAAACTTCAAGGATATCATTGGCATCGAGAAATACTCTTCTGTACATTATGGAGCATCCGTAGATGGAGCTGTTGACCGTAATCATTCTAAAGGAAGAGGCGGAGCAATACCTGCATTGGGAGAGATACGCAACTGCCACATAAATGTAGGTACAGGAAAGGAGCTAACCATACGCGAATTGTCTGAACTCATAGTAAAGACAGTAGGCTTCAACGGTGAAGTGTTATTTGACGCCACAAAACCTGATGGTACCATGCGTAAACTTATCTGCGTAGATAAACTGCACAAACTGGGATGGACCCATAAAGTGGAGATTGAGGACGGTGTCGAGAAACTATTCCAATGGTACAAAGACAGTCTCACTAAGTGACGATAAAAATATTTACATACCCAAACAATAAGAAAAAACACCAAATGAAAAATAAAAACATTGCACTCATAACGGGTGTCACAGGTCAAGACGGTAGTTATCTGTCTGAGTTCCTCCTAAAGAAAGGCTACGAGGTTCACGGAATTATACGCCGTTCGTCTGTAGATTATCGTGAAAGAATTGCACATCTTGAAGGTACACCTAATTTCCACCTTCATTACGCTGACATGAGCGACTCTATGTCACTCGTAAAACTTGTAGGACAGGTGCAACCAACGGAAATATATAACCTTGCAGCCCAAAGCCACGTACAGGTGAGTTTCGATGCTCCTGAATTTACTGCCGACGTTGACGCTGTTGGAGTACTGAGAGTGCTCGAGGCTGTAAGGACTAACCATCTTGAAAACACATGTAAGATTTATCAAGCCTCAACATCAGAACTGTATGGAAAGGTAGAGGAAGTACCACAAAACGAAAACACACCTTTCCACCCCTACTCTCCTTACGCAGTAGCGAAACTCTACGGTTTCTGGATTATTAAGGAATATCGTGAAGCATACAACATGTTCTGCTGCTCAGGCATCCTCTTTAATCATGAATCAGAACGTCGAGGCGAGACTTTCGTAACAAGAAAGATTACACTGGCAGCAGCACGTATAGCACAGGGCAAACAGGAGAAACTCTTCCTTGGTAACCTTTCTTCTCTGCGCGACTGGGGATACGCTAAGGATTACGTTGAGTGCATGTGGCTTATATTGCAACATGAGAAACCAGAAGACTTCGTTATAGCAACTGGCGTACAACATTCTGTTCGCGAATTTGCTTATTATGCATTCAAGGCTGCAGGAATGGAGTTGGAGTTCAAGGGGGAAGGCATGGACGAAATTGGTGTATGCGTGGCAGGACCAAAACATCTTATTGGTAAAACACTCATAGAGGTTAGCCCTGACTTCTACCGTCCTACAGACGTAGTGAACCTATGGGGAGACCCTTCAAAAGCCAAGAAGGAATTAGGCTGGAACCCACAATCTACTTCATTCGAACAACTGGTACAGATCATGGTAAAACACGACATGGAGAAGGTGGCAGCAGACCACGTAGCGAGCGTTATGCGCACAAACCTTGCTGAATACCTTGAAAAAGGACTCGTGAAATAATAAACATTACATAATAAGTAATTTTCAAACATTACATTAAAAAGCAAAGCCGACTTCATTGATTATGAAGTCGGCTTCGTTTTACTTGCATGATAAAATTTTATAATTATCATCCACTGTTATTCTTCCATTGCCTTTTGTTCCATTCGGCTATTAAGATAATTTATGGCAGCACCGTTACTTAACAACTGTTCCGTACCTGGACACGCTACGTGTAATTCCTCTAACTTGTCAGCGAATCGTTTCATAAAGACATCCTTTGCGCCAGGCTGTTTACCTAACTTCCTTCCAGACATCTGACCTGTACTCTTCACATAACAAGCGTTGTCAATATATTTTACGACCTCAGCAGCCAACTTTAAAGCAGCGGCATCATAATGACTCATAAATTTACCGAACAACTCGTCATGCACGAATATTACCGTCTGCGGGATTTTCTTTTCAAGCCCCTCACGCAAATGGTTCTCAACATCCGTAAGAGCCGATAATACTAATTTTACATATTCCTTGGATGTTATACCTGCATCCCCCGGTTGTGATACCCATGCATTACCTTCAGCATACCAAATGCGAGAAAGATAATCACTGGCAACTTGATACCCTGCCTCATCCATCGCGCTGACAGCCTCTCGACGCATAATGCATGCGATATTGGCATTTATCAAATCATAAGGTGAACGCTTAACAAAATCTACCAATTCTGTATTATCTATAAAGAACTCCTCCTCAGCTGTAAGTCCAAGTAGCATAGGGTCAAACGAGAAATGATAAACCAAGTCATGACAGAAACCAGCCAAAGTAAGATAGAATGAACAGAGAAGTCGCTCGTCATCATCCATCAACTCTCTGGCACTCGGCATCATGAGGGGATTATTCGTTCCCTTTACAGGTTTTCGACCACTGCCTGTGTTCCAAAACAAAGCCGATAGTTTTACAGCAGACGAGATACCATCCGTGTCTCTCTCCCCCAACAAACGCTCCGATTGAGCAAGTGTGAAGACTGTCTGTTCCTCTTCACTCATGTCCACAACCTGGTTTATATTTATCTCCTTAAAGAATGAATCACTCAGCATTGTGAAGAAATCACGTATTTTATTCTTTGTTTCATCCATGGTTAGCTATAGTTTTAGTGTTTTTCTTAAATAATTACTCCACAAAAGTAATAAATTCTATTCAACCGTGCAAATGATAAAGTTTTTTTAACAAAGAAAAAGAGACAAGGTAACTATTCAGTTCACCATTTAATATTATCATCTATTGATATTACACACTATCGGGGCTATGACGTTCTCTATCGCTGTTTATTTATTATTTGTATCCCACGAAATTCACAAATTCACAAATTCACAAATTCACAAATTCACAATTCATAATTCATAATTCACAATTCATAATTTTGATTACTGTTATTCGCTATCA
>DAIUFT010000042.1:0-25231 GCA_036844425.1 Prevotella sp. | reverse complement strand
ACGTCATTACTTTAATTTAGTTTTACATAACGGTGGTAATTTATAGAACCACCCTAAAGTTAAAAGCAACAGAAAACTTCATTACGACAATTCTTATCGTAGTCCATAAGATTACAATACGTCTCAGCAACACTTTTTCTGCTGATTTCTAATAAGTTTTACACCATTTTATTTCATATTATCGAAAAAATACATAACTTTGCAACCAGAAGAAAACCTATATCATTACAACTTATGAAACAAATCTACACTATTATTCTCGGACTAACAATGTCTGCCACGGGCATGGCACAACAGACCTACAATTTTGAAAAAGGTAAACCCGATGACAACAACTACCGCTACCTTGACGAATACGCGGGACTGAAGGAGTATGTTAACAGAGAGAAATACCCCAACTTCCGCATGGCTATAGCCACTGGCGCTGTTGACTACGTGAACAATACCACTGTGCGCAGCCTCATAAACCGCAATGCCAACGAAACTGTGGCGGGCAACGCCATGAAAATGGCAAGTTGCGTGGACGCTAACGGTAACATGAACTTCCTCACTGTAAAGAACTTTGTCAATGCTGCCACCGCGAACGGCATACAGGTATATGGCCACACACTGGCGTGGCATTCACAACAACCTATAGCATGGCTCAAAAAACTGTTGCAGGATAAACCTGCTGAAGACCTTAAAGAGGGAGACGTTACGATCTACATGCCTCTATATGACAAGGACTTCCGCACTACGCAGAACATTGGATGGCACAGCGACTATACGCAGTACGCCTATAGCGTGGCGTTCGACGCTACTAACGGCATGAATGTTCATACGACTAAGAACCAGTCTTCATGGGTAGTGCAGTTCCTTTCATGTACCGACATTCCTACAACAAAGGGCAAGAAGTATAAGATGACAATGACCGTCAAGGGCTCGAAGAGCGGAAAACTGCACACTAAACTGGGCGACTGGAACAGCGGAGCAACCAGCGACGTGGCGTTCACCACCGCATGGAAGACTGTTACAGTGTATTATACCGCTACCGTGGCGAACAGTTTCTACCTGCTGCAGTGTGGAGACTTCGTGGGCGATATATACATAAAGGACATTAAGTTTGAGGAAGCCAAACTGGGCAAGACCATTAACGAGGACCGTCGCTGCCTAAAGGCACAGGCCACGGAGCGTAACTCTTACTCATACGACAACCAGGCATGGCTCGTTACTGGAGCATTCAGCGCTGGCTCTACCTTCGAGTTCTCGGCGGACGTGCGTGCCGACAAGGAGGCTACCGTAACATCGCAGATTCATAACGCACCTGGCTCTTACGTACACTATGACGCCATTGGCAACATACCGTTCACCACGCAATGGAAGACCGTAAAACTATCTGGCACACTCAGCAAGGCTGGCTCAAGCATAGCACTAAACCTCAGCGAACTGGCTGATGCCAATAACTATTACTTCGACAACGTAAGCCTGAAAATCAACGGAACAGAGAAGATCAAGAACGGTGACTTTGAGGGAACAGATGTTTCATCTTTCAAGGTTAAACAATACGGTGGCGCCATCAGTGCACCATCAATATGCGAAAACGTTAGTTACGTTTATGTTCCTACCTCTACACCGCTCACGAATGAGGAACGCCACGATACTCTGGTCTATGCCATGGACAAATGGATAAGAGGCATGATGAATGCGTGTGGCGGTAAGGTTAAGGCATGGGACCTTGTCAACGAGGCCATCTCTGGCGGTGGTGACGACGGCGCTGGCAACTATCTGCTGCAACACAGCGAGGGGTACAATAGTGGTACATGGGATGTAGGTGGCGATGCCTTCTACTGGCAGGACTACATGGGAGACCTGGAATACGTACGCCAAGCATGCCGACTGGCACGTAAATACGGACCAGAGGACGTTAAACTATTCATCAACGACTATAACCTTGAGAGTTTCTGGGACAACAACAAGAAACTGAGGTCACTCATCAACTGGATAAAGAAATGGGAGGCTGACGGTGTTACGAAGATTGACGGCATTGGCACACAGATGCACATATCATGCAGCATGAATGACAATGACCTTAACAATCGCAAAAAGTACATCACACAGATGTTCAAACTAATGGCGGCAACGGGCAAACTGGTACGTGTCAGCGAACTCGACATGGGCATGGTTGACGCTAACGGCAAGGATGTTTCCACAGAAAACATGACCGAGGAAATGCACCAACGCATGGCTGACTACTACGAATGGATTATAAAGCAATACCTCACCATCATACCTGCCGCACAGCAATGGGGCATCTGCCAGTGGTGCGCCACAGACTCTCCGAAGGGAAGTGGATGGCGTGCCGATACACCTGTCGGCATCTGGGACGCTAACTACTACCGTAAGCACGTCTATGCTGGCTTCGTGCGCGGACTGGGAGGCGTCATAACGGGCATTGAGAATGTGGAAGGAAAGGATGCGCCGACTGCAAATGCCAAGCAAGGTATCTACGACATCAATGGTCGCAAGATTAGCAACGGTACAGACATATCGTCTCTACCAGCAGGTTTCTACCTCGTTAATGGAAAGAAAATGTTGAAAGAATAAGAGAAAAGGCATGGCAACGAACTACCAGTTCGTATGCCATGCCTATCAAATTAACTTACTAAAAAAGGATTATTTATGTATCATATACCAATCTTCATAACTCGACAAATCTTTATAACTCTGGCTTTATCTCCTCTATCCATGCGTTGATGCGTCCCTCGGTCTTGTCACCCTCATTGTCATTATCAAGAGCAAGACCTACAAACTTCTCGTCAACCACAGCCTCGGAATCGTCATAAGAATACTCCGCTGCATCTACCGAACCTACTATCTTCGCACCCGCTTCCTTTGCGGCATTGTAAATCTCTGCCATGCCACCACAGAAGGTGTCCGCATAACTGTAAGAGTCACCACAACCAAAGAGTGCAACGGTCTTACCATTAAGGTCAGCAGCCTTCAGCACTTTCAGACCGTCATACCAGTCATCTTGCACCTCACCACTGCCCCATGTGCTGGTGCCGAGAACAAGGTTATCATTCTCTGCTATAACCTCCGCGTTGAGGTTCTGTACGTTTATCGCCTCAACGCCCAATTTCTTTGCTATCTCGCCAGCAATCTCTTCGCATGTCCCTGTAGAACTACCGAACACCACTATCGTCTTTTTCATAAAAAATATTGTCTTTTTGTATTATTTCTTTTCGCCTGATTATGGGTGCAAAGGTAAGGCTTTTTCTTTTTACGCGCAATACTCAAAAATAGGTGTTTTACACTACCTATTTTCGATTAATCATAAATAGTGATACACTGTAGCCTCATGCCTTTCTTTTACAGCAAGTCTATGGAGCCGAAGTATTCAACTTCGGTAATTAAATCTATCGTTAATCACTCGTTAATACCTTTTGCAGAGATTACAACGTCTCTATTATTTACCCGTAAAATCGCTTTCCGTAACATCCCCCCAAAAAATGGTAAATTTGGGAAATCGAGGAAAACGCCTTTTCGTTAAACCAAACGAATAAAACCTAACTTGTGTAAGTTTTATCATGGCGCAAGAAGTTGCACAAATATAAATAAAATGACGGAAAATACCCTAAAACAGTTGGAAGTTAAAAATAAAATACGTACATTTGCACTACAAGTAAATGGCTGAAAGGTAAAATTAACAAAGAAATACAATTATATTATATTATGGTAGGAATAAACATCATTGACCGCATCTGCTTTCTTGAGATGCAGAATCCACAGAAACTGAACTGTCTGAGCGAACAGATGTGTAAGGAGTTGATAGCCGGCATCAACGAAGCATACGAGAAGGAGTGCGTAGGAATAGTGATTAAGGCAGAGTGCAAGGCATCTGTATGGAGCGCTGGACACGACATACGCGAACTGCCACTCAACGGACATGACCCTCTGGCATACGACGTAGCGATGGAGCAGTTGCTGAGAAAGGTGCAGGACGTGCCAATCCCCGTAATAGCATACGCCAACGGTACGGTATGGGGAGGTGCATGCGACCTGTGCGTAAGTTGCGACATGATAGTGGCTACGGACAAGGCTACATTTGCCATCACCCCTGCCAAGATAGGCATACCTTACAATGCATCGGGCATCATGCACTTCATCAACCAACTGGGCATTAACAAGGCGCGCGAAATGTTCTTCACCGGCATGCCTATCACGGCACAAGACGCCCTGAACGTAGGTTTCGTGAACATGGTGGCTAAGGCAGACGAACTGGACGCTCTGCTTGACGAGAAGTTCCTAAACCCCCTTCGCCGAAACTCCGTAGTATCTATCAGCGCCATAAAGAGGCAGTTCCGCATTCTCGCAAGAGCGGCATCGGTACTGTCGTCAGAGAGTTTCGAGCGCATCAACGCTTTCCGCACATACGTATTCAACGGCAACGACTACAAGGAGGGCATCACCTCGTTTCTGGAAAAGAGAACGCCAAACTATACGGGCAAGGCTGCTGACCTTGACCACATTCCAGACTAATGTCTTTACGCACGAAAGCGAAAAAATGTTAGTAGCCACAAAAATGTGGCTGCCCTACCTCTACCTGCTTACACATTTCGTATTCATTTTCTCGCAACGTGATATGGACTTGATCACATAGTGATTAAGTCCACATCCCATTATTGTAAAAGTGCCCAAATCACAATGTGATTTGGGCACTTTTATAATGTAAGATAATAGATATGAAGATCAAACAAAAGCATATTACCATTCCGATGTTTCAATTCCATAAAGGTGCGATTAATACAAGATAAGGCGTGTGTCCGAGGGACTTGACATGAGTTTCAATTCCATAAAGGTGCGATTAATACGGATTTTGACAAGGCTGTTAATTACTCGTCATTCTGTTTCAATTCCATAAAGGTGCGATTAATACATATTGGGAAAATGCCTACGAAGCAAGCAAGCAGGAGTTTCAATTCCATAAAGGTGCGATTAATACAAACACTCGGTGCTCTTCAAAGTATGCTTAATCGGTTTCAATTCCATAAAGGTGCGATTAATACCTGCACAACTGATTACATATAGCGCTACAATTTTGTTTCAATTCCATAAAGGTGCGATTAATACCGCTATTGTTGCCCAACTGTGGCGAGTGTAATACGGTTTCAATTCCATAAAGGTGCGATTAATACTGTCGAAATATCTATCAGAAAGACAAGAGATTAACTGAGTTTCAATTCCATAAAGGTGCGATTAATACTACTCCTGTTGCGCAAAAGGCTCGTTTGACTGCCGCGTTTCAATTCCATAAAGGTGCGATTAATACGAAAAGTTTGACATAATCAAGCCTTCGGATGGCGAGTTTCAATTCCATAAAGGTGCGATTAATACACCTTACACTGTTCCTGTGTGACAGTTACCACGTGTTTCAATTCCATAAAGGTGCGATTAATACGTGTGTTGCTCAACAGCCCTATCACGGTCAAGCGAGTTTCAATTCCATAAAGGTGCGATTAATACCGCACCTCCCGAAGCATCCCGAAGCGGTGCCCCGAAGTTTCAATTCCATAAAGGTGCGATTAATACACAACACGCCGACGACCGCAAACGGCCGTATGAAAGTTTCAATTCCATAAAGGTGCGATTAATACAGCTGGCCGACTGGTTGCGCAAGGAGCATTACGACAGTTTCAATTCCATAAAGGTGCGATTAATACATTAAATAGTACATCCGATGACGCACTTGCTATTGTTTCAATTCCATAAAGGTGCGATTAATACTTAAGACTGGTGCCTGTCTCTCGCTTGGCATTAACGAGTTTCAATTCCATAAAGGTGCGATTAATACAAACGATTTTGCAAAGATGTTTCAGAAAATGAAAAAGTTTCAATTCCATAAAGGTGCGATTAATACACAGAAAAACCCAAAATTACCATCACGGTAACTTGTTTCAATTCCATAAAGGTGCGATTAATACGAACCAACGGAACTAGATTGGTCCTCGTGAATGAAGTTTCAATTCCATAAAGGTGCGATTAATACCGAATAGTCAAAGTAAGTATTATAGTCATTTGGATTGTTTCAATTCCATAAAGGTGCGATTAATACTGTGTACAGATATGGATATATTCTCCCGTAAACTGTGTTTCAATTCCATAAAGGTGCGATTAATACAAACGCTTTGTAACAATATGAAGCCATGTATGGAGTTTCAATTCCATAAAGGTGCGATTAATACGCCCTAACACCTCTTCTTCGTTTGCCTTTACCACGTTTCAATTCCATAAAGGTGCGATTAATACCCATCAACAAATACGCGATATCAGTATCTATACATTAGTATTTCACTTACAAAGGTACAAAAAAAATACAATATATATGTCGATATATAAAAAGAATAATTTACTATACTTGCGACAACACTTATTCACTATATTCAAAATGAGTTCAGAGAAACTTAAAGACCTTTAACGGAACTATAATTTAAGCATTATTATGACATCGACAACTTTCTTATATAAAATTATCTGTTGACATTCTTTCTTTGCCAAGAATACTTTTATCCATACTATACCCTATTTTATTGCTAAAAACTATTACGCTGTCTTCCGATTCATCAATGATACTCTTCATTCTTATCTTCAATTCCCGAAGTTTCGCCTCCGACAACTCACCCTCCAGTACTGAGTTCTGTATCCAACAAAGGTACTGACGACATAATCGAAGCATTTTCCCTACGCGTTTCTCACCAACATCATACACTATAATTACATACATATTACCAATACATTTTAAAAGGTTTGTATTCTTCTATTCCCAATATATCCTTCAATAACTTGTAACATTCCAGTTTGATAAGATGTTTATAACTGACGTTACGGCCCAACGAACGATGTCGAAATGTTTCATCGTACCTTTCTTCCATTGCTTTTACAAAAACTTTCTTTCCCTTTTCATTCAATAGACATTTATTCAGTTTCTTGTCGAAGTGACCTGTACTTAAAGCATGCTTATTGAGAACCTTAAAGATAACTCTGTCCACTATGATAGGTTTAAATATTTCTGAAATATCAAGACATAATGAAAAACGTCTTTCTCCAGGAGTATGCAGATAACTAATTGTTGGATTCAACTGTGTTTGGTGAATTGCACGCAAAGTCTCCGTATAGCACATCATGTTTCCAAATGAAATAAGTGCATTAACCTCATTCTCTGGTGGTTGTTTTGTCCTTGTACCCATACTGAAATCATCAAGGATAATATCAAAACCTGAATAATAGGCTTGACGGATGTTCCCCTCTATACCCATTATCTCATCCACAGCTTTAGCCTCAGCCAATGTATTGCTCAACCTTTTGACTGTATCAATAATGTTTTGTAGATCTTTTCCTCTTCTATTATAATAGTTGAGATTCATTACCATATTCCATGCGGCTCCCTGTATAAACTTCCGAGCCAAATCTACTCTCTTCCTTTTATTTTGAAATGCTGAAGTTTGTGCAAGCAGAGCTTTGCCTGACAGTAAACTCTCACGTGGCATAAAACTACCAGTATAGTTCTCGTAGTAATCGAAAAAATGTACTGGAATACCTTTTTGTCCAAGGAAATTGAACAAGGCACTATTGGCATGTAAACTGCCGAAAGCATATAACTCTGCAACATCCTCAACAGGTATGTATCGAGGCTGCTGCTTTACCTCCACGCCATTATCATCCTCTGCAACAGGTGTAAACTTCAAGGTATTGTCCTTGCGCTCCATTATGCCAGGATTGAATAAGTAAAAACTTCTCTTCATTCTTCTTCTAATTCTTTTATATTACAAAATTCGAAGTAACTGCAATTCTTGCAAATTCCCTTCTTGACCAATGGTGGACAAGTGTCTTGTGAGATTATCCTGACTGTGTCTTGCAATATGGTTTGGATATCCTCTCTGTCAACATCTGTCAACACGACTTCCTTCGTTTTTCTCAAAAGAGGGTACTCTAAGATACCTTTCACCACATCGATTCCATGTTGCTCAAACACGTACATATAGTATTTTAGTTGCCATTCATGAGCCTTGTCGACCTTGTTTGACTTCTTTATCTCATGAATAACCTTATGTTTGCCATCATAATAATCAACTTTGATGCCATCAATCTCAACCTCCTCATACCTTGAAGCACGTTGGGAATAACTTGACTCATGTACCAGTTTTCCTTCATAGACTAAGTCTGACTCATGTTCCATGTTGATAAAGTTGGCAAATAACCACAGTTTGCGATGGCATAACTGATAATAGTTGAATTGAGTGCCTGTTATTGTCATTAATGAAAAAAAAATTACAGAGGCTCCCAGATATTTCCTGAGAGCCTCACATATTACCAATAATTTATAGTTGATTCTCGTAATCAAAAGTCAACATTCTATTGATGAGGTCTTGCTTGGCCTTTTCCAATGCATCAACACACTCCGTTTCTGTAACGATATAACTCGCACATGGTAAGGTGATATAAGTGGCAGCTCCTGCATTCTCGTCGATGATAGGTTTGGCCTTTGGCTTTGTTTCATTGGCATCATCAATGAGTTTGGCACGAATAGCAGCAGCCAATGTGTTAGCATTGTCACTAATTGCAACGGCAAGTGTCTCCATCAAACTGAATGTTCTTGCTTGGTTGGATGTAATATGCCAGTCTATCAAAGCATCAGCAATGGCAGGGATTACCTTCTCGCGTTGATCCTTTGGCATCAAAAGGCATTCTCCAAATACCGTATTCACAACCTTCCAACCATCATTCTTCAACTTCTCTACCATATCGGAAGTAACCTCTGGTTCCAACTGGTTGGTTGAGACACAGAACAAGCGGCGCAAGTCGATGGCCACATCATAGACAAAAAGACCCGTGGCACGAGTATTGTCAGGAATCCACTTGCGATAAAGACTTCTATCACTGCCATTCAAAAAGTTGCTTACTTGCTCATCTGTAAGGACGTTTCCATTTGCGTCTCTTACCACTACTTTGTGTACATTCGGTCTATCAGAGCGATCAAAGGAAACATTCTCTTTGGGTACAGATGCCAACAGAGGATGAAGCGGTGTCATAGCAGAAATGCTGAAAGGGCTTCTGCGCTTTACGGCTTTCTCCTTACCTCCTTTCGGTGTTCTCATCCAACCGCCCAACAACTGGTCTATATAATGAGGGTCGCATGATGAAAGAACTTCACCTTCCTTGAGTGCACCTTTCTTGTCAACGTCAAAATAGAACTCTGTAGGAGAAGGCTCCACATTAAGGACCTCATTGAGTTTATCCATAATGGAACGTTTTACTTGCTGACCACTGGAGAATGGCACCCTAACATTGAACTGTGGATCATAGTAAGATTTCTGACCGTCTTCTACACAGAACACCGTGAATGCTGCATGCTTGCAACCACGCAGGTAGATAAAAGAATTTTTATTCATAATATTTGATATTAATTGTTACTATAATGTTTTATACTGAAAACGCAAAAGTGTCAGGAAGTATGGTACATTGTCTATAGGCATGCTATGAATCTCTTTCACGATAGCTTTGAACTCATCTTTCTTTTCTATCAATGAAATGACTTCACTTGCCGCTGCAACGAATTGTTTCTTGTTCGTGGCATTGAGCATACTCTCTACCAGATTCTTGCGTTTTGTACTGATAGACTTGTCTTTGTCTGTTGAGGCTTCGTTCAGCAACTCAGCCAACTCTTGGGACTTATCCCATAATTCTTCGTTATTCAACATAGCTAATATCCAAATTTTATATACATTAAAATTAATTGTCTCTTCTTCGTTTTTCGGGGCCCTGGGCTGCTTCGGTACTTTGTCACCTTTAGGATACATATAATCCCTAAGTCCCTTTGGCTCCATGGCTTTGATACCAATGGCTCCCATCGCACATGCAGTCCTGAAGCCAAAAGCTGTCCCCCACAAGGATTCTGCATTTCTTCCATTGGCTATGCCAAATAGTTTTTCGTACAAATGGACAGGACGACGAATCTGACTCAAGTCGAAAGGAAGAAAGCCTATGGTGGTGTTAGTTTGACCTATGCTATAAACATAGCCTAAAATCTGAGCATTCTTGTATTTTCTTGAAACTCCTATGAGTATCTTTGTCCATGTCTGGATGTCAATACTTAGGATTTCGTCTTTATTGGTAACGTATGGATTATATCCAGCCAGTGGTTGCTCCTCATCATAACTTCTTGCATCGTAATAATGTGACAACCATTGTCCATTCCAAGTATTGATTTGGTTGCCTTTTAACATGGAAGTTTCATTGAGACTTTGGCGATAAAGTTGCCACCCTTTATAGATATCAAGAAGAATGTCTTTGTGACTGAACAATATAGAGAAACCACCTTGTATACCTACACCAAGTGCATCACCTATCCATGAAGCAAAGATATTTTCTTTGTTATTTGGCAATACTATATTTGTTACTTGTCCAGATGTTGTTGCTGTTGTGTCCAACGATGGGAAGCCTCTTGCAATACTTGCATCAGCTTCATTCTCTTCTATTTTCTTCAACAACTTGTCAAAACGACTTTTCCTTTGTTCTGAAGTTTCATACGGCTTTTTCCCCTTTATCATGTCATCCCAGCTTAACTTAGGATTCTCCAAAGGAGAATTGCCAGCAGTCATCATGTACTTATTTTGATCGAAAAACAAGGGATAGAACTGCTCTATGAAGAATGTCTTGGCATCATAGTGGGTGCCATATTCCTCATTGTAGGCTTCCAGAAACATTTTTCCTATTACTGATGTTATCATATACTATAATATTTCAAATGTTTGATAATATTCTGTCTTACAATATTCCGACAACAATCCTTTTTCTTCATCATAACCTTTATCGGGTATGACAAAAGGAAGTGACCCTACATTGAGTTGATCAAGATTCCTATGTGCTATGGAATGGTAACTCACGGGTATTTCCATCTCAGATCGATCTCGTACATTTCCTTGTAGATATCGTTCTTTATCACTTTCTGTTATACAAACAGCCGAATTGATGTCAAGTGTCTCAAGTAATGCAGATTTTGGTTGATGGCAAAGTGCCCTCAATTGCCATTTAGCATTTAAGAATGCCACTCCTGTATAGTCGATGTTTTGGAAATCCACTTTAGGATAAACCTTGTCTATCATCTCTTGAATGTGGTCTTCTTCCATTACTTGCCCATTATCAGGCAATACTGCGAAAGTTTCTTTTAACACATCCAAACTATAAGGCATGGCTTCCTTTTCCTCTTTCGATGGCGAGATGACATAGATAGGTTTGTAATGACCTATAGTCTCTTGGCTACGCTTTCTATTGATTCGACCAAAGCGTTGAGCAAGGGCATCAATGGGAGCACATTCTGTAACCATCACATCAAAACTGATGTCCAGACTCACTTCTACTACTTGGGTTGACACGACAATACACGCGGTATTCTCCAAGGTATTGAAGTCTTTACGCAGATCAGTTTCCAACCTCGCTCTGTCATTCCGTTTATACCTGCTATGGACGAGCATCTTTCTAACATCTGGGTAGAGTTTGCTTATCTCTTCATAAAACTCTTGCGCCCTTTTCACCTGATTGCAAACAATGAGCACTTTGGAATGATTCCGTACTGCCGAGGCTATCACCTCAAATGCATCTTCACAATTGGGCAATTTATAGATTTGATGGCGATTGAAAGAGGTGAGTGTTTTGTTATCAAGTTTTACCTCATATACCTCATTCGGACCTCCAAGCAACTCTAATATCTTTTTAAATAATTCAGTTGGCATAGTTGCCGTTCCTACATGCACTCTACAATCCAATGCCACCAGAATTTCTATAATGCGCAGTACTATAGATTGCATGATATCAGAATACGTATGTATCTCATCAAGAATAACATCACACCCACGCAAGTCCATAGCCATAGCCTCATAGCCTTTGATGCCAAAAACAATAGAAGCCATTTGGTGAGGTGTCAATATCTTGACTGACGCACCCACATGTCGCTGCATGATACTTTCCTCTATCTTTCCATCTTCCACCTTTAGATTGGAGGCTGCATGCAGAAGATAAACTTGTGCATTGGTATCAGACAAGTCTGCTCTGATTCTATCATACATCGCATTGATTGATGCTTGAAAAGGCAATGTATAAAACACACGTCCCTGGCAACGACGCAACAAGAAGTCTGTCTTTCCAGCCCCTGTCGGTGCTGTTACCAAAGTATGTTTCTTCTTGCTTTCAGCAGAAATCATAGACAATGGATAGAGCTGACTTTGCCTATTATAAAAAGACAGGTCCGGCTTGATGAACAATTTGTCCAAAGGCATATCAAACTCTGTTTCCATAGCCGAAGCCATATGGTCGGAAGCCATAAGCAATCCTCTCCATTTAGAACAACCTGATTTCTTTTTATTGCAGTAGTCAATGACATACTCATAATTGTTCTTTGCCTCGTCAAGAGTTATCTCATGAGTTTTCACACCAAGGCATGCCAATATTTCCAAAGCGATAGGACTCCATTCTGCGAATCCTTTCGAGTGCTCTTCAAAACAGTCGGTGTTGTCATCCAGATCCAAGATGCCAAGTTCCCTAACATCCTTGTACATGGACTTGTGATGAGCCACCACCATATCTATTACCGCACCTCGATGTTCTTCTTTGATTAGCGAAAGGAAAAACAGAGAAGCTATCTCATGGCGGAACACAAATCCAGGTTTTTTCTTATATGAAGAAGACAGCGACTTTTGGAACAGCGGACTTGTTTTTCCTATGTCATGAAGCAATGCGCCCTCAATGGCAATCTGCTCATCAAGGCCAACATGCTCAGCCACAACATGAGCAATATCAGCTACATTCTTTAGGTGTTGAAACAAACATACATGTCCATTTCGTTCTCCCTTCGCTAATATTTCATGATGGATATTCATAGACTACACTTTTATTATAACGACAGACCATTGTACTCCAACCAACCATACATAGGCTTACTCATATCAAAACGATTATAACCTACTAAAAAAGATTGGTTTGAATTACCAAAGCGCAATTCAAAGCCTGGCAATTGTTTGAATTCTTCTTCCGTCAGTTTAAGCATCTCTGCTTCAGGTAAGAGTATATCCTCGTTCCTACATACGCATACATGCTGCCTAGACGCAATAATTGCATCTTCTTCTCTTTCAAAGGCGAGATAGAGTATGGGGTGGAGGAGGACGGAACGCCGCAAGATAGAGCGGTTTCTTATGAAAGTCCTATTTTTGTACTCCCAACCTCTTGTCTGTGTTACTTCTTGCTGAGAGTCCATTGCCTCATATCTGAGTTTATGCCTAACTATCTTGTGTATTCCTGAGATATTCAACAACTCTGGGAATAGTTTTTTCTCTATACCTTCTATTATAGAAGGAGTGAGAAATTGTTGACTAAATGTCTCTCCGTCTCTAACAGCAGTCCATGGTTTTATAAAGCCAAACTGACCTTTATATGTTACGATATACATAGTCATTATCTTTTATGATTAGTAAATTGCACCAAATCCAATACCCGTACAATTGCCAATGCCTACATTCCACGCAAACAACTTTGTTTCTTCTTTCGCTTTTATGATGACAGGGCAAATACTGGCTTTATTACCAATACCATGGTAACGTACTAACTTCAACTTTTTCTTGGAGTAAGATTTGTCGAATCTTATATCTAAGGTTTCATCTACTTCCATTCCAGCTTCTTTCATCTTTGTTATGAGTGTTTCTTTTAAACATAAACTTGACTGCTCATCATTGAAATTATATTGCTTAATCTTACCATCTTCTAATTTCCTTTTGATAAAAATTGGACTTGCACAATAGAATAATTCACGTTCCGATAACTTCGGATCATCTTCTATTGTTATTTCTATTACTTTCATTCCACAAAAAATCTCAGGATCCGACATGATAGTCCTAATAATTGACTTAACAACTTCTTCATCATAAAAACTTATGAAGAAGCTTGCCCCATTAGGGAAATTAAGAGCATTTCCCTCCTTCTTCCCTCTATTCAGCCAAGAGAATGAATACAAGGAAATCTCTCCATGTAAGCTATTCCTCCCTATCCATTTATGAATAGTTCCTACCAATTTCTGTTGATATTCAAACGGAACTGGAACTGTGTTGGATGATGTTTTTATATATATTCTCATACTAATATTTTATTTGTGTGTTTTGAATATTCTTCTTTGCATGTTCTACTACCTTCTTTGCTTCTTCACAATACCTGTCTATTTCTTCATAGGTGTAAGCATTCTAAGCATCGTAGATACTTTATGTTGCCACCTCTTCGAGCATTTCAAAGACAAGGGATTCATTATTATTCTGTTTCATATATCATTCTTGTTTTAGTTCTGTATTCTCGATTCAATTCTCTTCTCCCTTCCAATAGTCTCTGGGAACTTATATTCACCCCACCCTACTTCCATATTATTCTTATTTATTACCTCGTCATACCACCAGTTATAATGTTCTTCGGAAATGATATCGTAGTTGTAGGCTATATGCACAAGGGCTCCAATGGATATACCGTATAATTCATGAAGATCTATCAGTTCTTCCATTGTCAGTTTCTCTCTCTTGGTGCCTAACTCCTCTATAAGTGTTGCCCTGGGGATAAGGAACGTACCTGAAAAGGTGTTACACAATTTCTCTACACCATCCACACCTTCTGAAAAATTCATCAACAGATGACCCAACTCATGGGCTACAGTGAAACGAAGTCGCTCCACCGTGGTCTTTCTCTCACTATTATCTATGACTATCAACGGGTGAACACTGTCTGCCCACGTACTCATTCCCCACACATCTGTAGGAAGTGGCGTATCAAGTATCTTTATGCCTTTACGTTCTAAGAGACGGAGTATGCTCGGTATAGGTCCATCTCCTTGATGCCAACGCTCTCGAAGGCGTTCTGCCGCACAGACTGCATCCGACATTGAGGTGACGACAATATCAGCAATAGGATTCACAAAACAAGGAACAATGCCTGCAGCCTTTTCATTTGTAAGGTATTGTTCTACCCAATAAGCGAGCCGTGCCTCAATTTCTTTCTGGTTTTCTTCTGTAAATTCTCCCTTGCCATTGATTGATGTTCGCAATTGGGGAACATCAATCATAAGACTGTTTCCTGTAAAGTATTCCTCGCTAATGCGCAATGCCTTTGCTATAGCAGTTCTGGCATCACGCTTAGGGTACATCATCCCACGCTCATACTTGGAGATGCTCTGCTTTGACACCACCTTGCCGGTGAGATCTACGAGTTGCTCCATGCTGAGTCCTGCTAGAATACGCGCCTCACGAAGTCTAATTGAAAATAGGTCTTTAGTCATAGAAACAAAAGATTTGGTTTTGTTGACAAATTTAGTAAAATTATTCAATGGCGTAAACTTTTTAGGTAATTATTTCTTTTACACGCAACATTTTTAACTTCAATTCACATTAAACATAGCAATTTACACTCTTTCACACTAAAGATGACAGATAGAAACTAAAAAAGCCACCGTAACATTGCTGCTACGGTGGCTTTCTTTATTTCTTATGTAATTACAGTTGGGATTAACTGCGATATTCAAATACGTTCTGACGGCTCATCTGACGACGATCCATGTCTTCACGGCTGCCTACGATGATCTTCTCGAACTCACGCAGACCGGTACCGGCTGGGATGAGGTGACCGCAGATTACGTTCTCCTTCATACCCTGGAGCGTATCACTCTTGCGACGGATAGCAGCCTCGTTGAGCACCTTTGTGGTCTCCTGGAATGATGCTGCTGACATGAAGCTCTTAGTGTGGAGTGCAGCACGTGTGATACCCTGCAGTATCTGGGTAGATGTAGCAGGAACGGCATCACGTACTTCAACAAGTTTCTGGTCACGACGCTTGAGGAGCGAGTTCTCGTCACGCAACTTGCGCGCTGTAACAATCTGTCCCTTATGAAGGTTCTCTGAGTCACCAGCGTCAACAACGACTTTCTTACCCCAGATACGATCGTTCTCTTCTGTGAAGTCGAGTTTATCTACGATGTCGCTCTCAAGGAAGCAAGTATCACCTGGATCGTTGATCTGTACCTTACGCATCATCTGGCGAACGATAATCTCGAAGTGCTTATCGTTGATCTTCACGCCCTGCAGACGATATACGTCCTGTACCTCGTTAACGATGTACTCCTGAACGGCAGTAAGACCCTTGATGGCAAGGATGTCGTTAGGTGTGATAACACCAGCAGAAAGTGGCGTTCCAGCACGCACGGCATCGTGTTCCTGTACGAGCAACTGCTTTGACAGTGGCACGAGGTACTTACGCTGTTCACCAGTCTTAGAGGTGATGATAATCTCGCGGTTACCACGCTTGAGCGCGCCCATTGTTACCTCACCATCAATTTCTGATACTACGGCTGGGTTAGATGGGTTACGAGCCTCGAAGAGCTCGGTTACACGTGGAAGACCACCAGTGATATCACCTGCACGTCCTACGGTACGTGGTATCTTGACAAGGGTTACACCTGATGCTACATCAGCACCATCTTCTACTACTACGTGACCATCCACTGGCAGGTTGTAGGTAGCGATGATTTCACCATGCTTGTCAAGGATGTTACAGGTAGGAACGAGTGAACGGTCCTTGCTCTCGATGATGATACGTTCGGTCATACCTGTTGTATCATCGGTCTCTGCCTTATAGGTAGAGCCTTCTACGAAATCGTTAAGACGAACTTTACCTGCGAACTCTGATACGATAACGGCGTTGAATGGGTCCCAACGTGCTATTACGTCGCCCTTCTTTACCTTATCACCATTCTTGAAGAAGAGTGATGAACCGTAAGGTACTGGTACGTTAGAGAGTGTGATGCCTGTTGTTGGGTCAACGAAACGACACTCTGTAAGACGGCTGACTACCATCTCGCACTCTACCGAACCACCTTCACTGTTATCTACATAAGGAACTGCACGAAGTTCATCAAACTCTACTACGGCTTCCTCTGACTTACATGTTACGGTTGCGTTAGCTGCTGCACCACCGGCAATACCACCAGCGTGGAACGTACGAAGCGTAAGCTGAGTACCTGGCTCACCGATAGCCTGTGCTGCGATGACACCAACTGCCTCACCCTTCTGCACCATGCGCTGTGTAGCGAGGTTACGACCGTAACACTTCTTACATACGCCTTGCTTAGACTCACAGGTGAGTACAGAACGTATCTCTACGGACTCTATGCCAGCGTCTTCAATAGCCTTTGCGCGTGCCTCGTTGATTTCCTCACCTGCAGGGCAGATAACCTCGTTGGTGTGTGGATTAACAACGTCATGTACGCTGACACGACCAAGAATACGGTCATAGAGGCTTGAGATAACATCATCACCGTTCTTAAGAGCGGTGCAAACGAGACCACGGAGTGTGCCACAGTCATCCTCATTGATGATAACATCGTGTGATACGTCAACAAGACGACGTGTGAGGTAACCTGCATCGGCTGTCTTCATCGCGGTATCAGCAAGACCCTTACGGGCACCGTGAGAAGCGATAAAGTACTCAAGCACTGACATACCTTCCTTAAAGTTAGAAAGGATTGGGTTCTCAATAGTAGGACGCTCATCGGCACCAGCCTTCTGTGGTTTAGACATAAGACCACGGATACCTGAAAGCTGCTTAATCTGATCCTTAGAACCACGGGCACCAGAGTCAAGCATCATGAAGACAGCGTTGAAGCCCTGATCAGCCTCGGTCATTTCCTTAAGAAGGATGTTACCTATATCATTGTTAACGTGGGTCCATGTATCAATAACCTGGTTGTAACGCTCGGTATCGGTGATGAAGCCCATGTTATAGTTGTCTGTAATCTGGCGCACTTCCTCGTTACCCTTACGGATGAGTTCTTCCTTCTCTGGTGGTATGATGATATCGTCAAGGTTGAATGACAGACCTGCAAGGTATGCCATACGGTAACCAAGGTTCTTAATACCATCAAGGAACTCACAAGCTCGTGCAAAACCTACAAGGTTGATTACGTTCTGGATGATGTCACGCAGAGACTTCTTTGAGATAATGGTGTTAACAAATCCCATCTCTGGTGGAACGAGTCCATTAACGATTACACGACCTACTGATGTCTCAACCATGCGCTTTACCTTCTCACCGTCAACGACATCGTCAACGACAACCTTTACAGGTGCGTGGAGGTCACACTGCTTTTCATTATATGCAATGATTGCCTCTTCTGGTCCATAGAATGTAAGTCCTTCACCCTTTGCACCTGGACGAAGCTTGGTGATGTAGTACAGACCAAGTACCATATCCTGTGAAGGCACAGTGATAGGTGCACCGTTTGCTGGGTTCAGGATGTTGTGGCTCTGCAGCATCAGGAGCTGTGCCTCAAGCACTGCCTCGTTTGACAGTGGGAGGTGAACAGCCATCTGGTCACCATCGAAGTCTGCGTTGAACGCAGTACATGCCAATGGGTGCAACTGAATAGCCTTACCCTCGATAAGTTTTGGCTGGAACGCCTGTATACCTAGACGGTGAAGTGTAGGAGCACGGTTCAAGAGAACTGGGTGACCCTTCATCACGTTTTCAAGGATGTCCCAAATAATTGGCTCACGACGGTCAACGATACGCTTAGCACTCTTTACAGTCTTCACGATACCGCGCTCAATGAGCTTACGGATAATGAATGGCTTGTAAAGTTCTGCTGCCATGAGTTTTGGCAGACCGCACTCACCCATGTTAAGTTCTGGACCTACAACGATAACGGAACGTGCTGAATAGTCAACACGCTTACCGAGGAGGTTCTGACGGAAACGACCTGCTTTACCCTTCAACGAGTCAGAGAGTGACTTCAGCGGACGATTGCCCTCGCTCTTTACGGCGCTACTCTTACGAGAGTTATCGAAGAGTGAGTCAACTGCCTCCTGAAGCATACGCTTCTCATTACGGAGAATAACCTCAGGAGCATGAATCTCCATAAGGCGCTTGAGTCGGTTGTTACGTATGATGACACGACGATAAAGGTCGTTAAGGTCTGATGTTGCGAAGCGACCGCCATCCAGTGGTACGAGCGGACGGAGTTCTGGTGGAGTAACAGGAAGTATCTTCATTATCATCCACTCAGGACGGTTATCGTTGCCCTCTGGACCACGGCTGTTACGGAATGCCTCTACTACCTGCAGACGTTTCAGAGCCTCAGTTCTACGTTGTACAGAACCTTCACGGTTTGCCTGGTCACGTAGTTCGTATGACAGTGTGTCCAGGTCAAGGTTCTTAAGAAGGATGTAGATAGCCTCGGCACCCATCTTTGCAATGAACTTATTAGGATCACTATCATCAAGGTAGTCATTGTTCTCATCGAGGTGATTGTCCACGATGTCGATGTACTCCTCCTCCGTGATGAAGTCAAGACGGTGTGAACCATTTAGGTCTGTACCATCCTCATTCTTCGCTCCCTCCAAGGCACCTGGCTGTATGATGACATACTTCTCATAGTATATCACAGCCTCAAGTTTCTTGGTTGGAATACCTAACAGATAACCGATCTTATTAGGCAGAGAACGGAAGTACCAGATATGAGCAACAGGCACAACAAGTTCAATGTGACCAGAACGCTCACGACGAACCTTCTTTTCTGTCACCTCCACACCGCATCGGTCGCAGACGATGCCTTTATAGCGGATACGCTTATATTTGCCGCAGGCACACTCGAAATCCTTTGTAGGACCGAAGATACGCTCGCAGAAGAGACCGTCACGCTCAGGCTTATAAGTGCGGTAGTTGATGGTCTCAGGCTTTGTTACCTCACCGTATGAGTGTTCGAGGATCTCCTCAGGAGAAGCCAAACCAACGGTAATCTTGGTAAAGTTAGTCTTTATCTTATTGTCTTTCTTGAAAGCCATAGTTATCTTTGTTTTTATTAATCAAGTTTAATGCTAAGACCCAGACCGCGCAATTCATGCAACAGCACATTGAGTGATTCTGGTATGCCTGGTGTAGGCATTGCATCGCCCTTGACGATAGCCTCGTAACTCTTTGAACGACCTGTAACATCGTCTGACTTGATGGTGAGGATCTCCTGCAGCACATGGCTTGCACCGAATGCCTCGATAGCCCAGACCTCCATCTCTCCGAAACGCTGGCCACCGAACTGGGCCTTACCACCAAGTGGCTGTTGAGTGATGAGAGAGTAAGGACCGATTGAACGAGCGTGCATCTTGTCCTCTACCATGTGACCAAGTTTCAAGAAGTATGTTACGCCCACTGTTGCTGGCTGGTCAAAACGCTCACCGGTCTCACCGTCATAGAGGTGTGTTGAGCAGAGACGTGGCAGACCTGCCTTATCTGTCCATTCTGAGAGGTCTTCCAGTGTAGCACCATCGAAAATAGGTGTAGCGAACTTAACACCGAGTTTGCGACCTGCTGCACCAAGGATTGCCTCAAAGATCTGACCGAGGTTCATTCGTGAAGGCACACCCAGAGGGTTCAGTACGAGGTCCACTGGACGACCATCCTCAAGGAATGGCATATCTTCCTGACGTACTACCTTTGATACGATACCCTTGTTACCGTGACGACCAGCAAGTTTATCACCGACACCGATCTTACGCTTCTTTGCGATATATACCTTAGCCATCTGGAGTACACCTGAAGGCAGGTCATCACCGATTGTGATGGCGAACTTACGGCGTTTGAGTTCAGCATCAAGTAGTTTGTACTTACGGATGTAGTTCATGATAAGCATCTTGATGAGTTTATCAGTATGCTCATCTCCAGTCCAGTTACCAGACTGTACACCATCGTATTCAAGGTTAGCAAGCATTGTAGCAGTAAACTTACTACCCTTTGTTATCACCTCAGCACCAGTGTAGTCAGTAACACCAGCACATGTCTTGCCATCGGTAAGAACGAGGAGTTTATCGATAAGGATGTCCTTAAGGTCATTGCCCTTAGCCTCATACTCCTTGTCAATCTTAGCAAGGATTACCTTATCTTGCTTCTTCGACTCACGTGTCTTCACGGCACGTGCGAAAAGTTTCTTATCTATTACTACACCAGAGAGTGAAGGATTGGCTTTCAATGATGAATCCTTCACATCACCTGCCTTGTCACCAAAGATAGCGCGCAGAAGTTTCTCTTCTGGTGAAGGATCACTCTCACCCTTAGGAGAAATCTTACCTATCATGATATCACCTGGCTCTACACGAGCACCGAGGCGGATAATACCATTCTCATCGAGGTCCTTTGTAGCATCCTCTGATACGTTAGGGATATCAGATGTAAGCTCTTCCATACCGCGCTTTGTCTCACGAACATCAAGCGAATATTCATCAACATGAACGGATGTCAGGACATCATCACGAACGATACGTTCTGACAATACGATAGCATCCTCATAGTTATAACCCTTCCAAGGCATGTAAGCAACGAGGAGGTTACGACCTAGTGCAAGCTCACCGTTTTCTGTAGCATAGCCTTCTGTGAGGATATCACCAGCCTTTACACGCTGTCCCTTGTCGCATATAGGACGCAAGTCAATAGTCATGTTCTGGTTTGTGCGGCGGAACTTTGGTATGCGGTATTCCTTGATAGCAGGTTCGAAACTTACGAACTCTTCATCCTCTGTACGATCATAAAGGATACGTATTGTTGTAGCATCTACATACTCAATAACACCATCTCCCTCGGCAGTAATCATAGTACGTGAATCCTCACATACCTGACGCTCCAAACCTGTACCTACGATAGGCGCATCATTATGAAGCAGTGGCACTGCCTGACGCATCATGTTACATCCCATCAACGCACGGTGACCGTCATCATGCTCCAAGAATGGGATAAGGCCTGCAGAAACAGAAGCAATCTGCTGTGGAGATACGTCCATGAGGTCAACCTCTGAAGGTGGCACTACAGGGAAGTCTGCCTTTTCACGACACTTTACAACATCACGAATAAAACTACCGTCATCATTCAGTGGTGCATTACCCTGACCAATTATATGTGCCTCTTCTTCCTCAGCAGTGAGATATTCTACATGGTCATTGTCAAGATCTACAATACCATTCTTTACTCTACGATACGGTGTCTCGATGAAGCCGAGATCGTTAATCTGAGCAAACATACAGAGTGATGATATCAAACCGATGTTAGGTCCTTCAGGAGACTCAATAGGACAGAGACGACCATAATGCGTATAGTGTACGTCACGCACCTCGAAACCTGCACGCTCACGTGACAGACCGCCAGGACCCAGCGCAGAGAGACGACGCTTGTGCGTTACCTCAGCCAGAGGGTTCGTCTGGTCCATGAACTGTGACAGAGGGTTAGTACCGAAGAATGAGTTTATAACGCTTGATATAGTCTTAGCGTTGATAAGGTCTGTAGGTGTGAACACCTCATTGTCACGAACGTTCATACGCTCGCGGATGGTGCGGCTCATACGCGATAGACCTATAGAGAACTGGTTAGCCAGCTGCTCACCTACCGTGCGCACACGACGGTTAGAAAGGTGGTCAATATCATCAACTGTAGCATTACTGTTGATAAGCTGTATGAGGTACTTGATAATCTCGATAATATCCTCCTTCGTAAGGATACGCGTATCCATACTGGTATTGAGACCAAGTTTCTTATTTATACGGTAACGACCGACCTCACCAAGATCATAACGTTTGTCAGAGAAGAACAAATTCTGTATTACCTCACGTGCACTTGCTTCATCAGCAGGGTCAGCATTACGCAACTGACGGTAGATGTAATATACTGCTTCCTTCTCCGAATTAGATGTATCCTTGGCAAGAGTATTGAAGATAATGCCATACTTTGACGCGCTATCCTCATTCTTATGAACAAGAATAGTAGATTGTTCGCTATCAAGAATATCCTGCATATTCTCCTCAGTGATTTCGGTCTCACGCTGCATGAGAATTTCGTTACGCTCAATAGATACAACTTCACCAGTATCTTCATCAACGAAGTCCTCAGCCCATGTTTTCATGATATGAGCAGCAAGCTTGCGACCGATCAATTCCTTAAGGTTCTTCTTTGTTACCTTTACCTCCTCAGCGAGATCGAATATCTGGAGGATATCCTTATCACTCTCAAAGCCAATGGCACGGAGCAAGGTTGTCACAGGCAACTTCTTCTTACGGTCAATGTAAGCATACATCACGTTGTTGATGTCTGTAGCGAACTCAATCCATGAACCCTTAAACGGAATAACACGTGCGCTATAAAGCACAGAACCGTTAGCATGAACACCCTGACCGAAGAAAACGCCAGGCGAACGATGCAACTGTGACACAACAACACGCTCGGCACCGTTAATAATAAACGTACCGTTGCTAGTCATGTAAGGAATAGTTCCCAGGAACACGTCAGAGATTATTGTCTCAAAGTCCGTATGATCCTCATCAGTACAATACAGTTTCATCTTGGCCTTCATAGGCACACTGTATGTCAAGCCACGCTCCAAACATTCCTCAATAGAATAGCGTGGTGGATCAATGAAATAGTCCAGGAACTCCAGTACGAAGTGGTTACGTGTGTCGGCAATAGGGAAATTCTCAGCAAAGACCCTATACAGACCATCATTCTTGCGTTCCTCAGGTGGAGTATCCAACTGCAGGAAATCACGGAATGACTTCAACTGCACGTCAAGGAAATCCGGATAAGGCATAGGATTCTTAACGCCAGCGAAGCTTATTCTTTTTTCAGCAACTTTAGATGTCATGCTTCTTATTTAAGTATGATAATTTCTTTATCTAAAACTTTCTAACTCTTCTCTCAGTATGCCATAGGGGCATAGACACAAGAAGGTTAGGACCTGCCTACTTGGTAGATCCTAACCGTTTTGTTTCTTTAATATCCGCAAGCATCGCCATAAGGCATATTAACACTTGCGTAAAAGGAATCGTGAAGACTCTATTAAATGTCTTTTGTCACGCTAAGCAATAATTATTACTTGAGCTCAACAACAGCACCAGCCTCTTCGATAGCCTTCTTAAGGTTCTCAGCCTCTGCCTTAGCGAGACCTTCCTTAATTGTAGAAGGAGCACCGTCAACGAGTTCCTTAGCCTCCTTAAGACCAAGACCACAAGCCTCCTTAACAGCCTTTACAACCTGAAGCTTAGCACCGCCAACCTCTTTCAGAACTACGTCGAAAGAGTCCTTCTCAGCAGCAGCAGCAGCGCCACCCTCTGCAGGAGCAGCAGCAACAGCAACTGCAGCAGCAGCTGGCTCAATACCATACTCGTCCTTGAGGACCTGAGCGAGTTCATTTACTTCCTTAACAGTGAGGTTTACGAGTTCCTCTGCGATAGCTTTAATATCTGCCATTTTTATATAAAATTTATTTTGTTTATACTTTAAAGAATTGTTAACTGTTTTTTATTTAACCTTCAACACGCTGACTTATGCCGCCTGCTCAAGATTAGATTTATTCTGCACGCTCTCCAAGAGTTTGAAGAAGACCGTGGATTGTACCGGAACCAGACTGGAGCGCAGAAACAACGTTCTTTGCAGGAGACTGGAGCAGTGCGATAACGTCTGCGATGAGTTCGTTCTTGCTCTTGAGAGCAGCAAGCTCAGCAAGCTTTTCAGCACCAACGAAGATGCTCTCCTCTGCATAAGCAGCCTTAAGAGTTGGATTAACATCCTTATACTCCTTCAGCATCTTAGCAGGAACGTTTGCTGTCTTAGTGAACAGAACAGCCGTATTGCCCTTAAGGCATGGATAAAGAGCAGTGTAATCCTTCTCGGCAGCATCAAGAGCCTTGATAAGGAGCTTGTTCTTAACAACAACAGTCTTTACCTCGCTCTGGAAAGCCTTGCGGCGAAGATCACTTGTAGCCTTAGCATCCAGACCAGTCACATCTACGAGGTAGAAATGAGGATACTGGTTGATAAGCTCGCCAAGTTCAGAGATAATAGTATCTTTTACTTCTTTTTTCATTTTACAAAACTTTTAGAGTTAATCGGCTGATTTAGGATCAATCTTGATACCCTTACTCATTGTGCTTGAAATAAAGATACTCTTGATGTATGTACCCTTAGCAGCAGCTGGCTTCAACTTGATAACCGTTGCAATAAACTCCTTAGCGTTTCCAGCAATAGCCTCTGCGCTCATAGAAATCTTGCCGATAGAAGTGTGGATAATACCAGTCTTGTCAACCTTGAAATCAATCTTACCCTGCTTAACTTCCTTAACAGCCTTAGCAACGTCCATTGTCACAGTACCACTCTT
>DAIUFT010000041.1:0-25874 GCA_036844425.1 Prevotella sp. | reverse complement strand
TATCTCAAAAATCTATGACATAAATTATACCAATTTATTTTTTCACCGTCACTAAATTATTTTATATAGTGCAGATGGACTTGCACTGTTATATAATACCTTTGCAGCATAGGTTTAATGTTGTCAGATTCAGCAGCACATTACACTACTTGGCTGGATAAACGTAATTTGGTATGGGTAGAAAGATATCAGCCTGGAGCGCTGTACACCATCAATAGGGTATAGCCTTCCAAGCTGAGAATAGGGAGAGTATCTAATATACGAACGTGCTGCCACCAAGAAATTCTCTCAGCAGGCTGGTAGGTGGTATTTGATTTTCCGAAATAGGTTTGATGTGGCGTAGAAACTTTAGTAGCCTTGCAGCCTCCGCGTATTCGTCACAGTTTTGTGGCACTTGTTCCAGTAGGTTCTCTGCCTGGTTCTTTATTACGGCAAGTTCGAACAGCATGGCGGTATTGAAGACGGCATCAGCGTTTTCCTGGAAAGGGAAAATCCACTTGTCTTCGCCAGCTCTTACGGAATACCAACGATGCAACGTTGTCTGCGCGGAGCAGTTGCGGTATTTGCTGTCTCTTATGATGCGTCTCAGTAGCCTGTTGTCGGTCGTTGGTATGTAGTTGTGGCTGTCCATAGTGATGGTGGTAAGTGCCGACGCATAAATTCTGAACACCTGTTCGCCTGGTATTTGGGATGTCAACTCTGGGTTGAGAGCATGAATACCCTCTATGACAAGGATGTCGTTGTCGTTCATCTTCAGTTTCGTGCCGCTTTTCTCGCTTCTACCTGTTGTGAAGTTGTATTTGGGTAGTTCTACTTCCTTACCTTCAATAAGGTCATTGAGTTGCTGGTTGAATAGGGGTAGATTGAGCGCGTAGAGCGATTCGTAGTCGTATTCGCCCTTCTCGTCCTTTGGCGTGTGCTCTCTGTCTACGAAGTAGTCGTCAAGCGAAATACCGATAGGTCTTATGCCGTTAGTGAGAAGTTGTATTGACAGGCGTTTGCAGGTAGTAGTCTTTCCGCTACTTGACGGTCCCGCTATCAGCACTACCTTCAAGCCCTTCTTCTTGGCTATGGTGTCAGCTATATAAGATAGTTTCTTCTCTTGTAGGGCTTCAAAGACCAGTATCAGTTGGCTACTGAATCCTGCCATGATAGCTTTGTTAAGTTCGCCAACAGTACTAATTCCCATAGTGTTTTGCCATATATGGTATTCGTTAAAGATGTCGAACATCTTGTCTTGCTTAATCATGTCGCCCAAGACCGTAGGGTTCTCCTTCTTAGGCACTCTTAGCAACAGTCCATCGTAGTATTTTTCCAGTCCGAAGACGGAAATCTCCTGGGTATTGGTGAGTAGTGGACCGTAGAAGTAATCTACGTAGTCGTCGATACTGCAATAGTGTGTATACATACGCCCTAAGGTCTCTATCAGCTCAACCTTTGAGGTGTCTCCATATTTCTTGAATAATTCTATTACTTCCTCAGTAGGTCTTTGGTGGAGTTTGATGGGCAGACTTGACGCTATGATATTTTCCATTTGCTCTTTGAGCTTTCTTACATCCTCTTCGGTAATTTTTCTGCCTATGTTGAGGTCGCAGTAGTATCCGTTGCTTACAGGAAACTCTATGCTGATACTGCCTTTTGGGAAGACGTCGTGAACGGTCTTACACAGAATGAAGAATAGTGTGTGGGTGTAAATTCTCATTCCGGCGCTGGAGGTGATGTCGATGAACTCTACGGTTTTGTTGCCAAAGAGTCGGAAGTTCATGCTCACAATTTCGTTGTTCACCTTAGCCGCTATCGGTGGAAGTTGCATCTTGGGGTTGATTCTAAAGAATACCTCAGATAGTGTTACTCCAAGCTCAAATGTCGTGATGCTGTTATTATTCTTGCATCTTATTTCTATTGTTTTCATAGGGCGATTATAATAGGTAGGTTCTGTTAAGGGTGGTTCTATAAAAATTGCCACCGTTAAGCCAGAACCTACCTTGTGAGTATTAGGGGGAGAGTAGGGGGTTAGTTGTGCACAAGTGTGCCTATTTCTTCACCCTCCATAACCTTCTTGAGGTTGCCAAGGATATCCATGTTGAACACGTAGATAGGGAGGTTGTTCTGCATGCACATAGCGGTAGCTGTGATGTCCATTACCTTCAGCCCCTTTGCTATTACCTCCTGATAGGTTATGTCCTGGAACTTTGTTGCCGTAGGGTCCTTCTCTGGGTCCGCTGTGTATATGCCGTCAACCCTTGTGCCTTTCAGCATGACGTCAGCCTCTATCTCGATGCCTCTGAGTGAAGAGCCTGTGTCTGTTGTGAAATAGGGTGAGCCTGTGCCGGCACTCATTATTACGACTTCGCCCTTTTCCATAGCCTCTATAGCCTTCCATTTAGAGTAGAACTCTCCTATGGGTTCCATTCTGATGGCAGTGAGCACTTTGTTCTTCTGACCAATGGCACCTAAGGCACTTGACAGGGCTAAGGAGTTGATGACGGTAGCGCACATGCCCATCTGGTCGCCCTTTACTCTGTCGAAGCCTTTTCCGGCTCCGCTAAGCCCACGGAAGATGTTGCCACCGCCTATCACGATGCCAATCTGCACACCCATGTCAGCTACTTCCTTTATCTGTCTTGCATAGTCGTTCAGCCGGTTGATGTCTATGCCATAGCCTTGATTGCCCTGAAGACTCTCGCCTGAGAGCTTTAGTAAGATACGTTTGAATTTCATAGTCTTTATAATTTAGTGTTGTTTTTATTAAATGATAAACTCTACTTCTTTGAACATAAACTCTTTATGTTCTCCGTCTTTTGTCTTTAATTGAAGCGTTCCGTTAGGCATTACTCTTTTAATCTCTGCCGGGAAAACACCATGTGTGTCCCTATAATTGTACAGTCCTTCACGCCTGTATAGGTATTCGTGGTACTTACTTTGTATAACGTCGGTCTGTCCGCTTTTTAGTATGTTGTAATAGTGAGTGAAACGCTCAAGTATCCTTCTTAGAATCTCGTCCTTGTCTTGTTCCTTTTTTGTTATCAGCAGTAGTGAGGTAGGGTTGGGCGCATCGCTTATGAATACCTCCTGATTGATGTTAATGCCTGTACCGATTATCATGTCGTTAATGCCACGACCGTTGATGTTGGCGTCAATCCTCGTCCCGCTCAGTTTGCTGTCCTCCCAATATATGTCGTTAGGCCATTTTATAGTAATGCCTTGTGCGTATTGTCGTAGTACTTCGCATATAGCTATTGCCTCTGCCATAGACAGCAGATACTGGTTGTGGATAGGCAGCCAGGTAGGGTGTAGCAGTATGCTGAATAAGAGATTCTTCCCAGGCTCGCTTTCCCACTTGTTGCTCCCCATGCCTTTGCCGTTGCTTTGGTAGTCGCTTACGGCAACGCCTTCCCACAGGGGTTGTTCTGAAGCCATCTTCAGCAGGAAGTCGTTAGTGGAGTCTGTATTTGTAAGTTTTATTATCTGCATAGCCATTTCTTTTTGAAAGCCTCTTCCTTCTTGTGCGCGTCGTCGATAAATCTTTTGTATTCTGGGTCTTCTGGGTTGAAAGGTCTGTGGGTTAACGCCTTCTGTATAGGTTGCCACTCTTGCATGAAGCGTATGGAGTCTTCCGCCAAATACGTGTCGCAGAATCGTTGAAAGATATAGTCTACCGCTTGCTCTGACGGGTGAAGCATGTCAGGCTTGTAGAATCTGTAGTCGCGCAACTCGTCGTTTACTATCTCGTAGGCTGGAAAGTATGTTACGCAGTTGTATTTCTGTGTTACCTCTTCTGTCGCAAGTAGCAACGAAGCCTTTGACAGTTGACTGGCGTGAAAGCCGTATTTTGCATATCTGATAGGGCTGACGGTAATGATTACTTGTACCGATGTATTGAGACTACGTAGTATGTCTACTGCTTGACAGAGGTAGTCTGCACAGTCTTTGATGCTAAGTATTTTCTCAGTGAAAAGCTTTTGTGGGCGTTTCTGGCAGTTGTCAACTATCTCTCCTGTCTCGTTAAGAATGTAGACGTGATTTGTTCCGAGGGTAAATATGGCGACGTCAGGACGGCAACGTGGCGTGGCGTCATCGGTATACGGTTCCAGTGTCCATCGCTTTATGGTGTGTAAGACAGAGGCGGGGTTGTACATCACCCCGTAGGGATTTGCAATAGTTCTGAATTGCCAGTCCGTAAACTTACGCCCTATGTTATCAGCAAAGCACGAACCGACAAACAGCAAGTGGTGTTGTGGCTCTATCTTGAAGAGAGAACTCTCTATGTTTACTTTCGTCTGTAACTCCATTATCATGATCTGCTAATCTGTAGTCCTTTTTCTGACAGAGCCATTTCTACGAATCTCGCGTTTTTGTTCTGTGGATTGTTGCTAAGTATTGTTTTAATCCTTATGGCTGCTTCTGGGTCTTTGGCTACCATATATAGATAACCGCCTCCACCGGCACCAGGTAATTTGTATCCCAAGCAGAGGTCGTCGATTCTCTCTGTTAATGCCCTCACTGCCGCAGGATTTGTGCCGCTGTCCATGGCTTGGTTTTGCAACCATGTCTTTCGTATTGCCTTGCCCATGCCAACGAAGTCGCCACGTTGTATGGTATCGTGCAAACATAGCGTGTGCTCTTTCATCTGTCTGAGCATATTTATCTCGTCGTGGTCGTTAAGGAACATCTTGCGCACAATCTCCGCCAGTAGGGTCTTTGCCGTACGGGTAATACCTGTGTAGTACAGCAGATGGCAAGCGGCGTATTCTGGTTGTGTATAGAGTTCGTTAGGCAGCCAGCGCACTAAGGGGGCTTGGTCAAAGCCCTTCTCTGTATGAAGTAGTTTTACGCCTCTCAGTAGTCCTCCGAACTGGTCTTGCCATCCTCCACCTGTTGTCAATAGCTGTTCTAATACAAGTGTTCGCCTGCCAATCTCGTTCTTGTCCCATGCCAGTCCGCAGAAGTCGCTTAGCGCGCCCAGTACGGTGCTTGCCAGTATGCTACTTGTGCCCAGTCCAGAACCCGCTGGGATGGCAGATAGCATGGTCAGTTCTATACCGCAGCCGAAGTGCTCTAACTGTTGTTGCAGAGTGGTGAAGTGTTCTTGGCAGAAGTTAGGGTGGAATCCTGCTAAAGCGAGAGCTGCCTTTGGAATAGCGAAAGGAGAGCCAACATTCTTGAAGTCAGCTAACTGTTCGTAGGTTGTAATGTGTTCCTCGGCTCCAAGGTCGATGCTTCGCAATACTATGTCGTATTCTTTTCGTGGCTTTACAAACGCCTGTAGTGGAGGTTGCCCGTTCAACTCTATGGCGAGGTTTATCACGTCGCCACCTTCCATGAGGCAGTATGGTGGTGTGTCTGTCCAGCCACCAGCGATATCTATGCGTACAGGCGAACGTCCCCATACTATCTGGTCGCCGTAGACGTCCATCACGGGGCTTTGTTTGTTTGTCAGCATCGGAGCCGTTATCCCCTCTTGTAGTAGTCGGAAGGCTTCAGCGGCTTCTGCCTCTCCATGTTGGTTAGACAGTCGTTTTACCTCAGAGCGGAACATACAGTTGTGTATTCTGCGCATCAGTCCGCAGTCTTTGCTGATAGGTTCTGTCAAAGGAAAAGAGTGCTTAGCATACTCTCTTGCAGCATCGCCAAGGTCTATTTGCAGAAACACGCTATGCTGGTAGTTCTTTGCCAGCCCTATGATGTTCTGGCTTCTGAACTCTTCTCGCTGTTGGGTTAGGCGACGTAGATTTGCGTACGACGAAATCTCGTCGGCACAGTATTTCTCTGCCTTGTTCCATATAACCAATCCCTCCTCTTGAAGTTCGCTGCCATTACTTAGCATCCATGCCAATATGGTGCCTATGTCGTCAATATTTTCCAGTATAGGGAATATTCTTGCAGCCTGTAGGTCCTTTCCGTCAGTAATGGAGAGAATGTCGATGCCGTGTTCGTTAACCCATTGTGGGAAGGGCTTTCCGAGAAATTCTGTGGTCTGACTCGTAATGTTACCCCTAAATTTATCGTTGAACCCGTATGGGCGAACGGCATAGCCCTTTTCGCCGATAGGGACGATGTCGACACATTGTCCGTGACCTACGTGAAGCCTCCAGTCGTTGTTAGGCACTCCCGTAATGACGTTCTCACTTGTCAGCGTCCATGCCCTGCCGATGCAGCTATTCTCTATCCAGAGATTCTTGTTTTGGTCGTTAACCTTTATGTTTACGATGCTGTTCTGAATAAACATAGAGGGGTGGGGCTTACGAGAATAGTGCATTATCTCCCTTTGATCGTTCACGCAGTTCTGAATAGTCAGGGTGCTGGAGATAATCTCGTGCGTTGTGCCATAATGGTAAAACTCACCCCCTGGCAGAGGTACTACTGCCACTGACAGTTCTGCCACCTCGGGGTCGGGTATGGTGGGTTCTGTGCCGAGAGCACAGCCGAAGTCAGTGTACATATCGTAGTTTATTATCTCGCCATCCTTCTTCGATTTCTTCATTAGCACCTTCAACGCCCTGTCAGACAGCAGCCAGATACCGATGTCTGTGAGGTAATATCCCTGTTCCTGTACCTCCGCTAACTTCTGTAGTGAAGGCTTTTGCAGCATACATTGCATCCTGTTAGGGTCTTTGCGTGAAGATACGAAAACGCCATGATCCTTGGCAATACTTGCGTCAAGCCAAAGACCATAGCATACTACATCGGCTTGTGGTATGTTGCCGATGGGTTGTGTGGCACGTATATAGACGTCGCCACTTACTATCATCGTGTTGAGTTCCTCTGGGGCGTTCTCCATGATGCGTTCATAGAGCGGAATCTGTAGCGACAGTAAGTCCTGGTTCAGCCTCTGACCTCTTTCCCATCTGAAGACCGGGATAGGTGTTAGGATTTTACCAGAGGGAGCGTATGCGGGCAGCCTACGACTCTGTCCGCCAGCATGAAGAATTAGCCTTCTCTCCTTGCTGAGCCATTCATCAAAGGTAGAATCTTTGCCATACGTCTCGTAGGCTTGCTCTATTAGCCACGTGGTGCCGCCACCAGAACCTAATTTCTTGCCTATAGGGTCGTTGGTGCAGAACCACTCTTTGTTGTCAAGCCCCGTAACGTCGTAGAAACAGTTGACGAGGTTAGGTGGTAGAGAAAGTAATTTCTTCATATTTATGTTGTTACGTTATTTTTATTAATCTCTTCCTTTGCCAAGTATTCTAAGCAGATACAGGAACAGGTTTACAAAGTCAAGATACAGTGTCAGGGCACCGATGAGAGCCAGCTTCTGTGCTCCTTCATCATAGACGTCGCCATCCATAAGCATCATTTTGATTTTCTGTGAGTCATAGGCTGTCAGTCCTACGAAGATAAGCACTCCTAAGTAGCTTACAATGGTCTGCAGCCCTGTTGAACCAACAAAGATGTTGACAACGGTAGCTATAATCAATCCTATTAAAGCCATGAACAGTATCTTACCAAGTGACGTAAGGTCTGTTTTCGTGGTGTATCCTATTAATGCCATTGCACCGAATGTTGCGGCGGTAATAAAGAATACCTGTCCGATGCTTGACATGGTATAAACAAGGAAGATACTTGAAAGCACCGTTCCGTTTATCACGCTATAGAGCACAAACATAAGGGTGGCGGTAGTAATACTGATGCGGTTAAGCATACCTGAGATACCAAAGACGAGTCCGAACTCTGCTATTATAAGTCCCCAGAAAACCAACTTGTTACCAAATATCATCTCAAGTATCGCAGGAGATGTAGCGACGCCATAAGCCGTGATGCCAGTAATAGCCATAGCCAAGGTCATCCATACGTATACCTTACGCATAAGAGCAGGGAAACTTACCGATGGTGCAAAGCTGCGACGAGATTTTCCCTCTACCTCGTTTACCATTTTGTCGAATTCTTTGTAGTCCATATTTTTATTATTATTTGTTTTGTGTGACTAACATTATCGCTGTCACCTTTTGTAATTGGTAGCGTATAAATAGAAACGCTACTTATTGTTTAATAACGCAAATTATAGGTACAAATTATATGCCACAATAAAGATTTAGTATTTTTTGACTTATTCTATATGTTTTACGCACCCAAATGAAAGAATACTAACTTTTACATCTGACACTTGTAACAGAGTCCGTGCGCATGCAGCGGTGGTGGCACCCGTTGTTATAACATCATCTATCAATAGACAATGTTTCCCCTTGATCTTGTCGGCATGTTTAGTTAATGCAAAAACATTATCCATGTTGTCCTGACGTTCATATGCATCCATCTGTGTTTGAGAAACAGTGTAAACTTTCCTGATGATAGCTTTGTTGACTACTTCTATACCAGTCACCTTGCTAATACCATGTGCCAGTCTCTCACTTTGGTTGTAGCCACGTTGTCTAAGTCTCTTTTTATTGAGTGGTACAGGTATAAGGCAGTCTATATCGTTAAAGAAATCTGTCATACCTATTTCCAATCCCATAAATCGCCCCATTGATACTGCCGTATAAGGTTCATTGTGATATTTGAATGCATATACGATATCTGCCGTGTGTGAATGTGAGTAATAATATACGTATGATGCAACTTTATCTACAACGACCTTACCATAGAATCTTTTCGCTAAATGATTATCCTTAGGTGTAAACCATAATGATGTTCTCGGCAACCCAATATTACAATCTAAGCAGATTGTTTTCTCATCAGGTTCCAATGGTCTATTACACATCAGGCAATATCGTGGAAAGAAGAAATCTAATGTTGCATCTATAATAAACATAAGAAAAACAGATAATTGTAAGTAATGTAGGTCTGCTTATTTAGATTTCTTCATTAGCAAGCAATTCCAAACAGTGTTGAACCTGCTCGTATGAGAAACCTCGTTGCAAAGCGTATCTTGTGGTCTTCATTTTTATTTCATATTCGTCCTTTCCCTTAACACATTTCATCTTTGTTTTTAGTAGAGGCAACAAGATCTCTTCATAGTCATTATCTTCTATGCTGTCAAGGTATTCTTGATAAACATTTCTTGGAATTCGTTTTAACCAAAGTGCTTGCTCTATTTTCTTCTTTCCCCACTTGTTGTATTTAATCTTATCATTGATAAAATATTTCGCATAACGTTCTTCGTCAATAAATTTTTCGTCAATAAGATATTTTAGGACAAGTTGTTGAGTATCTTCGTTTACTTTCCATCGATCCATTTTCTGTTTTATATCGAACAAGCAATGTTCACTCCTTGCACAGATGGCTGTGATCTTTATAAGAATTTGTTCGTAAGTCATATCGTTCCACATATCATTCTTGCTTTTCCCTCAAAATCCTTTCTTACGAGGATATCAGTGAAGTTATTGGCGCAAAGTGCATTTTTTATTTCTTCCACGTATATAGGATTTATCTCAAAGAAAAGTTTTCCGTGAGGTTTTAATGCTTTTTTTGAATAAGAGATAATACTGTTATAAAATAGTATAGGACTATCATCAGGAACAAAAAGTGCTAATCCAGGTTCATAATCAAGAACGTTACTTTCCATGTCTATAGCTTCTTTGTTACATATGTATGGTGGGTTACTGATTATTACATCCCATTTCTGTGTGTCTTGAGGTGGAGCTAATGTGTCTTGTATGGCAAATTTAACGCCTACTTTATTAAGTATGGCATTTTCCTTGGCAATATTGAGAGCTTCCTTACTTATGTCCCAGGCTGTGACCATAGACGAGGGGATTAGTTTGCTCATGGCTATAGCTATACATCCACTACCAGTACCTATGTCTAAAATAGTGTGTGCATTACAGCATTCCTTAGCAACCCAATAACATAACTCTTCAGTCTCTGGGCGCGGTATGAGGCATCCCTTACGTACCTGAATTTTCTGTCCACAAAAATATGTGTGACCGATAACATACTGCACAGGCTCACCATTCTCTAAACGCAAAATAAGCCTTTCCAATAAGGCTTTATCCTCATCAGAAAGGCTATTAAGTGATCCTGCGCAAATGTCGGTAAGTGTCATGCCGAAAACCTCTTGAAGCAAGAGGCGTATTATGCTTCTTGCTTCATGAGGGTCATATTGCTTCAAGCGAGATGTTAGGGAACGAATCATTTATTCTTTTCCTTAATATATTCTATACATTTTTCAAAAGTCTCAAAGGTCTGCTCTCCTGCTACAAGAGTTGGAATGATATGCATCTTGTGCATTATAAGGCTTGGCTGAGGCTGAATAATGGTCATGAGGACTTCCTTTCCCATAGCCTGCAGGTCCTTGATACAAGTCTCCATAGCGTATGCTCCTGATTGATCCATGAAGGTAACACGTTTCATACGGATGATTACAGTCTTGATATTGTGATCTTCAGGAACACTGTGCATAGAGTTTTGGAAACCAGTAACAGAACCGAAGAATATAGGTCCGTCAAGACGCTGTATATAAATCTGTCTCTTCATCTCGTCGGTAATGTCGAGCTCGTCTTCCCAAGGGGTATTCTTGTCGAATCCATCAGCGAGCAGTCCGCCCTCATACTCCTTCTCTACGAGGTCACCCGAACGCTTCATGAACAGCACGCAAGCTATCACCATGCCTATTCCGACGGCAGTAAGCAAATCGACAAAGACGGTCATAAGGAACACTACAATAAGCACAAAGGCATCGGCCTTAGGTATACGAACAAGGTCTTTAAAACCACGGAAGTCGATAATACCCCAACCAACTGTGATAAGAATACCTGCAAGTACAGACAATGGAACGAACTTTACAAGGCTTCCTAATCCAAGAAGGATAGCAAGCAGGAAGAGTGCATGAACCATGCCACTAATCTGTGTTCTGCCACCAGACTTTATGTTTACAACGGTTCGCATTGTCGCACCAGCACCAGCAATTCCGCAGAAAAGTCCCGAACATGCATTTCCTATCCCCTGACCAATAAGTTCGCGGTTACTATCATGTTTTGTCTTGGTAATATTATCTGCAACTACGGATGTCAACAACGTATCAATAGAACCAAGTCCAGCAAGAGTAAGACCAGGAACAATTGAAGCCTCTATAATTTTCCACCAATCAAGCCCTGCGATATCGATACCTTCTTTAGCGAAAAAAGGCATTGGTAGTCCTGCTGGAATATGCCCGATAGTAAGTGCCGCATCAAATGAACATACAATAGATATTATGGTCAGGACGACAAGAGCAACAAGCGTAGATGGTATTTTCTTCGTAACGTACGGAAAAGCATATATAACTACAATAGTTGCAAGACCATAAAGAAGAGCCTCTATGCTAATGCCATTAGACACCATAGCAGGGAAATCAGCTATCATATCAACAACCATAACAGGAGATTTAAGACCTATCAGAGGGTATATCTGTTGCAAAATAATTATCACGCCAATACCACTCATAAAACCAGAAAGCACAGGTTGAGGAATATAACGTACATATTTTCCTATACGAATAATACCAAAGAATATTTGAAATAATCCACAGAAAATTCCTGCCATCGACATTGATATGAGCACAGTACCGAAATCTTCTGAAATAGTCCATGCAGCACTAACAAGTGATGCTGTTATCACTGTCATAGGACCAGTAGGACCACTTATCTGGGAATGAGTTCCACCAAAAAGCGATGCAAAAAAACCAAGAAGTGTAGCACCTATCAGTCCTGCCAGTGCTCCCATTGCTGCTGCATTAGGATGGTTAATACCTCCAAAAGCCTGAATACCAAATGCCAAAGCTAACGGCAAAGCAACGATACCTGCAGTAATACCACCGAAGATGTCACCTTTGATGTTGTCTGTCTTAATAAAAGCCATTTAATTTTTTTGTTTTAATTTTTAATGGTGGGTTCTATAAATTAGCTTTGTCATATTGCAAGGCTATTTTCGAGGACAAATTGTTAGTGAATGAAGGAGTAATGCGGGCATTACGACTGAGTGAACTGACGATTTGTACCGAAAAGAGACTGCAAGATGGCAAAACGTAACCCATATAATTAATATTTTTTTACGGTGGTAATTTATAGAACCCACCTAATATGTAATTTTGAGTTATTCTCCTTCCCGAAACTACTGCAAAGGTACTATTAAAAAAATAAATAAAAGTTGAAAATGCTAAAAAATGTGATTTTTATCTCATTTTCTTATCCTACTTTAAGAAAATTGTTGTAACTTTGCATTTGGGTCGTACTGGTTCGATTGGGATACTCATCAATTAAATAGAAAAACCGGGGGACGCTTCCTTTGCCTATGGCGGGCCACAATAAAGAGAAAGTGGTATGATCGTCGACTAAATGATTCCAGTTGGTCATCGACAGATATCTCATCTTCTTTAGCAGAAAATGCCGGTGGATTACAAAAGCGGGGAGCACTCTAATCATCAATTCTCGGAGTTTTCATCACATCACCAGTGCGACCTTTTTTTATTTGCACTGATCTTATGAAGAAACTTATAACAATATTGGGTCCAACAGCATCTGGAAAGACTTCTATTGCTACAAAGTTGGCAGATAGAATTGGTGGAGAAATTATCTCTGCGGACTCGAGACAAGTGTACAAACGTATGGATATCGGTACTGGTAAGGATCTTTCCGATTATAAGATTAACGGAAAGGTTATCCCGTATCATCTTATTGATATATGTGAACCTGGCACTAAATATAATCTTTTCCGATACCAACAAGATTTTACTTCCGCCTATAATGATATACAACAAAGAGGAGCTTGGCCAATATTGTGTGGTGGTACAGGACTGTACATAGAGTCTGTCTTGAAAGGTTATGATTTATCTCCTGTCCCACAGAACCAAGAGCTAAGAGCAAGTTTGGCGACAAAAACATTGGAAGAACTTACTGCCATACTGCAGGACCTTAAAAGGCAAACAGGTAGTAATATGCACAATCGAACTGACGTAGATACCTGCAATAGAGCCATAAGAGCCATAGAGATAGAAAGTTATAACTTGAACAATCCTGTAGAATATCGAAAGACAAGTGCGGTGCCATCAATAATCATCGGAGTAGATGTGGATAGGGAGGTTCGGCGTAATAGAATAACGGATAGACTGAAGAATAGATTAGAGGAGGGTCTGGTTGAAGAGATACAGTCTCTCCTTGCTGAGAATATTTCTCCAGACGATCTTATATACTATGGTTTAGAGTATAAATTTGTAACAAAGTATTGTATAGGCGAAATCACGTATGATGAAATGTTCAAACAATTAGAAATTGCCATACATCAGTTTGCAAAAAGACAAATGACTTGGTTTCGCGGAATGGAGCGAAGAGGATTTAACATACATTGGGTTAAGGCTCCAGCGAATCCAGAGGAAATGGAGAATGTATTGACTGATATAATAGCATTGGTAGAGCAATGAAGAACATAGGAATATTATATTGTCCCAATCATAGACCGTTTACAACTGCTGCAAAAAGATGGAAAAAAATTGCAGCAACACTGGATGCTCACGGTATTGAATATGACATGATACAAAGTGAAAGTTCTGGTAGTGTAGAACGTTTGTTTACCATGTTGTTGAACAATGGTTATGAAACTATAGTCATCGTAGGGGGTGATTCTGCACTAAATGATGCTGTAAATTGTCTTATGAGAGTTGAACAGAAGGTAAGAGAAAGAGTAAAGTTGGGAGTTATTCCAAATGGGACAATGAATGATTTCGCCTTATTTTGGGGACTGACCTATCATGACGTTGACTATGCAGTAGCCTCTATAAAACAATGTAGAATAAGGAAAATTGATGTTGGGTGCATAAGGTATGTCAATGACAAACAAGAAAGTAAGGTTCGCTATTTCCTTAACTGCATTAACGTTGGCTTGTTGGCAAGTATCCAGAAATTAAAACAGGAGACAAGGCGCAGGTTATGGTCTCGTAAACTTTCATTTCTAATTTCCTCTATATTACTTTTATTCTTAAAAAAGTCTTTTAAGATAAAATATACTATTAATTATGTCAGCGAAGTACATAGGGTAAGTACTTTGTGTATTGGTAGTGCTCTTGGATATGGTCAGACACCTAATGCTGTTCCCTATAACGGCATGTTAGATGTAACGGTCGTAAAACACTCTGCTTTATCCGAGATTGCAGGAGGATTATATCTGTTCGCCCGTGGCAAGATATTAAATCACAGACAAATAATGCCGTATCGTTCAAAAAATGTGGAGTTGGAAGTTCCTGTAACAACACCATTAAGTGTTGATGGCCATCCTATGGAAACCCCTGTAGGTAGTTTTAACGTGTCTGTACAACAGGAGCAAATAAATTTTATAATAGAAAAATAGTATGAATTAAAAATACACGTAGTTGGCACATTGTTTGTAAAGACAATGAAGTCTGTATATTAAACAGAGTAAAAGAGTTAAAATGAAAATATAGGAGGACAATACGTGCAAAATAAGTATTCAGAAAACATTACATCGCTTCTTAATGAAAGCAAGAAGGAAGCGAAGAGGCATAGAAGTCGTACAGTAAGGCCAGAACATTTATTAATGGCTTTGCTAAAACGTAGTAATACCATAACCGACAAAATAATGAATAGACTACACGTAAGCAAACCTGATGTCACTATTGATTGTGAAAGACGTTTGCTTGAAGATGTAGATTCTGTAACAAATGAAGCCCAATTGCCTAACAAAGATATCAATGTTGACAATTCAGATGAACTTCCTGTTTTTGATGAAAAGACCAATCAACTGTTGCGCTTGGCATATCTAGAGGCGCGAATGGCAAAGAAAGACGCTGTACAATTGGAACATGTATTGTTGGCTATCCTGCATGATGTTGACAATAATCAGGCGCGTACTATATTGGAACACTATAATATGAACTATGATAATGTTTCGCAGTGTATAGCAGACGAAGAAAGTTCCGTAAATAACAGTAGTCAGCAGAATGTTGAAGAAACAGAGAATAAAGATAATTCTATGAACACAACGCCACAATCTTCCATGAACCTATCAGACGATGAGTTTAATGATACGATAAGCGAACAGCCAAAGAAGAATGATAGTGAGACCGCTTCAAAGCCTACCCCCCAAGGCAGTAAGCAGACGCCGGTAATAGATGCTTTTTCTATTGATCTCACGAATGCTGCAATTGAGGGTAAATTAGATCCTGTAGTGGGACGTGACAAGGAGATAATGCGTTTACAGGAGATACTTTGTAGGTTAAAGAAGAACAATCCTATCCTTATTGGTGAACCTGGAGTAGGTAAAAGTGCCATTGTGGAGGGATTAGCCCAGATGATTACTGCACACAAGACATCACCAGCACTCTTCAATAAGCGTCTTGTATCATTAGACATGGCGAGCATGGTAGCAGGCACTAAATATCGTGGTCAATTTGAAGAGAGGATAAAGAATCTGATAAAAGAATTAGAACAGAATAAGGATATAATAGTTTTTATTGACGAAATACATACTATCATTGGTGCTGGTAGCGCGGCAGGTTCTATGGATGCAGCGAATATGTTGAAACCAGCCCTCGCAAGAGGAGTGATACAATGTATTGGTGCCACAACGCTTGATGAATATCGTAAGACAGTAGAGAAGGATGGTGCTTTAGAGAGACGCTTCCAGAAAATCATCGTAGAACCTTCTACAAGCGAAGAAACGATGCAAATTCTTGAAAATATAAAGGACCGTTACGAAAAGCATCACCATGTAAATTACTCGGATGAGGCTATCGACGCTTGCGTAAAACTGACTAAACGCTATATTACTGATAGAGCATTCCCCGACAAGGCTATTGATGCCCTTGATGAGGTAGGAGCGCATATTCATTTGAGTCACGCTGAAATTCCTGAGGATATTCTGAAATTAGAAGAACAGGTAAGGTCAGCTAAACGCAAAAAGTTACTTGCTGTACAAAATCAAGACTTTGAACTTGCTGCGAATTGCCGTGATCAACAGATAAGACTTGAAGAAGAGTTGGCTTCACTTAACAATCGTTGGCAACAAGGAGAAACGAGTGACAGAGATCAGGTGTCAGCAGATGATGTGGCAGACGTAGTTTCACGAATGACAGGCATCCCTGTGCGACGTATGCTGGAGAGCGAAGGAGATAAGTTACGCAATATATCATCTGTCCTAAAGAATGAGGTGATCGCTCAAGATAATGCTATAGATAAGATGGTTAAAGCCATTCAGCGTAATAGAGTTGGATTACATGATCCAAACCATCCTATCGGAGTTTTTATGTTCCTTGGACCTACTGGCGTCGGCAAAACATACCTTGCTAAGAAATTAGCGGAGAAGATGTTTGGAAGTAGTGACTCTCTAATAAGAATAGATATGAGCGAATACTCTGAGTCATTTAACACTTCGCGTCTCGTAGGTGCACCTCCGGGATATGTAGGATATGAGGAAGGTGGTCAACTTACGGAAAAAGTTCGCAGAAAGCCATATTCGATAGTATTGCTTGACGAAATAGAAAAAGCAAACGGCAAAGTCTTCAATCTTCTCCTTCAGGTGATGGATGAAGGACGTCTTACCGATGGCAATGGTAGGCTTATCGATTTCCGTAACACCATTATTATTCTGACATCAAATGCTGGTACACGTCAGTTGAAGGATTTTGCGCATGGGGTAGGTTTTACTGCTGCTTCTGGGAGTGGTAACAATATGAACGAAGCAGACAGAGAATATGCTCGTTCTATAATCCAGAAAAGCCTTAGTAAGCAGTTCGCACCAGAATTTCTTAATCGCCTTGACGAAATAATAACATTTGACCAACTGAATGAAGATGCCATCAGGAAAATCTTAGATATAGAACTAAAACCTCTGAACAATCGTGTTGCAGATTTAGGCTATTCTCTGGAGATTACTGATGAGACAAAGGAGAAATTGGTTAAAGAAGGGTATGACATTCAGTATGGTGCCCGGCCACTGAAGCGTGCCATTCAGACACATATAGAGGATTATGTTTGTGAAAGGATATTATCTGACGAATTAAAACCTGGTGATAAGATCATCATATAATAATTGCATATCTTACCACATAAGTATAAAGTATAAAATGTAAACCCAAACGCTCAACTATATAGATGTTAATGTCTAATGGTTGAGTGTTTGGGTTTCTTTGTAAATATAAGATTTATGCCAGAATCTCTACTTTTAAGATTCAAATGCCAGAATGGCACTATGTTTACTGACAGGTTTGTCGCACTTCCATATTGGCACGCTTTTGGCATATATACAGTTTGAAAATGTTAAACATAAAACAAATAAGACTATGAACATTCAACCTTTAGCAGATCGCGTGTTGGTTACACCAGCACCAGCAGAAGAAAAAATCGGTGGAATAATCATTCCTGATACAGCAAAAGAAAAGCCTCTTCAAGGTACTGTCGTTGCTGTAGGCGAGGGCAAGAAAGATGAGGAGATGATACTTAAGGCTGGTGATACTGTACTTTATGGTAAGTATGCTGGACAAGAGGTAGAATATAGAGGCGAGAAATATCTTATCATGCGACAGAGTGACGTTATTGCTATCCTGAAATAATTAATGGAGGTGCAATATTGATCACTTAAAAGCTATTTTTAAAATAAATCCTATAAATAAAGAAAATCATGGCAAAAGATATTAAGTTTAATATGGAAGCACGCGACCTTCTTAAGAAGGGCGTTGATCAACTCGCAAATGCAGTAAAAGTAACACTTGGCCCAAAAGGACGTAATGTAGTTATTGAGAAGAAATTTGGTGCCCCACAGATTACAAAGGATGGTGTTACTGTAGCAAAAGAAGTTGAACTCGAAGATAAATTTGAGAATACTGGTGCACAACTCGTTAAGAGTGTTGCTTCAAAGACTGGTGATGATGCTGGTGACGGTACAACAACTGCAACAATTCTTACTCAGGCTATCGTGAACGAAGGCTTGAAGAATGTTACAGCTGGTGCAAACCCAATGGATTTGAAGCGTGGTATCGACAAGGCAGTTAAAGCTGTTGTTGACTACATTAAGGAAAACGCAGAGAAGGTAGATGATAACTATGACAAGATAGAGCAGGTAGCTACTGTCAGCGCAAACAACGACCCTGAGATTGGTAAGCTGCTCGCTGACGCCTTCCGTAAGGTAAGTAAGGATGGCGTAATCACCATAGAGGAGTCAAAGAGCCGTGACACACACATCGGTGTAGTTGAAGGTATGCAGTTTGATCGTGGTTATCTCTCTGGTTACTTTGTTACCGATACCGAGAAGTTGGAGTGTGTAATGGAGAACCCATACATCCTTATCTACGACAAGAAGATTTCAAATCTTAAGGAATTACTGCCTATTTTGCAGCCTGCAGCAGAGAGCGGACGTGGCTTGCTGATTATCGCAGAGGACGTTGACTCTGAGGCACTCACAACGCTTGTCGTTAATCGTCTGCGTGGTGGCTTGAAGGTATGTGCCGTTAAGGCTCCTGGCTTTGGCGACCGTCGTAAGGCTATGCTTGAGGATATCGCAATCCTTACAGGTGGTTGCGTAATATCAGAAGAGAAGGGCTTGAAGCTTGAACAGGCAACCCTTGACACTTGTGGTACTGCTGAGAAGGTAAATATCAGCAAGGACAGCACGACAATTGTAAATGGTGCTGGTGACAAGGAGTGCATTGCTGAGCGTGTAGCTGCTATACGTAAGGAAATAGAAAATACTACTTCTTCTTACGACAAAGAGAAGTTGCAGGAGCGTCTTGCAAAGCTCGCTGGTGGCGTTGCTGTGCTCTATGTTGGCGCTAACTCTGAGGTCGAGATGAAGGAGAAGAAGGATCGTGTTGACGATGCTCTTTGCGCTACTCGTGCCGCAATAGAAGAGGGTGTAGTAGCTGGTGGTGGTACAACATACATCCGTGCTCTCAAGGCTCTTGACGCAGTTAAGAGCGACAATCAGGATGAGCAGACTGGTATCGCGATTGTAAAGCGTGCCATCGAGGAGCCTCTTCGCCAGATATGCTTCAATGCGGGTGTTGAAGGTGCTGTAGTAGTAAACAAGGTTGCTGAGGGCGAGGGCGACTTCGGTTACAACGCTCGTAAGGACGTTTACGAAGATCTGCGTAAGGCAGGTATCATCGACCCTGCAAAGGTTAGCCGTGTAGCACTTGAGAATGCCGCTTCTATTGCTGGTATATTCTTGACAACAGAGGCTTGCATATGTGACAAACCTGCTCCAGAACCTGCAGCACCTATGGGCGCACCAGGCATGGGAGGCATGATGTAGTAAATACTTAATATGTAAACAAATAAAAATAGCATCGCAACTGTAATATGTATATTATGGTTGCGATGCTATTGTCTTTTTGATAAGGGTGGTTCTAAAATTTACCACCATATACAATTTAATGAGGGGTGATTATGTTTAGGCAGAAACCAAAACAAGTTGATGATATAGTGGCAATAATCCTTCGTGCCAATGGTTTAGAAACTCCGTTACTTCAACGACGTTTGATAAATGCGTGGGAAGATGTAGTGGGGGAGATGGTAGCACAATATACGGAAAATAAAAGTATTCGAAATCAAACACTTTGGGTGAAGATTTTGAATCCTGCCATACGTGCTGATCTTCAGATGAGGAGAAGCACAATAGTAAATGCTTTAAATGCAAAGGTCGGGGCTCAAATTATAGTTGACCTAAGATTGTATTGATATCTATTACGCTATTCCTATAAGTTCTATTTCAAAGATTAATGTTGAACCACCGGGAATACCAGGTTGTGACAAATTCCCATACGCCATCTCAGAAGGGATGTATATCTCCCATTTATCACCTATGCACATTTGTTGCAACGCAATAATCCATCCATCTATAAGATCACATACACGTATAGCCAGTGGTACGCCGTTACGGCTGTCATCAAATATTTTGCCATCAATTGTGCGCCCCATGTAGTGAACTGTAACAATACTGCGCACATTAGGATGCTTGTTGTCGTTACGACCCTCTGATAGTACTTTATAGTATATTCCTTTAGGGAGAGGTCTGACACCCTCCTGTGTTGCTATATTGCCAAGCCACTCTTTATTTAGTCGAATGTATTCCTTTTTTTTCATTAGTAAGTGCTTAAATTGATAAGAAAATAAAAAAACGCCTTAGGAGTTGTCTATCCATCGGTCATGACGGAAACAATTCCCAAGGTGTTTTTTTGTATAGTTGAGAAATAAACGTTTAGTGACGGTGAAAAAATAAATTATACCAAGTTATTTTTTTATCGTCACTTAGTTGGCAGATTCGAATTCCTCCAAGAATCGTTTGTCATTCTCTGAGAACATACGAAGGTCACTAACTTGATATTTTAGGTTCGTGATACGTTCTACGCCGAGACCGAAAGCATAACCAGTATATTTTTTAGAGTCTATACCGCACAGTTCCAGTACGTTAGGGTCAACCATACCGCAACCAAGGATTTCTACCCAACCAGTGTGTTTACAGAAACCACAACCAACACCACCACAGATATGGCATGAGATATCCATCTCGGCAGACGGTTCAGTAAATGGGAAGTATGAAGGGCGAAGACGTATCTTTGTGTCAGGACCGAACATTTCCTGCGCAAATGTAAGCATTACCTGCTTTAAGTCGGTGAATGATACATTTTCGTCTATATAAAGACCCTCTATCTGATGGAAGAAACAGTGTGCACGCGCAGTTATTGCTTCGTTACGATATACTCGTCCTGGGCAAATTACGCGGATAGGAGGTTTTTGTGTTTCCATTACGCGTGCCTGAACACTTGAAGTATGTGAACGAAGAAGTATATTTTTTGTTACATCATTCAATGCACTCTCTTCCACGAAGAAGGTGTCCTGCATATCTCTTGCAGGATGATCTGCAGCAAAATTCATCTTAGTAAAGATGTGAAGGTCGTCCTCCACTTCAGGACCATCAGCAAGTGTGAATCCCATACGTTGGAAAATCTCAACAATCTCGTTCTTTACTATAGACAATGGGTGTCGTGTACCCAGTTCTACAGGGTAGGGGGTACGTGTAAGATCCAGATTTGTGTCAACGGTCTCCTGCGAATCTACCTGTTCACGTAAACTATTTATCTTCTCTAATGCCAGTTGCTTAAGTTCGTTTATCTTCATGCCAACTGACTTTTTGTCCTCAGGAGCCACGTTCCTGAAATCCTGCATAAGGGCATTGATTGCGCCCTTCTTTGAAAGGTATTTTAAACGTAGATTTTCAATTTCCTCAGCTGTAGTACCATGCAGCCCATTAACCTCCTTGATAAGGTCTTCTATTTTCTGAAGTAACATATTTATTGTATTTTATTCTCGTAGAATGAGAGGTTGTATTTCATATTTTGATGCAAAGTTAATAAATTCTTTTTAAAAAAGAGGTTTATTTTGAAAAATAGTTGTACTTTTGCATAATATTTGTTGTACACAGTACGCAAACATTAAGAAACAATGAAACGAAATGTATTTAGCACAATTGTGATGCTGACATCTGCGCTTTTTTGCACTACGGGGTGTTATGAAAAGACTTCAAAGGGTAATGACTCTTTGGAGGTTGACACTATGAATACCGACACCCTGGTTGTAGACTCAATTTCGCAGGTGGTGGAAGACACACCAATGCCAGTAGCGGCAGACGAACTGTTTGATGACTTTTTCTTTAATTTTGCAGCCAGTCGTAAGGTTCAAAAAGAAAGAATTAAGTTCCCATTGCGCGTGGAGAACTTTGGCAAAGTAACAATGGTAGAGCAAAAACAATGGAAACGTGAAACTTTTTTCATGTCTCAGGGGTATTATACTCTTATATTCAACAAATATAAGCAAACCCACCTTGTTAAAGATACCACGGTATCAAACGTTACAGTGGAGAAATTTGCTGTACGCAAGGGTGTTGTGACAAGATGGCATTTCGCTCGAGAAAGAGGATTATGGTATATGGACAACATTATGTATATGCCATTAAAGAAACACCCTGAGGCATCTTTCCTTGCTTTTTACGAACGTTTCGCTACAGATTCGGCTTTCCAACAACATTCTCTCTGTGACCCTGTAACCTTTACTGGTCCAGACCCTGACGATGACTTCTCCACTATGACTGGAGATTTGATGCCAGAACAATGGCCTATGTTTGCACCGTGGCTCCCCTCAGGTAATATTTATAATATAGTATATGGAGCAGAGCCATATCCTAAGACTAATTTCAGAGTCTTTATGTTGAGAGGCATTTCCAACGGAATGCAGACCGAGATGCAGTTCGTCAAGATAAATGGTAAATGGAAGTTAAAAAAGATAAATACATAAAAGGGCGGTTATGCAGAGCTTATTACATTATAACACATTTGGTATAGACCAATCATGCAATCATATATATGAGCCTTCTTCTGTAGAAGCATTGATAAAAATGCTGCCAGAGATAACGGAAGACCCACTTCTTATAATAGGAGGGGGAAGTAATCTCTTGCTGACAAAAGACTTTGAAGGAAACGTATTGCATCCCGCGATAAAGGGTATAGAGGTAATAGAGTGCAAAGATGACACAGAGCACGTATTGTTAAGATGCGGAGCCGGAGAGGTGTGGGATGATGTTGTAAGTTTTGCCGTGAATAACAACTATTATGGCATGGAAAACATGTCATTGATACCAGGTGAAGTAGGAGCCTCTGCTGTGCAGAATGTTGGAGCATATGGCATGGAGGCTAAGGATGTTATTTATAAGATAGAGGCAATATCTCTCGAAACCGGCAAAGAAGTATCATTCAAAAACGAAGACTGTGCATATGCTTATCGTTATAGTAAGTTTAAAGACGAGTGGAAGGGTAAGTATGTAGTAACATACGTAACCTACAGGCTTTCGCGCACCTTTACTCCACGTTTAGATTATGGAAATCTACGCACGGTCTTAGTTGAAAAATATGCCAATATTGTAAACGCTAAGAATGTTCGCCAAGCAGTTATCGAGACAAGGCAAGGCAAATTGCCCGACCCCAAGGTAGAAGGCAATGCTGGCTCTTTCTTTATGAATCCTATCGTAAGTCAAGAGAAATTCAAATCCTTGGTTGCTCTCTATCCTAACATCCCATATTACGTAACAGATAAAGGATATAAAATTCCTGCCGGTTGGATGATAGAACAATGTGGTTGGAAAGGAAAGGTGTTAGGCAAGGCAGGAGTTCATTCCAAGCAATCTCTTGTAATAGTAAACAAGGGTGGGGCTAAAGGAAGTGATATCATTGCTTTATGTAATGCTATAAGAGCGGATGTGAAAGAACGTTTTGATATCGATATACATCCAGAAGTAAACATTGTATAAAAACAGGATGAAACTAACTTTTCTCGGAACAGGAACATCTATTGGAGTCCCTGCCATAGGATGCCAGTGTGAGGTTTGTAGAAGTACGGAACCCAAAGACAAAAGATTGCGTACGTCCGCTATCATAGAGACAGACGAAGGATTACGAATCCTGATAGACTGCGGACCAGATTTTCGGCAATAGATACTGACACAGGAATTTAGAAAAATCGATGCAGTCCTAATTACGCATATTCACTATGACCACGTTGGAGGTTTAGACGACCTACGTCCTTTTTGTATTTACGGTGATTTAGACGTATATGCCCAAAAGGACGTAATAGATGGATTACACACCGTCATGCCATACTGTTTTAAAGAACATTTATATCCTGGTGTGCCTCATTTTAAACTGCACGAGGTAAAAGGTGGTGTTCCAATTATCGTGACCAGAGAGAAGGATTTTATAGCGAAGTTCCCTCCAAGTGGCGCCGACATGAACGGAAATATAAACCTACAAGGCAAAACAGAGTTTGTAAGAAGGGTCAACGAGAAACTTGAGATTGTACCGATACCTGTTCTTCATGGCAAAACACCGATTTTAGGATATAGATTGGGCAACCTTGCATACATAACTGACATGAAAGAACCCTGCGAGGATACCGTCTCGCTTTTACAAGGCATAGAAGTGCTCGTGGTTAACGCATTAAGATTCGAACGACCTCATCATAGTCATCAATTAGTTGACGATGCTATAAACTTTGCCAATAAAGTTGGTGCTAAGCGAACGTACTTAATACATGTTACGCATGACATTGGCACACATGAACAGGCAAGCAAACGTTTACCAGAAGGCTTTGAATTCGCATTTGACGGTCTAACTGTGAATATATAATGGGTGGTCCTATAAATTAACATTTCCCAAATTTACCATTTTCACCCATAATAACATTCTTTTTTGCATACGCTTGTATATCAGATGGTTATGGAGTTTTATTGTATTGTGTACCTTTTCACTCTGTAATCTCTATGCTTTTACATTGTAATCTCTATGCTTTTACCATGTAAAAGCATAGAGATTACAATGTAATTAAGCCCCTTTTACTTGATTCCGAAATTTACCATTTTTGCCAATAGACAAGTTGTCTCCCTTAATAGTATAAAACAAATGAAATGGCGAAAGAGCCGAGTGATGTTTTCACTTGGTTCTTTCGCTTTTTTTTTACAAGATATGGTAGTAACAACCCGTAAAACAAATTTCTAAGTAAGTGTTCAAAATTATTTTAATATTTAATATGGGCTATTTGGAAACAGATGCCCCAAAGAGACTGTATTAAATATTTTCAATAATCGGGAAATGACGCTTACACATTATATAAAAATAATTTTGAATACTTACTTATGGCCACAATAAAAATTAAATTTCGTCCATCGTCAGTACCCGAAACAGAGGGAACGCTATACTATCAGGTGATACACAAGCGAAAAGTGAAGTGGATAAGCACAGAACTCCACATTTATCCCGAAGAGTGGGATGAAAAGGCTGGAAGATTGCTGATACGACCAAACAGCGAACGGAAGGCAGAATTAGAAAAGGTGCAGTGTCAGATAATTTGGGAGTTAAAGCGATGGGATGACATGACCAAGGAAATTGGAAATCTACACAAGAATGTCACCATAAATGAGCTGTGCGATGCCTTCAATAAAACCAAGACACAAAAGACCGTCTTCGTGTTTCTACAAGAGCAGGTGACAAGGAAAGAACAGATGAAGCGACAGGGAACAGCCATGACATACGCTAACGCCTATAGACGTTTCAAGGAGTTTCGGGAAAACAGAGACTTAACCTTTGACGAACTCACGCCTGACATGATGGAGTGTTATGAAGCATGGCTAAAAGACAGAAGGCTGAAGCAGAATAGCATCAGTTGTTATCTGCGTACACTCTGCACCTTATTATATAAGGCCGCTGGTGACGGAGTGGTGATAGACAGCAACCTGTTCAAGCGAGTGCGCTTGGCATACGTCAAAACCGCCAAACGTGCCATTAGTGAGAAAGAACTGAAAGCCATAGCCTCGCTACAATTGCGCGAAGGCAGTACGATAGCCTTTGCTCGTGACGTGTTCATGTTCAGTTTCTATATGCGAGGAATGCCGTTTGTTGATATCGCCTATCTGCGGAAAACAGACGTAAAGAACGGTATACTGGCTTATAGTCGCAAGAAAACCAATCAGTATCTTACCGTGGAATGGGAAAAAGAGGCACAGGAAATCATCGACCGATACGCACACCTCAATCCCGATAGCCCTTATCTTCTTCCCATTATTCAGAAAGAAGACGGAACAGAACGAAAACAGTATCATCGTATGTTGGAGAATATCAACTACAATTTGAAGAAGATTGGTGAAATGACGGGCTTAAAAATGCCCCTCACCACATACACCGCACGGCATACGTGGGCAAGCGTAGCGAGAAATATGGACATATCCATCTCGATAATCAGCGAGGGCATGGGGCATAACTCCATAAAGACGACGCAAGTATATCTGAACTCCATCGATGTATCAAAAATCAACGAGGCAAACAAGAAAATAATACGGAGAATAAGCAAATAAAATGTTTAACAAATGGATGTCTATCATCCGTATTTTGTACGTCAAAATACGGATTG
>DAIUFT010000040.1:0-25917 GCA_036844425.1 Prevotella sp. | reverse complement strand
ACCCCTCAGAAGTCGAAAGATTTCTGAGGGGTTTTTCGTTAATTCATAATTCATAGTGCATAATTCACAATTCATAATTCATAGTGCATAGTTCACAATTCACAATTCATAATGCACAATTCATAATGCATAATTCATAGTGCATAATTCACAATTCATAATTCATAATGCATAATTCATAATGCATAATTGTAGCCATCCGAAATTAGCCGTCGTTACCTTAATTAGGTTTTACATAACGGTGGTAATTTATAAAACCACCCTATAGTCTGTTTTACTCTTGATGTCCTATGTTTTTCGTCTTTCTTGGCCTTGTGAATGTGATATTCGTGTAGTGTGGGAGTATTTCCGTACATTTTCTGTTGTAATCTTAGAAGAAAATTTGGTTTTGTCATAATAGTTTGTTACCTTTGCATACGATTAGGTAGCTGTTTTGTCATCATAACGTATCGTTTCGTTTACTTAATGCTATTCTTAATCATAGAAAATAATATAATAACCTATTAACCGACGCATGATGAAAGATGTTGTAGTCTTTCGTTTGTCATTGAAAACTTTTTAAGCATGAATGATCCTTCAAAATTGCTTTGTATCAATACTCGTAATGGTATTGAACTAATAGACCTTACTCAGGTTGTTTACCTTCGTGCTGATGGTAATTACACCATGTTTGTAACCGCTGATGGAAAGAGCAAAACGCATCTTTCCACCCTTGCTCGTTTTGAGGAAGAGATAAATGCTCTGGCTGAAAGGTCGGGGGGGGGGAACGCTCCGCTTTCTTTAGAGTAAGCAGAAGTTATCTCGTAAATACTGACTACGTGTCAGGAGTGAGTCTTAGTACCCAGAGTATATCTTTCTTTGCAGACAGCGTGAAGCCGCTTGTCATATCAAAGAAACTGCTCAAGGTACTGCAGAACTATATATATGATTGCTATTGCAAGAGATTAGGAAGAGAAGAGTAGAACTTTACTTTCATAATGTTTTGGGTGCATAGTTGAATGGGATTAGTGTCCCATTTGACTGTGCACCTTTCTTTTTCCTCTTGGTCATATTGTGATATTAATATGAGTGTATGGCATTAATGACGTTTTGTACAGTGGCAGTAAGGTTACAAACAATAAGCCTGTTGGTTTAATAAAGGAGATGATATGGTTGATATTATTGTACATATTTTTGTTTAATTTTGCATTGCATAAGTTATATATGGGCGTATCTAATGCACAATATGTAAGATTAATCAATAATATTAACAATAAACTAAAATTTTTTAGGCTTATGAGAAAGATTACTATTACAGCCTCCGCACTGATGGCTATTGCAGGTTTGCAAATAACATCTGCGGCGACTATTAACGTAGACTTTAGTAAGGCGACTGGTGATGTTACAGGTACCACTCCTATTGTCTTGAATGGTTTTTCTTTTGTGGGAAACTATAAAAATTCACATTTGAATAAAAATGGTTTCTATACAGGAGGAAATTCAAGTGCTACTCAAAAACATATTTATTACACACCTTCAAAGAATGGAACACTAACAGTAACTGGTGCGCCATCTGGTGATGGAGACCGTTATATCTTTGTGGCTACTACTCCTGGTGGCGATGCCTCTGCATCTGATGTTGTGGCTAAAGTCGCCATTCCTGTAAAAGGTCAAAGACAGACCGTTTCCGCAAATCTTGTTGCGGGCACTACATATTATGTATGTCTGCAAGGTAATGGCACGATAACAGGTCTTTCCTTCGTTGAAGCAGAACTCCCATCAGCTGATGCAAGCAAGGAGTTGACAATTGCTAAGGGTAAGAACTCGGTAGATGTAGAGTTGACGCTGAATAAAGGTAATTGGGAGTTTAAGGCAGACGGTTACACTATCCTTGTAGATGGAAAGGAGGGAACTACCGCTTCCGTAACAGAAAACGGCAAAAAGGTAAAAATAACGGTTAGGGCTACCAAGGAAGTAGAGAAGGACACCAAGGTGGCGTTCTCTTACAGCATCTCTGGTGAAGACCTGCAGGCAGTAAAGACTGTTTATGCAAATAAGATTGCTGTCGTTATCAATAAGGCAAACGTTTACACAAATGACGCTCGTCTTCAGGAAGACGCTACAAAGGCATCCGCTCTCATGGCGAAGGCAAACAACATTGGCTTAGATGAGTATAACGAGTATGTGACTACCGGTAAGATTGCCGCTCTCGAGACGGAAATCAGCGAACTCAGTGCAGCCATTACCGCTCACAAGGCAGTATATGATGGTTATGCGTACGCACAGGAGCAGTATGGTAACGAATATGTAAACGGTGAATGGAAGGCAACAGACCCTGCTACAGGTCTCCTCGCAGATTTAGCTGACCTTACAAAGACATACAATGCTGATGAAAACGCTGCCGTAAAGGAAGCGGCAAAGGATATTTATGAGAAAGCCGTAAAGCAGGTTCATGAATTCCTTTCTACGATTCAGTCAGAGTATGCTGCAGGTGCTAATATAGATCTTACGCAGTATAAGTCCATTATAGATTCACGCGTAAAGCAGATTGCTGGTACTATAGCATCAGCGAAGAGCGGCATAGAGAATGGTGGTGACAATGCATTGTCTCATTCAAATATCCAAGGTCAGATATCACAAGCGAGAAATACATATAACACTGTCGCTAACGATCTTTACAATGCTCTCGTGGCTCCAGAGGACGGTGAAACATATAATGATATGTATGTGGCTGCCCTCAAGGACCTCAATGCATATATGCGTACTATCAATGAGGTAGAGACACAGAACGAGCAGTATTATAAGGATAAGAAATGTACAGAGGAGACCGTAAAGGAGTTGAACGCTAAGCTCGCTTCAATCCTCGGTGATGCTGCTACTATCAGTAATGTGTACACAGAATACAGTGCCAAGGCAACAACCCTTCGTGCGAATTATGCTGCCGCTAATGCTGATATAAAGAACGACCTTACTGGTTATCTTAAGTCACAGATAAAGGACGTTATAGGTAGTCGTAAAGAGGTTAATACTCAGTTCGATGCTAAGATAAAGGAGATAGAGTCTTCTATCGCAGGTGTACAGGCTCAGGTAGATGAGGTAAACAAGGCTCACACAATCGCTGCAGATAATTTCTATGCAGGATATGAAGACAAGAAGGAAGAAATTCGAAAGACTATTGCTGACCTTAAGGGTTCTACTGACGCTGCAGGTTCTAATGTTGCCAAGGCTGTTGCCGAGTATGATGCATGGCAGGCTGCCCTCAAAACTGTAGCTAATCTTCAGACTACATACAACAATACCAAGAAAACTGTTACCGAAAAGGTATCTGATGATGAGGCATACAGTCAGAAGACTAAGTTCGCTATAGAGTACGAGAAGGTAATTCAGACGAACATCAATACGCTGAAGGATGCTGTTAACGCAAGTTTCAAGGCTGATGGTACAGGTACCGCACGTGCTTTCAATAATAGTATAGCCAACAACGTAGAGAAGGATGGAAAGGTAACGGTCTATGGTACAACGGCAATAACAGCGAGCATCAACGATTATTCTGACGCTTCTACGAAGACACTTGCCGAGTATAACACGATCGCCGCTGCCATCACAAGTTACAAGAATGCCCTCAACGGTTACGACGTTAAGGACAAGGACGGCAAGGTGACATCACACGTTGATGGTCTGAAGGACGTTGCTGCGAATACAGATGTAACCATTGACGCTACAAAGTTCTCTGAAACAGGGAAACTTGATGGTAAGACATACGCAGAAGTAATCGCTGACATAGAGAAGCAAATCACTGACTTGCAGACTGCCCTCAAAGCCGCTGTTGCCAAGAATGACAAGGAGCACGTTACCGAAATGGGTAAACTCACAGTTATTGATGGTCTCGTAAAGACTATTGGTGACTATAAGGATACTTATGCCGCAAACGAAAAGGCTTGGACTGCTGCTCAGATGAAACTGGCTAAGAAATCTATGCTCGATGAAGCAGACCGTCGCGTTACTGCTATTGACACCAAGAACGCTGTTCAGAACGAAGACTACTCTGATGAGTACAAGACAGAGGGTAAGGAAAACGGTACTAAAGATACTTACGAGTTTGATACTTACGGCAAGTCTATCAACGATGAAACAGTAAAGGATAAGAATGGACTTAACACCCTGCTCGGTGAATGTAAGGCTCAGGTTAGTGCTATTGAGGCAAAGATAACCGCTGCCAGGGCTTATGGTGAGGATAAGGACGCAGAGGCTATCGCCCTCCTTTCAGAGGTGGTCGAGTCTCTTCAGTCTGCAGAGAAATCGTACGCAGACCTTAACAAAAAGGCTGCTGACGTAAAGAAGGCATACGCAGCCGAGAAGGCAGAGCGTAAGACCCTCCTTGAGACTATTGTTGCGAAGGACGGTATCAATGATCAGTTGGCTAAAGTAACTTATGGTGAAACTAACTATTTCGCTACAGAGGTAAGTAATGTAAACACAGAAATTACCAAAGCAAAGGAACAGATAGAGAAGAGTTTCAAGGCCGAGACATTGCGTGCCGACAACAAGGACGGCAAGTATGACAAGGCTCTCGCTACAATCTCTACTATGATAACAAACCTGCAAGGCTTGGTAAAGAACGAGGAAGATAATGCTGCCGCTAACGCTGCCTTTACAAAGACATACAATGACGCAAAGGTAAGCGAGGCTATCGCTGCGGCTCAGGTTGCTGTTGATGGTCTTACCGACACAGAACAGGCTCCAGCAAAGACCTACTTCCAGGGTCAGTTAGACAAATACTCTAAGGAAGATAAGAATATTACCGCTGCTCAGAGTGCTGCCTACAAGGCCGTGGACAAAGCAGTCGGCGAAGACAAGAAGACACTCCCAGGTTCGCTTGATCAGGCTCGCTACACCAATGTCAAGAAGAACATGACAGCGATGAAGGGAAGCCTTGAGAGCCGTCTGACCGCAAACAAGGCTAACATCCAGGCACTCGCAGCTCTTATCAGTGCCAATGAGACTGCCAAGGGAACTCAGGTCGGTGCCGCTAAGGATAATGATACCCTTCGTAACGAAGTATTCCAAATCATCACCACAACAGAGAACTCAAGTTATCATGAGACTGCACTCGCTACACTGAAGTCTATAGACGGTGATATTGCAAAGTATAAGGAAGACGTTGCCGCTGCATACGCTAATGGTGCTTGTGATACAGAGAAGACTACTCTCAACGCTAATGCAGAGAGTATCAAGACACGCCTTACCACTCTGAAGAACGGTTGGAACGATGAGTACACTAAGGCTGTCGCTGCCGACAACCAGGCTCGTAAGGAGAACTTCGACAATGCTTACAAGAAGTTGACAGAGACCTATAGTCATGAGGTGAACATCGTTACCGAGATGAGTAAACTCTCTTACGCTCAGGACGAGAGTGGCATACTTGCCGATATCGTTGGCGAGGATGGAATCTACTCATATGCGGAGAAGATGCGTAACCTCAATAGCAGTGCAACAAAGGCATACGCTGCAACTGCTGCTCCTACACTCTTCGACGCTGCAGAGGACTTCAAGGCTCAGGCAGAGGCGATGGAGAAGGAGATAAAGGACCTCTCTAAGACATATACTGATGCCGTTAATGCTAAGGCAGTGACTACATATCAAACTATGTATGCCGCAGCAGATAAGGCTCATGAAGACGCTAAGAATGAAGTACAGTCTGTTCTTGGAATTGACACTAAAGCTGCCGACAAGGCGTTCGATGATGTACAGCAGGCTCTTGTAAATGTAAAGGTTGATGTGGACAAACTTCCATCAGATTTCGCACTGACACTTGAGAAAGAGTACATACCGACCTTCAACAGTGTTGCAGACATGATAGTCGCAGATAAGGAGGCAGCTGCTGTTGCTTCTTATGATGCACGTATTAAGGAGTACAAGGCACTCGCAAAGACTGAGGCTGCTGCTATCGCTGGTTTCAACGGAGAAGATGGTACTCTCGGTAATTTCACAGAGACTTATGCTACGTTCGTAGATAACACCGTTACCGCTGCTGAGACTGCATGGGGCGAGATAAAGGAAGGCGAGAAGTATGCAAAATTTGCTGACGTTAAGACCCTTCTTGATAACTTCAAGAATGCAATCAAGACTCGTACTATCAATAAGAAGCAGGTTAGTCAGACCGCTACCTACTGGACTGCATATGACGAGAACGCAACATATCACGCAAACGACATCGCTTATGCCGACATGCAGACGGAAATCGCTGCCGTTCAGAAGGTAATAGACAGTGCCAACGACTTTGTAGCGTCACTCATTGTCAAGAACGATGCAAACGTAATAGGCAAACTGAACACTGCACAGACAAAACTTGATGGTATAAAGGCAAATGCCGAAGCATCTCATAAGGGTAATACTGCTAAGGCAGACCTCGCAACCGTAAAGAAGGATTGTGCTTCTGTAATCGCTAATGTAAACGATATTACTGGCGGACAGACAGGTGTACTCTCTGTAGAGAAGACCCAGATAGGCGTACAGATCGGCTTCCTGCGTCATGACTACAACCAGGCCACCGCTGCTAACATCGAGGACGCAAGTATCGATGCATACAAGGAGGTTATCGCTGGTTACGACACCGAGAATTCTAAGATATGGGACGAATTTACGGTAGGTAAGAAGGATGCTGAGGTCGACAGCAAGAAGAATCCTGTAAAGGCTACTGCGGAAGAAACACGTCTTGCTTACATCGCCCTTGAGGGTAAGATAGCAAATACCAAGGCAGAACTCACTGCTAAGTATAATGAGAAGGCTGCTGCAGAAGCAAAGGCTACTGTTGACGCAGAGATTGCCGCACTCACAGAGACTTACAATGAGTTGACTGCACAACTTGCGGACTGTCATGCTCCTGTAGTAGAGAAGTATCAGCCAGAAGTTGACGCATTCAAGGCTGCCATCGATGGACTGCAGAAGGAACTCGATGCGGAGGTTGCCGCTAACAGCGTACTGCTCTATCAGGAAGTTAACCTCGCTTCTGCCGCAAACATAGCCACGATGGTAACAGGACTTTCTGACGATATCGCTTCTATGGAGAAGCGATACGATGTTAACGACGCTCAGTACATTGTATTGCTCGGTCAGAACAACAAACTCGCTGAGAGCCTGAAGAAGGTTATGGACGAGTCTGCCGACTATGAGTTCAAAAAGGTTGTGAACACTGAGAAGGACTTTGATGGCGATGGTAAGGAGGAATTGTATGTAACATACCGTGATTACCAAAATGCTTATATCAATGCTTTGATAGTAGAGAACAAGAGTCTCATTGATGCTTCGAATGCTAAGTTCGAACTTACAGTGAATTCTACTCTAAAGAATAGTACATCACAAGTAAATAATTTGATTGATGAGTTCGAGAAAGGTCTTGCCAGATACAATGTCCTCAATACCATGCCAACAGCATCCGATGTAGATGGTGTTAAGGAAGTAATAGGTACTAAGGGTTACACTGTTGCTGACGAGGCTGCTCTCATTGCTACTGCAGATTCCCTTATCACGGCTATTACGAATGCAAGAAACTTCAACACCTATGTATATTCTGGTTATTCTGCTGTTGATATCAACGGTGAGGAAATCAAGGAGGAAGCCGACAGATACTTCGTCTATATGGAGCAGTATCCAACCCTCATCGCCAAGGCACAGGAACTCCGCCAGACTCTCGCAGACCTTGAGAAGGATGTAGATGAAAAGTCATGGATAAAGGGTGACGTGGACCACAACGGTGAAGTAACAGTTGCCGACTACGAGGCAGTACGCCAGATCGTACTTGGCAATACTGAGTGTGCAGAGGGTTCTGCAATGTTCTATGCTGCTGACGTAAACTGGGACGGCAAGATTAACATTGGTGACGTAACAGAGATTGCCAACCATATCATGACAGGTCAGAAACTTCCTTCAGCCCCAACCACGAGGACTCAGGCAGTTTCTATGGCTCGTGCAATGGCTCTCGGCGTTCCTACATACGGCACACTCAACGTAACAGCCGAAGGCTCAGGCCTTGAGCAGACCGTGAAGGTTGCCGTTGACAGCGAACTCGGTTTCGTAGGCGGACAGTTTGATGTAGTCCTCCCTGCAGGTGTTAAACTCGCAGAAGTATCATCTGATAGCCACGATGCTCTCATGGGTGCGGTTGACGGTACGGCACGAGTACTCGTTAGCAACCTTGAGAATACAGAGATAACCTCTGGCGCAACGTTCGTAGAACTCAAGGTAGAGGTGTCATCAGAGTATAAAGGTGGTGCAATAGAAGTAACCCACGCACAGTTTGCTGATGCTGAGGGCAACGTTTACAGCCTTGCCAAGTCTTCTATCAACACCGCAACAGGACTTACCAACCTCACAACAACGGAGAAGGTACAGTCTAAGATATACTCTGTTGGCGGTATGCTGATGAACAAGATGAAGAGTGGTCTCAACATCATTGTAAACTCAGACGGCACAACCCGTAAGGAAATAAAGAAGTAGACAATCTAAACATTTTACACAGGGCGCAGTGGACAGTGACTGCCTGCTGCGCTCGCCTTTAAAGAAATCTATTTCATTAACAACAAAAAAAACTATTCATTATGAATATGAATATTACTAATAACAAGATGAAGACACTCGCGGTATGCCTCATGTCTTTTGCTGCTGCTTCAGCCTTCGCTGACGGTAACAGTGACAATAACAAGGTGTATGTAGAGCCATTCTCAATCGTTCCTGGCGAAAACGCCATTGTTAACGTAGCGATGCAGAACGACAGTGTCATGTCATCATTACAGTTCGATATTGCGCTGCCAGAAGGGTTGGAACTACTCCTTGGCGATGAAGAGCGTAACAGCGAGCGCATAACCCGTACAAGCCATAGTCTTAACATAACCGACTATAACGTCACAGGTTACTCCGCTACTCGCGTAACAATCCTCGCCAAAGGCTCAAAGCCAGAGAAGAAGGCGATACAGGGTAAGGAAGGCGTGCTGTTTACATTCAACGTAAAGGCAGACGAGAAGTTTAATGGCGGTACCATACAGTTGTCGCACGTCATAGGCAGTGACGCCACAAAGGTGATAGACGGCAAGAACATTCCAGCCATAGAGCGCAGAATGAACAACAGCGAGGCAAGCGTAACAGCCGATGCCGGTACCGTGTCTTACGGTCCAGAGGCATTGAACATCACGTTCACGAAAAACGATACCCTCTCATTCTATGTTGACAACAAGATAGAGAACGCTGTGGCAGTAGAGGCAAACCTTAATCTTCCTGAAGGCGTAGAGATAGACGATGTGCTCATGGGCGACCGCATCTCCGACAATACCAGCGTAAACTATAACATGGTGAGTGCAAACGTTGCCAAGATTATGGTAGAGAGTATTCAGAACGACCCATTCGATGCCGACAAGACACTTCCTGTTTTTCAAGTAGTGCTCAAAGGTACCAAGGAGACAGAAGGGGTAGTATCATTCAGCGATGTACTCCTCAGCAATATCGGCACTGCCTTCTCAGCACCAAGCACAACAGAGAGTGTAAAGGTGAAGGTGGTTGACCTCAACAAGAAACTCACTGCCGAACTTACCGACTCTCTCGCAGCAGTAGAGAAAGCCTTTAATGATACTCTTGCAGTCATCAGTGCTTACACCACAGACGAGGGCAAGGCTTGGGCAGACTCAGAAGACGCTGACGCTATCAGCAACGCGCTGACAGATGCCAGACTGAACCTTGAGGCAGCATCAGACGCTGGCACCGTAGATGAGAAGTATGCAGAAACTCTCATTGCTCAGTTAGAAGAGGTGAAGACTGCAATCACAACACTCGCACAGAAGGCTGCAGAGGCAGAAGAAAACGCCAAGACCATTATGGGCGATGTGAACGGTGATGGCAAAGTAACAATGGCAGACGCTAATATGATTGCCAATCATTATCTCGGCAATGAGCAGGAAGGGTTCAATGAAAAGGCTGCAGATATGAATGCTGATGGTAATATAACGGTTGCTGATAGCAATGAGGTTACCAATATTTATCTTTCAAAGTAATAACATATAAGTTAACAAACAATATGAAAAAGTTTATTGTAGCAATAGTAGCAATGATGTGTGCTATGGTGTCTGTTATGGCGCAAGATATAGCAAACATTCCAGACAACAGTCTCTATATGCTTGATTGTACGGCAAAACCAGGCGAACAAATTACCATGTCTGTTCATATGAAAAATACTGCGATAGTGCAGTCGCTTGGTATGCATTGCGTAATGTCAGAGGGACTTTCAATGGCTAAGGACGAAGATGGCTATTATATAATAGCATTGTCAGATCGTGCGAATAAGCATAATCTTTTTGATCCTACATATGTAAAAGGAGAGTATCGAATTGCAATTTTGCAGAGTGGACGTCCATTCAAAGGAAATGAGGGTGAGATATTTACTTTCGGTGTAAAGGTCGCAGATGATATTACACCTGGAGAATATGAGGTTAAACTAACAGAAGTAGAACTCTCTGGAGATTCAAAACTGTACTCTAAAGGCATTATCTCAGAGAATGGTGTGTATGCGGCAAAGATTACCGTCGTTGACCCAACAGGCATCAACGGTGTTGCTGGTGACGCAGCACAAGGTGCAGTAGAGATATATAATGTTAATGGTGTCAAGCAGTCGGCACTGCAGCCAGGACTTAACATTGTTAAGAACGTTAAGACAGGCGAAGTAAAGACTGTTAGTGTAAAATAATAATGTGACGCCCTACGTAAATGCATACTTCTATTAAATAGAAATTGCAGGTAGGTGTATCAAGACAGTTTTAAGTCAATTATCTGTTTTGTGAGGGAGTGCGGTCGATGTGAATCGGCTGCACTTTTTATGTGTCTTATGCAAGTATTTCATAATTTATCAAAAAATATTCTGCTATCTCTCTCAAGCCGATCGCCACTGCTTAGTAGCCATTGAAGAGTTTCAGCAAATAACCCATTATGACAGAGGCGAGAACATAGAGGCAACTCTACGTACCGTTTTCTCTCCAGCAGGTATCGTACAGCCTTGCCTCGTTAATTGCTTTGCCTGTTTTTTTATGTATTTCGTGCAAGATAGCGAAACGCTATTCTGCGCGAAATAGCAAATTTGACCCATTTCGCGCAAAATAATGATTTGTTATTTTGCGCGAAATGATATTTTTTAGTATCTTTGCAGCATAATAATGGAAATGATTATGGCACAAAAGATAATAGGAAGAGAAAGAGAGATACAAGAGTTGTATTCTTTGTATCAGACAGATAAGCCTGTTTTTGCGGTGGTTTATGGCAGAAGAAGAGTGGGCAAGACCTTTCTTGTGAGAGAACTGTTTGACGGAAAATTCAGTTTTTATCATACAGGTTTGTCACCATACGAAATTAAGGGTAAGAAATTAAAAGAGTTGCAACTCGGTAATTTCTATTCAAGCCTTGTGAAATATGGAAGTAAATTAAATACTGTTCCTGCGGATTGGTTTGAAGCCTTTAATGCCCTGATAGAAATTCTTGAGCAAAAGGATAGACATGAGCGACAAGTAGTGTTTATAGATGAGTTACCGTGGATGGACACTCCACGTTCAGGTTTTGTCACAGCATTAGAACATTTTTGGAATGGATGGGGTGCAGGAAGAGAAAATCTTATGCTTATAGTCTGCGGTTCTGCAACTTCGTGGATTTCTGATAAAATCATAAATAACAAGGGCGGTCTGTTTGATAGGACAACAGATGAGATAAAACTACGTCCTTTTACCCTTGCTGAGTGTGAACAGTACTATAAGGCGAATGGAATAGCAATGTCAAAGTTTGATCAATTGCAAAGTTATATGGTGACGGGAGGAATACCTTATTATATATCTATGCTTCAAAAAGGTAAGAGTTTGGCGCAAAACATTGATAGGCTTTTCTTTGAACCGTCAGCAAAATTAGGTCTGGAGTTCGACCGTTTGTATTCCTCACTCTTTACTAATGCGGATGATTGTAAGAAGATCGTAAGGCTATTGTCTCAAAAGCGACAGGGATATACACGCAAGGAAATCACAGAGAAAACAAAACTTCCTGACGGTGGCGGATTGACAACTACGCTCAAGACTCTTGAAGTAAGTGATTTTATTACGTCGTACGTAAAGTTCGGTTATCCAAAGAGAGAAGTATATTATTGTCTTACAGATTTTTATAGTAAGTTCTATCTTTCATTTATCGATGGTAAGAAGACAATGAATCCACGTTATTGGCAGGATAATCTACTAAGCCCAGAATTAAATGCTTGGCGTGGTTTTACCTTTGAGACACTTTGCTTTTATCATTTGCCGCAGATAAAGCAGGCACTTGGCATCAACGGAGTGCAAACAGAGGCGAGTCCTTGGAAAAGTCGTAGAGAGAAAAACGGAGCACAAATCGATATGGTTATTGATAGGGCGGACCGTGTAATAAACATCTGTGAAATGAAATTTTGTGAAGATGATTTCACAATAAGTGCCTCTTATGATAAAACGTTACGTAATAAACTCAGCACGTTTATGGAAGAGACGAATAGCAAGAGTTCGTTGCATCTGACGTTGATAACTACTTATGGTTTGAAAATGAATGAATATGCAGGTAGGGTGCAAAGTGTGATTACAATGGAAGAATTGTTTAAGGTGATAATGAATTGTGCAATATAGATCCGTATCTATCAACTTACAATCTGAAAGTGCCCTGATTACAGTGTAATTAGGGCCTGATTACAAGGTAATCAGGTACATATTGCGTTGCGAGGAAAGTGCGATGAAAAGTGTAAGGAAAATAAGTCGTTTTGCTTACAGATTGTAACTTTTATGTGTATAGACAAGCAGGGAAGCGTGGGGCACTTGTTTCTATGACAGAACGCGGATTTTTCCCCCTGTGAATGAGTAATGTTTCCTTCAGAAAAGGAAAGAAAAAGAAGAAAGCTTCCTTTTGAAAAGGAAATAATTGGGCAAAAGTTTCCTTTTCAGCAGGAAACTTTGTAACTTTGTGCAGTATGAAGATAGGAATATTTGGAGGGTCTTTTAACCCGATACATAATGGACACGTAGCGATAGGCAGGACGATGCTGCGCGAGATGAGGCTTGACGAGGTGTGGTATATGGTGTCGCCACATAATCCGCTGAAGCAGTCTGCCGACCTGCTTGACGAGAATAAGCGCATTGCAATCGTGGCACATGCGCTGGAGGGAGAACCAGGACTGGTGGCAAAGGATTATGAATTCTCTTTGCCACGACCGTCATATACGTGGAATACACTGCAGTGCCTGCACCGAGATTATCCCGCTGACGAGTTCGTACTGATAATAGGAGGCGACAACTGGGAGTACTTCGACAAGTGGGCGCACCATGACGAGATTGTCGCCACGCACAGAATAGCCGTCTTCCCACGTGAGGGAACGGAGGTGCCAAAGTCGTTGCCAGAGAACGTAACGTTCGTAAATGTTCCGTTGGTGAATGTAACCAGTACCATGCTGCGTAAGATGATAAAGAAAGGTGAAGACATAACGCAGTATGTTCCGGCAGTGGTGCATGACGAAATAGTGCGTTGTTATCGTAAGAAGTAAGAAAAGTAATGCTTTGGTGTTAAAAATGTTGTAAAAAGAGTAGAATAAAGAGTTTTTCTTTTGGCGTATTGAGAGAAAAACATTACTTTTGCAAAAGGAAATCGCATACATCTGGTGTAGAAATAGAGGCGGTTATATATTTTATCACCGCGCAAGTAAACTAAACAATTATTGCAAACAATGGTAAATCCTTATGTCTCTGTGGACTGTGTGCTCCTTGGTTTTGACGGTGAGCAACTGAATGTGCTTCTTGTTCGTCAGAGTGATGAAGGCGGCAAGGACAGCACAGGAGCGTATAAACTGCCGGGCAGTTTAATAAACATGGAGGAAGATCTTGACGATGCCGCCAAGCGAGTGTTGCGTCAGTTGACAGGTCTTTCCAAGGTTAATATGACTCAGTTTCGTGCTTTCGGTGGTGCAGACCGCCTTGCCAATGAAGCCGATGCGGTATGGTTGCAGCGTTTTCATAAGTTAGACAAGCAGTTGGAGCGAATCGTCACGATAGCGTATCTTGCATTGTTGCGTATAGACCGCCGCATGGAACCGCTGCAGGGAGGCTATGAAGCCCGTTGGGTGCCGATAGGAAATATGCCCCGCCTTGCCTTTGACCATGAAGAGATAGTACGGACAGCCGTGAAAGAGGTAGAACGTCTGGCGCATCTTACGCCAACAATACTCTTCGACCTCTTGCCACGTAAGTTTACGGCAGCGCAGTTGCGCGTTGTGATGGAGACTGTGGCAGGTTTGCGTCCAGACATAAAGAATTTCCATAAGCGACTGGCACAGATGCCGTATGTGGTGCCGCTTGACGAGAAGGAACAGGGCGTAAACCACAGAGCGGCACGATACTATAAGTTTAAGAAGACACATTCTAAATAAATGAAGAATTCTTTTAAAATGAAGAATGAAGAATATGATAATGTGGTATTCTTTTAAATGAAGAATTCTTTTAAATGAAGAATGTAGAATGAAGAATATAATAATGTAGTATTCAATTGGAAATTAATAATTAACAACTAATAATTAATAATTAAAGACTTAACGTTCCCTTCGTTACACATTTCTCCTCCCCCGTGGGGGAGGTAAGGGTGGGGGGCTATAAGCCAACTAATCAAAACAATGTTACTCTTAGGTTATGACATAGGCACCTCTTCAGTGAAGGCTTCACTGGTGGATGCAGAGACAGGAAAGACAGTAGCGTCAGCACAATATCCAGATGCTGAGGCACCAATAATAGCAAAGCAAGCAGGCTGGGCAGAGCAGGAGCCACAGATGTGGTGGGACGAACTGAAGCAGGCTACGGCACGCGTTGCCGCTAAGGCAGAAGGCTCATTGAAGGACGTTGCTGCTATCGGTATATCATACCAGATGCACGGTCTGGTGTGCGTAGATAAAGAGGGAAATGCCCTTCGCCCATCTATAATATGGTGTGACGGACGTGCTGTGCCTTATGGTAACAAGGCGTTTGAGGGCATCGGTGGCGAGAAATGCCTCTCACACCTTCTTAACTCTCCAGGCAACTTCACCGCGGCAAAACTGGCGTGGGTGAAGGAAAACGAGCCAGAACTATATGCCAAGATAGACAAGATAATGCTGCCAGGCGACTATATCGCTATGCGACTGAGCGGTGGCGACAAGAAGACCACAGTCTCAGGACTGTCAGAGGGGATGTTTTGGGACTTCAAGAACAACTGTGTAAGCCGTGATATAATGGACTTCTTCGGGTTCAGTGACAGCATCATTGCCGACATCGTACCAACATTCTCCGTGCAGTCACGCGTATGCAAGGCGGTAGCAGAAGAACTCGGCATTAAGGAAGGAACGCCAATAAGTTATCGTGGCGGTGACCAACCTAATAACGCACTGTCACTCAACGTGATGAAGCCAGGCGAGATAGCCGCTACGGGCGGAACGTCAGGTGTAGTATATGGTGTGCTCGGTGAAGTGAACTACGACAAGTTAAGCCGCGTAAACACCTTCGCACACGTAAACCACAATCAACCCGATACACGTCTTGGCGTACTCTTGTGCATCAATGGTACGGGCATCCTAAATGCGTGGATGAAACGTACAGTTGCACCAGAGGGAATATCATACGGAGAGATGAACGACCTTGCAGAGAGCGTACCAGTAGGCGCAGAGGGACTTAGCGTAATACCTTTCGGCAATGGTGCTGAGCGAGTATTGCAAAACCAGAATCCAGGTGCTTCAGTTCAGGGAATAAACTTCAATATCCACACCAAAGCCCACCTGTTGCGTGCCGCACAAGAGGGCATAGCCTTCTCGTTCGCTTACGGCATAGAGATAATGCAGAAGATGGGTATGGAGATAAAGACCATCAAGGCAGGTCATGCTAACCTCTTCCTCTCGCCACTGTTCCGTCGCACGTTGGCAGCCGTTACGGGTGCAACGATAGAACTTTACGAGACCGATGGCTCGGTAGGTGCAGCATACGGTGCGGGTATAGGCGCAGGAATATACAAAGACTCTGATGATGCCTTCAAGACATTGAAGCATATCGCTACAGAAGCACCAGTGGCAGAGACTGAAGACTATGTGAAGGCATACGCACTATGGAAGACCCGACTGAATGTTGAGGCGTAAGGCATAGTGGCGGTAATTTTATAGAACCAACCAATATGTATAATAAACGACAGTAGAGAATATCTCTATTGTCGTTTATTTTGTTAGTCGCAAATCATGAGAGATTCAGTGGAAACAGTTTGAATCACCGATATAATTATTTTTAAGTATTGCGTAAATAACAGAAAAGTAGTAACTTTGCAGTTGGAAAAAGAAAAAGAAGGAAATGAGAAAAACTTACGTAATACTGATGTCTGCATTTGTTGCTGGCATCATGTCATCATGTACTCAGGATAACGTGCATGCGCCAGAGCCAGAGGTTAGGGTAGAGGAGAAGCAAGAAGAGTTTGAGGACTCCATGTATTTCGATGGTTCGCTGACATCGAGCGTACCGACAATGGCAAGCCTTATGGCCCCAGTGACAACAGCAGACTATATGTATTTTCGTGGCATGACAGGCAAGACGTCAGGCTATGCTACACTCGTGCTTGGCGGCTTCGATATTACCGTTGAGGCGATGAATATGCAAATAACGATGGGCGAAATGAGAATAGACTCAGTGCAGTATGCAGTTTACCCTAACGGCAATGGCATGTTCTTCTGTGATGACTTCGAGACGATGTCAGGCCGTTATAACACCGTGGGTTCCTTGAAAGGAACATTTGATGCCAACGGTAAGGTCATGATGCAGATGGACTATAAGCCGGGCAGCATGCCTTTTATGTGTCATAGCGAGTTAGAAGCAGAGAGAAAATGAGAAAGTACATGCGTAACATATTGACGGTGGTGCTGACGGCTGCGAGTCTTGTATCCTGCAACGGCATGTTCGACGGCATATACGATGAAGCCGTGAACGATGAAAAACAGGAGAATGGCTTTGACGGTAATTCAGACGAAACACGTTATACCCTGAAACTCGATGCACGCGATTATAGTAAGTGGTATTACGTAGATTTGCACAAGAAGAGCATAGAGAGTGTAGATATACCAACGACACTGACGGGCGACTGGGACGGTAAGTCGCAGTGGACATATTACAGTGTGCACGGAACGAACTACACGGAGTTAGACAGTCGTAAGGTGGACACGCAGCCAGAACCAGAGAGTTGGGACTTTGCCATACATCATTTTGATGCGAAGACCAACGGTGGCAAGGTGCTGGAGACCCCTTATTCCACCATAGACGAACTGTTGGCGGCGGGCAATGCGTTTGACGAAGACCAGTTTGTGGCAGATGAATGGCTAACGAACCAGTGCATAACAGACTTTAGTGGGATGATGGCATATAATATATGGTACACATCGAGCATGGTAAACACAGTGTTGACACGTTGGGTGACGATGGACTTTACAACGCCACCACCAGTTTACAGTGCCTCACGCAAGGTGTACGTATTGCGAATGAAAGACGGTACGTATGCCGCCCTGCGACTCATAGACTATATGAGTGACCGTGGAACGAAAGGTTATCTGACGATAGATGTAAAGTATCCTCTATAAAAATAAAGTAAAGTATATGAGAAAGAAATATAAGGTGTTATTCTTGCCGTTGCTAATGGCAGCGGTCCCTACTTACGCTATAGAGGAGAATGGTTCGGCTTCAGATGGCGAGACAGACAAACTCTTCAACCTTGACGATGTGGTTGTAACCGGCACACGTACACCGAAACTACTGAAAGACGTGCCGACATTGACCCGATTGATAACAGCGGAGGACATACGTAAGGCAGATGCGACAGACCTGAAGGACCTCTTGCAGCAGGAATTGCCAGGCGTGGAGTTTACGTATGCCATGAACCAACAGACGAACATGAACGTGGCAGGCTTTGCAGGACAGAACGTCTTGATACTCATTGACGGCGAGCGACTGGCAGGTGAGACCATGGACAACACCGACTTCTCGCGCCTAACGATGCAGAACGTGGAGCGCATAGAGATAATAAAAGGTGCAGCGTCGGCTCTGTATGGCTCTAACGCTACAGGGGGAGTGATAAACATAATAACGAAACAGGCATCGAAACCATGGTCGTTGAATGTGAACGCACGACTGGCAGACCATAAAGAGCAACGCTACGGAGCGGTGTTGGGAATGCATAAAGGCAAGGTGAGCAATACGATAGACGTAACACACACTAAGATAGCGACGTATCACCTATGCTATAATACGAAGGACGATTGTGACTTTCGTAGTGTATATGGTGGCAGGACATGGACGGTGAACGACCACCTGACGTATAATCCGATAGAGAGCCTGAAACTTTCGGCGCGTGCCGGGTACTTCTTCCGTGAGCGATTATATAATGTTGATAGTCCTGACAGATACAGAGATTTCTCAGGAGGCTTGAAGGGCGAGTGGCGAATTGGTGATAGAGATAACATGGAGGTGAGTTACAGTTATGACCAGTACGACAAGTCAGACTATCAAACACTGCGTGATATCGATGTGCGCGACTATAGAAACGTGCAACATACCACACGTTTGCTTTACACACACCGCTTCAAAGAACAGAACCTTTTGACGCTTGGCGGTGACTATATGCGTGACTACCTTGATACATACCAGTTTAATGACGGTGCAAGAACGCAACATAGCGGTGACGTCTTCGCACAGTATGACCACAACTTCAACCGCCATTGGGAACTGCTAACGGCAGGACGACTGGACTATTTCTCGCAGACCGACGATGTACGCTTTACAGGTAAGATGGCATTGCGGTACAGAACAGGCAACTTTACCTTCCGTACAGGATATGCTGGAGGTTTTCGTGCACCGTCTCTGAAGGAACTTTATATGCTTTATGACATGTCGGGCATATTCTGGATTCATGGCAATACTGCCCTAAAGCCAGAGAAGTCGAACTCAATGAACGCCAGCGTAGAGTATGCAAAGGGTGGGTATAGCATAACGGTAGCGGCAAACCATGCTGTGGTACACGATAAGATATCAACATCATTGCCTACGAGTGATGCTACGGACCCTACGTATAACTATGTGCAGTACGTGAACATAGAGAACTATAGGGTAACGGGTGTTGAGGCAACAGCACGCGGAAAGTGGTTCTTGAATGACAAATCGTTACTCTCGGCAAGCGTTTCTTACAGTTATACGCATGAAGAAGTGAAGGGTAATAACATTAACCAGTATTGTCCAGCACGCCCACATGCACTGAATATTAGGCTGGATTGGGACAAGCAATGGACGTCATGGTATGGCATTAACGTAATATTGACTGGCAGAGTGCTATCAGCCCTTGATTACAGTTCGGTGGAGGCGGTACCGCCTTTTAATGTGTATGACGTGCATAATCCAGCATATTCCATCTGGAAGATACAAGCATCAAACCGACTGGGCGATAAGATAAGGGTGAACGTGACGTTAGACAATATCTTCAACTATGCTCCGCGAACCTACTATTATAATTCGCCTACAACGTTGGGAGTAAACCTTATGGTAGGGGTAAGTGCGGATTTATGGTAGTTTAGTCTCCCTTTTCTTTGCTGTTTAACTAAAAATTATTACCTTTGTGGCATGATAGAAGTGAAGAATGTAACAAAATCTTTCGGTTCGCTACAGGTGCTGAAAGGTATAAGTCTGCATATAGATAAAGGCGAAGTGGTAAGCATCGTGGGACCAAGCGGTGCTGGTAAGACAACGCTCTTGCAGATAATGGGCACGCTGGACAAGGCGGACAGTGGCTCAGTAGAGATAAATGGTGTGAACATCAGTGCACTAAAGAAGAACAAACTGGCGGATTACCGTAACAGAAACATCGGTTTCGTATTCCAGTTTCATCAACTCCTGCCTGAGTTTACAGCAGAGGAGAACATCATGATACCTGCCCTGATTGCAGGAAAGAAACGTAAGGAGGCAAAGGCACGAGCACGCGAACTGCTCTCATTCCTTGGACTGGAGGAGCGTGCGGGGCATAAGCCAGCAGAGTTGTCGGGCGGTGAGAAGCAGCGCATAGCCGTGGCGAGGGCGTTGGTAAATACCCCCGACGTGGTGTTCGCAGACGAACCATCAGGCTCGCTCGACTCAAAAAACAAGAAAGAACTACACCAATTGTTCTTTGACTTGCGTGACAAGTTCGGTCAAACCTTCGTTATTGTTACACACGATGAGGAACTGGCTTCCATTACCGACCGCACGATACATATTGTTGACGGTCAGATAATGAACAATGTTGCTCCTGTGGAGCAGCAAAAGGAGCAATATGACAGTGTGCAGGAAAGTGATAATACATTAAAGGAGGAAAGTTATGAGCAACAATAATAAACTGCAATTGGGTAAGAAGAACGTGCTCAAGGCGGCATGGAAGGTGGATTTCGGAATGTACCTTGAAGGTGGAGGATATGAAGAGAAGATACTGCTGCCCGAACGCTATGTGCCAGAAGGCTTAAAGGTAGGCGATGAGATAGAGGTGTTCCTGTATCTTGACAACGAAGAACGCCTGATAGCAACGACACTCGAACCAAAAGCAATGGTGGGCGACTTCGCATACCTTGAAGTAGCATGGGTGAATGAATACGGAGCGTTCCTCGATTGGGGACTGATGAAGGACCTTTTCTGTCCATTCCGTGAGCAGAAAAGGCGCATGGAGCAAGGACGTTCCTATATAGTGCATGTGCATATAGACGAGGAAAGTTACCGCATTATGGCGTCGGCAAAGGTGGAGAAGTATCTCGTTCGCACAACACCAGACAAGGATGGCAACCCAGGAGAACCCATACCATATAAGGTTGGCGATGAGGTAAGTCTGCTGGTATGGCAGAAAACGGACCTTGGCTTTAAGGTAATCATAGACAATGCCTATGCCGGCTTGTTGTATGATACGCAGATATTCCGCAACCTTCACACGGGAGACAAGGTGAAAGGCTATATCTCTAACGTGAGAAAGGACGGCAAGATAGACGTTAAGTTACAGAAAAGTGGCCACGAACAGGTGACAGACTTTGCACAGGTATTGCTGAAATATCTTCAGACGCAGGGCGGACGTTGTCGTCTTGGCGACAAGAGTGATGCCGAGGAGATAAAGGATCAGTTCGGTGTAAGCAAGCGAACATATAAACAAGCCATTGGTGATCTGTATCGCCAGCGACTCATAAAGATAACAGATAACGGCATAGAACTGGTGTAAGAAAACACATTTCTACGTACTTGCGACAACTTATTTATAGGCCTTATATAAAAATAAGGATAGAATAGGCATAAAAAGGAGTGACGGTGATTAACTTCACCGTCACTTTTTTTTACTCTTCCTTACGCTTGTTGCGTATGAGACGGAAGAGAAGCGTATTCTGAAACGTAATCGATTTGTTGCGAACGAAGAACACAATGCCGTTGTCTGGAGCCGTAACATTGCATATGGTTTCGCCAGAATAGGGGTGTATGATGTGTGCAAGAATGTCCCCCTGCTTCACTTTCTGACCAGGAACACAATCCGTTACGAGTATTCCTGCATGCGGAGCCTGTATGTTTATGAAGTCTTCGGCACCAAGGACGACAGGCTCTGGCGTGTTATCGGAGCCTTTTTGAATGTCGGCAAAGCCCTTTCTGCGTATGAAACGGCAGATGGATTCAATGCTGATGTGTGCCATGTAAGTCTCAATGGTATCGGTAGTGCCAGCATAAAGCGAAAAGGCTTGAGTGTTCCATATCTGCCAGTTGTAGTTGAGGAGAACCGTATCGAAAGGTTCTGGAGTGTGGACATCAATGTAAGGGAAACCGAACAGCCCTGCTTCCTCAGTGCTTTCAAAGCCAGTATGCATCATCCTTATGTGCGGAAGAAATGTGCCAGGAAGGTAATAAGATGCAAGTTGAATGCCATAATGAAAGTCCTTGATATACCCGAACAATGCAGCTGCAATGCGTTGAGTGGTCTCCCCTTTGTCATAACCAGGAAACATTCTGTTAATGTCAGTATTGTCAAGAGCCCAAAAGCGTTTTTCAATATTTATGCTTGATGGATTAGCGGAAGGAATTACGGCGATACTGACGCCAGGAGTCAGTAGGTTTGCCTCTTCGGCTTCCTTCAATATCTTCACCATTTGACTGGCAACATAGAGTTGTTGTAACTCGTCACCGCGCATAGAACCTACAATGCAAAGGGCTTTCTCGCCCTCGCCAAAGACGTATGCCTTAATGCGGAAGTCATCACGGTAAGGCGATGACATTCTGAATATGGTTTCTTCTTTCATTTGTCTTGTTTGCTTGTTGTTATTGTATGGCGTTGAGGCCTATATTTTATATATGCGCCCGAGTAGGCTTCCTTCGTAAACTATAGGGTAGGCACGTATAGTAAAGAGTAGTCCTTGGCATGGACTGGTAATCTCTGCGAGTACTTCTCCTGTGAGAGGAGATATTATTTGTCCAATCGTCTGACCCTCTTTAACCTGTGTGTCGTTGCGTATCTCTGTAACGAAGACACCGCTGACTGGCGCGTTAAGGAACGTAACAGAGTCAGCACCTTGACAAATGATGCTCTTTTTAAGCATTGCTTGGTCAGGCTTCTCGCTCCAGATGCCCATGTGATACATAATGTTTTGTATGCCAGCAGCCAGTTGTCGGCACATAGAGTGGCTAATACGCCCACCAACAGCCATTTCTGCCACGAGGCAAGGGGTACCGATAGAGTTGAGAGAGTGGGCGAGGGTAGATTCCAATACCGTCGCAGCCTGGTGAATCCAGATGAAGTCTATGCCGAGAAGACGTGCGAAAGGTACAAGATAGGTGGCAGTATTCTCGGATATTCGTACCTGAGGTATTTCGCGAAGGAAGATGTTCGAGGCGTGAATATCTATGACAATGTTTGCTCCTGAGATGTCGTTTATAATGTCGTTAGCCACTTTTTCTATCATTGAGCCATCGCTTTTGCCAGGGAAGATGCGGTTCATGTCAAGGTCGAAGGCAGGAACTCCGCGCTGCATGGTGTCAATTCCCAATGGGTTCAGAGCCGGATAGATATCCACAGTGCCATGAAGTTTGTCGATATTCTCGCTTACCATCTTAGCGATAAGATAACAAACGAATTGTCCTTCCAGTTCATCACCATGCGTGCCTGTAACGATGCAGATGCGTTTTCCTTTGCCATTGGTCAGATGGTTCTTCACAATGCGGAACTCTTCATCAACAGGCATTTCAAGAGATGTTATCTTTTGTATCATGCTTTTATTCAGTTTAGTTTGCTGTTGTATAATATTGTGGAATGTGATGACTGCGTATTATTCTTTATGTAGTGCGGATGGTGCTTCGTATGGAAACATTTCGCAATGTATAGACATTGTTTCATTAGTCCATTGGTAAAACCTTCCTCTGTTTGTAGGGCAGTCATTAACGTCTCTTCCGTGTGAAAATTTAAGGTAGTTGCAGTCGGTTATGCGGTCAAGGGTAGGGTCATAACCTATCCAACTTGTGCCGTTGTGCACCTCAACCCATGCATGTGTCTCTCCTTCCCCAGTCATTATGCCGTTCACATAGCGAGCGTACATGCCCGAAGCACGGCATGCCGCCACCATGAGGTGAGCGAAATCCTGACACACCCCTTTGCGTTCATGGAAAACCTCTAATGCGGTGGTGGTGTTATCAGTAACAAATCGCTCATATTTTATGTGCTGGTGAACGGTGTGCATGATGTCTTCAGCATTGAGATGTGAACACCATTGCTTCATTTCTTCGTTCCATGCGGCAAGAGAAGAAGGGTAAAGGAATAGTTCGTCAGGCACGGCATCGGGAATAATGTATGCTTGGTGCTCCACCAAACCGTGGCTTTCTACTCTGAAAGAACTGTGTGGTTGGTTAATGCTGCCATACAGAACGATGTTTCCGAAACGGTCCGTTGAATAGAGAATACCACATTCTGGTGAAACAGTGACATGCTGTTCCACTGTCCGTTGGAAACCGACAGTGGAGGGAATGCATCTCAGTTTGAAGGCATGATAGCCTATGGGGGCGGAGAACTGCGATTCTATTGTATAGCTATATCTTAACAATTCCATTTAGGGCTGCTATCATTTCGTACTTGTTTTTCTTAAGATTATTGTCATATTCCTCTTCACTTCCAGCGTACATCTCGAATCTTCCTGCCTGAACACGGTCGAAAAGATCCTGTTCTGTAGGCATATACGCCTTCACCCTGCTCCACACTTCGTCAATGCGGTAGTGCTGATAGTCGAAGCGTATGTTCATGTCAAGGTGCTCAATGAGGCGTCCTAACTCAAGTAGTGAGTATGTTCTGCCCGACACTCTCTCACGGATGCTGCCCCAGAAAGCGAGCAGATAGTCGGTGATAGGTTGCAGTTCACTGATGTTTGGCTCATTATCGTTAGACTTTTCGCGTATCAGGTTGCGGCACATCTCGATGTAGGAGAATGACTCCGAGTATATCTCTGGACGCAGAACAATGGCGTTATCCATCATGCGCTCTATGATATAATGTAGTGAGTTAACCGTATTGATGTCATAAATCTGTGCCATCATCTGTGCGCATGAACTGATATCACTCGATATATAGACGCCAATCTTTTCAAGGAACTCGCTATATGGCATCACACCGTCGGGCACATCGATAATCTCGTCGTATGCTTTTCTTAACAAATGAAGCATCTGGTAACCTCTTTCCGCGTACCGACCGAGCCAGAACAGTTGGTTGGCAGTATTTGCACTTAATATCTTTTCCATAAAAATCTTTTGTGTTTGTGTGTTGTTTGTAATGTAGTGTGTTGCTAATCCTCAAGTACCCATGTGTCTTTAAAACCGCCTCCCTGACTTGAATTCACGACGAAAGAATTAGGGTTTCTGCTGAATCGTGTCAGTCCTGACTTCCAAACTTTCGTCTCTTTTCCCGTGATGACAAATGCCCTGAGGTCACATTTGCGTGGTGAAGGGTTGCCAGTCTCGTCTATTATGTCCAGGTCAATGAAGTCAACGACCTCCTGTGCTATCCATCTGCGAGGGTCTTTTATAATCAGTTGTTTCACTTCCTCGATGCGTTCTGGCGACATATCCTTGCCGAACATAACGCCATAGCCTCCAGCTTCAGCCACGTCTTTTATGACAAGTTTACCTATATTGGCTATGATGTAGTCAAAGTCCTTCTTAAAGAAAGGCAGATAGGTTGGCGCATTTGCGAGAATAGGCTCCTCGTTAAGATAGTATTCCACCATTTTCGGTACGAAATAGTAAATGCCTTTATCGTCAGCCACGCCATTGCCTAGTGCATTTATCACGGCAACGTTGCCTGCTTTATAAACCTCCATGAGGTTAGGCACGCCGAGAAGAGACGAAGGTTCGAATGTTAGTGGGTCAAGATATTCATCGCTCACACGTCTGTATATTGCGCCAACGCGCACTTTGTCCTTGTAAAGTCCGGCATAGTAGAGCATTCCATTTTCTACAATCAGGTCGCCAGGGAAGGCAAGTGTTGCTCCAGTTTTTTCTGCAAGGTATGAATGTTCGAAGAAAGCAGAGTTGTAACGTCCTGGTGTAAGTATAACGTTAATGCCCCTTCCATCGTTCACGTAGTCCATCATCTCGCGCAGAAGGTCGCCATATCCACGGTTATCATGCACATGAATATCGTGGAATGTCTTTGGACACGCCTTACGTGTAACCTTTCTTGCAATCATAGGGTAACTTGCCCCCGATGGTATTCTGAGGTTATCCTCAAGTATAAGCCACCTGCCGTCTTTCGCCTGTACGAGGTCTATGCCTGCTATATGTGCGTAAATGTCGGCGCAGCCGACAAACCCTGTGGGGAAGCTGTACGGACGCTAACCCAAAACTG
>DAIUFT010000039.1:0-26031 GCA_036844425.1 Prevotella sp. | reverse complement strand
TTCCAATTTACATTCGCTTTGGCGAGTTTTTTTTAGCTCATGGATATTTCATATAAGGTTGAGTAATGCTTACTTTATATTTAATATAACGTCAAATCACTGAAAATATTGCAAAAGCAGGATGCCTTTTCCTAATTTAGGAAAGAGCATCCTGCTTTTACTGTTACGTTACGACAGTATTCTTATAGTCCTTGTAGCTTTTGTATCAAAAGGTCATTGTCTTCCTTACTACGTATGGCAAGACGTATTATCTGTTTCTTCTGCATGTGGGTTTTGCGGTTGCAGTCACTAATTATAATGTCGTTTCGCATTAAAATATTTGCAAGTTCCGCAGAAGTGTATTTCTCCGTCACCTCGCAAAGGAAATAGTTGGCCTGTGATGGCATGACGTGAAGGAAAGGTATCTGTTCAAGAAGCCTTTGGAAGCGATAGCGCTCTTCTATGAAGAGATGGCAGGCCTTGTGGTAGTCTTTCTCGTATTTGCCATATATCTGCATATAGAACTCTGCGAAAGAGTTGATGTTCCATATACTTACTTCTTTCTTCATGTGGGCTATCATCTCTTTGTCGGAGGTGGCAAATACGCCAAGACGCAGGCCTGGCACACCGTATGACTTAGATATGGACTTCATTACCATGAGATTGCTGTATGTCTCAAGTATGGTGTCATCAAGAAGGCTGTTGTTTTCAAAGTTATCTGTGAAATCAACGAAACTCTCGTCAAGTAGTACTTTTATATTTCTCGTCTTACACCATGCTACTAGACGTAGGACATCGGAACGCTTTATATAGTTACCTGATGGATTGTCCGGATTTACAAGCAGTAACAAAGATATGTGTTTATCTTCGTAGTATTCCATCACGTTGTCTGCGCTGTAGCGGAAGTCCTTGCTGTCAACGATAAATGGTACTATATTCTCTTTGGACAGTCTGTTGGGATACTCATCGAATGTTGGGTATATCACTCCGACTTTGTCATCAGAATGTTTCTCCATAACGCATTTTATAAGTTCTGCCGCACCGTTGCCAACAATGATGTATTCCTGTGAAACTTTGAAATATTTTGCAGCCAACAACGAATTTACGTTCATACCAGAAGGATAATTCTCCAACAGTACGTCGAAGTTCGCTTTTATTTCCTCTTTCATTCTTGCAGTAGGGAAGTAGGGATTAACGAGGTAACAGTAGTCAAGCATTTGGGGAAAGCGCCAGAAACCTCCGTAGCGTTTATGGTAGATAGAATACTTATCATTGTCCGCAGCAAAGATTGTTGAAGCGATATCAAGGTCTTGTGCATCGTCTATCTCATACCATTTCTCTTTGCTAATAGGCAGAGCCTTTAAGGGAGACTTGTGCAGATGAATAAGCACTTGCAACACCTGTTCGTAGTATTCGTTGTTGCCAAGAACCTTACAGTAGGCTTCGAGGAACGGTACGTAGTAATTCTTACTAAACTCTTTGCTAAACTTATATATATTGACGGTTTTATAATACTTGCCAGAATAGTTAAAATCGAAATCAGCTTTTGATACAAAACTTGTGATATTACGATTTGCATCAATACATACCATAGTACCGTCCATCCAACTCTCTGTCTTGGCAACAAGCGCAAGATCATGGTCTGGATGATAGATGAGCAAGTCAAGCATCCTGTCTTCAAATATTATATCGCTTTCAAGCAGTATGGTGTCTTCTTCACATAGTTTTTCCTTTGCAAGCGCAAGGGAGTAGATGTTGTTTGTCTTGTCGTAGATATCATTGCGGATATATTCTATCTTTAGAATATTGTCATATCTTTTTCCTATATAGTTAATAAGGTTATCCGCCTCATATCCTACAACCAAGATAAGTTTGCTGAGGTTAAATATCGCAAGTTGATTGATAACTCTATCAATGAGTTTTACTCCATTCACCTCCACCATACATTTCGTATTGTTTTGTGTATATTTGCCAAGGCGTTTTCCCATGCCTGCAGCTAATATTATGGCTTGCATATTCTTTATCTTTTTATGAATTGTGGTAATTTCTTCTCATACTTACTGCGATACTCATTATCTCCTTTTGCAGTAAGTGCATAGAATACTGCATCAGGCAGGAACTCTTTTATATACTGTAAAGCAATATTTATACAGCGTTTCCATTTGGGCTGCTCATAGTGATAGTATTTAATAGGTGTACGCCAATTGTCACTGTAGAAGAAGTTTAGATATCTCTCGTAATCACGTGGTGCAGGGTATGTATGTCCCTTGAATTCCATTGGCTGGATATCGGTCATGAAATACTCTGGCATTATTTCTCTTCCACATATAACTACACCATCCGTATGATGGTGGAATATATATATGTCAATATATTCGCCTTGTCGCATGAATGATATCAGTCCACGACGGTCGTAGCGGCATACTTCAAAACCATTGTCTCTTAAATCAAAAAGAGAATCGCGAAGATTTTGTTCATATTCCTTTGACATGAAAAGGTCTATGTCCTCATCGTGTGCAATGAAGTCATGCTCACGTACAGCTCCAAGAAGTGTACCGTAAGCAAGCCCCACCGTTATGTTGTGCTTCTCTAATATAGAATAAAACAACACAAGATTTTTGGCAGAGATATCTTTATCTATGACTTTTGTACCTGTAAATAGTGGTACAAATTCATATTTATATATACCTTTTGATGTTTGTATATTTAGTTTCATTTTAGTAAAATATTCTTTATGATTCTTTTGATGGAATGTGGAATTATTCTCGTTAGTTTTATTTTTAGAGTATTTTCGTTAGCATCAAACATTTTGTCAAACTGATAATTCGGTGCAACAATGGTTGGTGCAGTAAGGGGGAACGTAAGGTTGCCACTCTTTAATGTAATGTTGCCAAATGACGTGTGAGTAGCTTCTTTATCATTGCCTATGTTTGAAACAAGGTTAACTGCGGGATATACGCATAATTGGTTCTGCGCAGCGAGCGAGAAATACCATTGCCAGTCCCACGCTGAAACATAGTCATTGTCGATACATCTCAGTTGAAACTTCCACTTTGAGTTATTGCGACCGTTGAAGCCACTGTTGTTAATGACGGTTTGCAAGTCATGTTTGCGCCACGTCATATCCATATTCATATTCTTCCATGCACGAGCCCATGTTCCCCATCCCCAACAACTTTTGAAGCGTGAGAAATGAAAGGAAGTGTTGCTTCTGAATCCAGAAATAGGATTTGTCCCTGCCACCATGCCGATGCGTTGGTCGTTACGATATCTTTTGAGAATATCCTCCATATAAGGGAAAAATGAATCCGATACTACACAGTCATCTTCAAGTATCATTCCGTATTCTTCTGTTTCTAGCATCCAGTCTATGGCTGTCTTGACTCCTTGGGCACAACCAATGTTCTCTGTCATGAAACGTGTGTGTACATCACATTCCCAATCTATCATAGACATGATAGCATCGCGTGTCTCCTTTACTATATTAGCTTCAGTTTCACCTTTCGCTGTCCTTGCTCCGTCCTGAGAAAGGTACAAGGTTGTTGGCTTAGCAGCCTTAATCCTTTGGAAGGTCTGCAACGCTATATCTTTACGGTTGAAGAATATGAAAAGTATGGGAGTATGTGTCATTTTTTCAGTTGATTGTATCTACTATTTTTTTTATTCGCTCCATTCCAGCCTGATAGGAGAAACTCTTTTTGTATTCAGAGTATATCGTTTCTTTATCTATCTTATTGTTCTTGTATAATTCGACTGCAAAGTTCACACTTTCGGCAAATTCTTGCTGATTGCGAAATACCTGGAAATAATCAGAATCAGCAAACATATCGTAGCCTCTTGCTGAACAAACGTGCGTTATTACTGGTAAACCGAGTCTTAATCCGTCCATGATACGCAGTTTCAACCCACCTCCTACACGTGTAGGGCATATATATATGTCGCCCTGTTGTATTATGTCTTGCATATTTTGGGGATTGGGAACAAGTGATATGTTTGGAAGGTTTTTACATCTTTCTTCTATTATTGGTGCAGGGCTCCTTCCTGCAATGATAATCTTGCTATCTTTAGGTATGTATTGATATAGTTCATCAAGGAAATATATGACGCTGTCAATGCCTTGTTCCAAACATAATTGCCCTGTTATGACGAAAGTAAGTGGCTTGACGGACTTATCCTTTACTTGCTTAGGAAGTGGTGGTATATCCTTGAACTCGAATACGCCAAGCGTAACGTTCCTACCATCAACTTTACCATAGAATGTTTCGAATCTGTTTTGGTCTTCCTTTGTTAGGAATATGTTACAGTCACTTCTGGTGTATGCTTTCCTTTCAAGTTCAGCTATATGATGTGCATATAATGATTTGAAGCAACTCACTGTAGGATTGTCCTTGAAATACTCACGTTCGAAGTTGTGATGAACGGTAATAACCCTAATATTCCGTGAGTGGAGAAAATCCACCAATGCACCGCTTGACATACAACTGTTGCACACAGCATATGTAAAGTCCTCCTGATTGTTTCTTACAATTTTTTTTACGGCATTAGTGTATCTTTGTACATCACCAGTAATGAGTGATAATGCTTTCTGCAAAACATTGCGTCTTTTTACGCGGATATACTTGCTGACGGGAATGGTCTCGTCAATGTCCTTACTTCCTTCTTCCGGCAAGAGAATATACGAGTTTCCTCCCAATGCTTCCGAGAAGGCCTTTACATATGCATGAGTCGCGAAACTTCCTCCGCCAATACCCATAGGATCACAGTTGGATATGAATAGAACTTTTCCCATAACGGTATGTAATTGTATAAAACGTAATATATTTCCCCAAAATTATAGTAACTCCAATAACAACTGACGGATGGAGTCGTTGTTTATGTATCTTCTGCCTCCCTGCGAATGTATTGCATCGTACTCTACTTTGTTCAGACACAGATTGCATATAACATCAGCAATATTTTCTATAGGACATACATATCCGTCTGAACCATTGGTTACAAATTCATCTGCAGAGCCGAAGTCTGTGCTTACTATGGGGACGTTCAGAACCCTTGCTTCGTTGAACACCATTGGACAAGCTTCGGTTGTGGATAGTGACACACATAAGTCAGAATGTTTCATGTATGGATATGGATTCAACTTGTTGCCAAGCCAGAACACATTCTCTTTTACGTTGTACTTGTCTATGTTTTTTAACAGTTTTTCGTGTTCTGCTATATCGAAAGCAGGTCCGAGTATTATCCATCTCAAGTCAATACCCTTCGTCTTTATTTCTGACACAATGTGCGGAATCTTGGAGAAGCGTTTTAGTGGTACAATTCTTCCAAGTGACAGAATAGTAAACCTTGTGTCAGACAATTCCATGTCTGTTATAGGTTCTTTGGCCAGTCTTTCTATTCTTGATTCGTCCAGGAAATTATACACAAAGCATGTCTTGCCCTTGTAATGTGGGTACCTGTTCAGAAACTGCTTCTCTGTATATTTGGAAACAAAAACGATTTTCTTAAAGTTCCTGTATACCCTTGAGTCACGCACCGTGAATCCTTTGGTGAAGTCGCAGTGAATCCATGCCAGTTTGTTTTTACAACGGAACATACTTGCTAACATGGCTGACTCCTTCTCCTGAAAGGCTATAATACTGTCAAAGAAATAGTCCTTTTCTATATTCTTTACAGCCTTCTGATATACAAATTTCTCTATATTGATGCCCAATTTTATACATATTCGCTTCAGAATCTTTACTATCAGTTTATACTTTCGACTCTTCTCGCTTGCCTTATCAAAATCTCCCAAGAAAGCGTCAACGTCTCTATCTTTTGGTAATAAGACACTCTTGAATCCATGGGCATCTGGTGTACCGTCATGGGTGAGAGCAAAAACCTTTATATCATAATACCACTTCATCTCAGCATATAATGCAGAGAGTGAGGAGTTGGCTCCACCTGTAGTGAGGGTATTGACAATAAAAAGGATGCTCTTTTTTTTCATATTCTTGACCTTATAAGTTTTGATGGATTACCACCTATTATGGAATATGGTGGAAAATCCTTTGTCAGCACAGTGTTTGCTGCAACAATGCTCCCCATAGAAATTTTCCTTCCTACCATGATAGTAACGTCCTGTCCTATCCATACGTCATCTTCTACGATAAGTGGCTTTTCTTCGCTGTAGCCTTGATAGCGCATAGGAATGTCCGTTCTATCAAAACGATGATTACGGTTATGTACATACACATTAGGTGCCATCATAACGTTTTCTCCGATGACGGTACCATCAGGAATAGAAGCATTGATACCAATCCCCGAACCGTTACCTATTCTCACATGAATCCCGGCTCCAAAGAAAGCACCTTGCTCAATATTTACATTTTCCCCGCAATATTCGAAAATACGTTTGCATAATGCATACCTTATAATGCGCCCAATGCCCCACCATCTGTAGCTTTTGGGCAGATATATGGCAAAGTGATAATAGAGAAGGCGGTATATTCGTCTCATTTGCTATTTGTCTATTTGGTCGATATCAGTCTTGACGATTCTTGCAGGGTTGCCTGCTGCGATACAGTTTGCAGGAACGTTCTTCGTGACTACGGAGTTTGCTGCTATTACCGCATTGTCACCTATTGTTACTCCCTTACATATCCTTACGCAGGATCCTATCCATACATTCTCTCCTATTATGATAGGAGCATGCGCTGAGTGCTTCCATGTTCTCATATCATCATCTACTGGAGTTGGACGCATTTTTCTTCGGAATGCTGGGCTTATGGGATGATTGTTATTATCGCATATAACAGTGTCCCTTGCTATAGCCGTATATGCACCGACTTCCACCCTATCTACGCAAAGAATAGATGTAGTATCATCTATCTTAGACAATTCGTGCATTATAACCTTACCTTGGTGCTGTACCCTTATTGTTCCTAACATCCAAACTTGATTCTCCAGCACAACCGATTCCTTTGTTGCACCATCCTGTAGATATATATGTGACGAAGTGCCAAGAACATGATTGCTTCCAACCATAGTAGAGTTCGCTTCTACGTTCGCTCTTGCGTTACGCTTTCTTCTATACTCAAGGATTTTTGTTAATATCATTTTCTTATTTTTTTTATAATGAATGTTGTGATGTTTTTTCTCTCTTCCTTTTGTAGTGCCACAATATATGACAGCAGGACACAGATAACGACAGAGGTTATTCCTACTATTATCATTCTTAGGAATGACTCTTCCATTGTTTGTGTTATGTAATATCCCGCGATAGGAGATAAAATAGTAATCAAAACCAGTGGGAGAATTGTCTTCCTCATATATTCTGTAATGTTAATAGGGAATATCCGGTTCATCACGTAGAGACATGCCATCTGCGTTAGTATGGTAAATATTATGCACACTATAAAAACACTGTAAGCTGGCAATCCACAGTGTAATGCTATCCATGAAACTGGTATTACCACACTTGTCATGATACCGAATGTTATCTGGTAAGTTTTCATCTTGCCTGAAGCATGGATAATTTGTGTTACTGGTGTGTTGAGACTACTGAACAGCATATTTAACAGTACGAGTGATGTGAAAACATATGTTTCCTCTGGCACGCTATCGCCAAGCCAAAGGCCAAGAACGTAGTGTAACTCAAGAATCAAAGGAGTGATTATGAGAAGCAACATGATATATGAAATTTTTGATAGCCATAGGAACATACTGTTTACTCTCGCTCTGTTTTGATCGGCATATGCTTGTACCAACTGTGGTCTGAAAGCCAGTACGATATTCCCTTGAAACCCCTGTACTGCTCCTTGTATCATATTGGCAATACCTCTTGCTGCATTGAGTATGGGACCGAAGAAACTGTTCAGCATGAGGTTTAGTCCTTGGCTCTGCAACATGAAGGCAAATGTGCCAAAGACGTTCCAGCCTGAAAAGACAAGCATTTCCTTAAACAGTTTCGGTTGGAAAGACCAAGTTAGCTTTATCTCGACAAATTGTATCTTGCAGTATATGGCATACAATGCGAAATCTAAGATGTTGATGAATAACAGAAGCCAACCATACATGGTGAGTTTGTCTTCACTGACAAACGGTAGGAGACTGACAGCAATCAATCTTGCAAGAACATCAAGAATATTTACAATGGCATAGTAGTCCATACGTTCGTAGGCTATGACAGCTGCATTGTATGGTATCTGAATGATTACGAAAAACAGAGACAATACACTTGTATGGAATACCCACATAGCAGAGTCAATACGCTCCTGTGGTATGGTCATTTGGTTATTGATATACCATATACCGATACCTTCTATTACGAGAAACACCAATATGCCGGATAATGTCTGTATAAGCAATGACATGTTGTACACCTGACGTACAGAATAGTCGCCGTTTGTTCCCATATTATAGTTGTAGAATCTTTGCACTCCATTTGCAAGAGATGTATTGAGAAAGGAGAATAACATAACGAAGCCGCTGACCACATTGTATATACCGTAGTCAACAACGCCGAGCACATTAAACACGACCCTTGTTGTATATAATGATACTGCGAGAACGAAAAACATCCTCAGATACAAGAATATGGTGTTCTTCGCTATTTTTTTGTTACTTCCCATAATTGATTATATGGCATGTTTATTTGTCTATGATATTAATATCTTCTTTCTCTTCTATTAATGGAGCAATGTCTTTCTTTATCATATTCTTCTTGCGTGATGCATAGTCATTGCGCACTACTATTATAATGAATAGCAGAAAGATATAATGTAGCCATCTACCGAATGAAAATGGTTCAAGGGTAAGACTTGCTAACATTAAATATAATGTATAGGCTACAACGTCTCCATATACCTTGGAAGCATATTTCATGTTATATAAAGGTAGAAGTAGTATTCCAATGAACATTAAAAGTCCAACGACACCGTATTCTGTCAAGAATGCCACATAGTCATTATGATTTCCCATAACGTAAGGCAAACCTAATAGTAAGCCATCCTGTAAACCATAGCCTATAAGCCAACATATTGGCGAACCATCCGCAAAGGCCGTTAGGCGTCGCTCCAATATCCACATTCTTTCGTTGTTTGATCCTCCGGCCTCTCCGTTCAAACGTTCTTCTAACATTATAAGGAAGTCGTTGGTATAAAGTATAACTACAAAGATGATTATCAATGAGAGTATTCCTATCTTATAGCTAGTCTTTACTTTTGAAAACAGTAACAACATAGAAACACTTCCACAGAGACATAGTAGTCCTCCTCGTGAAACTAACAGCATCATGGCTGGTACTGCCATACCAAATGAAGCTAATGCGAGTGCAGCCGTTAGTTTGTCAACATTGCGCAGTCGCAGTATATTACGGAAACCAATGGTCGCTCCCATTCCTACTATCATTGACAGATAATTAGGGTCGGTCCAACCACTACGCACGGCAATGGCACTGTTACCAGATCCACCTCCGTATGCACCAGCAAACAACTCCTGAGTGGTAAAACAATAATATGCCAGGACTATTGTTAACGTCATGAAAGCCCACGACATCCTCTTTTCGTTGAATGTGTCGGTATCTGCAATAAAAAGCGGGAAAATAAGGAATAATAGCAACCCCCATGTTATATCTTCTATTGAGTTACTTGCTACCAAATTCCTTAATGTAACAAAAAGGCACATTACGATGGGAAGCATATAGCCGCGGAACAACATAGATCTCTTTTTATATCTATGTATAACAAACGTCAAGAGGATGAGTATGCCTATATAAAGGTAAACCATTGTCAGCATATATGAATATGCGTAGCCATTGACGGCAATTCCCCAAAAACAAGTCAGTGCCGCTGGGATAGTACAGTCTTTATCTAATAATCCTGGTGCAAGAACTGCAGCCAAGTAAACTATTCGCAGTATTGCTGGCGGAAAACTGTCATAGCTTGTCCATGACATCATTAACAGCAATAGGACTGTGTAATAGACAATTATGTATTTACCCTTTATCTCCATTATACATTTATACTATTCCTGACATTCTACTATTTTGTAGAGCACCTTGTCATTTCCTACTGATTTTTTGAAAAAAGCAGTAAGCATATCTTTTATACACCATGCAGACGCAACTATTGTAGCGAGAATCAACATTCCGATTACGAAAATCATTCTTTTCGGTCCTGCAGGCTGTATTGGTACTGTAGCACTTTTTAGTGTTGTGAAAGCAGGGGTTCGTTCCTGTAGTTTTGCTTTCATCGCCTCCAACTGTGTGCACATTGCAGTGTAAGTATTGTATTTTAACTGCATATCGCTCTCCAATTTGTCGCGCTCTGACACTGATGACTGAAGTAGAATGTCCTGGTTCGCGTCACAGTATGCACTGTACTTCGCTACAGCTTTGTTGTACTCTATTTTTGCGCTATCGGCAAGGTCTTGATAGTGTTTAACATCTACACGAGCTTTTCGAGTACGATATTCTATGATAAAATCTTGCAAATGCTGTCGTACAGAGTCTGCCATAATTGCGGATACTAAGCGATCTTGGTCTTTTACTGTTATGGTAATAACTTCAGTCTTCTTATCAACCGCACATGTTATGTTCTTCTTCGTATTCTCGACAATGTTAAAATCATATTCTGAAAGCATGAAAGGGTCAAGTTTCTTGCCTTTGCTTGGACTTGTTGGTTTCTTGCTTGAGAATATATTTTTAAATGAAGACATTGCCTTATTGAATGGCTGTGTGAGCCAGTTTTTTTTCTGATGTTTGGTTATGTATGTGTAATAATCTGTATTTACGCTACCATCATCAGTTTTTACCTTTATGTCGAATAACTTTACAATGAAATCGTTAGACTCCATGAGGTCTGGATAGAGCACAGGATATATGGCATCGTTGCCTCCACCTCCCAGATTGATACCGAAGTTGGACGCTATGGATGACAGTCCGCCTGCGACATCTTCTCCTGCGGCTTCTGGTGCGAGTGAAACACTACAGTTGTAGTACCTTGGCTGTGGGAAAATCCATAGGCATGACAAGGCAAACACTATTGGCCACATGATGAAGAATACTTTCTTCTTCGCCCATAGCGTCTTAAATATCTTTCCTAAGTCTATAATATTTTTTTCTTCTTTCTCGTTCATCTTTATCCGTCTTTCTCTATTTTCTCCATTCTGTTCTTGATCCTACTTTATCAGATTTGCTATCGTTGCAATCATTGTAGCGATTGACGCTGTTGATGTGCCGATGGCGAGCCACTGTGAGAGTTGTGCCGCATCGGTCTTAGGCTTTGTAGGAACTATTATCTCTGAACCTGGTGTAGGCTTGTCACCCTTGCCCATCTGGTTTACGGTACCGTTCATGTGAACGATGTATGTATGGCTCTTCTTAGCTCGCTGTCCGAAGCCACCTGCTTGGTTGATATAGTATTTAGCGTTCTCGCCCTTCTTGTATGCTACTGTGTTAGGGAATAGTACTTCACCACTAATCTTAACGGTGTTAGTATATTCTGGTACAAGTATGCGGTCGTTCTCGCGAAGTACAAGGTCGTAGTCGCTACCAGGGTGTGCCAATGCCTTGTCGAGTTGTATGCCAACATAGTATTTGTCGCCGAGGTCAAGCATCTGAGTATTGATAGAGTCTTTATCATCACTCTTGCGCTGTGCCATCTTCAGTACTTGCTGCATACGTAACCTCTCTTCATCAGTTATGGTACGTTCCAGTCTTGCACCCTTTACATATGCTGTCAAAGTTGCTCCACCTGCTGCTTTGAGTACGTCAGAGAGACGTGTCTCGCGCTTGGTCAGAGTGTAAGAACCTGGGAAGTTTACCTCGCCAGTGATGATTACATTTTGCTGTGTTGCGTAGCCTGGGCTGCGGCGTACGTAAACCTCATCGAACGGTTGCAGTACGAATCCAGGTTCACCGTCAACGACGAAGCCTTCTTTTAGTGCGAAACTGAAAGTCTTGGCTATGAGTGAGTCGGTAGATACCGCTTTTGAATCATAGATACGACGTGCTACGTCAACCTTAACAGTTGAGGCTGTTTCCTTCAAACCGCCAGCCTGAAGCACAAAGTCTTCCAGTGTTTCATTGTCTGCATACTTATACACTCCAGGGTATTGCACTTCGCCATGGATTGTGATAGTGCGTTCTGTCTGACTCTCCGTGCGTGTCGGTATGAAGATAACGTCTTCATTCTGTAATGCCATATCGGGTGTAGTGCCATTCATGATGCCTTCTATGTCAAGGCTTATCACCTTCAGTGTGCGGTCAGCGTTCATGCGGTGCATAACGCCACGGGTGGTAAAGGCATCTTCTGTAACACCGTCACACTGTTCTAACAGTCCACGTACAGTCGTTACGTCACCGCCTAACTGATACATTCCTGGACGGAACACGGCACCCTTTATCTCAACCATGTTCTCGTAGCGGTCTAGTATGGAGTCTACGCTAATTACATCGCCATCAGCAATTTTAAATGATGTCATATCAAACTCGTTGACGTTGAATACTGACTTCTTTGTGCCGTTGTTGCGTACCACGCGTATGCTCTTTGTATATGCATCGCTCTCGTATCCGCCAGCATACTTCAACAGTGAACCAACACTTTCCGACTTCTTCATCTCGTAGTACATTGGGCGTTTAACTTTACCCGTGATGCTTGTCATGCAATCGTAAGGACCTACAACAATAACGTCATTGTCAGCAAGGCGTATGTTGCCCTTCTGCTTACCATTGAGAATGTAGTCATAGATGTCCACAACGGTCATCAGTCTGCCTCCTCTGTATACCTTGATGTTACGCAGTGTACCTATTTCGCTTATTCCTCCTGCCATATACAGGGCATGGAACACGCTGGCAAAAGCTGACAGGGTGAATGTTCCTGGTGTTTTTACCTCGCCCATTACGTTTACAGTTATGGTGCGAGTTTGGCCTAACGACATTTTTATCTTACTACTGCTATATCTGCTGCCAAGTGTAGAGCGCAGTCGGGCGTTTGCCTGACTGACGGTAAGTCCACTGATGTTGATCGGACCATAGCCTTCGATAGTAATGTCACCGTCAGGACTAACCGTGTAAACATCTGACTTTTGTGATGCTCCATAGATGTCAACCTTCACATTGTCGCCAGGACCCACTACATAGTTCTGTGGAGTTGCTAAGTTCATTGCAGGTTCGAAGGTTAGTTCCGTGTTATTGAAGATGTCGCGTCCGAACACCTTGTGACCTTTGTATAAAGTTTCTGTTACAGGTTCTTTCGGGGTGCTGAGTTCTATGGGTTCACTTTCTGGTGTGCCTTTTATGATATTTTCATTGTTGGTCTCGTCATAGCCAGTGCTTCTTGCGCTGCGCTGTTTTGCCTTTTCATTATTGGTGCGCATTATTTTGTCGGCCTTGCTCACCGCTTCATCGGCAATGGCTCCAGTACCCTGCGCTTTTATCTGTTTCTCGTATTTTTGCCTTATGCGCCTTATCTGGTTGATATTAACACCTTTCTCAATAAGATTCTGCACAATCTTTGCCTGTGACGTTCCTGCGTTATGTTCTTTTATAACATACTGCATTACCTGATCATCAGTCATAGACGATGACTGAGCCATGGCGTTACCAAAACAGAAGAGTGTTATAATGAAGAGAAGAATTATTTTTTTCATTTTTGCTTTGTTTAGCAGATAATAGTAAATTTTGTATTAATAATGCAATATGTGATAATGGTATCACTAACTTATATAACGTTAGTGCTTAATATATATTGTGTTTGTTTTTACTTTTTTTTGAATACAAGTGGATTTCGGCAATTGTTCTGCGATATTTGGTTTGTAGTATAACATAGATAGCGAGTCATGTTGTTTTGCTAATTTCGTAGAATAAGAATGAGAAACAAAAAAAATGGCAAGATGCATTTATTCGCATCTTGCCATTTTTACCCTGCGCCATATCGTGAAGATGGCTGTAGTGGCATATATTATAACTTGAAGCCATAGTGCTTTGAACTCTGGTGCTACGTCAGTCAGTAGTGCTCCCATGCTACTCATGCGTAGAAAGCCCCGTATTCCGAAAGTGCTTGGGAATATAGTTGATACCCCTTGCCATATCCCAGGTATCTCGGCTTGTGGCCAACTGACGCCCGACATAAAAAGGAGTGGTACGGATGTAAATACAACTATGAGCATTACGCTCTCTCTGTAACGTACCAGTTCGCTGAATGTTATAGCGAAGAATATGCATGAAAGTAGATATGGAGTAAGAAATAGGAACAGGTCTTTGCCGTGAACCATTGATACAAATCCGAATATATGTGGCACTGCGAGCGTTATCCAGGCTAACATTACGGCAAAGATAAGTGCGTATGCCATTGTTTTCTTTCCGAAAATCTCCAGCGCTTTCATCATCTTATGGTTGCTATCCGTGGGTAAGTAACGTACGAAGCCTTTTTCCCTTTCTGTTCCAGTAATCATGCCAACTCCCAATAATATTGCTTGTTGTATGATAAGTACCAATACACCGGGGAGAATAAAGTTGCCGTAACCGCTCGTTGTGTTAAATATTGGCACTTCGTCGAATGCCAATGGTTTGGTGGATATTTCGTCCTCCCGTTCTGTCTTGTTTCCAAGCAGTTGACGTTGTATCTCGGTTCCCATATCCAGTGCTACGGCCGTAGCGGTACTGAATATTGCTTTGTATGTCAGCATGTAGCTCATGTCGCAATAGACGGAAACATGGCTTTGCTCCAGACGTCCTAATTTTTTGTCAAAGTCTGCTGGAATATAAATAATGCCATAGGCCTCTCCGTGTCCTATTCTGCTCTTAGCCTCCTGCATGTCAGCACATTTATATGCAATGCAAACATCTGGTGATGCATCCATTCTGCTGGCAAAGGCACGGCTGCGCGTTGTGTGTGAATTGTCAACAAGTGCCACAGGCACCTCTCTTACCACCTCGTTATTGTATATCCATGAATAAATCAATGGGTAGGCTATAGGTAGGAAAAGGAAGAAGAGCATTACGCCCTCATCTTTGAATATGGCTTTCAGTTCATCAAACATATATGGAATTTTTAATGAAAACCTCTTACTTATGGTTGGTATCCAAACTCGTAGAATGCCTTTTTCATGCGTCTTATCACTAATGCTGGCATTATGGTGAAGCATAGCAAGGCTATTATGTTAGGTGTAGCGTCTGCGAGTGGATAATCATTGAATACACATAGTTGGTAAATTACGTAATAGTGGCGTACGGGGAAAAGCCATGATACGGCTTGAAGTGGTGCATCCATAGCAAAGATAGGGAATGTTGTACCTACCATAGAGAAACTCAGTACGCCCCACAAAGAACACATACTCATAGCCATGCGCAGTGAAGGTATCAGCCCAAACATGAAAACAGCGAAGCCTTGTGCAGCTATGATTGACAGAACACATAGTAGTGTCAAGTGTATTATACCACCAGGAGCAGGAAAATGTAGTACACCGAACATGTATGTCATACAAACCGCCATGGTGAATAAGAAGATAATGGTCTGTGGTAGTAACTTCGTAAATAGTGCAAGCGCGAAGTTGTCGCCTGCCTGTTGAAGCCACTGACGGTGTGTACCGAACTTTATTTCAGTTCCAAGTGAATAAGCAGTCATGAGGAATACGAACAGAAGCAAGCATGTAGGTACCAACATTGTACTAAGATAAATGTTATAATTTATCCACGGATTACCAATGTTATGTGAGTCAAGCGTTATAGGCTGAAGGAATGCAGTAACCTGTTTTGCTGTAAAACCTTTTGCCTGTAGTGTGGCCATACCTACGGCTGCGGAGCCTAATGTACACAGAACCTTCATCTCTTTGTATAGCAGGGCACCTGCTGTAAGTGAGACGTTGCTATAGTATATCGACATCTTAGGCTGTCGTGCAGATAACAGGTCCTGGGTCATGTGTTCAGGAAAATATATGAAGCCATAAATTTGATTACGCTGTATAGCCTGTCGCGCCTCGTCGATGGTAGGGTAGTGGGCAACAACGTGTGATGACTGGAAACCATCTATCATACGTGTTAACTTGCGTGTTACCGATGTGTTGTCATTGTCAACGATACCTATAGGCATCTTGACTGGCTGTCCTTCATTCATCAGTGATGTGAAGTACAGTGTGACGAGCATTGGCAACACCACCATACATATTATGTATATGGGATGGCGTAGCAGAATAAGCAATTCGCGCTTCAGTAGTCCTGATATTTTGCCTTTTGTGTTCAAGTTTTGTCGCTTTTGGTCGTTTGGTCGTTTAGTCGTTTGGTCGTTTAGTTGATTTGTCGTTTAGTTGTTTGTTGTTTTGCTGTTTCGATCATCGAAACAACAAAACTCTCAAACCACTAAACCGCAGAAACAACTATTTCTTTATAATCACAGACATACCTGGGCGAAGCCCGTCAAACTTGGTAGTAGGACGTGCCTTAACTTCGAACGTTTTCATGTCGTACTGCCCATTAGATTTTGTGGCTTTCCATGTGGCGTAACTTCCTTGGTCTTTTATTGTTGTTACCTTCATTGTTATATCTTTGTCGAATGCGGGTAGATATGCAGTGAATGTATCGCCTTTCTTTAGTCCATTAAGTTGATCTTCGCGCATGTTGAATGCTCCCCATACATCGTTCATGATACTGATGGTCATAATTGGTGAACCACTGCCTATAAGTTCGCCGACCTTAGGATATATAGTAGAGACTTCACCCTCCATCTGTGCTATTTGCACGGTCTCGTTGATGTATGACGAAACTTCCTTTACGGCACCTTTCGCACGATTAACTTGTGCTTTCGCAGCCGCCTTCTCTTCGCTTCGTGCTCCGTTTTTTGCCATATCATACTGACTCTTTGCAGCCTTTTCCTGTGCTTCGAAAGCCTTGTAACTGGCATAAGCCTCGTCGCGTTTCTGTTCGCTTATTACCCCCTCATCGAAAAGGCGCTGTACGCGTTCGTATGATTTTTTGTGTATCTCAAGTCCTGCTTTTGCTTGTTGCCATAGTTCATAGGCGCCCTGTATCTGCTCTTGACGGGCACCAGCCTGTGCCATTTCGCTCATTGCTGCGGCTGCATTTTCTGCGCTCTCTGCTTGTAGTTTCTTTGCTTCTACTTCAGGGGCGTCAAGTATGGCGAGGGTATCACCAATATGAACGTAGTCTCCCTCCTTGACACGTAATTCGAGTATGCGTGATGGAACCTTGCTCGATACTCTATATTCCTCTACATCGATTTGTCCCTGTATAATCTCATCATCGTGCCCGATGGTCAAAAAACCGATAATGCCGACAAGTAGCACTGCTACGCTAAATGCTACGAGTGCCATTATAACACTTTTATGTTGTTCTTTATTTTCCATGTTTTTGTTGTTTTGTCGTTTATTTGTTTGGTTGTTTGGTCGTTTAGTTGTTTAGTCGTTTGGTTGTTTGGTCGTTTATTTGTTTGGTTGTTTGGTCGTTTAGTCGTTTGGTCGTTTAGTCGTTTAGTCGTTTAGTCGTTTGGTTGTTTAGTTTTTGGGTCGATATCTTTTAATCTACCAGTCTACCAATCTACCAGTCTCCCAATCTCCTAATCTACCAGTCTCTCAATCTCCTAATCTACCAATCTTCCAATTTCCCTATTTCCTAATCACATGTCGCCGAGTGCCTTCTTTAGTGCAGTCTCGCTTAATTTGACGTCAATCTCTGCGTCAATCTTTTGTGTCTGTGCCTGTAGCCATGAAGTCTGTGCAGCCATTACGTCAGTTGTCTGCATCACGCCCTCCTTAAAGCCAATATTTGCACAACGCAGGTTTTCTTCAGCTCTCTCTATATTCTTCTTCGCTGTAGCAAGGTTTTTTGTTGATTCCTTAACCTTAAAGTTGCATTGGTTTACCTGTAGTTCAATCAACTCTTGTGCCTCACGTAGTTTTAATTCCGCAAGGTTAGTGGCACATTTAGAAGCACGTACATTATATGTTGCCTCTCCCCAGTCGAGGACAGGTATTCTTACCATGATGCCGAGATTAAAAGCGCCTTTAAATTTTCGTTCGAAACTGTTGTAAACGCTTGGATTAGAGAAAACTGCCCCAGTCATCATTGCGACCTGTGGCATGTATGCGGCACGTGCAATCTTTGTTTGTTGTTTAGTAAGGTCAATAGCATCAGAGAGTAGTTGTAGTTCGTGCCTTCTCTCCATTGCCGTGGCCATGTTATAATTACCTATAGGTTCAGCAGTCAGTTCTTCACTGTTCTCATCCTCCAGGGTAATATCAGAATCAAGAGGCATGCCACACTGCTGACAGAGGCTCATCTTTGCAAGTGCTAAACCGTTGTCCACCTTTGCCTTTGTCATGTCAGCCTCGTTTACTGCTACGCTGACTTTAAGTCCATCGGCTCTTGTAGCGACACCGTTTTCTATCATCTTCTGTACGTCTCGTTCCAGTTTCTGTACTAAGCCAAGATAACTTTCCGCCAGTCTTTGCTTTTGTTTAAGAGATACTACTGTCCAGTAAATATTGTCGATGCTGAATATTACGTTATCTTCTGTTGCTTCAATGGATGTGCTTGCCATTTTCTCGGCGATGTCCGCCATGTTGTTTCCTGCTGTTATGGCACCACCCATATATATAGGTTGTGTGAGTATTGCAGACGCAGTGAATATATGGTGTGTATTAGTATTAAAGGCGTCTACAATTTGTTGTCCGATGGCATCACCAGCTGCAGCCAATTGGCTTGCCATTTCCTGGCCCATTTGTCCGAAAGCGTTGCCTGCTTTGTTGGCTATGTTTCCGAGAGCCTGTGCTTGTGAAGGCGTAATGAGTCCCTGTGATGCCATCTGTTGAATGGTCGATGAAACATTCTGTCCCATCTGTCCCATTACGGGTGACAATTTTCCGCTTAAAGCCTGGGTTGCGTTTGTTCCAGCATTGCCGAGCATGGCTTTCTGGTCATCACTAAGCAGGGACAATTCACGACTGGAGTACATGTATCCTCCAGTAACGTCTATGTGCGGCAAGTATTTCGTACGTGCCGCTTTCCTAAGATTTTCTGTTGTACTCTTCTTCACCCTTGCCATGCTCATCTGCTTGTTGGCACGCAAGGCGCGTGCTCGGCAAGAGTCGAGCGACAGAGTCTCAGCGTTGGCTGGCGCAAGAGTGACGAGAGATAAAAGTAATACTAATATCCTGTTCATTATTGGTTATTGATGTAATCGGTTGCAAAGTTAGCGATTTTTTATAAAATAGCCAATAATTGATCATTAATTTCTGATTAAGAACCAAAAGTGAACACATAATGTGTGTAATAAACCATAGTGCTTAGTCATAATCTTAAAGCGTTCAAGTAGTGATGCACGGTGGTTCTTAATCGACATTCCCCCTTCAAGATACTTGCAGAGGGTGAGGTGTGTGTTGTGTAATTCTAATCCTTTCTTCTCTGCTAATTTCATTATCCTTATGCACCAGTCAACATCTGCTGAAAATCTGAATGTCAGGTCGTAAGGCGTCATCTTTGCTAAGTCTGTTCGTGCGTAAAATGCCTGATGACATACCAACATGCCCATAAGAAAAGATTTCCATGTGAGGTGTTCTGGTGGTTGCAGACGTCTTTTACATAAGAAACTTCCTTTGCTATCAATGATGTCTGTATCACCATATACCACGCCTGGCAATTCTCCTTTTTCGTAATGCTCCAATCGTCGTGCTATCCTCTCTATTGTAGTGTCATCGGCAAGTGCGTCACCAGCGTTAAGGAAAACGAGGTAATCACCTTCTGCCATGTTTATGGCCTTGTTCATTGCGTCATATAGTCCCCCGTCTTTCTCGCTTACTATTGTTATATTATGGTGACTACCCTTTGTCTCGCATTCCTTTGCATACTGCTTAGCAATATTCACCGTCTCGTCAGAAGACAGACCGTCTATGATATAATGATTTATGTGAGCGTACGTTTGCGTCCTCACGCTATTTATCGTGCGCGGTAGTTCCTTCGCAGCGTTATATGTGCAAGTTAAAATACAGAATGATAGCATTTCTTTATTTTTAATCTCCTAAACGACTAATCTCCTAATCTCCTAAACGACTAATCTCCTAATCCCCTAAACGACTAATCTCCTAAACCCCTAAACGACTAATACACTGCTATTCCCAGCAGTTGGTACATCAGTGCCTTTGCCATTCGTTCGTGTCCCTTATTGTTAGGGTGCAGACGGTCAGTCTCAGCATCATTGAAGAACTGGGCGTATTCATCCAGCATAGGGTATAGTCCGCATACAGCGTTAAGGTCTATCACTGGTACCGCCCATACGTTAGCCACTTCTTTTGTAGCGTCTATGTATGCCTGCAGATACTCACCGCATTGGTTCGTATAGTCCTCTGAGCACTGCCAGTTAGTGTCGCTGAGGTGGAAGTCCTGACGGTGTATAGGCGTAAGAACGACAATCTGTTTTGTTGGGTACATACGTTTAACTTTATCCATCGCGATGTTAATTCTGCCGCGATAAGTGTTCTTATCCATGCTGAGGTATTGACGTTTGCGAGTTACCATCTCCTTTGGTTTCCCGTGGCCGTACATAACCAGTTCTTCCTTCTCGTCATACCATTTACCAAGTGGCACACCGTTGTTATAGTCATTGGTGCCCATAAGTATTAGTATGGCATCTACAGAATCTCCATGCTCTGTCTGTAACTTATCTGCTTGGCGTGGTATGTCGTTCCATTGTCTGCCGCTTACAGCATAAACGTATGGCGTGATGCCCAGCCACTCTTGTAACAAATTCCAGTATTTATTATTTGAAGCCTTATTGCGTGGGTCGGTAATAGAGTCTCCGAAGTATGCCACCCTTTTGCCCTGCCATGGGTGCTGTATTAATAACTGAGCGCTGCTCTGAATAATTATTGTTGCGAGCAACATGATGATAGTAAGTAATCTTTTATGCATGGTTCTGTTTAATCAAATTTCGTATTTATGTGCAAAGTTATATTATTTTCACAATAAATCCAAATTTTATTTATACAAATTAAAGGTATGTCTATTATCCGTATAGTAACCAAACGAGACAAAATGGCGTGATTTTTGCCAAAATGGCATAAAGATATCGGATGGTATATACTTTGAGAATGTGAAAGCAGAAATATAAACGAAAAAAGAAAGGAGTTAGTTATGATGATGAATCAACCAGAAATGTCAAACAAAGAGGCGCTGCAACGGTTCGCAAAGAACCTCGTTGGCGATGCTAAGGCTGGAAAACTTGACCCAGTAATTGGCAGAGACGATGAGATTCGCCGTGTGTTGCAGATTCTCTCTCGTAGAACAAAGAATAATCCTATACTGATAGGTGAACCAGGTACTGGTAAGACAGCCATTGCCGAGGGACTTGCACAGCGTATAGTTCGTGGCGATGTACCAGAGAATCTGAAGGATAAAGAGATATACACTCTTGATATGGGTGCCCTCGTTGCGGGTGCGAAGTATAAAGGTGAGTTTGAGGAGCGACTTAAAGGCGTTATCAATGCCGTTACTGAGAGTGAAGGTAAGATAATCCTTTTCATCGATGAGATACACACCCTTGTAGGTGCAGGTGGTGGCGATGGCGCTATGGATGCAGCAAACATATTGAAGCCTGCCCTTGCTCGTGGCGAACTCAGAGCCATTGGTGCTACAACCCTTAATGAGTATCAGAAGTACTTTGAGAAGGATAAGGCTCTCGAGCGTCGATTCCAAATCGTAATGGTAGATGAGCCAGACGAACTTTCCGCTATCTCTATCCTGCGTGGATTGAAGGAACGTTACGAGAATCACCATCGTGTTCGTATTCAGGACGATGCTTGTATCGCAGCCGTTACCCTCTCAGAGCGTTACATCTCTGATCGTTTCCTGCCTGATAAGGCTATCGATCTTATGGATGAGGCTGCTGCAAAGTTGCGTATGGAGCGTGACTCTGTACCAGAGGAACTGGATGAATTGGAGCGTAAACTCAAACAGTTGGAGATTGAACGTGAGGCCATCAAGCGTGAGAACGATAAGGAGAAACTCGCTGAACTCAACAAGACTATATCTGTATTGCAAGACGAAAAACTGCGTATGCGCTCAGAATGGGTACAGGCTAAGAATCTTGTTGATAAGATACAACAAGACAAACAACAGATAGAGAAACTTCGTTTTGAAGCGGAGAAGGCAGAACGTGAAGGTAACTACGGTAAGGTTGCAGAGATACGTTATGGTAAACTGCAGGAACTGGAAGCCGATATAAAGAAGGTTCAAGCCGAGATTAACGAGAAGGGTGCTGGTCAGATGGTACGTGAAGAGGTAACCGCTGATGACATAGCAGAGGTTGTTAGCCGTTGGACAGGAATACCAGTTGCTCGTATGATGCAGAGTGAGAAAGACAAACTGTTGCATCTTGAGCAGGAACTTCACAAGCGTGTGATAGGTCAGGACACTGCAATACAGGCTGTTAGTGATGCTGTACGTCGTAGTCGTGCTGGTCTCCAAGATCCTAAGCGTCCTATAGCCTCATTTATCTTCCTTGGTACCACGGGTGTGGGTAAGACAGAGTTGGCAAAGGCTTTGGCAGATTATCTGTTTAATGACGAGTCTCTTATGACACGTATTGATATGTCTGAGTATCAAGATAAGTTCTCTGTCACACGTCTTATCGGTGCCCCTCCGGGATATGTAGGTTATGATGAGGGTGGTCAGTTGACAGAGGCAGTACGTCGTAAACCATATAGCGTAGTGCTCTTTGATGAGATAGAGAAGGCTCATCCTGATATCTTCAACATCCTCTTGCAGGTTCTTGACGATGGTAGGTTGACCGACTCAAAGGGCAGGGTAGTGAACTTCAAGAACACTATCATTATCATGACGTCAAACCTCACGCATGACCAACTCTATGGTAAGCAACCAATCCTTGACGGCAACGGTATGGTTAAGCCACCAATCCGTCCTGAGTTCCTGAACCGTATTGACGAAGTCATCACTTTCTCACAACTCACTAAGGATCAGATTGCTTCTGTAGTACGTCTGCAGATGAATCATGTTGCAGATATGTTGGCTAAGCAAGGTTTCAAGTTTAACGTTACTGATGCTGCTATCGCTACGCTTGCAGAGGCAGGTTATGACCCAGAGTTCGGTGCACGTCCAGTAAAGCGTGCCATACAGCGTGATGTGCTCAATGCGCTTTCTAAGCAACTTCTTGCTGGAACGGTAACGCATGAGAAACCTATCACGGTAGATAGTAAGGATGGCGTGATAACATTCTCAAACTAATAGCAAGAGTTTAGGTTAGTATAGTTAGTTGAAATGAAAATCCTGACAAAGGGCTTTATGCCCGATGTCAGGATTTTTTTTGCTTTTATCGTCACTTATGTGTTGTTTATAAAATCAACGTTATGCTTTCTTGGGTTCTCCATCAGCCTTGGCCCTTGATTTCGTAACAAGCCATACGCCACTGAATACAAGAACTACTGCCAGTATCTGGCTCCACTGCATCACGCTGATGCCAAGGATAATACTGAATATAACGGACACGATAGGCTGCACGTAGTTGTACACGCTGACAACGGTTGGGCGCAGTATGCGCTGGCCTATCATTGTGAGAATGTAACTGAGGTATGTAGCGAAGAACACCACATAGAATATTTCGAGCAAAGTGCGTGTAGGTACTATGTCCCAGTTTGTTGCCATCACGTGGTCAGCAGAGAACGGTACAATGAATATAGCCGCCCACAAGAACATCCATTTGTTTATGGTGAATACGGAATAACGTTTTATTAGCGGATTGAACAATGCCAGATAGAGAGCGAAGGAGAATTGTGCCGCCATACAGAGCAGGTCGCCACGTATGTCACCAACCTTATCTGTTGCAGCGTTGGCACTTGTAAGGATTAGTATCACGGCACCGCTACATCCCAAGAGCACTCCTCCTGCCTTTTTACCTGTCAATGGCTCCTTTAGTATCAGCGCAGAGAGTATCATGGCGAAGATAGGCATGGAGGTAGTAACGATGGAAGAGTTTATTGGCGACGTGATGCTGAGACCTATGGTGTAACAACATTGGTTGAATACCAGTCCGAAGAGTCCTGCACCTGCGAACATAAGTTTGTCGCGCATTGGCACGTGCTCTCTTTTCGTAAAAAAAGACGTTAACCAAAAGAGTACCGTGCCACCGATAACTCGGAATGTCACCATTGTGATACCATCGATACCGTGTGTCATGGCTTCCTTTCCCAATGGAGCCATAAGTCCCCAAAAAGCGCATGCCAAGAAGATAGAGGCATGCGCTATAATCTGTGATTTGTTGAATGTGTTTGTTTTCATTATTTGTTATCCTGTGTGTTTGTTTTATTCGTTTAGCATCTGTTTTACCATCGTAATGTCTATGCCAGTAGTCTGCGCTATGTTTACAGAGTCTATGCCGCTATCGTTATCATAGTCTTATTCCTGTTTAAATAAATCTTTTATTCCTCCTATTGAGCCGAGGAGGTTTGTCGCTTCGTAAGGCAGATAGACGGTCTTTGTCTTATCGCCAGAGGCGATGTCCTGCAGCGTCTGTATGTATTTCTGTGCCAGTAGGTAGTTGGCAGGGTTCGTGCTCTTTCCTACAGCCTCTGTAATCTTATCTATAGCGATGGCCTCTGCCTCTGCTTTTCGTATGCGTGCCTGTGCCTCGCCCTCTGCACGCAGAATCTCTTGTTGCTTAGACGCTTCTGCACGGTTGATGGCAGCGGTCTTGTCTGCTTCTGATTTAAGAATTACTGCTTGTTTATCACCTTCAGATGTAAGTATGGTAGCGCGTTTGTTACGCTCTGCCTGCATCTGTTTTTCCATTGCCTGTAGTACTGTTGCTGGTGGTATGATGTCCTGCAGTTCCACACGGTTCACTTTTATGCCCCATTTGTTAGTGGCATCGTCGAGCACGGCACGCAACTTAGTATTGATAGTATCGCGTGATGTAAGCGTCTGGTCCAGTTCCATTTCGCCAATAATGTTACGCAGTGTCGTCTGTGTCAGTTTTTCTATGGCGTTAGGCAGATTGTTTATCTCATATACGGCCTTGAATGGATCTACAATCTGGAAATAGAGCAGGGCGTTGATTTCCATCTGTATGTTATCCTTGGTGATAACGTTTTGACGATCAAAGTCGTACACCTGTTCGCGTAGGTCTATTCGGTCGGTATATACGTAGCGTCCGCGTACTACAGATACAAGTTCCTTAGCACGGTCAATGAACGGTATGATAATGTTGATACCTGGGTCAAGTGTATTGTAATATTTTCCGAGACGTTCTATTATCTTTGTTTCTGACTGTGGGATGATTACGATGGTCTTTTTCAAGACTACTGCTGCCAATACAAGGATGACAACAAGGAAGATTGTTAGGATGTTCATAGGGAGTTTGTTGTTTAGTTTTTTAGTTTTTTTGTTGTTTTGTTTTTTTTAGTTGTTTGCTTTTTTAGTTGTTTGGTTGTATGTTTGGTTCTACAGGTGACGTATTGTATTAGCCAAACCACTAATTTACCAAACCACTAAATCACTTTCAGTACTATACTGTCTCTTCCTACCACCTTTACAGTGGTTCCAACAGGGATATCTTCTGTTGCGTCAGAGACGGAACGCCATTCGTCACCGTCTATTTTTACATATCCGCTTCCTCCGGCAGGTATTGTCTCGATGACCTTTCCTGTTTTTCCTATTAGAGCATCAGCGTTGCTGCGTCGTTTATCTTCTCCACAGTGCAGTTTTCGTACTAATGATGGACGGATAAATGCTATACATAACACAGAGGCTACTGCTAATATCAGTATCTGCGCCCATATCGGTAAACCGATTAATGCTGCAAATAATGAAAGCAGAGCGCCAAAGGCAAAGCAGACGAAGTAAAAATCACCGCTACTAAGTTCTATTATCAAGCATGTGAAACTCACAACGAGCCATAGTAGCCAAAGGTAGTCTATCATTCTAAATTAAAAATTAAAAGTTAATAATTAAAAATTATGATTGCTGCTGTTTGAATTAATAATTAAAAGTTAAAAATTATGATTACTTTGTAAATTAAAAGTTAATAATTAAAAATTAAAAATTATGATTAC
>DAIUFT010000038.1:0-26369 GCA_036844425.1 Prevotella sp. | reverse complement strand
ACTATCTCAAAAATCTATGACATAAATTATACCAATTTATTTTTCCATCGTCACTTACTTGGCAATATCGCAATAAATTATTAACTTTGCACTTGGAAGTTGCAGTCAGAAAAGCCTACACGGACACTGACGTAACTTCCAAGTGTTTTTTTATGCACATAACTTTCATAACGCAACTATATGACAACCGTAAAAATTATAAATAAAGGTAAGCAGCCAATGCCGGCATACGCCACTGCGCAAAGCGCAGGAATGGACATCAGAGCAAATATCGAAGAACCCTTCACACTGAAGCCACTGCAGCGAAAACTGGTGCCTACAGGACTCTACATCGCACTGCCCGACGGATACGAGGCACAGATAAGACCACGCAGCGGACTCGCACTGAAACACGGAATAACCGTGCTCAACACTCCTGGCACCATTGACGCTGACTATAGAGGAGAGATAGGCATCGTACTGGTAAACCTCTCGGACACGGACTTTACGGTAAACCCAGGAGAGCGTATAGCACAAATGGTGGTGGCAAAATATGAACAAGTCACACTGGAAGAGGTGCAACAACTTGACGATACGGAACGTGGCGCAGGAGGATACGGCCACACTGGTGTAAAATAAGGAAACCGAATATGCGCTTATTACTTTTATTCTTAACGCTGCTCACGGCAACAGCACAGCAAGCACTGGCAGACAACAGCGCGAAATACAGATACCTCTACATTGAGGCAGCGCGACAAATGGACATGGACCACGTGCCACAGGCTTTCGAACTGTTTAAACAATGTCAGGCTATTGACCCCAATGCGCCTGAGACATGCTTCGCACTCGGACGAATATATGCCATGGCTAAGCAAGACTCTTTGAGTTTCGTACTGCTTAAACGTGCCACGATGCTCGCACCAGACAATACGGAATTTGCCGAAAGACTGGCCAACGGATACCTATACAACAACCTTATCGACTCGGCTACGGTGGTTTATGAGCAACTGGCGAAGACTCACCCCGAGCGTACGGAGTATCTGTCGCTGCTGATGCGCATATACGAACACAACCACCAATACGACAAACTGCTCTCGGCACTCAACCGCTACGAGACGCAAGAGGGACAGTCGGAAGACATTACCCTGTCGAAAATGCAAGCATATGCCAACCTGGGCGACATGCAAGGGGCATACAAGGAACTTAAAGGACTGGTGGACGCACATCCCTATGACATGAACCTAAAGGTGATGATGGGCAACTGGCTACTGAGCAACGGACGCAAGAAGGAGGCTCTTCAGACGTTTCTCAACGTGCTGAAAGAGGAACCTGACAACGCACAAGGGCAGATGTCGCTCATGGACTACTACCGCGCTGAGGGACAGACTGCGGCTGCCGACAGCATGCTTTACCACATGCTTGTCAATCCGCACACTGAACCCGCAACACGCGTAACACTGGTTCGCGACTGGGTACAGGACAACGAAGAGCACGGAGGCGACTCTACAAGGGTCATACAGATGTTTGACAGAGTACTGGAATTGCCACAGACAACGGCTGAAGTCGCTACGATGAGGGTGGCATACCTCATGCTTAAAGAAGCCCCGAAGGACAGTATACGCAAAGGATGGGAAGAGGTTCTACGCATTGCACCCGAAAACGTGGAGGCAAGAATTAACCTCATATCCATGATGTGGGCAGATAGCATTGACGAAAACGTAATACGTGAATGTAAGAAAGCCATTGAATACATACCAGACGAACCGCTGCTCTACTACCACCTCGGTGTAGCACAATACATTAACAAACACAACGACGATGCCATCGCTACACTAAGGCGTGGCACCAGCGTGCTGACAAAAGAGACAAAACCTAAAGTTGCGGGAGACATCTTCTCCGTTCTCGGCGACGTTCAGCAAAAGGAAGGACGCACAAACGAGGCTTACGCTGCATACGACAGTTGCCTTATACACGACCCCGACAACGTACTGTGTCTCAACAACTATGCTTATTTCCTGTCACTCGACCAGAAAGACCTCAAGAAAGCGGAGAAAATGAGTTACCGCGCCATAACGGCAGAAGCTAACAACGGCACATATATCGACACCTACGCGTGGATTCTCTATCAGCAACAGCGATATGAGGAGGCGCGAATATACATTGAACAAGCCATAAAATGCGAGGAGAACAGCGCAAAGGACAGCACAATGGCAGCGGATTCAACGGACATTGCTGGCGACATACTGGAGCATGCTGGCGACATCTACATTAAGTTGAACCGACAGAGCGACGCTCTGCGCATGTGGAACAGGGCACTGAAAGCAGGTGTTGACGACGAGGCAACACTAAGAAAGAAGATTAAGAAATACCAAAAATAAAAAGGATTATCAAATAGGCATGAAACATTTATTCCTTACAATCATAGCAGTAATGCTGCTCACCGCCTGCGGTACCAGCAGGAGCGTACAGGGAACGGCTAATAACGACGTCACCACGAGCAAGGAAAAGGCAAAGAGCAACACCACAGTGGATTACCTTCGCGCTATTACTGATGGTGCAATCTACAGCAAGAACATCGTATCGCCAATAGATTTCTCACTCAACGCCATGGGAAAAGATATCAGCGTCAGCGGTAAACTGCAGATGCGACGCGACGAGGTAATACGTATCACACTGACACCATTCGGCATTATGGAGGCTGGCAGACTGGAGTTCACACCAGACTACGTGCTAATCGTTGACAGAATAAATAAACAATACATAAAGGCTTCATACAGCGAGGTGTCTTTCCTCGAAAGCAATGGCATGAGTTTCTATACCCTCCAGTCACTGTTCTGGAACGAACTATTCACACCTGGAAAGAAATCGCTGTCGGATTCCGACCTTTCAGCGTTCAAGGTGGACATGACCACCGTTGCCACTCGCCCCGTAGAACTGCGCAATGGCGACCTGCTCTTCCGCTGGACCACCGACATGGCACAGAAATCCATCCTTGCCTCTGACATTACATACCGCAAAGGTACGGCACAAGAGTCAACGATGACGTTCAAATACGATAACTTTACCAACGTAGGATCTAAAAAATTCCCTGCACACGAGGTGTTGACATTCAACTCGAACGCAACGAAAACTGGCAAAATAACGCTCGACATCAAGATGAACAAGATATCGAACGACGATAAATGGGAGGCACACACATCCGTGTCGGACCGTTACACAAAGGTAACAGCAGAGGAAGTGCTGGGTAAACTCATAGGGAAATAACACATCTCTGACTAACTAAGATGAATAAACTGATTATCATCATGACTGCACTACTGTTGTGTCTCACCACTACCGAGGCGCAACAGAAACGCAATACTGCCCGAAAAGCAACAGTAACACGCTCTGCCGCAGCGAAGAAGACTGTGGTACGAAAGAAGAATAACACCCCAAGAACTGCGGCAAAGAAATCCAAAGCAAGGAACCAGAAGCCCGAGGTGACCAATTCTTCTATCAAAGGACTGCGCAACGAACAGGCACGCATAAAGCAAAACATACGAAAACAGGAACAGGCCCTGCGCGCTAACAAGGCTCAGGTAAAGCAGAAACTGCAAACACTGTTGCAACTTAACAGCGACATACAGCGTCGTCAGCAGTCTATTGACTCTATTAACAGGGACATACACCATATAGACAATAACATAGGTTTGCTGTCTTCACAACTCGACAACTTGCAAAGCCAACTGGAAGAACGTCGCAAGAGCTACATAAAGTCCATGAGATACATGGCAAAACGTAGCAGCATACAGAGCCAACTGATGTTTATTTTCTCAGCAAAAAGCCTTACGGAGACTTTGAGACGACTACGTTTCATGCGACAGTATGCCGCCTATCAGCGCACGCAAGGAAAGGCTGTGCAGGAGAAACAGAAGCAGATGGCGGAGAAACGCACTCAACTGCATGCCACAAGAGGTGAAAAGACCACCATGCTTTCACGCGGAAACCGAGAGCGTGCCGCCCTCGCTATGCAGAAGGATGAGGAACAAAAACTCGTGACATCACTGAAAAACGAGCAGAAGAACATCGCTGCAATAATCGACGAGCAGAAGAAAAAGGATGCTGCACTTAACGCACAGATTGACCGCCTCATAGCGCAAGAGGTAGAGAAAGCACGACAACGCGCCATAGCCGAGGCTAAACGTAAGGCGGAAGCGGCTGCAGCAGCAAAGAAAAAGGCTGAGGAACTGGCACGAAAGAAGGCTGAAGCAGAGGCGAGAGCAAGGGAAAACGCACGTCGCATAGCCGAAGCAAAGGCTGCTGAAGAGCGTGCTAAGGCTGCTGCAAGGGCTGAAGCACGCAACGCGGAGGCAAAAGCAAGGGCTGAACAGAGGGCTCGCGAGGCGGAGGCTGCACGTCAGGCGGCTGAAAGGAAAGCGCAAATAGACAAGCAAAGGGCTGAAAAGGAGGTGGCACAGGCAAAGAACGAGTCGGAGACTGCTGCCAAGGTGTCAAGCGTTGACCGCTCGCTTAACAGTAACTTCGAGAGTAACCGCGGTCGTTTCCCATTCCCGGTATCGGGCGGTCGCATCATAGGACACTACGGACTGCACTCTGTTGAGGGAGCATCAGGAGTCACTCTCGCCAACCATGGCATAAAGATACGCTGTGCATCAGGCACCGTAGCACACTCCATATTTGACGGTGAGGTCAGTGCCATATTCAACCTCAATGGCAGCATGGGCGTTATCGTGCGCCACGGACTTTACATGTCCGTTTACTGCAACCTCGCATCAGTCAGCGTAAGGAGCGGACAGCGCGTCTCATCACGACAGGCTATCGGCACCGTTGACCACAACAACATCCTTGAATTTCAGTTGCGCAAAGGCACAGCGAAACTCAATCCCGAGGCTTGGTTGGCACGATAGCGAAAAGAAAAGACTTCAACAACACGTTAAAAGGGGCTTAATCGCAACACGATTAAGCCCCTTTTGGCATGTGACCAGTACCTGATTATCGCCCATTGGCAACGGTAAAAAAATAACTTTGGGATATTATTACTACAGGAAAGCATACATTTCGAGCGATAATTTATTGAACGCCCCTTAATCAAACACCACATAGGGTGCTATCCTCTCTATCTCTCCTTTATGGAAAGAGTTCAACATGCGCAGTTCTTCAACGGATTTGATGCGCCCAGAACTGCGTCGTAATGCCACGACATCATTCGCCTGGGTGCGCGTTAGCAATGGATGGGACTGCAACTCTGCCAAAGTCATAGTGTTAACACGTAAGGAAGAGAATACGCGCGACACCTTCATGTATGCCAAAGCAGACTCAGGGAAGTTGCGTATAGCAAGTAAATCTCCTACCGTAGCAAAGCCTTTGCGCTGTCTGCGCAGTTCTACTATCTTGTTAGCATAATACGTTCCTATGCCAGGAATACGTTTCAGTAGGCTGGTGTCGGCCTTATTGATATCTACTTTAGGGTCGGCAGCCGTGAGTTTCCTCATTTTTTGCCCATTTAATGACGCTCCTACCTCTTTCTTTTCTGTAGCAGCACCTGCGTATCGGGTAGCGTTGACTTCCTTCTCCTGCCCTACTACATCGGCTGCCATGACCTCTTTCTTAATACATATGTATGGTTTCAATCTTTGATATTGGGTAAGTGTAAGCCCATATAGGCGTGCGAAGTCCTCAGGCTTACGGTATCTACCTCCATGAGCACGATACTTATATATGCTGCGCACCTGCCATGGACGCAAGCCAAGACTAAGGAAAGTGGTGCTATCGGCTACGTTAGGGTCGAAGGGAAACAGGTGTTTACTTAGTCCATCCGTCGCTACCGCCACGGAACCATCTCCATAGCCCACGTCTCTTTGAGCATACTTGTAGTTCTTTGCGCCATGTTTATGAAGTGATAGCGTGTATGCCGCTTCATTGGCATACGCCTTATTGCTCCCGCTATGGCTATTAGGGGTATGGCTATAAATTAAAATCCCGACGGAGGCACTTATCAATACTCCGAAAGTCAACACGAACTGTCGGTGTGCGCGTGCAGGCATTAATATCTTTAACATACGGTTTTAGTTACTGATTATTATCCACTCGTTTACACAATCGGCAGCGATGTGCCATTCAACTTTTGATAGAAGTCGAGCGCAAAGACATCGGTCATGCCAGAGATAAAATCTACTATCGCCATGATGCGTGTCTCTACATCAGCGGCGTTTATCTCATATTGACTGCTAACACGGCGAAGTAGTTGTTGCGAATAGAATCGTTGTGGGTTGACGGCAGCGTCTATCATCTGTTCCATTAGCGTGGTCATGACACGATAACCTGCCAATTCTACGTCAAGCACTGGCTTCGAACGGTATATTTTCTCAATTGCCACCTCTGAACAACGTTGGTATGCCGCACGCTGAAGGTCGTTAATGGACTTTATTAGCGTACTGTTGAAGGTGCCATTCATTATCTCCTCCTCATGCGCCAGGAAGGCTGCAGCACACTCGTTCTCCAGTTTTCCGATGACACTGGCACGCATATAGACCACTTGTTCGTTGCGATCGGTGATATTCTCGGTCGCTATACGGTCGAGAATGCGCTGTTTCATGGCGTCATCGAAGAAGCCTAAGAGCAAATCTTGGGTCTCTTCAAAGGACAGAAGTTTCAGTTTATGGGCATCCTCTATGTCCATTATCTCGTAACATATATCGTCAGCAGCCTCAACAAGGTACACTAACGGATGGCGAGCGTATCGTAATGGCTCTCCATCTGCTGACAAACGGAGCATACCGAGTGCATCTGCCACGGTGCGAAAGGTCTCTGCCTCGCTATGGAAGAAGCCAAACTTGCCATGCTCTCCTGCATAAACAGATGCGTAGGGATACTTTACTATCGAAGCGAGCATGGAGTATGTCATGACGAAACCGCCTGTGCGACGCCCTGCATAACGGTGCGTTAGCAGGCGGAAAGCGTTGGCATTGCCTTCGAAATGCGTCAGGTCTGTCCATAATTCGGGTGAGACAAAGCCACGAATACTCTCTCCCGCATTCTCGGTGAAGAAGGTTTGTATTGCCTTCTCGCCTGAATGGCCAAACGGGGGGTTACCAAGGTCGTGGGCAAGACACGCTGTTGACACTATGGTACCCAGTTCTTCTATGCGTGTTCCAGCCATGTCGGGGTGGCGACGTATTACGTCACGTGCCACATCGCTACCCAACGACATGCCCACACTTGCCACTTCAAGCGAATGGGTAAGGCGGTTATGTACGAAGATACTACCTGGCAAGGGGAACACCTGCGTCTTATTCTGAAGCCGACGGAACGGTGCCGAGAATATCAAGCGGTCATAGTCGCGCTTAAACTCTGAGCGTTCGTCGTGCCGTTCGGGATGGTGCAGACCAGAAGAAGACGTTGCAGCGGACTGCCCAAGGCGTTGGTTGGATATCAAGGTATGCCAATTCATCATGGGAATTCTATTGTTTTGAGTTATGACTTCTAATGATTTACGTTATAACTTCTACTTATTTGAGTGATAACGATGATGTCATCCTATAACAGAAAAAAGGTTTTGGACAATAGACCTTGGCACGCCACCATGGGCAACATAGCCTGTCTGTTATCCAAAACCTTTATTATGTAAGTATTAACCGAAACTGATTACACCGCCATTGTCAGCCTCTGACTTCTCGGAAGTGGGGCGTGCCTCGTCCACTCTTCCGTAACTTGGTCTGAGACGTGTAAAGTCTTCCAGTTTCTGACGAGTTCTTCCGTGAGTAGGACTGTTCTCTACGGCGATGATAAGGTCTTCGTTGTCGAGGTCCTCTGGCAAGAAAAGGAACGCATTTGCACGGCGTTTCTGTGGCTTTGAATTACCTGGATCATCGTAATAATGGTCATAACGGTTTCTCTCTCTTTCCTTGCGCTCTGCCTCTTCAGCCTCTTTTCTGATGTCCTCTGGACTGCGCTTCGCCACGCGATTGGCAAATTCACTGTCTGCCTCAGCCAAACCAAAGCCGGTGGCAAGTATCGTTACCTTTACCTTATCGCCCAAAGAAGGGTCGTTCGCCAAGCCCCATTTCAACTCAAAGTCCGTTCCGAACTTCTCCATGAACTCGTTAACGTCGTTCATTTCGTCCATCATCAGTCCCTTATGCTGACCGTCATCGCTATGGAAAGATATGGAAAGAAGTATCTTCTTAGAGTGGAACACATCGTTATCATTAAGCAATGGTGAATTGAGGGCATCGTCAATAGCCTTCTTTACACGTCCATCTCCCTCGCCATAACCTGTTGACATGATTGCAACGCCACCGTCATGGAGCACTGTCTTCACATCGTTGAAGTCAAGGTTGATAAGTCCGTGAACGGTGATTATCTCGGCAATACTCTTTGCTGCAACGCTAAGTGTGTCGTCAGCCTTGGCAAAAGCCTCGTTCATCGATAGTTCTCCGTATATCTGGCGAAGGCGTTCGTTGTTGATAACGAGCAACGCATCCACGTTTTCCGCCATCTTTTCTACACCGTCAAGGGCCTGATTAATCTTCCTTCTTCCCTCAAAACGGAACGGAATCGTTACGATACCTACTGTCAATATGCCCATTTGCTTTGACTCACGGGCTATGACTGGCGCTGCACCTGTACCTGTACCACCGCCCATTCCGGCTGTGATAAACGCCATCTTTGTACCATCATCGAGCATGCGGCGAACGTCTTCTATGCTCTCTTCGGCTGCTGCGCGTGCACGTTCTGGTTTGTTTCCCGCACCAAGGCCCTCGGCTCCGAGTTGCAAGTGGATTGGTACTGGAGAGTCTTCCAGCGCCTGTCTATCGGTATTACACAACACGAATGACACGTCGTGTATGCCTTCACGGAACATGTGGTTCACGGCATTGCCGCCACCGCCACCTACTCCTATTACCTTTATTATGCTTTTCTCTTTCTCGGCCGCACCAAACACGTCGAGTATTGTATTATTATTTTCCATCATTCTGTCTCCTTTATGTTGGATATTTCTTCTGTCTATCGTTTTATGTGCTTACTCATCTGGTGCTGTAAATGATGAAAGCCACTTCATTAGTTTCGTTCCTAATCCAGGTTTCTGGGCTTTGCGGCGTGCTTCTTCTTCGGCTTTGCGGCGTGCCTCTTCCTCTTCCGCCTTGCGTTGTGCCTCTTCTTCCGCCTTGCGCAGGGCTGCTTTCTTCTCAGCCTCGCTCTGTACTACGCCTGAAGGTAATGAGTGTGGATCACGAGGTTGTACTTCCTGCGTTGCTCCCTCTACCCTATTAGTACCTGCCTGCTGGTCAAAGATGTCGGTTGTCTTTGGCTCTTCTGGTGCGAGGTAACAGTTCTGGTCACCCTTTGCGAGCAATGCAAGGAGGGTATTCATTGTTCCGTCGTGTGCATTTATCTCGGCATTGGTAGAATTTATGGTATAGGTAACAAAGTTAGCCATACGCACCTTGTCGATGTTTGTATATTTACGGAAGGCTACATCCATGTTCTTCATGTTGGCAGCACCACCTGTAAGAACGATACCACCCAGTATCTTATCCTGGAAATCAGCAGGAATCTGGTTGAATACGTTAAGGATTATTTCCTGAACACGTGCTTCTACTATGTCAATGAAGTGCGTGCAGTTCTCCTTTCGGTCGGTATCTATGTCGTAAGTCAATGAACTGTCGATGTCCTCTGGTGCTGTGTATGCCGACGCATAGCGCAGTTTGAGTTTCTCTGCCTCATTTTCTTCCACACGAAGCGAACACAAGTCCTTAGTGATATTGCTTCCTCCGAGAGGTATAACGGCTATGTGACGTACAATATTCTTATAATACACCATCACGGTTGTGGTGTCTGCGCCCATATCTACGAGCACACAACCGCTGCGTTTCTCTACTGGTGTCAGCACGGCATCGGCAAGAGCGAACGGTGCGAGGTATATCTCTGCCAGTTTAACACCTGCCATTTCGAAGCAGCTGTTGAGTTTCTGGTAGTGGCGTTTGCTCTGAAGAATGTTAAGGAAGTTACCTTCCAGGCGTGAGCATTGTATGCCTACAGGTTCCGTTTCCAATGAAGCGTCAGCGCGATATTCCTGCACTTCCACGTCAAGTATTTCCATATCAGGATAGTCCATAGCGCGGTTTTGGTCCATCATCTCGACTATCAACTGCTGTGTTACGGGCACCGCACTGTGTATATCCTTAACGATGATGTTGCGCTCTGAATGTATTGACTGTCCGCTTACGCCCACATAGACATGCTTTATGCCTGCCTTTAACTGTGATTTAAGCCTCTGTACGATGCTTGTTATGCACTGTACGGTTTTGTCTATGTTATAAACGACACCGTTTCTTATGCACTGTCTTGCGTCCTCGCTAACAACTGCGAGCACGACAATGCTGCCGTCAGACCGCTTCTGACCTGCAATACCTCTAATTTTTGTTGAGCCTAACTCTATGGCTACGACGAAATTCTTTGCTGGCATATTATTTTTTTCTTTATCTTTATTTCTTTATTCTGTTTCTTTTTCTTCGTTTTTACATTGGCATCTACGAGTTCTCACGACGTCGGCACACTATCTGGTTGCTGTATTCAAGGTCTATATAGTCATATTTCTCCCATCCTGCATACTTTAACCCCTCTCGGTAGAAGAGTTCAAGACGATGCAACTGCTTTGTTACGAATTCGTCAACCGCCTCTCGATGCTCCTCGTTGTTGGAACCGATAGGCAGTTGGCCGATATTGACTATATGGTTTCCTACGCGTGGAACCAACTCTATCGTCTTATCGGGGAGGACGTTTATCTGCTCTATTTGGTTACGCCACAGTTCGTCTGCCATCAACTTCTGGGCAAGGAGATATAGATAATGACACGCATAAGGTTTCGAAATGGTTCCCGTTGCGATAATCATGTCGCTGGTATATTGCGAGTTTGGCATCACGCCTCCATTGTCATCTATGTAGTAATCCTCCCCCGTCACGCTCTTAACACGTATTATAGGTGTTCGTTGCGTGATGGTAATGCACACATGGTTATCCTCTGTAGCATAACACTGCGCTGTTTTCACGAACGGCATATTGCGCAATGCCTGCTCTATTTGGCGCGGATTTATGTCATCCATGCTTTGCGACAAAGGGTAAAGATGTACGCGCTCAAGCAACGTCTTCACCTCTGCCGAATTGAGAAAACCGTTTACGTTCTCGTCTGCCACGTTGATAACAACCTTTGTACACACTTCGTTATCCCTCGAAGGTGTGTTCCATGAGGTTACTGCCATGACGAGATATGCTGCGATAAGCACGTCAAACGTTACGAGGAAGGTCTTCTTCCAGTTAATGTTCAGTTTCAACGGTATTGTTATTTTGCTTCTTTTGAATTTCTACCAGATATGGATACCTATCTTATCTCCTTCATCTGCAAGGCTAATCGCTTTCGCCTGCATGCCCAATAAGCATCCATTTTCCTTCTTTTCCGCCTTCGGGTTACTTTTCTTTTGCCTCTATTATCTTTGCTATTTCAGGCACATAGTTGTCCAAGTCGCCTGCTCCAAGGATGATTAGCACGTCGAAGTCACGGCTTTTTACAAGGTCAAGCACGTCTTCTTTGTGTATCATGCTCTTCTCTACGCCTGGTTTCAGACGGTCATAGATTAACTCTGACGTCACACCTGGTATTGGTTTCTCTCGCGCAGGATATATGTCGCAGAGAATAACCTCGTCAAGTTGTGATAGTGCATCAGCGAAATCTGCATAGAAATCGCGTGTTCTGGTGTAGAGGTGTGGCTGGAATATCGCTGTGATATGGCGGTCATGGTACACCTCGCGCATGCTCTTTGCACTCTGGTAAATCTCTTTCGGATGGTGAGCGTAATCTGACAGTACTACGTGTTTGTCGTTACGCAGCGCGAAGTCGAAGCGACGATCTACTCCCTTGTATGTCTTCATGCCGTAACGCAGTTCTTCTGCTGTGCAACCATTAAGTTGCGCCATTGCCATCGCTGCCACACCGTTCTCTATGTTGATAGGAACAGGCTGTCCGAGCGATATGTTCTTGACGTTTTCTACTGGCGAAACGAAGTCAAACGTTATCTCTCCACGCTCTATCTTTATGTTTTCTGCGTGGAAGTCGCCCTCGTTCATGCTGTAAGTATATGTCTTTACGCCCTCTGGCACGTCTGCCTTCATCTCCAGTCCTGTATGGATTATGAGTGCGCCACCTGGCTGTATAAGCGTAGTATAATGGCGGAAAGACTCCAGGTAAGCCTCCTTTGTGCCGTAGATATCGAGGTGGTCAGGGTCTGTTGATGTGATAACGGTCATCCAAGGGCGCAGCCAATGGAAGGAACGGTCAAATTCGTCTGCCTCTATCACTACGTAGTCCGACTCGTCAGAGAGTATATAGTTGGTGCCATAGTTCTTTGATATGCCTCCGAGAAAGGCGTTACAGTCTGCTGCTGACTGGTGCATGATGTGCGCACACATAGTTGACGTGGTGGTCTTACCGTGTGTTCCGGCTACGCAGAGGCCCTTATGCGACTGTGTAAGCATTCCGAGCACCTGCGCACGCTTCTTTATTTCGAAGCCACCATTGCGAAAATACTGCAGTTCCTTGTGCTCTTCAGGTATCGCTGGTGTATATATCACGAGGCATTCCTTTGCATCGCGGCACGCTACTGGTATGAGTTCTACGTTCTCTTCATAGTGGATGAGCATGCCTTCCTTCTCCAGTTGCTCCGTAAGTTTGGATGGAGTCTTGTCATATCCTGCTACCACTAAGCCCTGACGTATGAAATAACGTGCTATGGCACTCATGCCAATGCCTCCTGCACCTACGAAATATACTGCTTTCATTTTTTCTTTTTATTTATTAACGTGGTGGCTTTCTCGCTGCCACTTTTATGTTTTCGTTTTTTGTTTTTTTTGTTATTCTTGACGATAGAAGAGTAACTTATTTATCATATCCTGCCAGTTTCAGCACCTCATCGGCTATGATGTCGGCTGAATTGTGCAGTGCCAGTTTGCTTACCTCGAGTTCGAGGGATGTTATTGCCGATGGGTCTGAGACGAGTGCTATGGCTTCTTCCACGAGTGTCTTGCTCGCTGCTGCGTCTGGTACGAACACGGCTGCACCACGGTCTGACAGTGCTCGGGCGTTTTTCGTCTGGTGATCCTCTGCTACATTAGGCGAAGGTACGAGGATCGCGGCTTTTCCCAGGAGGCATAGTTCGCTGATGCTGGAGGCTCCTGCACGGCTTATCACCACATCGGCAGCCTTGTATGCCGTTGCCATGTCGGAGATAAATGCCTGCGGACGCACCAACTTTGCTCCTGCTTCCTTAGCCTTTCGCTGGCATTCCTCTGCGTAATACTTGCCCGTCTGCCATATTACTTGAATGTTTTTCTCCTCAAATCTGGCTATGCCGTTGGCTATAGCGTCATTTATTGTGCGTGCTCCGAGCGAGCCACCTATAACAAGTATCGTCGGCAGGTCTTTGCTAAGCCCGAGTGCTTCGCATGCTGATGCCTTCGTACATTTATTGTCCAGCAGTGACTGTCTCACAGGATTACCGGTCTTAAGTATGTGTTCTGCTGGGAAGAAACGCTCCATTCCATCGTAAGCCACGCATATCTTTGCGGCCTTCTTAGCGAGCGAGCGGTTTGTTACCCCAGCATACGAGTTCTGTTCCTGTATCAGGCAAGGTATTCCGAGCGACGCTGCTGCATTCAGTGTTGGCGCAGAGGCATAACCACCTACTCCCACCGCCACCTGCGGACGGAACTCCTTGATGATGCCTTTCACCATTCTCTTGCTCTTGAGGAAGTCTATCATCACGCCGATATTCTTAAGGCTCCACAGTGGGCGTATTAGTCCGCGCACGGGAAGTCCCTTTATTTCGTATCCTGCCTCTGGCACTCTGGTCATCTCCATTCTGCCCTGTGCGCCTACAAAGAGTATCTTTGCCTCTGGATGTTTGGCCTTTATAGCGTTGGCAATGCTCACTGCGGGGAATATATGCCCCCCAGTACCACCGCCACTGATGATTACTCGTGGTTCTTCCATGTCGTATATGTTTTTCTTTTTTTAGTATAGTTTATTGTAACAAGATTCTCTTGTAAGCATGCGTTATGCGTTTGCTTCTTTCTTTTTCTTTGCGGTTCTGCTGATACTGAGTATCACTCCGATGTAGATGCAGTTTATGATGCTCGACGTACCGCCCTTACTTATCAGTGGCAGAGGCTGTCCTGTGACGGGCGCAAGCCCTACTGCTACCATCATGTTGAACAATGCCTGTATCACTATCATCAACGCTAGTCCCATGGCGAGATATGCTGGGAATGCATTCTCGCACTGTCGGGCTATATACCCTGTGCGGAAGAGCAAGGATATGTAAAGCAATGCCACGAAGGCTGCGCCTATCCAACCGAATTCCTCGAATATTATGGCATAGATAAAGTCGGAGAATGCCAGTGGCAGAAAGTCGCGCTGCACGGAGTTTCCTGGTCCTACGCCGAGGAAATTGCATGACGCTATGGCTATGTTGGCATGTCCTACCTGTCCGTTTTTATCAAGGTCATACTTCTCTGGCGGTACATCCTCCTTGTTGAAGTGGTCTTCTACACGTGATTTCCACAAATCCATACGGTGGAGCAATCCGCCTCTCTTCACCTCATTCTCTGCATTTTTGTCTTTTGACCCATCTACAACTTCGGTGTACTGACGGTTCTGTGCTGCTGCCTCAGCATTCAACTGCTCCTTCGACTTACCCATGGTGAACACCAGCGTTATAGCCAATGCTCCTACTACCGCTATCGCGCTACACAGGTAGCCTATCTGCTTCATCGGCACACGACCTATTATCATCATCGCCACTACTACCACTCCCATCAATGCTGCGGTAGAGAAGTTCTCGGGAAAGACCAGCATTATGAGTATGCCCGAGGTTATACAGACGTACTTGAACGCCTTTGGATGGGCACCGTCGGGCGTCTGCAACTGACTGAGTATATGGGCTGTGGCGAGCACCATGGTACCTTTGGCTATCTCTGACGGCTGCAACGGTATGCCACACACGCTGAGCCAACGGGCGGCATCGTTTGCCTTTGTTCCGATAAAATACACCAGTATGAGTATTACAACCGAGAAAGGCACTAGTATCGGGGTCATTATCTTAAAGTAACGGCATGGCACATTTAGCACGCACACCATTGCCACGAGTCCTACTCCAAGCAATACTGTGTGGTAAGCAGCGGCATACCAGTAATTGCCCGACTTGTAACCAAGGATGGACGAGGATGAATACACCTCCGTGATGCTTATTATGCAGAGCAGGAAGAATATCATCCAGATGGTCGTATCACCCTTGAAGAGATTTCGAAGTTCCTTGAATTTGTCCATTATTGTTACTTGTTCTGTCTGGTGTCATGTCAGTTCTGAATACTGTTGCGTGTCGTTTTCAGCGACATTACCAGTAACCTAACAGACAATTATTTTTCGTTTTTCGCTAATGCCTTGAACTGTTCGCCGCGGTCTTCCATGTTCTTAAACAGGTCGAAGGAAGCGCAACACGGTGAGAGCAACACTACATCGCCTGGCTTTGCCAGTGAGCGGCATGCCTCTACACACTCTTTCATGCTGTGGGTATCGGCTATCTCCAGTCCCATGTCGTCGAAGGCTGCATGCAGTTTGGCGTTGTCGGCACCGAGATATACCACTGCGTGGCACTTTTCTTTTACGAGCGGCTTGATGTCGTTATAGTCATTGCCCTTATCCTTACCGCCTACGATGAGCACCACGGGGCGACTCATTGCTTCGAGTGCTACGTGGCACGCATCTACGTTGGTTGCCTTCGAGTCGTTTATCCACAATACTCCGTTGGTCTCCACTACCTTTTCCAGGCGGTGCTCTACACCAGGGAAGTCACGAAGACACTTTGCCAGTATCTCCTCATACTTGTATTGCTGACCTGCCGTGAGGTTCATCTTCGCCATAGCGGCACGCACGGCTCCTGTAGCAGCCATCATGTTGCGCTGGTTATGCTTGCCGGGGAGTGGAAAATCGCTGTTAGGGTCTATCTCGCTATCTGAGAAAGGAGCCAGCGTTGGGTTTCCTGTCACGGCAGGACGTGATGACGGTGTTGGCTTTGGGCGATAGCCGTCAAGACGCTTACGCAACTCGTTGTTGATGTATTCATCATCGTTCCAATATACGAAGGTATCCTTCGGAGTCTGGTTCTGTATGATACGCATTTTGGAATCTACGTAGTTCTGCATCTCGAAGTTGTAGCGGTCAAGATGGTCGGGGGTAATGTTCATCAACACGGAGACGTCTGCATGGAAGTCATACATATTGTCAAGTTGGAACGAACTTATCTCCAACACGTACCAGTCATGGTCTTCTGTAGCCACCTGCAGAGCGTAAGAACGGCCGATGTTGCCTGCCAGCCCTACGTCAACACCCCACTTCTTCATTACATAATATATAAGAGAGGTGGTCGTGGTCTTTCCGTTTGAGCCAGTGATACATATTGTCTTGCCCTTGCTATAGCGTTTAGCGAACTCCAGTTCGGCGAGTATAGGCGTGCCCTTCTTTATCAGTGCCTGTATCATAGGGGCTGTATCGGGAATGCCTGGGCTTTTAACAACCTCCGTAGCGCTGAGTATTTCTTCCTCCGTATGGTGTCCTTCTTCCCAGCGTATGCCGTTCTCGTCCAGTTTTTTCTTATACTTAGGCTTGATAGTGCCCATGTCTGAGACAAAAACTTCATATCCCTGCTTCTTTGCAAGTATAGCTGTTCCTACGCCGCTTTCGCCGGCTCCGAGTATCACTAACTTATCCATAAATCGTATCTTTTTTATGTTTATTTGCTATATGTATCAACTTACAATCTGAAAGCAGCCTTTTTACGTTGTAATCACTATGCTTTTACGAGGTAATCTCTATGTGATTACAGTGTAAAAGCATAGATATTGGCTTCTGGCTTCATACCCTTTGAAAACTGTAAGCATTCACCCGTTGTTTGCTTTCAAACTGTAAGCATTTCTATGTATAGCCCCAAGTCTCGACTTTCTACCCTTATCGTATTTTAAGCGTTACTATAGCGAGCGCGGCAAGGAGCACCGTGATAATCCAGAAACGTGTCGTTATCTTCGACTCCAGCCAGCATCCGCGAGGCCAGTTGAGGATTATCTTGACGTCATCGGCTATTTGCCCTGGCTTTATGCGGAAGGCATCGTGTATAGGCGCACGCTTGAAGAAACGCAGTTTCTTGCCTTTACGGTTGCCATACTTTGCCACCTGCACCTGCAACATTACCGAGATGCTCTCCATAAAGAAGATGAAGCAGAGCAGCGGAATGAGCAGTTCCTTGTGGATTATGAGGGCGGTGACGGCTATTATGCCACCGATGGCGAGCGAACCTGTATCGCCCATGAATATCTGCGCGGGGTAAGCGTTGTACCACAGGAAGCCTATCAGCGCACCGGCAAAAGCACAGAGGAAGATTACCAGTTCCTCGGACTGCGGTATATACATTATATTAAAGTATGCCGCATAGCCTATATGGCTGGAGACATACGCCAAGATGCCTAACGCCACACATATTATGGCGGAGTTACCGGCACACATGCCGTCCATACCATCGTTCAGATTTGAACCGTTGCTCACTGCCATCACTACGAAGGTCACGAGGACTACGAAAAATATCCAGCCCGCTGCGCCACGGTGTTCGCCCATCCAACCGAAGAAAGTGTCCGTGTAATTAAGGTTATTGTTCTTTACGAACGGAATTGTTGTGGTGGTTGACTTGACTGGTGCGCTCTTGTGCATCACGAGTTCTTGACCTTGTTGCTTTACCGACACGTTCTCGCGTATCACGACATCGGGACTAAGCCAAAGCGTAAGACCTACCACGAGTCCAAGGATTGCCTGACCTATCAACTTGTAAAGGGGCTTAAGGCCGTCCTTTGTTACCTTCATCTTTATATAGTCATCAGCAAAACCGATGAGCCCGAGCCACACAGTGGTGCCTATCATGAGCAGCATATAGATGTTACGGAGCCTTCCGAAGAGCAGGCAGGGCACGAGTGTAGCCACTATTATGATAACGCCGCCCATCGTGGGCACGCCCCTTTTCTCTACTCCGTAGGGGTCTATGCTGCGGTCGCGCTGCGCTTCCAGTCCACCGTGACGCCTCATCCACTTGATGAAGAACTCTCCAAACCATATTGATATCACCAGTGACAGGATGAGTGCGAGCAGGGAGCGGAATGATATGTAACTCCACATGCCTGACCCAGGGATGTCCCATTGCTCCAGAAATCTGAAAAGATAGTATAACATCTGTTTCTTTTTATTTCGTTGTTTTGTTTGCTTTCCTTTATTTGCGTTACTTTGACCTTATGCTATGCCGAACGCTTTACGCAGTTCTTCTTTATCATCAAAGTGATGTTTCACGCCTTTCACGTCTTGATAGTTCTCATGTCCTTTACCTGCAACGAGGATTACATCGCCTTTTTGTGCCATCATGCAAGCGGTCTTTATCGCCTCACGACGATCTACGATGCTTATCACCTTCTTCATTTGCTGCTGATTTAGTCCAGCAAGCATGTCGTTGATGATGTCCTGCGGTTCCTCAAAGCGTGGATTGTCACTCGTTATGATGACCTTGTCGCTCTGTTTTACGGCTTCCTGAGCCATAAGTGGGCGTTTGCCTTTGTCACGATTGCCACCGGCTCCGCATACGGTTATCACCTGTCCATTGCCGTTTAGCACCTCATGGATGGCTGACAAGACGTTCTCAAGGGCGTCTGGCGTGTGGGCGTAATCAACGATTGCGGTGTAGCCGTCTGGTGAATGGACTGGCTCCAAGCGTCCTGAGACGCTGTGAAGGGTACTCATTACCACGAGTATGTCATCGGCCTCCTTGCCCAACATGCGTGCTGCACCATATACTGCGAGCAGGTTGCTGACGTTAAACTTGCCTATAAACTGTACGCCTACTTCGTGATTATCTATGTCAAGATACATACCTTCGAAGTGACATTCTATTATATGCGCCACGTAGTCTGCCATTGAGCGTGTAGAATAGGTCTTGACCGTCGCCTTAGTATTCTGCACCATGACCATACCGTTTTTGTCATCAGCATTGGTTATGGCAAAGGCTGTCTTAGGAAGCGAGTCGAAGAAGGCTTTCTTGGCGTCACGATAGTTTTCGAAGGTCTTATGGTAATCGAGGTGATCACGGGTAAGGTTGGTGAAGATACCACCAACGAAGTGGAGTCCTCCGATACGCTTTTGGGCGATAGCATGGCTTGAACACTCCATGAAGGCATATTCGCAACCGTGTTCTACCATTCTTGCGAGGAGTTCGTTCAACTCTATTGGGTCGGGAGTGGTGTGTGTTGATGGCACTGCCTCATCCTCTATGTAGTTACATACGGTAGAGAGCAGTCCGCACTTGTGCCCCATCTTGCGGAACATATTATATAACAATGTGGCGATTGTCGTCTTACCGTTAGTACCCGTAACACCTACGAGTTTCAGTTTTGTCGATGGATTGCCATAGAAAGTAGTGGCTACTGGACCTACACATTCCTCACAGTCGGATACCTTAACGTAGGTTACGCCATCTTTCTGGTCAGCAGGTATCTCCTCACACAGTACAGCCACGGCACCGAGTTCCTGGGCTTTCGGTATAAACTGGTGACCATCGACCTGCGTTCCGCGCATTGCTACGAAGAGGTTTCCTGCCTCCACCTTACGCGAATCGATATTTATTCCTGTTATGTCAACGTCAAGCGCACCGATAATCTGAACCGGTTTGATGACCGAAATGATTTCTGAGAGTTTCATTGTTATATCTGTTTTTATGTTGTTCTCTTCTTATTTCACGCGATGGGCGCACTATCATCACTTCAATTCGAGCGTTACCCTTTCGCCTTTGTGCATCGTTGAGCCAGCAGGTTTACTCTGGTGCTTTACCTTTCCGCGCCCCTGCAGTACGACTTTTGCGCCACAGTTCTCGATAAGGAATACCGCATCGCGCGCTCCCATGCCCGTTACATCAGGCATGATACGCGTTGACATTACGCCCTTGCGGTGTATTACCGATACGTTTCCGCCACGTTCTACGGTACCCCAGACTGGTTTTCCATCGCCAACGGTGCCCTTCCAACCTCCTTGGCAGAGGAAACCCAGACGCGACATCACATAGTCTGCTGCAAGGATGTTACCTGCTTTCACGTCAGGCAGTGCCACATAGAGTGAGTCTTTGGCGTCTTTCACGTCATACTTTATGTTCTTTGCCATGATGCCCTCGGCTATATCGTGGAACACCTGACCACTCATCAGACCTCCAGAGGCTGGCAATCCTGCCTTGTGTATGCAGACTATGCAGGTATAACGCGGTGCTTCTGAAGGGAAATAGCCACAGAAAGAGAGCAGATAGTTGACCGTTCCGTTCTTGTATCCACCACCATGTGCCTTCTGAGCGGTACCTGTTTTGCCCGATACATCAAAAGCCTTCGAGCCAGCAGTCTTACCGAGTCCGATGCTAACAACCTGTCGCAGTATGGTCTGTATCTTACTCAAGGTTTCCTTTTTACATATCTGCTTCTTGATAACATCTACTGGGAACTCCTTGACCACTTCGCCATCCTTCTCTATTCGCTTTACGAAGCGCGGACGAACCATTACGCCTCCATTGGCAATAGCATTATAGAACGTTACGACAGATATCGGAGGGACGTTGGTTTCGTATCCTATACTCATCCAAGGCAGTGCCGTATTACTCCATCTACCTTTCTGTTCACGCCCGTTCTTGTCTATCCAAACAGTGGTTTCGTACTTTCCACGACTGTTTTTCTGCGGAAGTCGTATTCTTGGCGCACTGTACTCTGGGAACGGGAGGTGCAAGTTTTCACCTATTCCTACCCTGTAAAGACCACGAACGAACTTATCTGGACAACTATGGTAATGCTTATCTATCAGATAACTGACACCGATATTGGAACTAACCTGCAACACTCGCGGCACAGTCAATACGCCATAGCCTCCGTGATGCCAGTTATGGTCACGCATTTTGGCTCCATACATTGTCATAATACCACAACCCGTATCGACCGTCGTGGTGGTATCAATCACGCCATCGTCCAAAGCGACCATGAAACTGGCTGTCTTGAACACGGAACCAGGCTCAAGGAAGTCGGCAATAGCGTGGTTTCTGCCCTCCCTGTACACGCCTGTCGAGTCAAGATCTACATTGACCATCGCCTTAATGTCGCCTGTAGCAACCTCCATTACGATAGCAACTCCAGTATAACCATTCACCGCTCTGAGTTCTTTTATCAGCGAACGCTCGGCGAGATCCTGTATGCCTACATCGATGGTTGTTACTATATCACTGCCGTTTGTGGCTGCAGAGTCGAGCATATCCACCCATCCGTTCAATACTTTTCGGCGATGTTTAAAGCCCGGACGACCGCGTAATATGGAGTCATAAGCCAGTTCTAAGCCAGAATATGCTATGCCTTTCTCCTTGTATGTGTCGCCAACGATACTGGAAGCGAGCGAACCGTAAGGTCTGTTACGCACCATAAACTTCTGAGCAGTGAAGCCTCCAACACCTGGTTTCAGTCTGAATATCGGCAGAGCCTTTACCTTTTGATACACAGTGTACGACACACGCTTGTTGTAAACAGGCCAATATCTACTGTGTTTTGCGTAACCTTCCTTCATGTGAGCAAGAAAGTCCTCCGCACTTTTATCAGGGAATATCTCGTGAAGGCTTTTACACAAGCCGTGCAACACCTTGGTATCATGTCCTAAACTATCGTGCCACAGTGTGTCAGCCTTGCTCTCTTGCAACGCCACAAAGTCCATATACATACGGTATTCTGGCAGATTACACGCCAATTGCTGCATGTTGTCGCTAAGAATATTGCCTCTTATCGGATCAACCGTAATGCTATCGAGTTTCATCTGCGCGCCTACCCTCTGCCAATAGTCACGCTCTATGGTCATCGTATATAGTCCTTTACCAAGCACACACACCGCTATGACCGTTAGAAGTCCAGCAAAGACGGTGTAGCGTAGCATTGATTTATTATTATCGAATCTGCTCATTGATATGTCCCAATCCTTTTTCTCTTTCCTATTTTTTCTCTTTTAGGCTCCAGACTGTCACTTATCAGTTTCTGATTTTTCACCTGTCAACCTCTAAGTTTTCAATTATCAGTTCCTGAGCCGTCACTTATCAGTTTCTGAGTACTGTCTGTCTGGTTGGTTATTGAAATGTCTTTACTCATCTGCCCTTACCTTTTTACTCATCCACCCTTATCAAGTAAGGCGGTTCGTTTGGTATAGTTAGCGTAGAGTCTCCATATGATCCGAGCAACCGCATGATGTTACTCTCGCGGCTCTTCTCCGTTAATATACTGGTGCAGACGGTCGCTTTATATCGCGCGTCAACCATTTTACGCTCCATTTTGTCTATCTCGACCATTCTTTTCTGGCAGACATAACGGTTGTTTATATATACTATAAAGAACGCGCACACGAGACATACCAGTCCCATTTGCTTCTGAAAAGCGCGTGCTATCATCACGCCACCGAGGGTGCGAGGTAGTGAAAATGGTGACGACGTATCCTGTTCTTCCTTCGCCTCTTTCTTGATTACATCCTCAATAGTCTTGTTTCCAAGCACACTGCTTGATGGTTGCACTGCTTTCTTGTCTTCCTTCTGGCGCGAGCCTTTCTTCTCTGCTTCGCCATCGGTACTGCTTTTACTTTCTGCCTGTGCTTTCTTCTCCGCAGGAACAGGTTCCGATGCAGCATCTACAGCTGGTGTGGCATCGCTATTGACGTTCACCTGCTGTGCTTCCTTTCCCTCTGTGTCTTTTTCTTTGTCGTCCATCTTTCGTTTCTTTCGCTACATTCGGTTTGTTACTCTGTCTTACACGGATAGTTCCTTTTACTCTATGCGTTTGCTATTTGGTCTTCATTCGGCAATTTTCTCTGCCACTCTGAGTTTCGCACTGCGCGACCTCGGGTTGCGTGCCTGTTCATCTGCAGGCGGAACTATGACTTTATTATTCACCAGTTTGAACGGAGTCTGAACCCTACCGAAGAAATCTGTTTCACGTTTTCCTTCCGCATTACCCGTCTTCATAACATTCTTCACGATGCGATCCTCCAAGCTGTGGTAGGTTATAACGCTGAGTCTGCCTCCCTCGCCCAACACTTCCGTTGCAGCGGCAAGCATTTCCTTCAGCGCATCCATTTCGTGATTAACCTCTATTCGCAACGCCTGAAAAAGTTTTGCCATGTCTTTCTTCTCGCGTTCTCGCTTAAAAAACGGCTCGACCACTTGCAGAAAGTCCTGCGTTGTCTTTATTTCCATTTCCTGTCGCGCCTTTACTATTGCAGCAGCAATCCTTCTTGAGGTCTTCAACTCTCCGTAAAGATAAAACACATCTGCAAGCCTTGCCTCGTCATAGGTATTCACCACCTCTGCTGCAGTCACCCCAGCACGAGTGTTCATGCGCATATCCAGTGGAGAATCGAAACGGAATGAGAAGCCACGCGTCTCGTCATCAAAGTGGTGACTGGACACTCCCAAGTCGGCAAGTATGCCATCTACATGGTCAACGCCATAGTAACGCATCCAGTTTTTCAGGTAACGGAAGTTGCTTCTAACAAACGTGAACGCGCCATTCTCTTGTGCTTCCTTAAGCACTGGCGACTTTTCCACGTTCTCTTCCGCGTCAGCATCTTGGTCAAAGGAGTAGAGATGACCGTCACCGTTTATGCGCCTCGCAATCTCACTGCTATGTCCACCACCGCCAAAAGTCACGTCAACATAGACGCCTCCTGGTTTTATGGCCATGCCACTGACACTTTCATCGAGCAACACTGGTATGTGATATATCTGTTCTTCCATTATCTTAGTTCATGTCGTTCATCAAATCTTCAAGGGCATTACCAAAGGTCTCTGCGTCAACAAACGGTTCTTCCGTCTTCTTTACTGCCCAAATCTCTATTGTATCGCCCACCCCGATGAAGCGAACAGCCTGCTCTATGCCGACCATTTCCTGCAAACGGCGTGGTATTAGAAATCTGCCGTTGCCGTCAAGTGTTATCAATTCTACATCACTCACGAACTGGCGGAATATCTGTTGCTGCTGGCGATTCCAGCGATTGAGCCTCGCCCGCATACCGTCCATCAAGTTATTCCACACGTCTTCGGGATAAAGCACGAGACAATCTTCATGCACATCCTTGCGCATTACGAGCTGCTCCACGCCCCCTGACTGCAACACTTTACGGAATGTCGCAGGAAGGAAAACACGACCTTTAGCGTCGGCCTTTGCCTCTATGTTGCCCAAGAATCTCACGTGCGTACTTATTAACGGCTATCTTTTTGCAGGCAAAGTTACAAAAAAATCCCCACTTTCCCCCACTTTACTCCACTTTTTTGTACGAAAACATACATTTATTATTATTTAACAATTCTTATATCACTAAATCATGGTATTGATGTAACTTTGCAGTCGGAAAGAAAAGGGCGTTATACTATGGCTTACGCAAAGGAAAAACGCAACCCACAATCAAGGAAACCAGTACTGCATCAGGGTAAACGTCCCACGCTGTCAAGACAAAGGCAGTACAACACTAGGGTAAAGCAAACCCACCATTAAAGTCAGGAAAACTATTCAACACAACGAAACAATATGGCAAAAAAAGCTCTTTTGATGATTCTCGACGGTTGGGGAATCGGCAAGCACGGTGCAGGTGACGTTATTTACAACACTCCTACACCTTATCTGGACTACCTCCAGGCTGTTAGCAGTGTATCACAACTTCAGGCTTCTGGCGAAGACGTAGGTCTTCCTGACGGTCAGATGGGTAACTCTGAGGTGGGTCACCTCAACATCGGCGCAGGACGCATCGTTTATCAGGACCTCGTCAAGATTAACCGTGCATGCGCTGACGGTTCTATCGTTGAGAACGCACAGGTAAAAGAGGCTTACGAATATGCTAAGGCTAACGGTAAGAAGCTCCACCTCATGGGCTTAACTTCTAACGGTGGTGTGCATTCTTCACTTGACCACCTCTTTAAACTCATTGAGGTTGGCAAGCACTATGGTCTCTCTCAGCAGGTGTTCGTACACTGCTTCATGGACGGTCGTGACACTGACCCTAAGTCTGGTAAAGGCTTCATCGAGCAGGTTGACGCTAAGTGTAAGGAGAACGACGCCCACATCGCAAGCATCATTGGTCGTTTCTATGCAATGGACCGCGACAAGCGTTGGAATCGCGTAAAAGAGGCTTATGACCTGATGGTTAGCGGTACCGGCAAGCAGGCTACTGACATGGTGCAGGCTATGCAGGAGAGTTACGACGAAGGTGTTACCGATGAGTTCGTTAAGGCTATCAACAACGCTTCTGTTAACGGCAAGATTGAGGAGGGCGACGCTGTCATCTTCATTAACTTCCGTAACGACCGCGCTAAGGAGTTGACACAGGTACTCACTCAGCAGGACATGCCTGAGGAGGGAATGAAGACCATCCCAGGACTGAAGTACTACTGCATGACTCCATACGACGCTTCTTTCAAGGGTGTAGGCATCCTCTTCCCTAAGGAGAACGTACAGAACACTCTCGGTGAATACCTCTCTCAGCAGGGCAAGAAGCAGTTGCATACAGCCGAGACTGAGAAGTATGCTCACGTTACTTTCTTCTTCAACGGTGGTCGTGAGGCTCCATACGAAGGCGAGGATCGCATTCTTGTTGCTTCTCCTAAGGTTGCTACATACGATCTTAAGCCAGAGATGTCGGCTTACGAAGTAAAGGACAAACTGGTAGAGGCTATTAAGAAGGACGAATATGACTTCATCGTTGTTAACTTCGCTAACGGTGATATGGTTGGCCACACTGGTGTTTACAACGCTATTGCTAAAGCTGTTGTTGCTGTAGATAACTGCGTTCGCGACGTGATAGAGGCTGCTAAGGCTACTGGCTACGAGGCTATCATCATTGCCGACCACGGTAATGCCGACAACGCCATTAACCCTGACGGTACTCCTAACACCGCTCACTCGCTGAACCCTGTTCCATTCATCTACGTAACAGACAACAACTCTGCGAAGGTTAAGGACGGTCGCCTGGCTGACGTTGCTCCTTCTATCCTCCACATCATGGGACTGGAGAAGCCTGCTGACATGACTGGCGAGAACCTTATTATCGACTAATATCGCACAACATTAACTTATACGTTGAAGGGCGCATACCATTTAATTATGGATATGCGCCCTTTTTGCGTGCTCTCTACGGCAAAGTTTTTAGCAATACTTATAAGGGTGGTTCTATAAATTACCACCGTTATGTAAAACTAAATTAAAGTAATGAC
>DAIUFT010000037.1:0-28330 GCA_036844425.1 Prevotella sp. | reverse complement strand
ACACCAGTTTTTGAATTGTTAAAAACTGTAGAGCTTTTCTGTATTAAGACACTTTTACACGATTTCCCAAATTTACCATTTTTCAATAGTCAAACTCATCACTAAATGTAACAACAAAAACAAACCAAAAGTTTGGATATTTGCAAAAAATAATGTACCTTTGCACAGATTCCCAAAAATATAATAAGGTAGAGTTTAAATGCATAGAAAATACGTAGAACTGATTATATTCACCGTAGGCGTTATCATGATAACGGCAGGATGTCGCAAGGAAAACACTCCCGCGGAGGAATTAACATTGGAGCCAGAGAACGAATTCGTTGTTAAAAACGACTCTATGGTTTATGGTCTTACATGCGACGGAACAACCGACTCTGTTATCGTGTTGTGGCCCTTCAGTGGCAACCCTATCACGTACAGTTGCATTGACGCCAAGCAGAACGGCCGTGTTATAGGCAAACCCGAAATTGGCGACTGGGTGGGCATAATGAAAAACCCAGAAGACAGCACCGAAGCCCAGATGGTTATTGACCTCGACATGCTTAAAGGAACATGGACCTACCCCGTAATGCCTGTTATGAAGGAACTACAAAACATGAGTCGACGCATGCAGAGACGCATGATGGCTAACATGCCCGACTCGGTAAAAGAAACGTTCTTCGTACCAAGAGAATATGGCTTTACACTTAAAAGGGGACACGCGGCACAACCCGTAGGACGCATAATGCGCTCTAACTCCCTGCAGGACGACTCGCCTGTGCAATACCCCGAAGTTAAGAACTACAAGCAGTGGTACATGTGCAACGGTAAACTATTGTTGATATCGGGGTTCCCACCAATGATGGGAGACACAAAGAAGAAACCGAAGCCTGACGTAGTTGACACACTTGAGTTCAGATACATGGACAATGATTCGCTGATACTCTCGCAAAATGGTACTACATACCACTTCCACCGTAAGCAAAATGCTATCAAAGCCAACGAAGCTGCTACAAAGGCAGCACAGAAGCAGGAAGCAGCAACGGAAAAGGTTAGAATAGAGAAATAACAAATATACTTAACAAGAAAAGAAATATCAAGAGTTATGTCAAGAGTAATTATGATTGGTGCTGGTGGCGTCGCTACCGTTGCAGCACACAAGATAGCACAGAATGAGGATGTCTTCACCGACTTCATGATAGCGAGCCGCCGCAAAGAGAAATGTGACGCTATTGTCGAGGCTATAAAAGCTAAGGGACACGGCAAGAACATGAATATCTCTACAGCGCAAGTTGACGCTGATGACGTTGAGCAACTGAAGGCTCTCTTCAATGAGTTCAAACCAGAACTGTGCGTAAACCTCGCCCTGCCATATCAGGACCTTACGATAATGGACGCCTGCCTGGCGTGTGGCGTAAACTATCTTGACACCGCCAACTACGAGCCTAAGGACGAAGCACACTTTGAATACTCTTGGCAGTGGGCGTACAAGAAACGTTTTGAAGACGCTGGCCTTACGGCTATCCTCGGTTGTGGCTTCGACCCAGGAGTGTCTGGCGTATATACTGCCTATGCCGCAAAGCACCACTTCGACGAGATACAGTATCTTGACATCGTAGATTGTAACGCTGGTAATCACCACAAGGCGTTCGCTACGAACTTCAACCCAGAGATTAACATTCGCGAGATTACACAGAAGGGACTGTACTATAAGGACGGAGAATGGATTGAAACAGAGCCACTGGAGATACATAAGTCATTAACTTACCCTAACATTGGCCCACGCGAGAGTTACCTTATGCACCATGAGGAACTGGAATCGCTCGTCAAGAACTATCCTACCATTAAGCAGGCACGTTTCTGGATGACATTTGGCGAACAATACCTCAAGTATCTTGACGTAATACAAAACCTCGGAATGTCACGCATTGACGAAATTGAATACGAGGCACCATTGGCTGACGGGTCTGGTAAGACTGCCAAGGTAAAGATTGTTCCGCTACAGTTCCTCAAGGCCGTACTGCCTAACCCACAGGATTTGGGCGAGAATTACGATGGTGAGACAAGCATCGGCTGTCGTATTCGTGGCATAAAGGACGGCAAAGAACAGACTTACTACGTTTACAACAACTGCAAGCACCAGGAGGCATTCAAGGAAACTGGCATGCAGGGAGTATCATACACAACTGGCGTACCTGCCATGATTGGCGCAATGATGTTCTTCAAAGGACTCTGGCGCAAACCGGGCGTATGGAATGTAGAGGACTTTGACCCAGATCCATTCATGGAGCAACTCAACAAGCAGGGTTTGCCATGGGTAGAAGTATTCTTTGGCGACCTCGAACTGTAAAGAGTGGTTCTACAATTCACATAAACAATAATAAGTAGGTGCTCAAATTTGCTCATGACTTTTTGAACACCTACTTACCGTTTTATTATTAAGTAAGTATTAAAAATTATTTTAATATTTAATATAGGCTATTTGAGAGCAGATGTTTTCACTGTTTGATGGAACAATGTGAACATTGTGACTGAAAACAGGGGAAACAGGTGCCTCAAAGAGACTGTATTAAATATTCTCAATAATTCGAGAAATGACGCTTACTCATTATATAAAATAATTTTGAATACTTACTTACACTGATTCGATAAACACATTATATATATATAAATGGAAGAGAAAGAAGCAAAACTGAAAGCGTTACAGGCTGCCGTAGCGAAGATAGAGAAAGACTTCGGCAAAGGCTCCATAATGAAGTTAGGAGAAGAGAAGGTTGACAACGTAGAGGTGATACCTACAGGTTCCCTCGGACTTGACCTTGCATTGGGAGTTGGCGGTTATCCTAAAGGACGCATTATCGAGATATACGGTCCAGAGTCATCTGGTAAAACCACTCTGGCTATCCATGCCATCGCTGAAGCACAGAAGATGGGTGGTATTGCGGCGTTCATCGATGCCGAGCATGCCTTCGACCGTTTCTATGCCGCAAACCTTGGCGTTGACGTTGATAACCTCTTCATCTCGCAACCTGACAATGGCGAGCAGGCATTACAGATTGCTGACCAACTGATATCAAGCGCAGCGGTGGACATTATCGTTATCGACTCCGTGGCAGCACTGACTCCTAAGGCTGAGATTGAGGGCGACATGGGCGACAATAAGGTTGGTCTGCAGGCACGACTCATGTCGCAGGCACTTAGAAAACTTACCTCTACCATCTCTAAGACAAAGACTACATGTATCTTCATCAACCAGTTGCGTGAGAAGATTGGCGTCATGTTCGGCAATCCTGAGACCACAACGGGTGGTAACGCATTGAAGTTCTACGCCTCAGTACGTATCGATGTGCGCAAATCTACAGCCATAAAGGACGGTGATGAGGTAATCGGTAACCTTACAAAGGTTAAGATTGTCAAGAACAAGGTGGCACCTCCATTCCGCAAGTGTGAGTTTGACATTATGTTCGGACAGGGCATTTCAAAAGTTGGCGAGATACTCGACTTGGCTGTTGAGCGCGACATCGTCAAGAAGAGCGGCTCATGGTTCTCATACGGTGACGCTAAGTTGGCACAGGGACGTGATGCCGTACTGGCGTTGTTGAGAGACAACGAGGAACTGTGCGACGAACTGGAAGCCAAGGTAAGAGAGGCTATCGCTGCCGAGAAAGAGAAATAAGAGTTGGGGATTATAAATATAGAGAACGGTGACAATACAAGAAAGGTTCATAATGTACACGCAGTTCGACACACAGTCTGCTGAAGACTCTAACGAGGTGCCAAGCACTGCCAAACAACTGCTCTTCGCCAAGTTTCTTAAGGAAGAAATGGAGGCTGAGGGACTTAAGGATGTAGTGCTCGACAGTAAAGGGTGCATATACGCCACCCTACCCTCAAACACGAAGCAGGAAGTTCCTACCGTGGGGTTCATAAGCCACTACGACACTTCGCCCGACTGCTCAGGCAAGGACATCAAGGCAAGGATAGTCAAGAACTATGACGGTAAGGACATAGAACTGTCTAAAGGCTACGTTACCGAGACTTCACGTTTCCCAGAACTGCTCCTGCACAAAGGCGAGGACTTGATAGTTACTGATGGCACTACCCTCTTGGGAGCGGACGACAAGGCTGGAATTGCTGAGATAATGCACGCCATGTCGTACCTATTACAGCACCCAGAGATAGAGCATGGCACTGTGCGCATAGCCTTTAACCCCGATGAAGAGATAGGCATGGGGGCACATCATCTTGACGTTGACACCTTGGCATGCCAATGGGCATACACCATTGACGGTGGCGATGAGGGCGAACTGGAGTACGAAAACTTCAATGCTGCAGCAGCAGTGGTTACATTCAATGGCGTCAGTGTACATCCAGGCTACGCTAAAGGCAAGATGCTCAATGCAGCACGCCTTGCTGCGGAGTATGCGGCAGCACTGCCGCAGGACGAAATACCTGAGAGAACTGAAGGCTACGAAGGTTTCTACCACCTCACGGGAATGACGGGCAATTGCGAGAAAGCACAACTCAACTACATTATACGTGACCACAACCGCGACAAATTCACACACCGAAAGGCTGTAATGATGATTACGGCAGAGCGTATGAACATTAAATACGGTGCAAAGGTATGTGAAGTCGCGTTACACGACCAATATTATAACATGTTGGAGAAGGTGCTACCCGTGCGTCATATCATCGACATTGCCAAGCAAGCAATGGAAGAAACTGGCGTAAAGCCAAAGGTTCAGCCAATAAGAGGTGGCACGGACGGTGCACAACTGTCGTTCCGCGGACTGCCATGTCCTAACCTTTTCACTGGTGCGGTAAACTTCCATGGACCACACGAGTTCGTTTCCATACAGGTAATGGAGAAAGCCGCTAACGTGATTATAAACATAGTGAGAGACATATGCACGACATTCCATCTTTAATACAGGACCTTGCGCTTATCCTTGTGACCGCAGGAATAGTGACACTGGTGTTCAAGAAACTGAAACAGCCATTGGTGTTAGGATACATTATGGCAGGTTTTCTGGTTTCACCAAACCTTTCGTTCACTATGTCCGTGGTGGATAACGGCAATATTAAGGTGTGGGCAGACATTGGAGTGATGTTCCTGCTCTTCGCCTTAGGTCTTGACTTCTCGTTCAAGAAGATATTAAAGATGGGCATTGCGCCCGTTATCGCTACCCTTACCATCATCTTTTCAATGATGGCTATTGGTGTTTCGATAGGCTCTATGTTCGGTTGGTCGCCCATGAACGGGCTTTTCCTTGCGGGAATGCTCGCCATGTCGTCCACCACCATAATATATAAGGCGTTCGATGACCTCGGGCTACGGCAACAACAGTTTTCGTCGCTCGTCATGAGTGTACTAATTTTAGAGGACGTTCTTGCCGTAGTCATGATGGTTGTGCTTACAACTATAGCGAAAGGAGGTTCTGGCGATGGGCAGCAAATGCTGCAAAGCCTTGTCAACATAGTGTTCTTCCTTGTGCTGTGGTTTGTCGTTGGACTGTTCTTCGTGCCGCTATTTCTGCGCAAGGTGCGCTCGCTAATCAACGACGAGGTAATGCTAATCGTGGCATTGGCACTATGTTGCGGTATGGCTGTATGTGCATCCTTCGCAGGTTTTAGCCCTGCCTTCGGCTCATTCGTCATGGGTAGCATACTGGCGGAGACGGTAGAAGCGAAAAACATAGAGAAACTCGTTGAACCAGTAAAGAACCTTTTCGGTGCGATATTCTTTGTTTCGGTGGGCATGCTGGTCGACATACAGGTGGTAATAAGCCAGTGGCTCCCCATACTTGTCATTACAATCGGCATAATACTGGGACAGACCGTACTCGGAACATTTGGCTTCATGCTCTCAGGACAGACGCTAAAGACCGCCATGCGATGCAGTTTCTCAATGGCGCAGATTGGTGAATTTGCCTTTATCATTGCCTCCTTGGGACTTTCGTTGGGCGTTGTTTCCGACTTCCTCTACCCGGTTGTGGTGACGGTATCAGTCATAACGACCTTCCTTACGCCATACATGATACGAGGAGCAGTACCTATATATAATGGTATAGAGAAACGTCTGCCAAAGGTTTGGATAAAACGAATTAACCGAATATCCGACATCGCACCGACTAACATTGACCATTCGGGCAACAACTGGAAGCCTTTGCTAACACAGATGGCTACCAACACGCTAATATACACGGTGCTGACCGTAGCGGCATCATGGTTGATGCTTACCATAGCGAGGGAGTTCATCATCAGCATAGTACCGCCTATGTTTGGCAATCCACTGTGCGCGTTCCTTACCGTGTTGCTCGTTGCACCATTCCTGCGTGCCATGGTGATGAAAAAGAACAAGAGTGAAGAGTTCAAAGCACTATGGACAGGAAGCCAACACAACAGACTACCGCTCATATTTACTATCATCGTGCGAGGACTATTGGCGATAATGCTGATATTCTACATCTGCAATAAGTTACTACATTATTCCGATGCCGTAATAATCAGCATAGCGATAGCCGCCATTTCGTGCATAATCTACTCGCGCGGCATGAAGAGAAATAGCATAAGGCTGGAGCGAATGTTCATTCAGAACCTACGTTCTAAGGATATAGCCGCACGTGCTTCGGGCAAAAGACGACCGCTATTTGAAGGACATCTTCTTGATCGCGACATACATATCTCAGAGATTGAGATACCGAAGGATTCACTTTGGGCGGGAAAAACCTTGGCGCAACTTAATCTTGCCAAGCGTTTTGGAGTACACGTTAGCAGCATTCAGCGCGGAAGACGTAACATACACATACCTTCAGGGGGAGATATGCTATTCCCCGGGGATAAACTTCGCGTCATTGGCACCGATGAACAGTTTACCATTCTCAACTCCTTCATACAGAAAGAGCAGTATGGCGAAGACATAAACATTGAGCAACACGAAATGCAGTTACGACGTTTTGTAATACGCAAGGACAGCATCCTGCTCGGGAAGTCGCTCATCACCAGCAGCCTGAGAGATACATACAACTGCATGCTGGTAGGACTGGAGGAAGGAGAGGAAAACCTTTCTACCGTGGAACCTACATACAAATTCGAGATTGGCGACATACTATGGATTGTAGGCAACGAAGATGACATCTACCGTCTGTCTCTATTAATATGATAACCGACAAAGAATGTAACGCAATACCATAGACTCTGTTGCCGAATAGATATAAGAAACAAAATAATTAATAACCAAATAAACCAAAGAAAAGAAAATGAAAACGAACCGTAACTCATTCAGTGGTTCATTGGGATTCGTCCTTGCCGCGGCTGGCAGTGCTGTAGGTCTTGGCAATATATGGCGATTTCCATTCTTGGCTGCCCGTGATGGTGGTGGCTTGTTCCTGTTAATCTACATTATTCTTACCGTAACCTTCGGTTTCACCCTTCTTATTACCGAGGTAGCCATTGGTCGTCGTTCCGCACAAGGTCCGCTGACAGCATACGGTTTCTTCCACAAGAAATGGAAGTTTATCGGCTATTTCTCTTTCATCGTGCCTTACATCATCTACCCATACTATTGCGTTATCGGTGGATGGGTATTGAAGTATCTTACCACCTACGCCACTTTCCAGGGTGACGCAGCCGTGAAAGACGATTACTTTACAGGCTTTATCACAGCCGAGTGGTCACCATTCATCTTCATGATGATATTCGCAGCCTTCTGTTTCTACATTGTTTACAAAGGCGTGGAGAAGGGTATTGAGAAGTATTCACGCATAATGATGCCTCTGCTCGTTGTGCTTATCATAGCAATTTCGCTCTATTCTCTCACCATTAGCCATACTGACGCTAACGGTGTAACACGAACTGGTCTCGAAGGAGCATCCGTTTACTTTATCCCTAACTTCGATGGTCTCACCTTGCGTAAGTTCCTTATGGTGGTACTCGACGCTATGGGACAGTTGTTCTACTCTCTTTCTATCGCCATGGGCATCATGGTGGCATACGGTTCCTACATGCGTAAGGACGTAAACCTTGGTCAGGCGGTTGACCGTATTGAGATATGCGACACCTGCGTAGCAATCCTTGCCGGCCTTATGATTATCCCTGCCGTTTACGTGTTTATGGGAACAGAAGGCATGTCGGCCGGTCCTGGACTGATGTTCGTTGCCCTTCCTAAGGTGTTTGCCTCTATGGGAACTGCAGGTGAGGTACTTGGCTTGATATTCTTCGTGGTTGTTCTCTGCGCAGCTGTCACCAGTGCGGTTTCTATTCTGGAGGCTACTACTGTCAGCGTAATGGACAAGTTCCACTGGTCACGCAAGAAATCCGTGCTCTGGATGGCTGGTACAGGCTTGATACTTTCACTCGTAGTATGCCGCGGTTACAATGACTGGTACTTCGAGTTCCCATTGCCTAACGGTGCGGTAGCACAGATATTGGATATCTTCGACTACTTGAGCAACAATATCCTCATGCCTATCGTCTCTATCTGCACATGTATCCTGTTCGGTTGGGTTGTTAAGCCACGTCTGCTTATCGGTGAGATGCGACTTAACGGTTATCCATTCCGCCGCAAGACTCTTTACATCATCATGCTGCGTTACGTTGCGCCTATACTGCTCACCATACTGCTCCTTGGCGCATTCGGACTGTACTAATCAGGATACCACGCATTTTTAACCATAATTGGGCGTGTGAATACATTGTAAGGTGCACGCATTAAGATTGGTTGTTTTTGCAAACACATGGATTAAGACCACAGTATCATAACAATAATAAAAAGCCTTCCGAAACCATTCGGAAGGTTTTTTTGTGCCTTTTCCTTTGCAATGTAAAAACTTTTTATTACATTTGCAAGCAAATAAAAATATTGTTACAATGGCTCTCAACACTGAAAAGAATCTTAAGACTTACTACACCATAAAGGAAGTGGCAAAGATGTTCTCGCTTACCGAGTCCACCTTACGCTACTGGGAGACCGAATTCCCATATCTGAAACCACGCACTACTGCCAACAACGTGCGACAATATACGGATAAAGATATTGAGGAACTGCGTTACATACATAATCTTGTTAAGGTAAGAGGCTTCAAACTGGCTGCCGCAAGAAAGATTATCAGTTCTAATCGCGACGGAGTCGATAAAAGTACGAAGATTCTTGAACAACTGATTGACGTAAAAAAACAGTTACAGGAAATGAAAGAAGCGTTAGACAAAATTGTATAACGCATCATTGGCGTGTCGCGATAAACAATAAATAATACACAATTAACCAAAAACTAACACTATGTACAGCGATCCAAAAGACTGTCTCTATTGTACTAACAACGAGACTCTGCACAACCTTATGATCGAGATAACACATCTGCGTGTATCTCGTGTATTCCTCTTCAAGGAACAAACATACCATGGACGTTGCCTCGTGGCATACGATGGACACGTTAATGACCTCAACGAACTGAACGACCAGCAGCGAAATGACTTCATGGCAGACGTGGCACAGACCACACGTGCCATGCAGAAGGCATTCAACCCTGAGAAGATTAACTACGGAGCATACTCTGATACACTCTCACACCTTCACTTCCACCTCGCTCCTAAGTACAAAGGGGGACCTGACTACCCTGGCGTTTTCCGCATGAACCCTGGAGAGGTTTATCTCTCGGACGAGGAATATAAAGAGATGATTGAGAAGATAAAGGCTAATCTCTAATAACGCTTTGCTACATCACAGAACGAAAATATTCGTATTACTCTTTGGCACGCTGCTAACATTGGCAGCGTGCCAAAAGATTGATGCAGAAGATATTGCACTGGCTGACGGTAATAACAAGTCTGCAACTACCAACAACAAACCTACCGACAGCAAGAAAGACGGTGAGGCGGACGCTGACGAAGACAACTCGACAAATCTACCACTACAGGAACTGCCCGACGGTACACTGTTCTTACAGTCTGACAATCACGCGGTGCTTTACGTATCTGGTGAGGACGAGAGCCGCATAACCTACGTTTCCCTGTACGAATGGAACAACGTTACGTCTGCAGCAAATGAAAATAATGCCACCATGGCATTGGAGATTGCCCAACGATACATTGAAGGCAATGTCAGCGGATGGCGAATACCTACTCGCGAGGAAGCCCGATATATCTGTAGCATATACAACAGAGCTGTCAATGAGAACATGGTGTATGATGATGCTCTACAGACGCTTAACAACAAGATAGAGACGATAGGCGGACAAAAACTAATGTCATGGTATAATAAAAATTCTAATCCTGCCTACAGATATTTGTGCGAGGATGCCATATATTCTTTCTCGTTAAAGAAAGGTTCTAACATCACGAAGTGTGGCGCCGTAACGAAATATAATTTACGATTAATAAAGGATTCCATAATAACTCGATAAAGTATGCAACTCTATCCGTTACTTTTCAAACCCAACCTGCATACCGTTGTATGGGGAGGCAATAGACTCATACCATATAAGGGAATAACAGAAGAGATGATGCCAAGTGGCATCACCAAGAATTCTCCTGTCGGTGAGAGTTGGGAGGTTTCTGCGGTGGAGTCAAGCCCATGTACCATTGCCAATGGGTCGCTAAAGGGACGCGACCTTATAAGTGTTGTGGACGAATATGGTGCCGCATTATTGGGGAACGCTGTATTTAAACAATACGGGGGCAAGTTTCCACTACTCGTAAAGTTCATTGAAGCCAAGAAAGACCTCAGCATACAGGTGCATCCTAATGACGCTCTTGCCATGCAACGCCATGGAAAATTTGGCAAAACAGAGATGTGGTACATCATTGATGCCGAACCAGGCGCAAGCCTTTACGCTGGATTTAAGGAGCAGATAACGCCTTATGAATACAAGAAACGCGTAGAAGACGGAACGATATGCGAAGTATTGGCACGTCATGAGGTACACGCTGGCGATGTTTTCTATATCCCTGCTGGGCGCATACATGCCATCTGTGGTGGCATAATGCTTGCTGAGGTGCAGCAGTCGAGCGACGTAACATACCGAATTTTTGACTATAACCGTCCAGGACTGGACGGAAAACCACGCCAACTGCATACGGAACTGGCTGCAGAGGCTATTGACTATCACGTAGAAAAAGACTACCGCACACACTATGGCAATACCACGGAGCGTGCTGCGCAGGTTATAGACACGCCTTTCTTTGATGTAAGGGTGATGGACATTAAGGAACCTTTCCATCGCAACCTGTTGAAATATGATTCCTTTATCATCTCTATGTGCATAAAAGGCGATTGCCGTATCTCGCTACGTAATTATAAAGGAGAACAGCAAACGGTAGATATGCCACGCGGTAACTCGTGCCTTATACCAGCATCAGTGGCGGATTATGACATTATACCGTTGTCACCAAACACGAGAATACTGGAAACGCACATCGACAACCAAGACCGTTCTCCACTGTCACAAATAACGCGTTTTCTGCATATAGCAAAATAAACGCAGGTATAACCAGTACTATGTACTGTACATGTTGTCCTAAGTACTACAGTAATCTCTACCAAGTTGTGGAGTGAAAAGGCTTATATCGTATCAATAGGTTTATGTGCTGACATCGTTAAAGCGTTTAATCTCATGTACTTGGGCTACCGTGTATTGCCTATCTGTAATAAATTGCTACTGATTCTAAGGATAACTCAGGCATATCAAGAATATTGCTAAGTAAGTGTTCAAAATTATTTTAATATTTAATATAGGCTATTTGGGAGCAGATGTTTTCACTGTTTGATGGAACAATGTGAACATTGTGACTGAAAACAGGGGAAACAGATGCCCCAAAGAGACTGTATTAAATATTCTCAATAATCGAGAGATGACGCTTACTCATTATATAAAAATAATTTTGAATACTTACTTAATGACTCTTAAGGATAATTCAGGCATACCAAGAAGTATGCTTCTCTTGATGGCAACGATGGCTGGATTTACTGTTGCCAACTGTTATTATAACCAGCCGCTACTCGAACTGATAAGTGGGGACCTGCACATCAGCCATGCTCAAGCCAACCTCATTACTGTTGTAACGCAGATAGGCTATGCTTTAGGACTGTTTTTCATCATCCCTATGGGCGATTTGTTCTCACGCAGACGCATAATCATCGTCAACATGCTTACGGCTGCTGTCATGGCACTGACGATATCCATCGCCCAAAGCGTTTGGATTATATGGTTCGCATCGCTCGCCATCGGTGCCAGTTCTGTCATACCACAATTGTTTATACCCATGGCAGGACAGTTCTCTGAACCTAAAAACAAAAGCCGCAATATGGGTATCGTACTCTCTGGACTTCTTACTGGTATCTTGGCGTCACGCGTTGTCAGCGGCTTCATAGGCGAATGGTTCGGATGGCGAACTATGTTTGTCCTGGCAGCGGTTCTTATGGTTGTTTGCCTAACGGTAACACTACGTATGCTTCCCGACATGAAACGTAATTTCTCTGGTTCATACGCGGGACTGATGCACTCTGTTTGGCGCATATTAATTACCCACCGACAGATACGCGTCAACTCCATCCGCGCTGCCTTTGGCTTTGGGTCCATGCTTGCCATTTGGTCTTGTATGGCGTTTCATCTTGCACAACCACCGTTCTTTGCTGGCAGCGACATGGTTGGCATGCTCGGCATCTGCGGTATTGCTGGCGCACTGTTGGCTGGTGGCATGGGAAAACTTGTGCCAGTGTTGGGCATTAAGCGTTTCAGTATGATAGGTGCCGCCATGCAGATAACGGCATGGGCGATTGCATGGCTGTTACGTGACGGTTACATTGGATTGATATTAGCGGTAATTCTTGTTGACATCGGGCTGCAATGCCAACAACTCAGCAACCAGAGTGGTTGCATACAAGCGGTGCCAGAGGCTGCTAACCGTGCCAACACAATATTCATGACCACTTACTTCATTGGTGGTTCACTCGGCACTTTCTGTGCTGGCATGGCGTGGGAACATTGCGGTTGGGCTGGCGTTTGCACTATCGGCACACTGTTTGCCATTGCTTCCATGTGCATTTCGCTGTTTGCTTCGCATGAATAGCAGAGAATTATATTTTCGAAACATAAAAAAACGGAAGAGGACTTTACCCTAATTGGGTTGGTCTTCTTCCGTTTTTTATGTATGATAAAGTAACGTCTTTGCCGCTACTTTTTATGTTTTAATATGCAACTGCACGTTGTCAGCGTTATTAGCACGGACGAGTCTTAGGCAGGTTGAATACGTCCTGTACTTCCTTCATTGCCTCTGGTGTCATTCCATCTGGCTCGCTACCCATGTTCTTTGCGCACATATAGATATTAGCAGCCTTACAGAGCACATCTGTCTGGTCGAAAGCATCCATGATGTCCTGACCAACGGCTACGGTACCGTGCTTCTCCCACAACACTACATCGTGCTTCTTTATCTGCTCCAGTGTGTCCTTTGCCAGTTCAACTGATGATGGCAGACCGTAAGGTACGATACCTATGCCGAGTGGTGCGAAAGCGAGTGTCTCTGGAATCATTGACCACAGTACACGTGTCATCTCGTCACCGCGAAGGAAACGCTCTATGTGCGACATTGCAACAAGTTCTATTGGGTGTGTGTGCAATGTTGCCTTGTAGCATGAACCTGTCTCGAGCAGGTAGTTCTGCAGTGCAAGATGCGTTGGGAGTTCTGATGTAGGCATTACTGGTTCGTCAGCGATTATCTCGTAACTTGCACAGTCATCACAGATGCGAACGATAGAACCGTTCTGCATTGGCCAACGAGCGAGGTCACGCATACGCTTGCCTGTGCCCTTACAATAGAAGTACTTGCCCTTGAGGTGTGGCAGTGTCATGCCGATTTGCTTTACTGGTGCGATTGCGGGAAGAGCCTTACACTCATCGTCCATGAACTCTGTTACGTTTACGGTAATGTTACCACCGTTACGCTCTGCCCAGCCTTTCTGCCAGAGATAACCCGTAACTTCAGCAATCTGATTAACTACAGCCTCCAAACCTGGACGACCTTCCAATATACTTTTTGCCATTTTTGTGTTGTTTTAGATTATGTTTTATTATTATTTAGGATGGGCGGCTTAACCGCCCATCCATATTTCACATATTGCGAACTATGTATTTTAATAGTTATCGCCGTAACGCTCCTTTGTTATCTGGTCAAGACTCTTGCCTCGTGTACTTGGCATTCCAACCAAACCTACTATAAGTGACACCAATAGGAGACCTATCATGCAATATGCTGCTACTGTAAAGCCCTCGCCATTGTCACCATATATAAAGGTAAAGACGAGTCCCCATACGGCTGATAGACCACGTACGATGAAGAACATCAATCCCTGAGCACCTGCACGGAACTTTGCTGGGAACAGTTCGGAGCCCCACAGAGCATAGAATATCTGTACTGAGCAACCGTTGTTTACACCCCACAGGATTGTGAATGCCCAAAGTACCCACGCACCTGCTGCACCACTCGTAATGATAAGCCATGCGCTAACTGCTGCTATAAGACCTATGATATAGAACATACGGTGGGGCAGTTTATCTATGAAGAATGATACGATGAACGTGGTACCAACAACAAATGCCCAACTTACACATGAGAGCATATTGGCATCCTCATTACTTAGACCACCCGACACCTCATAAACGTGAGGCATAAAGAAGCCCATCACACTGGCTACAAGGTTCCACGTAAGGTATATGGCTGCAAGGAAGCACACTGTCTTAACAGCAATCTTATTTGAGAATAGGACTTTAAATGCCTGGATTAGTCCTGTATCCTCTCCCTTTGCCTTCGCCTCCGCTTTGCTTGCCTCAAACTCCGCACTCTCTTCCAGTTGGCGCTGCAGGTTCCACGCTATGAAGGCTACGACAAACAGAGTAAAGAATACTACTCGCGAACTGAATACTTCTACTGCTGATGGTATTGACATATCTGCTCCGAAGAGGTTCGCCGCACTCTCAACTATACTGTACAGCATTCCGCCTGGAGCCAACAGCATACCAAAGAGCAGAATGAACATAGGGCCTACGCCCCACGACATTTGCGAGATACAGATGTTTCTGCCACGATTGTTTATCTCAGAACTCTCAGAGATGTATGTCCATGATGCTGGTACACCGATTCCTACAGAGATGCCTGTGATAAGGAAACCTAAGAGAAGCATTGGGAAGTTGAAGGAGAACATCACGAGAAGCACACCAAGCATATACACGAGCAGGTTGTAAGTAAAGATAAACTTACGTCCGAACTTGTCGGCAAGGAAGCCACCTATGATTGCACCAATGGCAGCACCAAGACAGTTGGCACTAATGAAGTTAAGCCAACCAAGGTGAACTTCGGAGAGACCGAGATAATTCTGCCACAACGTCAAACCGCTTGCGCCGGCAACAATTGCACCGGCGTCAAGGTAATTGTTAAGAGATACAGCAATGGTACTCTTTAATGATGACTTTGCCATTTATCTACAAACAATATCTACTTCTATATTAAAGATCTTTGCAACTTTGAGAATGGTGTCAATATGACGACCTACGGCTGCTGCCATGTGGTGTGTAGGACCTGCCTCTGACCAACGGTTGCAGAACTCACGTGCTCCGATAGAGAAGCGAGTGCGCATATTAGTGTCACCAAACATGAAGATTGGACCTTCTTCGTTTACGCCCTCTGCAACGACAAACTTGAATACACCGTTCTTATCCTGAGTGATACCAAGATATGTTACGTCACCCGTTGGTGGATAGAACTGTGTAAGGTAGCCACCACCGCTCTTGCCATGGAACACAGGAACAATCTTCATCGTTGGCTTGTGAGCCTGAGAGATGTCATAGTCGCCAGAACCAGAGTGGCCAATGATGCAGATATCCTCGTTGAAGTCGATTGAGTACATCTCAGAAAGAGTACCTGTACCTGAAATAGTCTTAAGGATAGACATTGCCATTGCAACCTTTATGTCACCCTCTACCGCACAGGCTGTATGCTGCTTGATAAGCATAGAGAATGCTGGGATGAGCATAGAGTCGAGTTTTCCTGCCACACCCTGTGCAAAGCCATCATAGTGTGATGCTATGAGACCAAGGTGCTCGTCCTTTACCCACTGTTCAAAGGCTACTACATATTTTGCCATATCCCATACTTTCTCAATAGAGTTACCGCCCTCTATATCAAAGGTATTAAGTATATCCTCTGCCTTTGCTTTTATGGCAGCCTCATCATTTACATTGTCTGCTATAGCCCACATCTTCTCCCAGTCGAACTGTTTGGTGTAAAGCCACATACGATGATAAAGGTTTGTCTCGTCAATGTACAGGTCCATCATGCCTGGGTAAGGACGACCTATCTGTGCGATATTGGTATCACGGAAACGACGACGCACCTGCGCTGCACGACACCAGTCCTCTATTTCTGCCTGTACTACAGGGTCACCACCTTCTACTACACCAGTAATAACGGCATGACGCTTACCTGCACGCTCAAGATCGGCAACCATTTCGCCTACTGCACCACAAGCATAAAGCTCGCCAAGCCATGTAGGGATATCGGTATTGGCATAATCTGGTGCCTTCTTCTTCTGTACGTTAACGAGCACTACAGGCACGTCGAGGTCGCGCACAGCTGGAAGCATGTTATATGATGTGGCGTAGGTGAGAAGTTGAAGTATTACAAGGTCAACGTCTGCAGCACGGAACTTATCGCCTGCGGCTTGTGACAGTTCCTTGGTTGTAACAAGCCCGCCATCGATAATCTCTACGGTGTCAGGAATTGTTTTCTTGAATGCTTCATACTGAGCCTCAAACTCTGGAACGAGTTGTGGGAACTGTGGGAGATAAGCACCGAGTGCTATTGAGAATACGCCCACACGTGCTTTGGTTTCTACTAATGGTTTACTCATAGTTATTATTTAGTTAATTTGGTTGTTTTTGCGTTTATAATGTCTGGACGTTTGAGTTCCACTCATGGTTTATGCGTTTTACGCTTCACCATTATAACTAAACGTTCAACCACCTTTATTCGCTTGTTATGCTGTTAATATGTTATTTCTTATTTGTTATCTCCAAGAACTTCTTGTATGCATTATCCCATGCTTCACTGTCTTGAGGGGTAAATCTCTTTAACTCAAGACTGTTGGCAATAACCCTACGCATATCCCAAAGGTCTTTTACTTCGCCTGCAGCCTTTGCCTGAACCATAATATTGCCTAACGCAGTGCCTTCCTGTGGACCAGCAAGAACTTCTACACCGAGAGCGTTAGAAGTAAATTGATTGAGATAATTGTTGAGCGAACCACCACCGATTATGTGGAGAACTTCGATAGGGAATGATGCCATCTCCGTAAGATAACCGAACACCTGACGATAACGTAGCGCAAGACTGTCAAAGATACAACGACATGTCTCTGCATAACCTTGTGGTACGTGCTGACCTGTCTGCTCACAGTAACTCTTTATAGCCTCTACCATAGAGACTGGGTTAGCGAACATAGGGTCATCAGGATTGATGATGCTCTGGAATGCAGGCTGCTTCATTGCCTCAGCCTGTAGTTCTGGATGCGACTTAGGAGCGTCTGTCCACTCCTTACGGCAACGTTCATATATCCACATACCGCAGATATTCTTTAGGAAACGTGTGGTTCCCTCTATACCGCCTTCGTTAGTGAAGTTGCGATCGTATGATACCTTATTTATTATAGCCTCCTTCGTTTCTATACCCATCAGCGACCATGTACCGCTTGAAAGGTAAGCGAACTTCTCATTCTTTGCTGGTACTGCCGCAACGGCAGAGCCTGTATCATGACCAGCAACGGCTACAACAGGAATAGCACCGAGACCAGTTTCCTTCTGAACAGCATCAGTCAGAGCGCCAATAAGGTCGCCAGGGTTCACCATTCTTCCAAACTTGGACTGCGTAAGACCAAGCGAAGCAAGCAGGCGTGGGTCAAGTTGCTTTGTGCGTGGGTCAAGAAGTTGTGCTGTTGAAGCGATGGTGTACTCACATACCATATTGCCTGTAAGCATATAACTCAAGGCATCTGGAATGAAGAGTATCTTCTGGGCGTTCTTCAGAGCAGAATTACTTGCACGTTTCATAGCGTACAGTTGGAATATTGAATTAAAATTCATGAACTGTATGCCTGTGGTGTTATACACCTTTTCCCTTGACATAACATTTTCGAGGTAATCCTCCATCGCGTCAAAGGTGTGTGGATCACGGTATGCTATTGGCTGGCTTACACTGCCGTCTTCCGCTACGCACACGAAGTCAACACCCCAAGTGTCGATACCTATGCTGGTAATATTCAGGTCACGCCTCTTGGCTTCCTTCAAACCCTTTATTATTTCGAAATAAAGGGCATAAATATCCCAATAAAAGTGTCCGTTAATCTCTATAAGATTATTGGGAAAACGAGTTAGTTCTTCCAGTTCTACTTTGTCGTTGTTGATACCTCCAATAATGGTACGTCCACTCGTGGCACCAAGGTCAACAGCAAAGAAATATTTTTTCTCCATAGTAGTTATTTAATATGATAGCAGTTAGTATATTCAGATTGTCAGTTAATCCGTAGGCAAAGTTACATCATTTTTTTCATTTGCACACGTATTTTGCGCAAAATTTTCATATTCCACCGCTTTTTTGAATATTTTTATTAACTTTGCAATCGGTAAATTAAAATATAACCAAACGTCTATGTACAATAAACTTTGCGTATTGGCGTTACTCGTAAATATATAATGGACACACAATTATTTCTCTTAATCAATGGTCACCACACCCCCTTTCTTGACCATTTCATGTATCTCATAACCCTTAAGACCGTTTGGATTCCACTTTACGTTAGTTTGCTTTACATCGTATGGCGCAACTACTCCTGGAAAGGCGTACTGACTGTACTACTAATGGTGTGCATCGGCATGTTCGTAACCGACTGGGCCAATGCTCACTTGTTGCGCCCTTGGATAGGAAGGCTACGACCAAGCAACCCCGACAATCCGATATCCAGCATGGTACACATTGTCAACGGTCGCAGAGGTAGCGGATATGGCTTCCCATCTGCACACTCTGCCAACATCTGGTTGCTGGCATTATTAATGATAAAATACTTCCGCAACGGACGAGTAACAGGCGCAGTGACAGGCATCGCCCTGCTTGTGTGTTACTCCCGCATATATCTCGGATTCCACTATCCTGGCGACATACTCGGTGGTTTTGTGCTGGCTTACATAGTTTCTTCACTTTTAATGTGGGCAAACGAGAATTACCTACATTTTAGTACCGTAAGAGAGACACGCCACGCATGGGTTGTAGCAACGATAGCATGGGGCACTGTAGGCATATTTGCAGCACTTGCATTATGCGACACATTTTAGAACACTGTGTGCAATGCAACACCTTACGACCCCGAAAATGTAACAATAGCAGCCATTTTTTTTATAAAATGTTCTTTGTTATCATATTAATTTATTAACTTTGCACCTGAATATGCATATTTTTGTCATGTTACAGTGCGCATATTACGTTTTGACACGAAAAAGAAACTGAATATATGAACATACTTGAACTTAGCGAACAGGAGATAGGAAGACGTGAAAGCATGCAGGAACTGCGCAACATGGGCATCGACCCATATCCAGCAGCAGAATATCCCACAGACGCTTTCTCTACTGATATTATAGAAAACTTTGTTGATCTACCCAAAGAAAAGGATGAGGAAGGCAACGAGGTTCCAGGAAAAGCGACTGCAGAGAACAGCCGTAACGTTTGCATAGCCGGAAGAATGATGGGCAGACGCATAATGGGCAAGGCTGCATTTGTAGAACTTCAAGATTCTAAAGGACGCATACAGGTATATGTTACACGTGACGATATCTGCCCTGGCGAGAACAAAGACTATTACAATAAGGTATTCAAGAAACTACTTGACATCGGTGACTTCATCGGTATCAAGGGTTACGTATTCCGCACACAGACTGGAGAAATATCAGTTCACGCTAAGGAGTTAACGTTACTGTCTAAGTCTCTGAAGCCATTGCCTATCGTTAAGTATAAAGATGGCGTTGCATACGATAAATTTGACGACCCTGAGTTGCGTTATCGTCAGCGTTATGTTGACCTCGTTGTCAATGATGGCGTGAAGGATACGTTCCTTAAGCGTGCCACAGTAGTACGCACTTTGCGCCGTGTACTTGACAATGCAGGCTACACTGAAGTAGAAACCCCTACCCTGCAATCAATCGCTGGTGGTGCAAGTGCACGTCCATTCATAACACATTTCAATGCGCTTAACATTCCTATGTACATGCGTATCGCCACTGAGTTGTACTTGAAGCGACTCATCGTTGGCGGATTCGAGGGTGTTTACGAGATTGGCAAGAACTTCCGCAACGAGGGTATGGACAAGAACCACAACCCAGAGTTCACATGTATGGAACTGTACGTATCATACAAAGACTACAATTGGATGATGTCGTTCACAGAAAAACTCCTTGAGGAGATTTGTATCGCTGTAAACGGCAAACCTGAGACGGTAATTGACGGAAAGACAATATCATTCAAGGCACCTTTCCGCAGACTGCCTATCCTCGATGCTATAAAAGAGAAGACAGGCTACGACCTTTCTGGCATGAGCGAGGAGGAGATGCGAGAGACTGCAAAGAAACTCGGCATTGAGGTAGATGAGACCATGGGTAAGGGCAAACTCATTGACGAGATATTCGGTGAAACATGCGAGGGCACATTCATTCAGCCTACATTCATCACGGATTATCCTGTAGAAATGTCGCCTCTTACCAAGATGCACCGTAGCAAACCGGGTCTTACAGAACGTTTCGAATTGATGGTTAACGGTAAGGAACTTGCCAATGCTTACTCAGAACTTAACGACCCTATAGACCAGGAGGAACGTTTCATTGACCAAATGAAACTTGCTGACAAGGGAGACGACGAGGCCATGATTATCGACTACGACTTCCTGCGTGCCCTTCAGTACGGTATGCCTCCTACGAGCGGTATCGGTATCGGCATAGACCGCCTCGTAATGCTCATGACTGGCAACGCTTTCATTCAGGAAGTACTGTTCTTCCCACAGATGAAGCCAGAACCAAAGCAGCCTAAGGCAAGCAAGGAAGAATGGAAGTCCATTGGCGTAAGCGAGGAATGGATACCTCTCTTCAACAAGGCTGGATATTATCTCCTTTCTGACCTGAAGGACGTAAAGGCACAAAAACTGCAAATGGACGTTTGCGGAGTAAACAAGAAGTATAAACTCGGACTGGAGAATCCAAAGGTAGACGACTTCCAGAAGTACATAGACGCTGCTAACAGCAAACTCTAACAGACAGTGACTTTTTAGTTGTAAGTTGCAGGTCACAGTTCTGTGAAGGGCTTTTCTATAAAATACCTTTGTTATATAGGATTGCCCTTAATAAAGTTAAAAACTATTTGCACATTACTGTGACCGCAACATAACTGACAATGACAATGTTTGACTGTGGTAAAATAGCAATTATCGGCGGCGGTAGCTGGGCAACAGCTATTGCGAAAATTGTTGTAGGCAGCACGCACCATATAGGCTGGTACATGCGAAGGGATGACCGGATAGAGGACTTTAAACGCCTTGGGCATAACCCCGCATACTTAACAAGTGTCCACTTCAACATGGACGAGATAACGTTCAGTTCCGACATCAACAAGATTGCGCAGGCCTACGACACCCTGGTGTTCGTGACGCCTTCACCATATCTGAAGAATCATCTAAGGAAACTGAAGGTGAAACTGCACGACAAATTCATCGTAACAGCCATAAAAGGTATCGTGCCCGATGAGAATCTCGTATGTTCAGAGTATTTTCATGAAGTACAGGATGTGCCATACGAGAATCTTGCATGTATCGGTGGACCGAGTCATGCTGAAGAAGTGGCACTGGAACGCCTTTCATACCTCACCGTAGGTTGTTCAGATACAGACAAGGCAGACGCCTTCGCAAAGGTGCTAAGTGGACGCTTTATCAAGACAAAGATATCAAGCGATGTTATCGGCATTGAGTATTCATCAGTACTGAAGAATGTTTACGCCATAGCGGCAGGTATCTGTTCCGGATTAAAGTATGGCGATAACTTTCAAGCTGTGCTCATGGCAAACGCCCTTCAGGAGATGTCTCGTTTCTTAAAGTGCGTGCATCCTATTGAGAGACACATGGAAGATAGCGTGTACATCGGTGACCTGCTCGTAACAGGATATTCCAATTTCTCACGTAACCGCACGTTCGGAACCATGATAGGAAAAGGATATTCTGTAAAATCAGCACAGATCGAGATGGAAATGATAGCCGAAGGGTATTTCGGAACGAAGTGTATGAAGGAGATTAACAAACACATGCACGTAAACATGCCGATACTTGACGCTGTATATAACATACTCTATGAGCGGATTACACCGCAGGTAGAAATAAAACTCCTTACGGACTCATTCCGCTAAAGATTTACGCACTATATACGAGAAACTATCCTCCCACTCATAAATGGAGGATCAGAGAACAAAGATAAAAACAAAATACTAAAATCGCAAAGAATATGGGTGTTCAAATTAATCCAGAAGTGGACCAGACACAGGTGACGATACTCGTTGTTGACGATATCCCACTGAACGTGTTGCTTATTCAGAAAATGTTAGGCAGGTTCAAATTTAAAGTACTTATAGCCAACAATGGTCAGGCTGCGCTTGACATCATAGCAAGCCAACAGGTAGATCTTGTATTGCTTGACCTTATGATGCCAGGAATTGACGGATATGAAGTACTGAGACAACTGCGTGCCAACGAATCAACGAAGCCACTCCCAGTCGTCATCCTTTCTGCATTAAACTCAAGCGATGACGTAACAAAGGGATTCCAGTTAGGCGCCAACGACTTCATTACCAAACCAATTATAATGGAGCGTCTGCTCACTTGCGTTGCAACACAGGCAAACCAGATTTGGGAGAAGAAAAATTCCTAACCACATAGGACAGTAAAAATATACCATAAGTTATCATAACGTTGCATTAATAGCAAACATTGTTGAAAGTGAATTGCAGTAAGGTCCACCTAAACAATATAGAATATACCAGAAGACATGAATCTCCTAATCTATATAGTCTTGACATGTGCTGTTATAGGCTTAACTGTCGCTCTTAGCCGCGCACGCTTTACCGTGCGCAAGCAGAAGTTGCAGATGAAGGAATTAGAACATTCACGCAACGACGCAATAAAAGAGTCTAAGGCAAAGGACATGTTTGTACAGAACATGAGTCATGAGGTGCGCACCCCACTAAACGCTGTAGTAGGATTCGCACAGTTGCTTGCCATGCCACCTGAGTTCCTAACTCAGGAGGAACGTGACGAGTACGCACAACACATTCAGCATAACAGCAACATGCTTACCATGCTGATCGATGATATTCTTAACATCTCAGATATTAAGAGCGGCAACTATTCTATTACACTTAACGACCATCCGCTGAACGCCTTGTGCAGCAGCGCGCTGGCATCTGTTAAGTATAGAGTACGCTCTGACATTGAGTTACGCTACGATTCAAAAATACCTGATGACTTCACGGTACATACTGACGCACGAAGAGTACAGCAGATACTCATCAATTACCTTACCAACGCCATCAAGCACACACAGGCTGGCTCTATTGTCTTGTCCACATCCTTAGAAGAACACCCTGGAATGGTAACATTCGCAGTAACAGATACGGGAGAAGGTGTACCAATAGACCAAGCCAAAAACATATTCCACCGATTTACAAAACTTAATGATTACGTGCAGGGCACAGGACTCGGTCTCAACATTTGCCTTATGCTGTCAGAAAAACTACACGGTGAAGTATTCCTTGACACGTCATACACAGGCGGTGCTCGCTTCGTCTTCTGCATGCCAATAGACGTAAAAGAATAATAAACTCACACAGTAAGTAAGTATTCAAAATTATTTTAATATTTAATATAGGCTATTTAGGAACAGATGTTTTCACTGTTTGATGGAACAATGTGAACATTGTGACTGAAAACAGGAGAAACAGATGCCCCAAAGAAACTGTATTAAATATTCTCAATAATCGAGAGATGACGCTTACTTATTATATAAAGGGTGGTTCTATTTATTACCACCACAAAGAAAGACCTAATGTCAACTCTTTTAAACTGCAAAGAGAGCGACATTAGGTCTTTCTTTTTGTTATACACATGCACAATCTCTACCAACTTGAGCAATAAATCAACTTAATTCTTTGCAGAATGAAAAATAATTCTTACCTTTGCGAACGCTTGCCATTAGTGGTAGCAATAATTTTTTAGCATACTATTATATAAAACAGGGTACACAATACCTACTGACTGCCCCTGTTTTCATACATAACCAAACAGAAGACAAATAACAAAATCAAAGAATTATGAGTTTGAAAATCGTTGTACTTGCCAAACAAGTACCTGACACAAGAAACGTGGGACCTGATGCCATGACTCCTGAGGGTACGGTTAACCGCAGTGCTCTTCCTGCCGTGTTTAACCCCGACGACCTCAACGCACTGGAACAGGCACTTATTCTTAAAGACAAATTCCCTGGTTCTACTATCTCTGTCGTAACAATGGGACTGCCTAAATCTGCAGAAGTAATAAGAGAGGCTCTCTACCGCGGTGCTGACTGCGGATATGTAGTGACCGACAGACCGCTCGGTGGTGCTGACACCCTCGCTACATCATACACCCTTGCACAGGCTATAAAGAAGATTGGTGACTTCGACATCATCATTGGCGGACGTCAAGCTATCGATGGTGACACCGCACAGGTGGGACCACAGATAGCAGAGAAACTCGGACTCACACAGGTTACATACGCTGAGGAGATTGTTTCTCTTGACGAAAAGGAACGTAAGACTGTCATCAAGCGTCACATCGATGGGGGCGTTGAGACCGTAGAGGCTCCATTGCCACTGGTTGTTACCGTTAATGGCAGTGCTGCACCTTGCCGTCCACGCAACGCTAAACTCGTGATGAAATACAAAAACGCTACCGTTCCAGCAGAGCGTACACCTGAGAATAAGGAAAAGCTGGAGGAGTTGATAGCACGCAAACCTTATCTGAACATTACCCAGTGGGGTGCCGCTGACATTGACTGCGACCCTAAACAGATTGGTAAGGCTGGCTCACCTACTAACGTAAAGGCTGTGAAGAACATTGTGTTTAAGGCGAAGGAAAGCCGCACCATGACGGGATCTGATGAGGACATCAACAACCTTATTGTCGAACTGCTTAACGAGAAGATTATAGGATAGCCGTTGGATGGTTTAGTTACTTCGTTGTTTCGTTGACAAATAATATTTCTGTTGCTGATACAATGTAGAGTATAACTCCAAATCACAAAGCGACAACACAGGTAACAGCAAAACAATAGAATAATCAAACGACTAAACTACACAACGACCAAACAACAAAAATTATGAACAACGTTTTTGTATATTGCGAGATAGAGGGCACAAAGGTTAAGGATGTGTCGCTCGAACTGCTCACTAAGGGACGCAAACTGGCTAACACCCTTGGCGTAGAACTGGAATGTATCATTGCTGGCAGCGGACTTGACGGTGTTGAACAGCAGGTTATGAAGTATGGCGTTGACAAGGTTCACGTGTTCGACGCTGAGGGATTGTTCCCTTATACCTCTAACCCTCACACCGCCCTGGTGGTAAACCTCTTCAAGGAGGAGAAACCGCAGATATGCCTCATGGGTGCAACGGTGATAGGTCGTGACCTCGGTCCACGCGTATCTTCCGCCCTCTTCAGCGGTCTTACGGCTGACTGTACAGAACTCGAGATTGGCGATTTCGACATGAAGGTGAAGAACGAGGCTGGCCAACTGGTAACGAAACACTACGAACAACAACTCTATCAGATACGTCCTGCTTTCGGTGGCAACATCGTGGCTACCATCGTCAACCCTGAGCACCGCCCACAGATGGCGACGGTACGTGAGGGCGTGATGAAGAAAGAGGTGCTGGACGAGAACTACAAGGGCGAGGTCATTCGCCACGACGTAGCGAAATACGTCCCCCAGACAGAGTATGTTGTGAAGGTTCTCGACCGTCACGTGGAGGAAGCCAAGCATAACTTGAAGGGCGCACCTATCGTAGTAGCTGGCGGTTACGGCGTAGGCTCAAAGGAAGGTTTCGCCCAACTCTTCGAACTGGCTAAGGAACTGCACGCTGAGGTTGGCGCAAGCCGTGCGGCAGTTGATGCTGGCTGGATTGACCACGACCGTCAGATAGGACAGACTGGCGTAACGGTTCGCCCTAAGGTATATATCGCCTGCGGCATATCTGGACAGATACAGCACATCGCTGGTATGCAGGATGCGGGTATCATTATATCTATCAACAGCGACCCTGACGCTCCTATCAACGCCATTGCTGACTATGTAATTAACGGTACCGTAGAGGAAGTGGTACCAAAACTCATTAAGTACTACAAGCAGAATAACAAATAACGACAATGCCAAACTTCTATACTGACAACCCTGAGATAAAGTTTCATCTCAGTCACCCACTGATTAAGCGCATCGTCGCACTGAAAGAGCGCGACTTTGCCGATAAGGATAAGTATGACTACGCCCCTGAGGACTTCGAGGACGCTATGGATTCATACGACCGCGTGCTCGAACTGGCTGGCGACGTTATGGCTAACGTTGTGGCTCCTAACGCTGAGGACGTTGACGCCGAGGGTCCACACCTTGAGAACAACCGCATGATTTACGCCTCAAAGACTTACGAGAACCTCGACGCTACCGTCAAGGCGGGTCTTAACGGTGTCACCATGCCACGTCGCTACGGTGGTCTCAACTTCCCTATGGCTGTATATTCCGCTGTCAACGAGATTGTAGCGGCTGCCGACACAGGCTTCGAGAACATTTGGTCATTGCAGGACTGCATTGAGACGCTTTACGAATTTGGCGACGAAGACCAGAGACAGCGTTACGTTCCGCGTGTCTGCGCTGGCGAGACGATGTCAATGGACCTCACTGAGCCTGACGCTGGTTCTGACCTTCAGTCTGTTATGCTCAAGGCTACTTACGACGAGAAGGAGAACTGCTGGCGTCTTAACGGCTGTAAGCGTTTCATAACAAACGGCGACTCTGACATTCACCTCGTATTGGCTCGTTCTGAAGAGGGCACGCACGACGGACGTGGTCTCTCTATGTTTATCTACGACAAGCGCGACGGTGGCGTTGACGTACGCCGACTGGAGAACAAACTCGGTATTCATGGTTCACCTACCTGCGAACTTGTTTACAAGAACGCCAAGGCAGAACTGTGTGGTTCACGCAAGATGGGACTCATTAAGTATGTCATGGGACTTATGAACGGTGCACGTCTTGGCATCGCTGGACAGAGCACGGGCGTGAGCCAGATGGCATACAACGAGGCTCTGGCTTACGCTAAGGACCGTAAGCAGTTTGGCAAAGCTATCATTGAGTTCCCTGCAGTCTATGACATGCTGTCTATTATGAAGGCTCGTCTCGATGCTGGTCGTGCGCTTCTCTACGCTACAAGCCGCTATGTTGATATGTACAAGACACTGGAAGACATTGAGCGTGAGCGCAAGGCTAACGGTGAGAAACTTACACCAGAGGAACGTACTGAGTGTAAGACTTACTCTAAACTTGCCGATGCTTTCACTCCTGTTGCCAAGGGTATGACGTCTGAGTACGCTAACCTCAACACTTACGACGGCATACAGGTACACGGTGGCTCTGGCTTCATGCTTGAATATGCTTGTCAGCGTCTGTACCGCGACGCACGCATCCTCACCATTTACGAGGGTACAACACAGTTGCAGACCGTTGCTGCCGGCAGATATATCACCAACGGCTTCTACGGTCAGGTCATTGCCGATATGCTGAAGTACGGTCAGGCTCCTGCCACTATCGGCACAGAGGACTGGTGTGCGGCAGAGTTCGCACCGCTGAAGGAGCGTGTAGCAAAGATGGCAGAGCGTTACAACGAGGCTGTGTCTTTCGTTAACGAGCATAAGAACGACGAGTTCAAGGACTTTGCCATCCGTCATCTTTACGAGATGGCAGGCGACTGCATCATGGCTCTCCTTCTTATTGGCGATGCGAGCAAGGCTCCAGAACTCTTCGGCAAGTCTGCACGCGTCTATACTCGCTACGTTGCGGCAGAGGTAGAGAAGCACTATGACTTCGTGATGAACGCTACTCCTGAAGACCTTGCAGACTATCGCAAGTAAGGATACGGCATTAAGGGTGGTTCTATAAATTGCCTTTGTTATATTTCGAGGCTATTTTCGAGGTCA
>DAIUFT010000036.1:21996-28496 GCA_036844425.1 Prevotella sp. | reverse complement strand
TGAGGGGGTAGTGTCAATTGTGACGTGGGAGTTCGAGTCTCCTCCTCTTCACTAAGTTTTCTTGGAGCAGCGTTAGAGAATGCGGAAATAGCTCAGTTGGTAGAGCACAACCTTGCCAAGGTTGGGGTCGCGGGTCCGAGTCCCGTTTTCCGCTCTAAGTAAGAGATGAGGTTGATGCGATATTTTGATATTACATTATGTAGTACAAAATATCGTTTATTTTTTTATATATACATCTCTGTACTATTACGCAATCCCCTATCCTACAAATAAAGAAATACAGCAGTCACAACAAGAGTAATAAATGTTAAATATTTTTAAACCATTCTTTTATTTAAAATATTATTAGTACCTTTGCATCGCTTTTCGTAAAAGCACAATAGATTAATTAAATTTTTACACAAAACAATGAAGAATCATTACGAAACCGTTTTCATTTTGACTCCCGTTTTGTCTGATGATCAGGCAAAGGAAACGGTCGCTAAGTTCACAAAGGTTCTCACTGACAACGGTGCAGAGATCTTGAACGAAGAGGCTTGGGGACTCAAGAAGATGGCTTACGCTATTGACAAAAAGTCAACAGGTTTCTACAACCTTGTTGAGTTCAAGGCTGAGCCAGAAGTTATTGCTACACTCGAAACCGCTTACCGCCGTGACGAGAAAGTTATTCGTTTCATGACTGTCAAGCTTGACAAGTATGCATCTCTCTACGCAGAGAAGCGTCGTAACAAACTTGCTAAAAAAGAGGAGGCTTAAACAATGGCAGAAAATACAGAAATACGCTATCTGACCGCTCCAACTATCGACACTAAGAAGAAAAAGTACTGTCGTTTCAAGAAGAGTGGCATCAAGTACATCGACTATAAGGATCCTGAGTTCCTGAAGAAGTTCTTGAACGAGCAGGGCAAGATTCTTCCACGTCGTATCACTGGAACATCTTTGAAGTATCAGCGTCGTGTGGCTCAGGCTGTAAAGCGTGCTCGCCAGATTGCACTGCTTCCATACGTAACCGATTTGATGAAGTAAAAAAAGGAGGATTACACACATGGAAATTATACTGAAAGAAGATATCATCGGTCTTGGATACAAGAACGACATAGTAAACGTTAAGCCTGGTTACGCTCGTAACTACCTTATCCCAACAGCAAAGGCTGTTATCGCTTCTGCTTCAGCTAAGAAGATTCTTGCTGAAAACTTGAAGCAGCAGCAGCACAAGCTTGAGGCTCTTCTCGCTGCTGCGAAGAAGGAGGCTGAGGCTCTTAACGGTGTTGAACTCAACATTGAGAGCAAGGTTAGTGCTACAGGCGCACTCTACGGTTCTGTAAACGCTGCTACCGTTGCAGCAGAACTCGCTAAGAAGGGTATCGAAGTTGATCGTAAGCGCATCATCATGAAGGATATCAAGACTGTTGGTTCATACACTGCAACTGTTGTTTTCCACAAGGAAGTTAAAGTTGAAGTTCCTGTAACAGTTATCGCTGAGGGTGCTGAGGCTCCTGTAAAGGAAGAGGCTCCTGCTACTGAAGAAACTTCAGCAGAGTAATCTACAGATAAATAACATACAAATATAAAAGGTCCCGATTACCTCACTAACAGTGACGGTGACCGGGATTTTTTAATAAATTAAAACCTAACACAAAATGAAAGCATTTGTATTCCCAGGTCAGGGTGCCCAGTTTACTGGTATGGGTAAAGACCTATATGATAATAATCCGAAGGCAAAGGAACTGTTTGATAAGGCTAACGAAATTCTCGGTTTCGAGATTACCAAGATAATGTTTGAGGGCACTGCAGAGGAACTGAAGCAGACTAAGGTTACACAGCCTGCCGTTTTCCTTCACTCTGTAATTAAGGCTATATGTTTGGGCGATGAGTTTGACGCTGAGATGGTTGCCGGTCACTCTCTCGGTGAGTTCTCTGCTCTCGTAGCAGCAGGAGCACTGTCATTCGAGGATGGTTTGAAACTCGTTTCAAAGCGCGCACAGGCTATGCAAAAGGCGTGCGAGGCTGCACCTTCAACAATGGCTGCCATCATAGGTATGGCAGACTCGCAAATCGAGGAAATATGCGCAAGCATCTCAAAGGAGGGCAACATCGTGGTTCCTGCAAACTATAACAACCCTGGTCAGTTGGTTATCTCTGGTAACAAGGAGGCTATCGCTGAAGCTTGCGAGGCTATCAAGGCGGCTGGTGCTAAACGCGCTCTCCCACTCCCTGTTGGTGGCGCATTCCATTCACCATTGATGCAGCCAGCAAAGGATGAACTGCAGGCTGCTATCGAGACTACTACTTTCTCTACACCTCGCATTCCTGTTTACCAGAACGTTGACGCAAAGGCACATACTGATGCTGAGGAGATTAAGAAGAACCTCATAGCACAACTTACTGCTCCTGTAAAATGGACATATGAGGTGCAGCAGATGATTGCCGATGGAGCTACCGACTTTGTTGAATGCGGACCTGGCAAAGCATTGCAGGGCATGATAACAAAGATTGCAAAAGGCATGGAAGGCATTACCATCACTGGCATTGCCTAAGGTGGAATATAAAAAAACACCATTGACACTGTAAATAGTTTACATGAATAATAAGATATTAATTTATCAAGTATTCACACGTTTGTACGGCAATCGTAACACCACAAGAAAGAAGTGGGGTACGATTGCCGATAATGGCTCGGGAAAGTTCAACGACTTTAATCAAAAGACTTTGAAGCATCTGAAGAAGATGAACTTTTCCCATATATGGTACACTGGCGTAATACGTCACGCTACGCAGACGGACTATACCGAATACGGAATACCGAAACAGCACCCCGCCGTTGTTAAAGGTAAGGCTGGCTCTCCTTACGCTATCGCAGATTATTATGATGTTGATCCTGACTTGGCTGAGGACGTTGACAACAGAATGAAAGAGTTTGAGGCTCTTGTTGCCAGAACTCACAAGGCTGGCATGAAGGTTATAATTGATTTTGTGCCTAACCATGTGGCAAGACAATATAAGTCAATAATGAAACCTAACAACGTTATTGACCTTGGAGAAGATGATAACGTTGAAAATGGATTTGACCCGCAAAATAATTTTTACTATTGCCCTGACTGTTCATTCGAACCCACATTCGACCTAAGAATGGGAGTTAGTTCTGAGGAACGCAAAGAAGATGTGCAGGAAGAGGAATATTATGAATTTCCGGCTAAAGCAACCGGAAATGACCATTTCGACAATAGACCTGGACAGAATGACTGGTATGAAACAGTAAAACTGAATTACGGTGTTGACTATTGGACTGGCATTGGACACTTTGAACCTGTGCCTGATACCTGGCACAAAATGACAGACATCCTGCTATACTGGGCTTCAAAGGGGGTTGATGGCTTTAGATGTGACATGGCGGAAATGGTACCTGCCGCTTTCTGGGCTTGGGCAACAGAAAAGGTTAAATATCGTTACCCTGAAATGATTTTCATTGGCGAGGTGTATAACCCTGATCAGTATCGTCGCTACATCAATTCTGGATTTGACTACCTGTATGACAAGGTTGGCATGTATGACACTATGCGTGCCGCTATTTGTGGATATGGACCTGCTGCCAATATTACTTATGCATGGCAAAGTACTAATGACATTAAACACCACATGCTATATTTCCTTGAAAATCATGATGAACAGCGTGTGGCAAGTGATTTCTTTGCAGGCTCTGCACAAAAGGCCATTCCGGGTCTTGTAGCATCTGTACTCATGCAATCTAATCCTTTTATGCTATATGCTGGTGAGGAATATGGCGAAAAAGGCATGAACGAAGAGGGATTCTCGGGTAAAGATGGTAGGAGCACTATATTTGATTATTGGAGTCTGGACACTCTTTGCAGAGTGGAAAGCGGTGAGTTGACAGAAGAAGAACTGAATGTATATCAGATTCATAAAAAGGTGCTGCGCATAGCAAGACAGGAGAAGGCTATTGACGGTGACTTCTATGATTTGATGTATGTTAATCATTCTTCACCACGATTTAACCAATACGGACAGTTCGCTTTCATAAGGAAGAATGGTAACGATATTATGTTGATTGTATGTAACTTCATTGGCAACGCTGTTGATATTGACGTTAAGATTCCTGCACACGCCGTTGAGTTCCTTTCTATTCCAGAGAAGAAATATCATGCTAAGGATTTGTTGACTGACGAACTTGCTGATATCACTATCAAGAAGGATGCTACAGTTAAAATGTTGGTTCCTGCATACAGCGCCAGAATATGGAAGTTGACCCACAGACCACATAAAACAACGTTGAACGCAAACATCAATAAATAATATATATATATTAATATGGAAAAAGTAATACTTACAGGCGACCGCCCTACAGGTAAACTACATATAGGACACTATGTAGGTTCACTGCGCCGTCGAGTTGAACTTCAGAATTCAGGAGAATATGATGAGATATTTATCATGATTGCAGATGCTCAGGCTCTTACTGATAATGCTGATAATCCTGAAAAGATACGCCAAAACGTTATTGAGGTAGCTTTGGACTATCTCTCTGCTGGCATTGACCCAGAGAAAACACATATTTTCATACAGAGCGCAGTACCAGAACTTACAGAACTGACATTCTATTACATGAACCTTGTTAGTGTACAGCGTCTTCAGCGTAATCCTACCGTAAAATCGGAGTTAGAAATGCGCAAATTTGAAGGTGGTACACCTACGGGTTTCTTCTGCTACCCAATCTCTCAGGCTGCAGACATCACACTGTTCAAAGCAACAACTGTACCTGCGGGAGAGGATCAAAAACCAATGTTGGAGCAGACAAACGAAATTGTTCGTCGCTTTAACTATATATATGGTGACACTCTCATAGAACCAAAGATACTTCTTCCTGATAATGCTGCTTGCTTGCGTCTGCCAGGAACTGACGGTAAGGCAAAGATGTCGAAATCACTCGGCAACTGCATATACCTGTCTGATACGGCAAAGGAACTGAAGAAGAAAGTTAACTCTATGTACACTGATCCTGAGCACATACACATTGAACAGCCAGGACACATTGAGGGAAACACGGTCTTCACGTATCTTGATGCTTTCTGCAACGACTCTGACTTCGAGAAATTCCTTCCAGAATACAAAAACCTTGATGAATTGAAGGCTCACTACACACGTGGTGGACTTGGTGATGGAACTTGCAAAAAATTCCTTTACAACGTGCTGAACGACCGTCTGGAACCAATCCGTGAGCGTCGCCACATGTGGGAACAGCGCATTCCTGAGGTTTACGATATCTTGAAGCGTGGAACTGAGGCTGCACGTGAGCGCGGAATTAAAACTCTTAATGAGGTTCGTCATGCTATGCGAATAGATTATTTTGACGATAAGGAACTTATAGAACAGCAGACTAAAATGTATGCTGCTAAAAAATAAAGATTACTAAGACTAAGGGCTTGCACTTAAATTATTCTACTAAACTAAGAAAAAGGGATAATTTTGCAAGCCCTTAATCATGTTCGTTAATTTACAAAGAATAGATTATGTGGGTCATATTAGCATTCCTATCTGCAACACTGTTAGGATTTTATGATGTTTTCAAGAAACATGCCTTGAAAGAGAACGCTGTTATACCAGTGTTGCTTCTGAATACGCTTTTCTCTTCCATAATATTCCTGCCTTTCATAGTACTGTCACATACTGGGAATATAAATGGCGATTCTATTTTCTTCTGCTCAGACTATAACTGGGCTGAACAGAAATATATTATTGTTAAGTCGTGCATTGTTCTATCGTCGTGGTTACTTGCTTACTTCGGATTGAAGCATCTGCCTCTGACCATTGTCGGCCCTATTAATGCTACACGCCCAGTAATGGTTCTCGTTGGTGCATTAGTCTTTTTTTCTGAAAGATTGAATATCTGGCAATGGCTCGGTGTTGCGGTTGCTCTGATAGGTATTGAAATGCTCAAGAATACGAGTAAGAAAGAGGGCATTAATTGGTTGCATGATAAATGGATATACTTTGTTATTCTTGCAAACGTTCTTGGGGCTATTTCTGGTCTATATGATAAGTATCTCATGGCATCACCTGAAAATGGTGGCGTTGGGCTTAACAAGATGGCTGTACAGGCATGGTACAACATCTATCAATTCTTTATGATGCTTGCTATGCTTATTCTGCTGTGGTGGCCAAAACACAAAAGTACTACCCCATTTCAATGGCATTGGAGCATACCTTTGATTAGTGTATTTCTCTCTGCAGCGGACTTTGTATATTTCTACGCTCTTGGCCTTGACGGTGCTATGATTAGCGTGGTATCTATGGTACGTCGTGGTAGCGTTATCGTAAGTTTCCTTTGTGGAGCGATGTTATTCCATGAAAAGAACCTAAAAGCAAAGGTTATTGACCTTGCACTCGTCCTACTGTCAATGATACTGTTATACATCGGATCTGAGTAACTTTACTACTCTATATCTTCATTAATATAAAAGCCCCAGCCATATTTCTTTATGGCT
>DAIUFT010000036.1:0-21986 GCA_036844425.1 Prevotella sp. | reverse complement strand
GCTGGGGCTTTTATATTATTACCCATGTGTAAACTCTATGTTCTTACGTTCATCTTAACTATGCTTAGCACATTCGGCTGCAGCCTGTACTACATTTATAACATAGTCTCCAAGTTTCTCACACTCACTTATAAAGTCCGTATAGAAAACACCTAATTGGTATGAGTACTTACCATCATTTACATCTTGTAGATTAAGGCTCTTGAGGTGTGAACGATAATTGTTTATCTCCGTCTCTATATTACGTGACTTAATATAATTAACATCAGCCCCCTCTGGATGTGCTACCATCCTAACCATCTCATCAAGAGCAGAACGAACAAGCCCCATCATTGTATGCATGCGCTCAAACTGCTCAGAAGTAAACTTTTCTTTACTGTTCTTGCGCAAGCGATTGACTGTACGACCAAGATGATAACAGGAATCGCCTATAGACTCTAACTCATCTATCTGACGCATCATGCGCTGTATACGTCCCTTGGATTCATCAGAAAGACGTCCTTCGCTAACCTTATGCAGATAGTTAGCAATCTCAACCTCCATAGAATCTGTAATGTTTTCATATTTCTCTATGCGTGAGAATTGCTTGGTGAACTCCTCTTCTTTCTCGATGTACATAAGATCTTCTACTATGCCGAACATACGCTGGCATCGCTCTGCGAAACTGTTGATTTCTTTCTTTGCCTCAAGTATTGATAACTCCGCGGTTGAGAGAAGACCGGCTGAGATAAACTTCAGTCGATACTCTTCTTCCTGATTTTCCTTCATTGGCAGTACCTTACATACAAACTGCTCTATCTGGTGAACAAAGCCAATAAGCAACAGGGTATTGATTATATTGAATGCTGTGTGGAAAGCAGAGAGTTTGAATAGGTCGTTTGAAGAATTACCAAACATTTCACTAACGATCCAACTTATTGCATCACATGCAGGATAGAAGAATATAAGGAATACAACAACGCCAAACACATTAAAGAACATGTGGGCAAGGGCTGCACGACGTGCTTGTGTATTGGCTGTTAGAGATGCCATAAATGCTGTTATCGTGGTACCGATATTTTGACCCATGGCAAGAGCTGCGGCTTGTTCAAATCCAAAACCTGGTATGTGCATATCAAAGAGCATCAACGTTATGGCCATTGTGGCAGCACTGGCCTGTACAAGCATTGTGACAATGGCACCGACAATTACAAACAGTATTATCGTAAAATAATTGTCACACGGTATATGGGACAGCATTAACGCTACATACTGACCTATATTCATATTGGTAGCAGATACCTGAAGATAACTCAAACCCATGAAAAGGAATGAAAAACCAAAGATGAACTCACCAATACTCTTACGACTTGATTTCTTTGAAAAAATAAGTGGCAAACCAATTGCAAGTAATGGAATAGCAAAGGCAGCAATGTCTACCTTGAAACCTACAGCTGAGATAATCCAAGCTGTAACTGTAGTACCAATATTGGCACCCATGATAACGCCAATGGATTGGGCAAGCGTCATAAGTCCCGCATTTACAAACGAGACGACCATCACAGTTGTGGCTGATGATGACTGAATTAGAGCGGTAATAAGAATACCAGTCAACACACCCATGACACGATTACGTGTCATTGCTGCAAGGATGTTTCGCAATCGGGCTCCCGCAAACTTCTCTAATCCCTCAGACATTGTTTTCATTCCAAAAAGGAATAATCCTAAGGAACCAATCAGCGAAAAGCAGTTGATAATAAAGTCCATAGTGTTTTTATTTAATGTTTATATTTTTCTTTTATTTCGTTAGGAAGCACCTTTCTATAAGGGAGTTCTGTTTAGAATGCTGCGTCCTAATGTTACCTCATCTGCATATTGTAACTCATCTCCAACGCTTATACCACGAGCAATAACGCTAAGTTTTAGATCGGGTATCTTCTGCAGTAAACGAGAAATGTAGAAGTTGGTAGTATCTCCTTCCATTGTCGGTGCAAGTGCAAAGATAATCTCGCGTATGGGAGGAGGCTCTTTCAGACCAGACTCACCATTGCGGTTATCCGTAACACGCTTTACCAATGAACTTATCTCTATATCACCTGGACCGATACCATCCATCGGTGAGATTATTCCACCTAATACATGATACAAACCTCTATACTGCTGCGTATGTTCTATAGCAATAACATCTTGTATATTTTCTACCACACATATTGTTGTAGCATCACGAGAGGTGTCTGCACATATCGGACAAATACTTGTATCTGAAATATTGTGACACACAGCACAATATTTTACATCTCGTTTTAGAATTGTTAATGAATCTGTAAACGCTGCTACATCAGATGCTTCTTGTCTAAGTAGATGTAACACAAGACGTAAGGCCGTCTTCTTTCCGATACCAGGAAGACGAGAAAACTGTGATACGGCATTATCTAATAATGTTGACTGCACTTTGTAAGTATTTATGTTTATAATAGAACAACGACTTTATGATTCCACTACTATATAACATGGAAATATAAAAGGTTACAGACTACTGTTAGCGTGTTTCATTATACACACTAAGTAATCTGTAACCTTTTACTTTATATACTACTGCATCTTATGCAAACCTTCCCAACGTACATTCCATTTGCCATTCTGTGGGAAACCTGGATTCTTTACATTAGGACATCCTTCCCAACCTGCACACATCATTGCGACACTCTCAAGGATTGCTCCATTACCAGGGAGGTACAATTTAAGACGTTCATTCTGAAAATTATGTCCATTGTTAAGATATGTATTCTTTTGTACAGGCAGTACTAATGCCTGAACTGCTTCTTCCTGCATACCAAGACGTGCGGCTGACATTGCAAGCACACCGAAATCCCAGCCCCACATATCACCGAAGTCAAAGTTTTTCATTACCCACTTGTATGTGTTACGCATCTTGTCATAAGAGAATAGTGGACTGAGAGGTTTACCAAAGTTTGCACTTTGTACCTCCAGTTGTGGCAACATACCACATGAGGCAAGAACTGCAGGATGATCGGTTGTTGTAAGCGTACGATATTTCTCGTCTTCTTGAACTTTTGGTATACCAGCAAGATATATGCCATCACGTTCTGGAAGAGTTGAAATATGTTCTATGATATCATCCCATTTTGCTACACGCTCCAAGCCACGACGTTCACGCCACTGCTGCGCTACGATAAGACCATAACGCCAATAAGCAAGTTCAAAAGGTTGATTGTAGGCATACTGCCAACTCATCGTCTCCTGTAAGGCTGTAGCACCAATAAGATTGTATTTACCATTTACAGAATCATAAGTACAATAGTCCGCCATAAACTGTGCTGTCTCATCAACATATTTTCCATATTTATCAAGTACAGCAGAAATAGCCTTACTATCAGAAGCATGACGATACATCTCTTCTGCAAAATAAATATAATGAGGCTGTTGCCATAACAGGAATGAACCAACGTTTGATGGTGATTCACCTGCCCATGGGTCTGTCATCTTCATCCAACGTATACCATTGAATCCCTGACGTGATGCAATCTCACGAGCCTTGTTATACACCTGTGGACTATTGTACCAATCTAACACACGTGCCAATACTTCTTCGTGACCATAAAGCGAAAAGTCAATAGTATGCCACCATGTCATCTCAAGATGTGGGCGACCAAACCAAGTGTTTAGAGTTAGGCCTGACTCTTGAGGTGGCGTATTGCCCTGACAGTTTACCGCTGTAAGATATTGGGACAATACTACACGACGTTCTATTTCCTTTGCACGCTCATCTGTACATTGTGAGAAGTCGATAATCGCTCCACTGTTCCAATAATTTTTCCAATAATCTGCAGCTGCAGCAAGAGTACTATTAAAAGAACCTGCTGACGCTTCATTTTCATGTTCAGTATACTCTATGATAAAGGTTAATGTAGGTTCATAATCCTTTGGCTTCTTACCTTTTACATCGTTCAACTTTAAGAAGAACTGATTAGCATCCGTCTGCACAAATGAAGCATTGCCCTCCCATGTTATACGTGCATAGTATGTTGTTGCATCTACAGTACGCTCTACCATCACACTGTTCGCTGTCTGAGACACTATCTTCGAAGTATGCTTATCATTAGCATTCCAGTTTGAAGCATCATCAACATGTCCGCCACCTGGATAAGGGAATGTAAACGATACACTTGCGTTTCCTTTTGCAAGCAATGGACTTACTATTTTAGCAGACATTGCAGAAGCTGAAGGATGTGCCACAGTTGTAACATATACAGATTGTCCCAATGCTTTGTAGTTAGAAGTGACTACCCCACTCCACATATCCAAACGTTGGTCTATATCTGTCAAAGAAGTAATAGGTACTTGCTTTCCTTTTTTGTCTACTATAAATAATCCTGCCGCACCAAGATTAAGTCGATGCGGATTGATACGGTAGTATTCAGAAGCGCCATAACCACGAGTTGTTTTGTCTCTATACTGTACTGCATAGAGTTCTTCATGCCCATGACCAAGGTCTTTGGCTCCCCACGTTTCCTCTACCTTATAGTTTTCTTTATTTGGATAGGAATGCCACCCCCAATCGCTCTGCGCACACAGGCTTATTCCTTTCTTATAATATGAGGGATAGGACTGCAAACCTGTGACATCGACAGTTGTAGCGAAATGACCATTGCCCACAGTCAAAGAGCCAAGACTATCCACAGATGTCACAGTTGGATTGTTGCGTGTTATAACTTCGCGCCTATCTATGTTTTGCGCCAAGACTATTGTTGATGATAACAATAGGGATGATATAGATACAAATATTCTATTCATTATTGACAAGATATTGTTTGGTTGGTAATAACAATTAAAAGCATCACTATCAGTCAACAGCCATGCTAACTATTTGTTATTTAGGTACGCTACCGTTTACTACCGTTGGATGTGATTTCATTATGCTATCCTTTCTTAATGAATCTACCTTTAACGAATCCTTCTGCTCCAACTGTGTGTCACTTGCCTTCGCAGGAGGCGTAGTACGCAAATGTAACAATTTTACATTTCTGATAGCAGCAAGACGCATTGTTGTTACATTAGCATTCGAGGAATTCTGTGTTAGATTCTGTACTAAAAGGAAATAACCTCTTATTTTGTTTATATGCAGTCTGTCAACATCATTATTTACAGTAACAACTCCATGACCATCATAATTAGTATGAGTAGTAACCGTCGTTATACTGTCATTATCATAATATACTACTAAATTTGAAACGACATCACGCATTCCGTCCTGGAATATGAATTGAGCATCATACTGTAACGTTATTCTGTCTCCATCCTCAAACGTTGAGTCAGGGGTAACCTCAAAGGTATACAGATTATATGGCGCCTGATGCATAAGCACAAAAGCACTTTCTGTGTTCCAAACATTAGCAGTATCCGCGTCCTCTCCCTGCACACCGTCAACTTTACCTCCCAATGCCATTATATTGTTCTCTATACGATTTGACAATGATTGGTATATCTCATACATGTCACGGGAATTACGACAGTAATAATTAAAAGAAGAGTCCCACTCTGCCCTATCTATGCCGTGTTGCCTCAATACAGAAGTTCTAAGAGCCACTAGGTCTGCACTTGTGGTTACGCCCTCTGCACGCCTGTCATATAGACTTTGCGCTATGTGCATATCATACAACACATCTTCCATCTCATCTTTTGACAATATTCCAGATGGGGTGGAAGGTGCACACGCTACAGCGAGCAACAGCAATATAACGTAACTAATTACTTTCATGCTGATGGTTTAACATTGTAAGTTCCTTACGACAGAACAGTAACATAGCGACAACGCCTACAGATATGCATGCATCTGCAAAGTTAAATACTGGCGAAAAGAATATAAATGGTTGACCTCCCCACATAGGAAACCAGTCTGGATATGTTGTAACAATAAGTGGAAAATAGAACATATCAACCACACGCCCTTGAAGAAACGAAGCATATCCTGTACCAAAATCTACAAAGAAAGATGTAAAATAAGGAGAAGAACCACTAAAAATAAGCCCATAGAACATGCAGTCTATCAAATTACCTGCAGCACCTGCAAGAATTAATGACAGTAAAGCAATCCATCGTTTTCTTGCACCTGTCTGTATCTGCTTATAAATAAACCATATTAAAATACAGCAGGCAAGTAAACGAAACGTACTCAGGGCGTACTTGGGTATAAACGTCATGCCGTACGCCATACCATTGTTTTCTATGAATGAAATATAGAACCAATCAGTAATTCGTATACTTTCATGTAAAAACATGTGCGTCTTGACATATATCTTAATAGATTGATCGATAAGTAATAGTAACAAGACGAAACAACATGAGGCAATCCCCAACTTCCTTGTAATCTTCATTAATGCTTATTCTTCATCTTTGACTCTACAGACAGTGTTGCATGTGGTACAGCGCGCAGTCGCTCCTTTGGTATCAATTCTCCAGTCATGCGGTCTATGCCATACGTTTTATTGGCTATTCTTACAAGAGCGGCCTCTAAACCTTGTATAAACTTTTGCTGACGCTGTACTAAGACTATTAATTCAGCCTTATTCTGAGCTGTAGAACCTTCCTCCAAGATTTTGTAAGTAGGTGATGTATCAGCCACGTCATTTCCTTCATCATTACGAAGTGCACGCATCATGTCATTATAATCCTTACGTGCTCTTTCGAGTTTTTCATCGATAATCTGCTTGAACTCTGCAAGATCTTCGTCACTATACCTCTTGATTATTTCTGCCATAGATTCCTTATTTTAGCGATTAAGTATTTTACTTTTTTGAAGTTCTGTAAATTCTATAGTATAACAATATTTGCTTCTATTAAGAATTTACAGAACTTCACCTATTTCTTTTCTGTAGTATTTCTACTAAACATTTCTATTTTATAGTAGTTTAGTTTTTCTCAACCTTTACCTTGGTTTTGAAATCCCCGAACTCCGTTTCAATACCATCTGTAGCATCACCAAACACCAATTCGTTTGCTAATACCTGTGAACTGATATGCTCTCCAAAAACATTTACTGCATTTTCAAGCATCTCATTATGCTCTAACGTTACTTTTATACGGTCGGTAATTTCAAATCCTGAGTCCTTACGAATAGCCTGTATTCTCTTGATTATGAGACGAGCCATGCCTTCATTCTTCAGTTCTGGTGTAATCTCTATATCAAGAGCAACGGTAATACATCCTTCTTGAGCAATAGTCCAACCTGGTATATCCTCAGAAATTATCTCAACATCAGCAGCCTCGATGACAACGCTTTGTCCCTCTACCTCAAGTGAGATACTGCCATTAGTCTCCAGTTCCTTTATCTGTTCCTGAGTCATAGAGGTAACAGTAGCGTTAACGGCCTTCATTAACTTACCAAACTTCTTACCCATGGTTCGGAAGTTACACTTTACCTTCTTAACCAACTGCATTCCCTGACCATCCTCGATGAACTGTAATTCCTTAACATTAGTCTCTGCAAGTATTACTGATGCCATCCTCTCTATGCTGCTACGCAACTGTGTATCATTAACAGGAATAGAGATAGCCTGCAAAGCCTGTATAACAGGAATCTTAACCTTCTTACGCAACGACAGTACCATTGAGGTTATCTGCATAGCCAACTGCATGGCGCTTTCAAGTTCCTTATCTATACACTCTTCCTTTACCTCTGGATACTTTGCAAGATGTACACTTATAGAGTTATCTTTGCCTGTAACCTCGTTAAGGTCTCTGAACAACTGATCTGCATAGAACGGCGATATCGGTGCTATGAGACGGCTGAGTGTATCAAGACATATATATAGGGTTTGGTATGCAGACAACTTATCATTTGTCATGCCACCACCCCAAAAGCGTTTCTTGTTAAGACGAATGTACCAGTTTGATAATTTGTCTATTACAAAACTCTGTATAAGTCTTCCTGCAGGTGTTGGCTCATAACTATCAAGTATAGAATCCACATCCTTTACAAGAGTATTAAGTTCTGATAACAACCAGCGATCGAAGTCAGGACGCTCTGCAAAAGGAATATCCTCCTGCGAGTAATCGAACCCATCTACATTAGCATACAGAGTAAAGAACGAGTATGCTTGGTGCAACTTGATAAAGAATGATGATGTAACTTCCTTTACGCCGTCTGGATCAAACGAAAGGTTGTCCCAAGGTGCAGAGTTAGTTATCATATACCATCTTACTGCATCCGTACCATACTTTGCTATACAGTCAAACGGATTAATGACATTACCAATACGCTTTGACATCTTGATGCCATTCTTATCAAGCACCAAACCGTTTGATATAACATTCTTGTATGCTACCGAGTCAAATACCATCGTAGCAATAGCATGGAGCGTAAAGAACCAACCACGTGTCTGGTCCACACCCTCAGCAATAAAATCCGCAGGATATGAAGTACGATTATCTATTACCTCCTTGTTCTCAAAAGGATAATGTACCTGTGCATAAGGCATCGCACCTGAATCAAACCATACATCAATAAGGTCGAGTTCACGTGTTAGTACCGATCCATTTTTTCCTACGAGTTTTATATCGTCAACGTATGGGCGGTGAACATCTATACGGTCATAATTTTCCTGGCTCATATCACCTGGTATGAAGCCTTTATCCTTCAATGGATTAGTCTTCATTACACCAGCAGCCACAGCCTTTTCTATTTCATTATAGAGTTCTTCAAGGCTTCCGATACATATTTCCTCCTTTGTATCACGATTACGCCAGATCGGAAGCGGAGTACCCCAATAACGTGAACGTGAAAGATTCCAGTCATTAAGATTCTCTAACCACTTACCAAAACGACCAGAACCAGTAGACTCTGGTTTCCAGTTTATCGTTTTGTTCAATTCTACCATACGGTCCTTGCACGCAGTAGAACGAATGAACCATGAATCAAGTGGATAATAAAGTACCGGTTTATCTGTACGCCAGCAATGCGGATAGTTGTGTACGTGCTTTTCTATTTTAAAAGCAGTACCTGCCTCCTTCATTTCAAGACAGATAATAACGTTAAGGTCCATATCTTTATTTGCAGCCTTCTCGTCATACTTTCCGCCTACATTATACTTAGGGTCATAAGCATTCTTTACATAGTCACCACTATGCTTCCAGTACTCTTCGTTTACGCATGCCTCTACAAAAGCAGGATCCATATCTTCCTTCACGAAATACTTGCCCTGGAAGTCTACCATCGGACGTGTATCACCAGCCTTATCTATCACGAAGAGAGATGGAATACCAGCATCCTTAGCGACTTTGGCATCATCAGCACCAAACGTAGGAGCTATATGCACTATACCTGTACCATCCTCTGTCGTAACATAATCACCCGGGATGATACGGAAAGCTTCTTCTTCCTTAACAACCACCTTATCATCAATAAGGTCACATGGTTTTACCCAAGGCATTAACTGTGCATAATGCAGACCTACGAGGTCGGCACCCTTACCACGCCACAATATCTCATAAGGTTTCTCGTTACCTTCTTCATCCTTCTCTACTGCGAAATGGCTCTTTAACTGTACCTCAGCCAAAAGATAGATAGCCTTCTCACCTGAATATGGGTTTTCTCCCTTTACTGCCACGTAGTCTATCTTTGGACCTACACACAACGCGGTATTTGAAGGGAGAGTCCAAGGTGTTGTCGTCCATGCCAAAGCATAAACGGATTCTCCTTTAACGTCGCCCAATACCTTTTCTGCATCTGTAACACGGAACTGTGCCGTTACGGTAGTATCCTTTACGTCACGATAGCAACCTGGCTGATTCAATTCATGTGATGATAGTCCTGTACCTGCTGCAGGTGAGTATGGCTGTATGGTATATCCCTTGTACAATAAATTCTTATTGTAGAGCTGCTTTAACAAATACCACAACGTCTCTATATACTTATTATCATATGTAATGTAAGGATGTTCCAAGTCAACCCAATAGCCCATCTTGTTGGTCAACTGAGTCCACTCGTCAGTATACATCATAACATTCTTGCGACATGCATCGTTATAGTCATCAACAGAAATCTTCTTGCCGATATCCTCTTTAGTTATACCGAGAGACTTCTCTACTGATAATTCTACTGGCAGTCCATGTGTATCCCAACCAGCCTTACGATGTACTTGATAGCCTTTCATGGTCTTATAACGCAGGAAAGTATCTTTTATCGTACGTCCCATTACGTGATGAATACCAGGATGTCCATTAGCAGAAGGGGGACCTTCAAAGAACACAAATTTTGGTTGGCCTTCACGTTCATCTATACTTTTATGGAAGACATCATTCTCTTCCCAATACGCAAGTACTTGCTCGTTGGTTTTCACAAGGTCTAATCCCTTATGTTCGGCAAACTTCTTACTCATTTCGACTTCTATTCTTTATTATTATTTATTTTTGTTCGCAAAATTACTATTTTTTTATGAAAGACGCAAATATAAGATGTATTTTTATACAAATTACTCTACGCGCATTGATCTTGCCGGATGTATTGTTGATACTAGTGCACTCGGCAATACTAATGCAGCTATAGTAATGATTAATGTTGCCACATTTAACAGCAATATCAACGGTATGTTCAATTCAACTGGCGCTTCTGACACATAATACGTTGTTGGGTCAAGACTGACAACTCCCGTCATCTGTTGCAATAGACACAATCCTATACCGAGAACATTGCCCAACAACATTCCCCTTACAACGATAAACAGGGCTAGCCATCTGAACGTACGTCTTATCATAGAGTTACGTGCGCCAAGTGCTTTCAGCAGTCCTATCATCGTACTGCGTTCAAGAATTATGATCAACAAACCGCTAATCATGGTAAACCCTGACACGCAAACCATCAACGCAAGTATTATCCAAACATTAAGATCAAGCAGGTCAAGCCACGAGAATATCTGGGGTGACATTTCTTGTATTGTTGCCGTCGTCAGCGGATGCTCATCGCCATCCATTGTCTTGTTTATCTTATCAACAAAACGGTCTTCTACACACAATATACTGTCAAAGTCTGTCGTTGCTACTTCTATGCCTGTAACTTCATATTTTCCCTCTTCTGGCTCTGTCTGCCATCCATTCAACTTTGATACGGTATATAAATCGGCAAAACATACGACATCGTCATATTTTGCAAGATTAGTCTGATAAATGCCTGCCACAGTAAAAGGTCTCACCCGAACATCTTCATCGCCAAGAAAATAAGCGAAAACCTTACTGCCTACTGTCAAACGAAGTTTATCTGCCATACTTTTTGACACAAGCAGTTTTCGCCCACTTTTCTCTGCACTAAACTTTGGTATAGCACCAGCAATAATATTGCCAGCAATGAATGTTGTGTCATAGTCTTCTGCCACACCTTTAAACATAACACCAAGGAAATCATCATCAGTTTTCAGGACTCCTTGTTTCTGCGAATACCTCTGTGCATGTTTCACTCCCTGTATGCCTTTCACACGACGCATCAAAGAGTCTGTAGCATTTATCGGATACGACTGGTCTGACGTTTGAAGTGTCATATAGTTTGACACGATAATATGACTTCCGAAGCCTGTTATTTTGTCACGTATGGTATGCTTAAAACCTAGCACCACACTTATTGACACAATCATTGTTGCTATGCCAATAGCTATACCAAGCATGGCAATACGTATTGCTGGGCGACTAACCTTCTGTGACGGGTTGCCTCCTGCATACAAATGACGAGCTATATAAAAAGGTAATGCCATTCTTACTCCATTACTCTTCCTGGATACGCCTCAAGTGCCTTACGCAACACTAAAAGTGCACGCTCCAGATCATCCTTTTTCAACACGTATGCTATACGAACTTGATTTATTCCTGCTCCTGGCGTAGTATAGAAACCAGAACCTGGTGCCATCATAACTGTTTCGCCTTCATACGAGAACTCCTCCAGACACCAACGGCAGAACTTCTCTGCATCATCTACAGGCAACTGTGCCATGGTATAAAACGCTCCCATAGGAATTGGAGAATAAACCCCTGGTATACGATTCAATCCGTCTATCAACACTTTACGGCGTTCTACGTATTCATCATACACATCACGCATATACTCCTCTGGCGCATCAAGCGAAGCCTCTGCCACGATCTGTCCGATTAGTGGTGGCGAGAGACGAGCCTGACAGAACTTCATAACCGCCTGGCGAATCTTTTTATTCTTTGTTATAAGTGCTCCTATACGTATGCCACACTCTGAATAACGTTTTGAAACAGAATCAATCAGCACAGTATTGTTCTCGATTCCTTCCAGATGACACACAGAGATATAAGGAGACCCCGTGTATATGTATTCACGATATACTTCGTCAGAGAATAGATACAGATCATACTTCTTCACCAGGTCACGAATCTGATTCATCTCCCTACGTGTATAAAGGTATCCCGTAGGATTGTTAGGATTACATATCATGATGGCACGAGTGCGAGAGTTTATCAGTTCCTCAAATTTCTCCACCTTTGGCAGAGAAAAGCCCTCATCTATTGTTGTCGCTATCGTACGTATCTTTGCTCCTGCCGAGATTGCGAATGCCATATAGTTAGCATACGCTGGCTCTGGAACGATTATCTCGTCCCCTGGGTTTAGACACGCCATAAAGGCAAAGAGTATAGCCTCGCTGCCTCCACTAGTAATAATAATATCATCTGGTTCAACCGAGATATGATACTTTGCATAATAACCTACGAGTTTTTCCCTGTATGATTGTATTCCTTGTGATGGTGAATACTCTAAAATTCCCCTATCTATATTTTTCAAAGCATCAAGTCCTACCTGCGGTGTCGGCAAGTCCGGCTGTCCGATATTCAGATGATACACCTTCATCCCACGCTTTTTTGCTGCTACAGCAAGCGGCGCTAACTTCCTGATTGGCGACTCCGGCATCTCCACTCCGCGTTTTGATATCTCTGGCATCTTTTTTCTTACTTATTTTTATTAAAAATTAATGGGCACAAAATTACAAAAAAATATCGAAATACAAGGAGTTTTACTACTTTTTGTTCTCTCCATACATTAAATTCGCGTTATTTGTTGCCACTTTGAAAGTTATTATTTAATTTTGCAGAACGAACACATTAATATAAAACGATAACATTTCAATGAGATCAAGAACAGCAGAATGGTTTGAAACCAAGATACGTTACGAGAAAACGATGGAGGATGGACTTCAAAAGAAGGTCACAGAGTCATACGTGGTAGATGCACTCTCTTTTACCGAAGCTGAAGAAGCTATCATTCAAGAGATGTCATCATACATCTCTGGTGAATTTACTGTTACCGACATTAAGAAGACTCCGTACAAGGAAATCTTTTTTAGTGATAACCCTCGCGACGACAAATGGTATAAAGTAAAACTGCAGTTTATCATCCTTGACGAGAAAAGCGGTAAGGAAAAACTGTCTGCCGTAAATTATCTGGTACAGAGTAACACACTTCAGAATGCAGTACAGAACGTTGAGACTGTTATGAATACAGGTATGCAAGACTGGAAGATGGCAGCTATATCAGAAACCACTCTTCTCGATGTTTACGAACATGATGGAACCAAGCATGTAAACAAGCCTGTAGAGGATGAACGCCCTGAATATGAGGACGCCTTGGCGCAAGAAATGAAGGCGTCAGAAGAAGCATAAGATAATAAGAATATTACTGTCAACTTACAAGAAGGAGGCAAGACTACAATGATTAAAGACAATCTTAAAGAGGTACGCGACACCCTTAATAGTGACGTGTGCCTTGTTGCTGTTAGCAAGTATCACCCCATTGAGGCTGTAAAAGAGGCTTACGCTGAGGGGCAACGGATATTCGGCGAAAGTCGTGAACAGGAACTGCGCATTAAATATGACAGCCTCCCCAAGGACATAAAATGGCACTTCATTGGACATCTTCAGACAAACAAGGTTAAATATATCGCGCCCTACATTTCTATGATTGAAACTGTTGACTCTCTCAAACTTCTTAAAGAAATTGAACGTCAGGGAGCTAAGTGCGATAGAGTCATTGACGTTCTTCTTGAACTGCACCTTGCACAGGAAGACAGTAAAAGTGGAATGTCACCCGCAGACTGCTTGCAGATGCTTGAAGATGGAGAATGGAGAACTATGCCACATGTAAGAATCTGTGGCATCATGATGATGGCAAGCAATACTGACGACACCGAGGAGATAAAACGTGAGTTTACCACCGCACGTGACTTCTTCGACAACGTTAAAGAGAAATTCTTTGCTGCCGACGATGCTTTCGCGGTGAAATCATATGGTATGAGTCATGACTACCTGCTCGCGCAAGAGTGTGGCTCAAACCATGTAAGAGTCGGAAGCAAGATTTTCTCATAGCAAAGAAAATAGGTTTTGACTACACCTATACACAAAAAAGTTTTAATTTGTAAGAAAAAGCCCCCAATTACCTTTCAATTTTCATGAGGCTATGCTCGTAACGCAATTGGGGCCTAATTACATTGTAATCTGTACCAAATCACCACGTAAAAGCATAGCTTTTGCAAGGTGATTTGGCTGCTTTCAGATTGTAAGTTATTACCCTTCCCAAGAAAGAACATAATAATCACCTCTCCCAACAGATTTTGAAGCATTTTATCCGCATAACAATATGGATTGTAATTACGGTCTATCTTCTTATGTTTGCACTACTAAGAGTTCCGCAAGTGCAAACAATGTTAGCAGATACCGTAAGCGATGCCCTTGCAGAAAAACTCGGTACAAGGGTAGAGGTGAAACGTATAGACCTGCGACTGTTTAATCGTATCATCATCGATGGCCTATGCATCTATGACCAACATGCTAAACAGATGTTACGCGCTGGTCGCACTTCTGCAACTATTGATTTAATCCCTCTCTTCGAAGGGAGGGTATCTATATCATCAGCACAGTTATTTGGAGCGAATATAAACATCTACAAGAATAAAACCACGTCACCACTTAACTGTCAGTTTGTTATAGATTCGCTTAAAAGTAAAGATACAACATCTACCACCTCCATTAATCTACGTATCGCATCGTTAATAATACGCAATGGTAGCATTAACTATGACCAATGGGACAAACCTACGACAAAAGGCAGGTTTACACCATATCATATTCATTTAGCCCAACTTTCGTCACATATTATACTTTATCGCTTAACCGACCAGGACATAAACTTTTCTCTAAATAGATTGTCATTTCGCGAGGAATCTGGGGTAAATATAAAGAACCTTACAGCAGACATCGAGACCACAGACAAGACTATCAAAGTCAAGAACGTTTCTCTTGTTATGCCACGCACAAAGATAAACGTTCCGTATGCTTTCGTCTCATACAAAAAAAAGGAAAACAAAATACAGGAAGGCTCTCTAAAGATGGATGGAAAACTGGTTGCAGAGCGTATCTCCCCTATTGATTTTTCATTTTTCATACCAATTAATAATGCGTCAACTTTACCAAAACTTGGTATTAACGCAACAATAAAGGGGTCAGACAGCAAACTCAACGCTAGACTATCTGTAGCATCTACAAGCAACAACGATGCCGCTATCTCTTTATCTGCAACTGCCAGAGACATTCTTAATAGCCCGAGAATAGACATATTGATTAACAAACTGGCTTTAAAAGAGTCTCTCATTAAAAACATATCGTCTATTCTATCGCTACCCCAAGTCCTTAACTATGCTGGGGATATTAATGCCCAAGGCAGGATAACCCTGTCGGGTAAGGAGAATATAGCAGCAAACATAAACATCAACACGTCAAACATAGGAAAGATTTCTACTGACGGCACATACAAGAAAGGTAGCATAAACGCCAGGATTGCGGCATCCAGGCTAAACCTCGCAAAGTTGACTAACGACAAGCGTTTCGGTGATACAAGTTGCAGTCTGGTCCTTAACGCTCGTATAAATGGCAAAAATATAGAAAATGCTTCGGCAAAGGGCGACTTGACCTTGTTTACATATAACAGTTATGCATTCCATAATACGAAAATAGACCTGTCGTATGCCTCTAACATGGTTAGCGGCCTGATATCCATTCAAGACCCCAATATAGCTCTCAATTTCAAAGGAAACGCAAATATTGGAGCAAAGAAAGGCTTGTTTGCCACCGTAGAAGTGAGGGACTTCTGTCCTGGTGCTTTGAGACTGACACAGCAGTTCGGGAGTGACCGCTTTGCGTTCGATATGAAGGCAGACATCAAGGGTACTAATATCAACGACATAGAAGGCTCCATATCTTTGGATAACGTAAGCGTGTCAAACCTAAATAGCAACAAAGGTAACGAATACCTCAACAACGCTACGGCTACTATCAGTCATTCACACGACGGAAACAGCCAAATGATATTCAATAGCGATTTTGCCACAATAAACGTCAAAGGACAGTTCACCCCATCAACCCTACCAAGATGCTTCGCTAACATACTGCATGCCTACGTGCCTGCACTAAACATTGGCAACACACATAAAGGCGAACATAATGATTTCTCTTTCGACATCAACATTAAGAATCTTGACTTCGTAAAACGACTTGTTGACATACCTTTAGAGTTTAATAAACCCATTGTAGCAAACGGATTCGTAAACAGTCTGCACAACAACTGCAATATCAGCATTGTAGCCCCAGACCTCAACATTTCGGGCACACAGATAAACAATACGAATCTAGAATTATGGACTACCGACGACTCTATTCGTGGCATAATCACCTCTGTATTGAAGGAGAAAAATGGTCCTGTAAGCATGTCTTTGGAATGTGAAGCTGGCAATAACGAATTGCATACCGTTGCCTCATGGGACAACATGAGAGCCAACGTGTTCCGTGGACGCATCAATATCCTGTCACACTTCTTCCCCAGCGCAGAAGGTACACCACACGCCCAGGTAAGCATCCCCCACTCTTCCTTTGAGGTTGGCGATACAGTATGGAACATCCACTCACAGGGTATTGACTATACCAACGGCAGACTGTCGGTCAACCGTTTAGCAATAGAGAACCAACATCAGCATCTGCTTATTAACGGTATAGCGTCAAAACACTCTAACGACACTATTACTGCCGAACTGAAAGATATTAATATTGCCTATATTCTCAACCTCGTAAACTTCCATTCCGTTGAGTTTGACGGTTGGGCATCGGGCTCTGCGCAGGCTTCGTCAGTACTATCATCACCAACGGCAGTAGCAGAACTTAACGTAAAAGATTTCAGATTTGAACGAGGACGTCTCGGTAACCTACATCTTGACGCCGACTACAAACACGAACTCGGAAGGATTAACATTAAGGGAAATACCCCAACGCTTGACCTTGCCGGTAACATATCGCCCACTCACAATAGCATAGACCTACAGATGGACCTGTCCAAGACACCTCTTGAGTTTATGAATAGTTTCTGTGGCTCGTTCCTGCACGATATAGACCTTGCTGGCAATGGTAACCTACGATTGCATGGTCCATTCAATGGTCTGGAATTGGAAGGACAGATCGTTACAGATGGAGCCATCACTCTATCGTCCACAAACTGTCGATACACCTTAGAGAATGACACAGTAGTGTTTGTACCAGGTAACATACTGTTTAAGAATGCTACGTTAAAAGATTGTTTCGGCAATATAGCATACCTTAATGGTGGTGTACATCATCGACATCTTGGCAGAATATCGTATGATATAAATGCCAACACAAATGGATTGCTTGCCTATAACTACCCTGCTCTGCCAAAAGACGAAACATACTGTAGCTACGCTCTAATAAGGGGTATGATTGGAGTACACGGCAAAGGCAACGAGGTAAATATAAACGCTGACTGTACGGCATTACCAGGAAGTTTCTTTACATACGATGCTTCCTCGCCTGAAGCTATCCGCTCCCAAGACTTCATAACATGGGGAAGTGCTAACGATGCACAGCAAGGGGAAAGGGATACTACCAGCATTTCTAATAAGACTAACAATTTTGAATTATTAGATGCAGGCAACGACAGGGCGAACATACGCCTGAACTTCATGGTAAATGTAACGCCAGAGGCAAGATTAAACCTCATCATGGATAAGACAACAGGAGACTATGTTGACCTTTTTGGCGCTGGCACGCTACATATAGAATACTACAACAAGGGTTCATTAGGCATTTTTGGAAATTATGGCATAGACCATGGTACATACAAAATGACCATCCAAAACCTTATGAGACGTGATTTCTCTTTCCAGCGAGGAGGAAGCATCGCGTTTACGGGCGATCCTTACAAGGCCATTCTTAACCTTCAGGCAGCATATAAGCTGAATAGCGTTTCGCTTGCCGACCTTAATATTGGCACATCATTCAAGTCTAATAACGTACCCGTTAACTGCCTCATGGATATTACAGGTACGCCAGAAAAACCTTCTATAACATTCGGACTTGACCTACCATCATTAAGTTCTGACGCTCGCCAAATGGTTTACTCAATAATCAACTCCGGCGAGGAGATGAACCAACAGGTATTATATCTCCTTGCGGTAGGACGCTTCCTCTCACAAACGAACGACGACGAGAACGCCCAGCGTACCAAACAGTCCACACTTGCCATGCAGAGTTTCTTGAGCGGTACGCTGTCTCAACAACTTAGCAACATTCTCGGACAGGTCACGGGAAATACAAACTGGTCTCTTGGGGCAAACATTACCCCAGGTGCTGAAGGATTCAACAACGGAGTGTACGAAGGACTGCTCAGCGGAAGAATGTTCAACAATCGCCTATTGTTCAACGGACAGTTTGGCTATCGGGACAACATCAATACAAATACCCAAAACTTTATAGGAGATTTCTCTCTACAATATCTCCTAACACCAAACGGCAGCTTCTCGCTGAAGATGTACAATCAGGCTAACGACAGATACTTTACCCGCAGTTCGCTGAACACTCAGGGTATAGGCATCGTAATACAAAAGGAATTCGGCAAATAATAAATGGATAGTAATTTATAGAATCACCAAAACAAGAACTATCAAGAAAGAACGTGGCGTTTCTTATTAAGAAAAAAAATAAGGAACGCCACGTTTGTGTATAATGGTGGAAATTCAAGCCCCACCCACCAAAGAATGCCTACCGACATCTATATAATGAACACAAAGCGCATTAATAATGCTTCATCGCTCTGTCCATCTCTCGCCTGTCTTGTTTTTCTTTTAGAGTTTCACGCTTGTCATACTCTTTCTTACCCTTACAAAGAGCGATATCGACCTTGGCCCTACCGTTACCGTCAATAAACACAAGTATAGGCACAATGGTATAACCAACAGCCTTCGTATCCTCTTGAAGATGATGTATCTCTCGTTTGTTCAACAACAACTTGCGGTCGCGTTTCGCTTCATGATTATTATAAGAACCATAGAAGTAAGGAGAAATATTCATTCCCTTCACCCAAATCTCTCCATTGTGTATATAACAAAAAGCATCCACAAGCGACGCCTTACCCTGACGAATAGATTTAATTTCCGTTCCCGTCAACACGATACCAGCAGTATAAGTATCTACAAAGAAATATTCAAACGATGCTTTCTTGTTTCGTATCTGTACGGGACTTTTCTTCCTTAAAAGTTCCTGCTCCTTATTCATTGTAATATGTTTATTCTACTATTGTTACAAATTTCTCTAAGTGTTCGTCAACATAATGAGCAACATCCTCACTCCATTGCTCCTCGTTGCTTACGAAAGAATCATCAAAGTCATCAAAGACTGGTAACGCCTCGTATGCCGCCATAAACTCTTCATCCGACATATCCTTTTCAATGTCATCCTTGTATCGCAAGTACTGCTTCTTGACTCTTCTCATAAGTCTGCACAGTTCAACAAGCCCCCAATCTCTGACAGCAGCATCAAAAGGGTTGTGAAAGAAGAAAGGACCATATCCATTATGTATCAACTGTATGAAACCACCGTCCATCAGTTCATCACGCAGCGTGGCATACCCAATAAGCGTTATCTGGTCTGACGACATCTTGGGCATGTTATCCGCAGTTAATTCACCACCTATAGCTTCACGCGTTTTATCATTAATAAGTTGCAGGAAACTATCTATTCCCTCTTGTGCCGCACGAGCCAAATCTTTATCGTATATCTTTACCGTTATCATAATATTTTTTAGACAAATAAAAAATCAAAGGCATATTGCCATTTCTACTTTGCAAAAGTAACAATAAATACCGAGAAAACATAATATTTTGGTAGAAATATAAAGAATAATCAAAAAAAAGAAGAATGAGATACCGTCTCTTTAAAAGTTTTTTTGTAATTTTGCGGATGAAAAGGCAGTCAATGCAGCGACATTGCCGCCACCTTTTCGGAATGTACTTTATCTTTATTACAAAAAACTTAATATGATTTACACAAAGGAAATCAACGACATGTGTGTCGTTGCGAAAGGTCCTAACCACGGACCAGCTCCAATCCCAGAAGAGGGTAAGTGGATTCAGGCCAAAGAGATTAAGGATATCTCTGGCATGACTCATGGTATCGGTTGGTGTGCACCACAGCAGGGTTGCTGTAAGTTGTCATTAAACGTTAAGGACGGTATCATCGAAGAGGCTCTTGTTGAGACTATCGGATGCTCAGGCATGACACACTCTGCAGCTATGGCATCAGAGATTCTTCCAGGCAAGACAATTCTCGAGGCTCTTAATACTGACCTCGTATGCGATGCTATCAATACCGCTATGCGCGAACTCTTCCTTCAGATTGTTTACGGACGCACACAGTCTGCTTTCTCTGAAGGTGGTCTTGCTATCGGTGCTGGTCTTGAGGACCTCGGTAAGGGTCTTGTTTCACAGTGCGGTACTCTCTATGGCACAAAGGCTAAGGGTACACGTTACCTCCAGCTTACAGAGGGTTACATCACAAAGCAGTACCTCGATGAGGACGATCAGGTTTGCGGTTACGAGTTCGTTCACATGGGCAAATTCATGGACGCAATCAAGAAGGGTGTTGATGCCAATGAGGCTCTGAAGCAGGTTACCGGTACATACGGTCGCACAAAACCAGAGCAGGGCGCAGTTAAGTTTATTGATCCACGTAAAAACTAAATAGGAGGAAAATAATATGATTCGTGAAGTAAAATTTGAGTCACAAGACCGTCGTATCAAGCAGATTGAAGCTGCATTGAAGGAGAACGGCATTTCTTCTATTGAAGAGGCTAACCAGATTTGTGAGAACGCAGGTCTTGATCCATACAAGACTTGTGAAGACACACAGATGATATGTTTTGAGAATGCTAAGTGGGCTTACGTTGTTGGTTCTGCTATTGCTATCAAGAAGGGTTGCAAGACTGCTGCTGAGGCTGCTGAGGCTATCGGTATTGGTCTTCAGGCTTTCTGTATCCCAGGTTCTGTTGCTGACGACCGTAAGGTAGGTATCGGCCATGGTAACCTTGCCGCTCGTCTGCTCCGTGAGGAGACTGAGTGCTTCGCATTCCTCGCTGGCCACGAGTCTTTCGCTGCTGCTGAGGGTGCTATCAAGATTGCAGAGATGGCTAACAAAGTACGTCAGAAGCCACTTCGCGTTATCCTTAACGGTCTCGGCAAGGACGCAGCTATGATTATCTCTCGTATCAACGGCTTCACATACGTTCAGACCAAGTTCGACTACTTCACAGGCGAACTGAACGTTGTTAAGACCAAGGCTTACTCTGACGGTCCTCGTGCTAAGGTTAACTGCTATGGCGCTGATGACGTTCGTGAGGGTGTTGCTATCATGTGGAAGGAGAACGTTGACGTTTCTATCACAGGTAACTCTACCAACCCAACACGTTTCCAGCACCCAACAGCTGGTACATACAAGAAGGAGCGTGTCCTCGCTGGCAAGCCATACTTCTCTGTAGCATCAGGTGGTGGTACAGGTCGTACACTTCACCCAGACAACATGGCAGCAGGTCCTGCATCTTATGGTATGACCGACACCATGGGTCGTATGCACTCTGACGCACAGTTTGCTGGTTC